>NZ_JACRAW010000026.1 GCF_016213215.1 Bradyrhizobium sp. | reverse complement strand
CCCTGCCACCACAGCAGCTTGAGCGCGCCGCCACCGCCACGTTTGGTCGGCTTGTACAATGACGGGCTCTGGGCCATCGCCACGCCGCCGATGGCAAGGATCTGCGTCGCCATCGGCGCGGTGAGGCCAAAACCGATCATGCGCTGAATGAAGGCGCGGCGATCCATGCGGCCGTCCTTCACTTCGTCGATCATGTCCTTCAGGTCTGTGTCCAGCATCGTCGCCCCTCGTCAGGTTCTCATGTGGTTTTGGCAGGCCGGAAAGCGGCCCTGCCGGAAATTCCGGCGTAGATGGCGCACCGAATGACCCGCACGTCAACTGCAACCGTATGCATGCGAACGATCTTTTGGTCGTCGCTTAGGCAGACCGACGCTCCGGCGCACACCGCTTCGGCAATCCGTCGAAAAAACGTGCTCATGAGCACCCCGGATTGCGAAAAATTTGTTCGTCAAGGTCGGCCCTGCATCAGGCCAGGGACATGTCCAAAGGCGGTGCAACATCGTCCGGCAATGGGCTGACATAGGGTGTGCGGGCGGTGCGCTTCTTCAGGTCCGCCTTGGCGGCGGCGATCAGCTCCGGCTCGGTCAGCGCCTTGATGCCCAGCCCCGCCATCGCCTTCGCGACCTGCACCATGGCCTTGTGGGCGGCGGGGCTCTTGCCCTGCGCCACCACCTGCCAGGTATGGAATGGGGTACCTATGGCCACCGTGGGCCCGTGGACCTGCACGGTCGGCACCACCCAGCTGACGTCGCCGACGTCAGTCGAGCCGATCAGGGGGTTGCGCTTGGCGTCCAGCGGCACGAGGAAGTCGGCCAGCGGCCGCTCGCTCGGCTCCATTCCGATCGCGTGATAGACGGCGGCGATGTCCTGCTCGGTCAGCGTGGCCTGGATCTTCGCGGCAAAATCCCGGTCGGCATCGTCGAAAGGCGGCGGGCCGAGTTCTTCCATCACTCGATACAGCGCCTGCTCGAGCGGCGTGTTGGCCAGAACGTTCGACACGGCGGAAATGACCCGCATTTCCATCCTGGTTTCGGTCATCAGCGCCGCGCCCTGGGCGATCTTGTGGACGCGCGCCACCAGCTCGTTCATGCCGGGCAGGTCGCGGGCGCGGATCGAATAGCGCACGCGCGCATGGGCCTGCACCACGTTGGGAGCGATGCCGCCGGTGTCGAGCAGGGCATAATGGATGCGGGCGTCGCTCGGCATATGCTCGCGCATGTAGTTGACGCCGACGTTCATCAACTCAACCGCGTCGAGCGCGCTGCGGCCGAGATGCGGCGAGGCTGCTGCATGCGAAGTCCGCCCGGTGAAGATGAAATCGGCGCGCGTGTTCGCCAGCGAGGGAGTCACCGCCACTTCCCAAAAGCTGTGCGGGTGCCAGGTGATGGCAATGTCGGCATCGGTGAAAGCGCCGGACCGCACCATGAAGGCTTTCGCCGCACCGCCTTCCTCCGCCGGACAGCCGAAATAGCGCACGCGACCGGAAACCTTGTGCTCGGCGAGCCAGTCCTTCACGGCGGTGGCGGCAAGCAGGGCGGCCGAGCCGAGCAGATTATGGCCGCAGCCATGGCCATGACCGGCCGTCTCCATGGGGCGATGCTCCGCCACGCCGGCTTCCTGGCTGAGGCCGGGGAGCGCGTCATACTCGCCAAGGAAGGCGATGACGGGTCCGCCCTCACCCCATTCGCCCATGACCGCGGTGGGGATGCCCGCGACGTTCTCGGTGATGCGGAAACCCTGGTGGCGCAGCTCGGCCAGATGTTCGGCGCAGGAACGCGCCTCGGTGTAGCAGACCTCGGGCGTCGCCCAGACCTTGTCGCTCAAGTCGATGAAACGCGCCTTGATCGCATCAACGCCACGCCAAATGTCACTGCGGTTGTCCATCCGGTCCTTAGCTCCTGAAAGCCGATACGAAGGCGCGATGGTTATCAGTTCTGCCGGACCTCGCCTAGCGTCGCGCGGAAAATCAGCCATGCGGCGGACCACCACCGCGCGATCACGGATGGCCGATCGCGCAACACGCTGCTACTCGGCGGCGACCAGCCGGCGCCGGATCGGCGTGTCCGAGACGATCGCGGCACCGTCCAGCTTGCGCGCGATGGTCAATTTGCGGTCGTGGAAAGCTTCGAGCTCCGGGCGGTGCCCGACGCTGATGATCGTCGCCTCCGGCAGCTCCCGCGCAATCAACGCCATCAGCTCCGCCTGGCCCTCGACATGCAGCGCAGAGGTCGCCTCGTCCAGCGCAACGATGTCGGGCCGATGCAGCAGCAGGCGGGCAATCGCGAGCCGCTGCTTCTCGCCTTCCGACAGGATCCTGTCCCATGGGGCGACCTCTTCAAGCCGGACCGCGAATTGACCGAGACCGCAATCCGCGAGCGCGCGAGCCGCCTGCTCGCGCCCGAGTTGCCTGCGCGGCAACGGGTAGGTTACCGCCTCGTGCAGGCTGCCGAAGGGCACGTAAGGGCGTTGCGGCACGACGAGCATGCGCAGCCCGGGTGCCTGCACGATCTGACCCTCGCCCCACGGCCAGCAGCCGGCAATGGCGCGAACCAGCGAGCTCTTTCCGGCGCCGGATTCGCCGGCGATGAGCACGCGCTCGCCGCTGCGTATCGTCGCATTGGCGCGCCGCACGATCGGCGCGCCGCGGCCAAGGGACACGCCGAGCCCGCGGAGTTGCAGCGCGGCCCCTCCTTCTTCCTTGCGTCCGATACCGCCTCCGCGCGCGGCTTCGCTCTCCTCCAGCACGTCGAGCGCGAGGATCAGCGCACCGACGCGCCGGGCCGAGGCGGTCCAGTCGGCGAGCCTTGTGTAATTCTCCATGAACCAGCTCAAGGCGCCCTGCACGATGGTGAAGGCGGAAGCGACCTGCATGATCGCCCCCAACGTCATGGTGCCGTCGAAATAGCGCGGGGTGCACAACAGGACCGGCACGACGCCGCAAAGCTGCGCGCTGCCTTGCTGGACGATCACCGCACGCATGTGCTGCACCATGAGGTCGCGCCAGCGCGCCACCACGACGCCGAAATTCCTTCCGAGATGCTCCTGCTCGGCGACCGCGCCGCCGAGCAGAGCGATGCTCTCGGCATTTTCCCGCACTCGCGTCAACGCATAGCGGTACTCGGCTTCAGCCTGGTTCTTCTGTTCGGTCAGCGGAATGAACCGGAACGCGACCGCCAGCATCGAACCGTTGGCAACCAGCGCATAGACGATTGCCGCCCCGACGAGAAACCCGGGGATCACGACCGGGCGCCCCGCCACCACTTCGAGCGTCAAAGCACCGCCGACATGCCACAGCACGGCGATGAAGGTCGCGGCCGACAGGAGCGAGGTGACAAAGCCGGAGACGAAGTCGACCGGCATCTCGGTGGCGATGCGCAGATCGTCATTGATGCGATGCTCCGGATTATTGTGATCGCCGCCGATCAATTCCAGCTTGTAGAACCGGCTGTTTGCCAGCCAGCGCTTGAGCATGTGATCGTTGAGCCAGGCGCGCCAGGTCCGCTGCATGGTCATCCGGGCCCACATCGCGAACACGCAGACGATGAGGTACAGCGTGACCAGAACGGGAAACAGCAGCGCCTGATGGAGCGCGCCGGAAGCGTTCCTGGCCTCGAGCGCATCGTAAAAGTGCCGGTTCCACAGATTGAGGCCGTAAGTAATGCCGAGACTTGCGAGTACGACGGCCGTCAGGCTGACCGTAAGCAGCCATGGCAGTCCCGAGCCGCGTCCCACCCAATAACCCTTCGCACTACGGCAAAAGCGTCGAAGGCGCGAGGGAGCCGTTGGCGCGTCTTGCCGATCGCATGAAATGTCGTGGACCTCGTCCATGACTCCCCCCGCGCCGAATGCGGACGCAAGCGGGTTAGAACGCGGCGCGCCGTCCTATGTTCCTCGATGAGACCTGCGCGCGCGGCGCTCCTCAACTCGGCGAGGTGGGCACCGCCGACGGATCGACGTCATTCTCGATCAGACCGCGGTGCTGACGGCGCACGAGCGAGGCGTAGTAGCCGTTGCGCCGCATCAGCTCCGCATGCCGACCGCTTTCGATGATGCGCCCCTCCTTGAGCACGATGATGCGGTCGGCATTGACCACGGTCGAAAGCCGATGCGCGATGACGAAGGTGGTGCGCTCCATCACAAGCTGTTCGATCGCGGTCTGCACCGCCTCCTCGGATTCGGCATCGAGTGCGGAAGTGGCCTCGTCCAGGATCAGGATCGGCGGATTCTTGAGCAGCGCCCGCGCGATGGTGATCCGCTGCCGTTCGCCGACGGAGAGCAGCGCCCCGCGCTCGCCGACCTTGGTATCGTAGCCGTCCGGCAGGCGCATGATGAACTCGTGCGCGTTGGCGGCCTTCGCCGCCGCCTCGATTTCCTGGTTCGTCGCCTCTGGGCGGCCGTAGGCGATGTTCGACTTGATGGTGTCGTTGAACAACAGCGGGTCCTGCAGCACGACACCGATATTCCGCCGCAGCGAGCTCTGCTTGATGCTTCGCAGGTCTCGTCCATCGATGATGATCCGTCCCTCGAGCGGGTCGTAGAATCGCATCAACAGCGCCATCAACGTGGTCTTGCCCGAGCCGCTCGGTCCGACGATCGCGATCGTTTCGCCGGGCGCGGCATGCAGCGTCACCCCGTCGAGCAAGGGACGCTGCGGCTGCTCGTACTGGAAATACACATTCTCGAAACTCACCTCGCCGATGACCTCGGTGATTTCGATTGCATCGGGCGAGTCGCCCAGATGCTCCTGCACATTGAGGATGCCGAAGATCTCGTCGAGAGAAACCTGCGCCTTGCGCAGGTTCGAGTAGACGCCGCTCAGGCCCTGCACCGGCCCGAACAGGCCGCCGATATAGCCCAGGAATGCGATGACTGTACCGACCGTGATCTCCCCTTGCAGCACGAAGTAGGCACCCGACATCAGCCCGCCAAGTCGCGCCAGGGCCACCGCCAGATTGCTCGCCGAGGCATATCCCGCGTCGGTCGCAACGCCGCGGATCACGACCTTGTTTGCCGCCGCAACGTCGCGCAGGAAGCGCGCCTTTTCGGCGTCCTCCATCGCAAAGCTGCGGACGATGACGATTCCAGACAGCACTTCGTTGAAGCGCGAATAGATCTGCGCCCAGCGATCGAGCAGGGTGCGCTCGCGTCGCATCTGCTCGGGTCCGGCATGGGCGGCGATCACGGCCGGTAGCGGCGCAAACACCAGCACCAGCACAGCCAGACGCCATTCCAGGTGCAGCATCACCAGGATCGCGATTGTCAAGAAGACGACCGACGGCATGATGCTGAACAGGATCAGGGTGACGGCGCTGGTGAATCCCTGGATACTCCGGTCGAGCTTCGTCATGATGGCGCCGATGCCCTCGCTGCGCTGGACCCGCAGCGGCATGCGATGCAGCTTGCCGATCGTCGCCTCCAGAAGCGCATATTGCAGGCCGATGCGGGTTCGCCAGGTCAGCCAGCTGGCGAGCCCGTC
This sequence comes from Bradyrhizobium sp., assembly GCF_016213215.1. GTDB lineage: Bacteria > Pseudomonadota > Alphaproteobacteria > Rhizobiales > Xanthobacteraceae > Bradyrhizobium. Next base: position 64,640 of record NZ_JACRAW010000026.1, on the reverse strand, counting down.
CATCGCCTCTCGCGCCAGTGCGAATGCGAGCAGAAGGAGAATGCCGGCGAGGATGGCGCTCGCCTGCTGCATGTCGGTGAGCTGGTCGAACACCCACTTGAGCACCAACGGCTCGAACGCGTTGATGGCCGCGGCCGACAACACCAGAACAGAGATGACAATAATGGCGTGGCGTTGCGGCAGCGCAAAGCGCACGGCGGCATGCAGCCGCCGCAACCTGTCGAGCGTGCCCGCAGGCGCGGTTGTTTCGGTCTTGGATGTGGCGCGTTCCGTGTTCGCTATATACGTCACGCAGGGCCTTTCCTGCTTAACAGAACTCGGAACCCCGTCCCCGATCCGTCCGCCTTTTTTGCGGCAACACCTGACAGTTCCGGCGCCATCGCGGCTCGCCCCGTAGAGATACGGTTCAGGATCGCCACTGGCTCTTCGTCATCCTGCTTCCCGTTTGGCGCTCGCAATTCTGCGGAACACGCGACCACAACGCTCTTTCAGGAAGGCGCATGGCAGCCTAGATTAGGATCCGCTCGCGCCTCGTCTCGAACTCCGGGCCGGGTGACGGGCAACAGGCCAGGAGAACTCCATGTCCGCATTGACCGAATGGAGGGTGCCGCCGGCGCACCAACCCCGTCCCGGTGACTACGGCTTCGACCTCGATCACGTGCTTTCCTCGGTCGTGGGTCTGCATTCCATCATTCCGCCCGACGCCTTCAGTGCCGAGACACTCGGGACCGAGCGCGCCGGCAACGGCGTCGTGATCGATGACGGGCTGGTGCTGACGATCGGCTATCTCATTACCGAAGCCGACTCCGTGTGGCTGCATCGCGCCGATGGCCGCGTCATCGAAGGCCACGTGCTTGGCTTCGATTTCATGACCGGCTTCGGCCTCGTTCAGGCCTTGGGCAGGCTCGACCTTGATCCCGTGCCGCTCGGCTCGTCAGCCACGACCAGGATCGGCGATTCTGTCGTGGTCGGCGGCGCCGGCGGACGCACCCGCTCGGTCGCGAGCCAGATCGTCGCCAAGCAGGAATTTGCCGGATATTGGGAGTACCTCCTTGACGAGGCCGTTTTCACCAATCCTGCCCATCCGAACTGGGGCGGCACCGGTCTCATCAACACAAACGGGGAATTGATCGGTATCGGATCGCTGCAGCTCGAGCGCGAGCGCGAAAGCTCCTCCGATCATGTCAACATGATCGTGCCGATCGATCTGCTCAAGCCGATCATGGATGATTTGCGCCGGTTCGGCCGGGTCAACAAGCCGGCCCGGCCGTGGCTCGGGATGTTCTCGACCGAGATCGACAACCGCGTGGTCGTGATCGGCGTCTCGGGCAAGGGACCGGCGGCGCGCGCCGAGCTGAAGACCGGCGACGTTATCCTTGCCGTCAAAGGCGAGAAGGTCCGGGGTCTGGCAAGCTTCTACCGCAAGCTCTGGGCGCTTGGCTCGGCGGGCGTCGACGTGCCGCTGACCGTGCATCACCAGGGCGTCACGTTCGATGTGACGGTCGCCTCGACCGACCGGAGCAGGCTGCTCAAGACGCCGCCGCTGCATTGACGCAAACGATTCAGGAGCGGGCGATGAGCGAGGCAGTGGTGGACCACATCGTGGCCGTGCTGCCGCCATTGCTTAACGCGCTCGAGGCGCTCACCTTCATCGCCCGCGGTCTCAACCCTCCTGATTTCGATCGCGTCATGGAAGCGGTTGGCGCGCCGGACGAGGTTTTGCGGGGCGTTCGTGTCCGCCTGACAGGCTGGCCGGTGCAGTTCGACCACGTGAGGACAGCGCTGGAAACGGCCAGCGACGAGGCCCTTGCGGCCTTTGCGGGGCTGCGCTCCGTCCAGCATGGCAATGGCGATCTGGCGACGGTGTTTCGCGCCCTGCGGCATGCGCCGCGGGCACAGGAGGCGCTGTATCCGCTGGCCGCGAAATTCCCGCCAGTCAGCAGCTTCTTTCTTGCGCCAGCGCTGCGTGAAGACAGCGAATTGCTGGGAAAGCTTGCGGAGCCCGCCGGCGAGAACACCGGCATCTTCCACGATCACAACGACCGCGGCAGCCGCGGCGGCTTCTCCATATATGTGCCGGAATATTATACGAACGCCCGTGCGTTCCCGCTGGTAATGGCGCTGCACGGCGGCAGCGGCAACGGCCGCGGATTCTTGTGGAGCTGGCTGCGCGATGCGCGCAGCTTCGGCGCGATCCTGGTGGCCCCGACCGCGACGGGACCGACCTGGGCGCTGATGGCCAATGACGACGACACCCCCAACCTTGCGCGCATTCTCGACCTCGTGCGCAGCCGCTTCAACGTCGATTCAAGGCGGCTGCTGCTGACCGGAATGAGCGATGGCGGCACGTTCTGCTACGTCACGGGCCTTCTGAGCAACTCGCCCTTCACCCACCTTGGACCGGTGTCAGCGACTTTTCACCCGCTGATGGCGGAAATGGCCGACCCAGATCGCCTGCGTGACCTGCCGATCTTCATCACCCACGGCCGGCTCGACTGGATGTTTCCGGTACAGGTCGCGCGGCAGACGCAAGCGGCGCTGTCGGCCGCCGGCGCGCGGGTGACGTATCGCGAGATCGATGATCTCAGCCACTGCTATCCGGGCGAGATCAACGCTGAAATTCTACGCTGGCTGAACGACGGGCCATAAGCGGCGTTGAGAGCCCGGCCATGGCGCGGAACCATCCATCTGCATCCACGTTATCGGCGGTCACCGGAGGCTCGCCATGCAGACTGTTCTGGGAATGATCTTGGGCGCGCTGCTGCTCGCCGTCGGCGTCTACATCTACGATTCCATGCGTACATCTTCTGTCGCCACCGGCCCGGTCGCCAATGCCAACCGCACCATCGTGAACTGGGACGTGGCGAAGGCCGATTGGGATGACTTGAAGACTCGCGCCCATGAAAACTGGGTCAGAATTTCGTCGAGATAAGGCCAGACGTAATGATGGGAGAAAGGCGCCGTCATCAGACGGCGCCTTTTACATTGTTCAGGGTCGCTTGATAGCCTTGCGCGCGTCGGCGATCGCCAGCTTGAACTGCTCCATGGTCAGCACGCCGGGCACGCGGAAGTGGCCGACGATGAAGGCCGGCGTCCCCTGGAAGCCGAAGGCGGTCGCCTGCTCGTTGTTGCGCGCCAGGATGGCGTCGATCTGCCTCGCACGTCCAGCCACGTCGCGCCTGAGCCGATCCATGTCGATGCCCGCCCCCGCAAGCAGCTCATTGATGCGCGGTTCGGTCAGCCGCGAATTGACGCCCATCATCGCGTCATGCGCCGCAAGATACTTGTCCTGGAATTTGCTCGCCATCGCCATTCGCGCCGCCGTGACGGAAACGGGCCCGAGGATCGGCCAATCCTTCATCGCAAGGCGAATCTTGCCGTCATCCTTCACCACTTGGCGAAGCTCCGGCTCGACCTGCCGGCAATAGGGGCACTGATAGTCGGACCATGCGACGATGGTGATGTCGCCGTCGGGATTGCCGGCGACCGGGACATCGGGATCGCGCAGCACCGCGGCTTCGGTCAGCACCGCATCGCCGGCGGCGTACGCCGGAGGGATGGCGATTCCTGTCGCCAGGAGTGCCGCACCCACACCGGCCAGCCCCAGCACCTCTCGCCGACTTCTTGCCGGCAAGCGGCGCCCGTCAAAAGATTTCTTCATGCTTGATCCCGTTTCTGCCCAATCCCGTAGATACGGATCAGGGCAGGAAGATGTTACGCGCCAGCATATAGAGCGCCACCATGACAATCACAGCGGCAAACACCGTGTTCAGCGCGCCGCGGCGCGTTGACAGATGCCGGGCCGCCGCGGTGCCGGCCAGCCCGCCCGCAATGCCGCCGGCGATAAAGACCGCGGCAAGGTCCCAGGACACGAGCCCGGACCAGGCATAGCTTGCGGCCGTGGTCAACCCGAAAGCCGTGACCGCGACGAGAGAGGAGCTGACCGCGTTCATGATCGGCATTCCCGTCGCCAGCATCAGCGCAGGCACGATCAAAAAGCCGCCGCCGATGCCGAAGAATCCGGATAGCGTGCCGGTGGCAAGGCCCAGCCCGGCAATCGCCGGGAAATTGTTCCGGTTCATCTTCACGTCCTCGACGCCGACCCGCGAGCGCGTCTTCAGCATCAATGCCGCGATCACGAGCATCACCAGCGCAAACAGCGCGAGCAGCTTGTGGCCGTCGAGCATCTTGCCAAGGGTCGAGCCGACAAGCGCGCCGGCGATTCCCGCCGTGGCGAACGTCAGCGCGCAGGGCCATTTCACCGTCCCGCCGCGCGCATGGTTGAAGAGATTGATCGCGGCGTTGGTCGCAACCGCAATGGCGCTGGTTCCGATGGCTATATGCGGCTGCGGGACGCCGACCACGTAGACCATCAGCGGCACGGCAAGCACCGACCCGCCACCACCGACCAGACCGAGCGAAAATCCGACCAATGCCCCCGACCCCACTCCGAGGACTGCCTGCATGGCGGAAAGCATCAAGGCGCAGCCCTCACTTGCATGGCGTCCTCCCCGGCGAAAGCCTGATGTGATTCATGTTGACGGCATATGAGCCATATTTGAGCTCAGGGCACCAGCGCTGTCACGCCAAGCGGAACCGGCAGCGAGGTCACAAATACGTTCCGAGAGCAAGCAGCGCCGCGGACGCCTTGTCAATCGCTCCTTGGCAGCGCGCGCACGGCCGCGGGTTCGGAGGCCGGCGCATCACGTCCAACGATCGCCATCAGCGTCGCGGCCATGGTCGCGACCAGAACCTCGCCGCCGTCCCGCGCAGGCCTTCCTGTTCTACTGCTTCATCTTCGGCCAGAGCCTCCTGAACGTGGAGCGCTCCCCGCGGAAGCGCGCGCAGCTCGTTGCGAAATCGGCGGACAAGCTGCTCGGCGGCAAATGAAAAGTGGCCGGAGGTTTGCTCCGGCCACTCCCGTCGCTTGGTTCGGCTTTGAAAGCTCAGCCCTTCAGGCGCTTGTTGCATTCGCTGTAGTAGCCGCCGCCCCTCTGGATCCACTTCATGCCGCCATTGGCGTTGTTGCCCTTGTTGGCATTGTACTGGTCGACGCAGGTGTGCAGTCGGGCCTTGCCGGCGGTCTCCTTTGAGTATTTCGGATCGACCGCGCTCGGGAAGACTGCGTTACCGGCAGCGGCCGGCGCAGCAGCAGGAGCGACTTCCTTCTTCGGCTTGGCTTCTGCCGCCTTCGATTCCGCGGCAGCAGGGGTGGCAGCGGGAGCGGCGTCCGCGCCGCATTGCGCCTTGCGGAAGTCATTCCACTTCTGGCCGCCCAGCGTGCCGTCCTTCTTGGCCTGCTGGTATTTCGCACTGCATTCCTGGGTGCTCAGCGCCTGCGCCGGCGCCGTTGCCACCAGCGCGGCAACGCCCGACACTGCGATTGCACACAATAACCTTGTACCAATAGACATCCTTCGTCTCCTTGGGAGGAACATAACGAGAAACTAATTCTAGCGCGACCGCGGCTTCGGACAAGGAAGCGAGAGATCGCGGCACCAAAATATATTGATCGCGAAGCGATGGCCCATTCATCTCGGGTTCAGCATTACACGCAGACGTTGCATCGCCTCGCAGCTCGAGCGAGAGGGCCGGCGCCACCGGCGAGAAGGCGAAGCACCGATCCGGAAGCTGTTTTTGTCCGCAATTGTCCGGGGTGGAGTTCTCTACGGTGATTCCCACCCTCTCGCGGACGCATTGCGGCATGTCGGACCTGCAATTGTGTGGCGTGAGCTGATTTGCCATAACGCGGCGTGAAGCAGATCTTCGCCACCATGCCGTTCTCGCTGCCGAGCCGCGCCGATATCGGAAGCGCGATCGAGACGCTCGTCATCGGCACCGCCGGCGGACTGCTGTTTCTCTGGACCAACCTGCCGGGCGGATTGATCTCCGGCGCGATGATCGCGGTCGGTATCGCCGCAATGGCCGGCCGCCGGCTTGCCATGCCGCCGATCATCACCCAGACCGTGCTGGTGCTGCTCGGCATGTCGCTGGGGTCGGTGGTGTCGCGCCATCTGATCCAGCAGGTCAGCGCCTATCCACTGACGATCGGGCTCCTGGCGTTCGCGACCTTCTGCGTGACCTTTGGCTCGGCCTTCTACTTGCAGCGCGTCCATGGCTGGGATCGCACCTCCGCGTTTCTCGCCGGGAGCCCCGGCGCGCTGTCGCAAATCACCATCCTCGCCGTCGAACGCGGCGCCAATTTGCCCGGCATTGCCGTAGTGCAGACCATGCGCGTCATCATCCTGACGGCTGCGCTGCCTTTGGTTCTGGCGCTGACCGGCGTCGCGCCGTCGCCGTCGTCGCAGCACTCGCTGAGCATCACGATCGCGACCCCGCTCGAACTGATCGAGCTGCTCTTCGCCTCGCTCGCGGCGGCCCTGGTGCTGCGGCTGATCAGGTTTCCCGCGAGCTGGATGTTCGGCGCGATGATCGCCTCCAGCGTGCTGCACGGAACGGGGTGGGTCGAGGGCGGCCTGCCGGACTGGGTGCGGGGCGCGGCGCTGGTCGGCATCGGCGCCCTGATCGGCAGCCGCTTCGCGCGCATGAAGCTGAAGACGCTGGCCGGCCACATCAACGCGGCGCTGGGCTCGTTTGCGATTGCGATCGCAATCTCCGCCATCTTCGTCGCCATCGTCGCGCTCACCACCGATGTGCACGTGTCCGACGTCATGGTCGCGTTCGCGCCGGGCGCGATGGACGCCATGCTGGCGCTGGCGCTGACGCTGCACATCGATCCGATCTTCGTCGGCGCGCATCATCTGTCGCGGTTCCTGTTCGTGATGATCGCCACACCCGGCATCGTCCACCTGTTCGGCCGGCCGCAGGACGACGTGGATGATTGATCGCTCTAGCGCCGCGCCGTCCGGACAAATCCCCAGGCGGCGATCGCCGCCATGAGCAGCGAGATCAGCACGTTGTAGCCGGCGAGCGAGAGGCCGAGGAAACGCCACTGCACCTCGTCGCAGCGGATGACCCTCACGGTGTCGAGCTGCTTCAAGAGATCGGCGGCGTTGCCGGGACCAATGCCGGGACCCGTGCAGTCGGTCGGCCCCTGCCAAAAGCCCCATTCGACGCCGGCGTGATACGTGCCAAGGCCGGCATTGGCGAGGGTCGCGAACGCCAGCACGGCAAGTCCGGCGAGCAACAGTGGGGGCGGTGCGCCACGTGCCGCGGCAATCGCAACGAGGGCCGCGGCTGGTATCGCCATGTAATAGGCGTAGCGCTGCTCGAGGCACAGTGGACAGGGCAGGATGTTCAGCACGATCTGGAAAAACCACGCCCCGCCAATCGCCGCGAGCGCGATGACGAAAACGGCGAGCGAGGCGGCAAGCGCCGGATTTTCGGCGGCGCGGGCCGGCAGCGGTATGGCGGTGGTATGGGACGTCACGCCCGGCTCCCGAAACATGATCCGTCATGGCTCTATCTCCCGGCCGCGCCGCTGTCGAGGCGCGCAAGCTTCACTTTGGCGCGGGTTGACCGGGAACGATCGCCCGCTATAGTCCGCCGGCTTCGCGACACCCCGCTTCGGGGCATCCGGAGGCCCCTGTGGCGGAACTGGTAGACGCGCTCGACTCAAAATCGAGTTCCGCAAGGAGTGCTGGTTCGATTCCGGCCAGGGGCACCAAGCTTGGCTGCTTCGCAGCTGCGGCTCGCCCGCGCCAACTTGCCTACGGCGCGCCGCCGCGCTTCTTGAAGGCGCGAAGATCGAAGGCGTGCGGCAAGGTCTTCGGATCGACATTCTTGCCGAAGATCTCCGTCTTCTGCACCTTCTGCGTGCTCGTCTTCGGCAGCTTGTCGACAAAGACGATCCAGCCCGGTGGCTTGTAATAGGCGAGCTTCTCGTTGGCGAAGTCGAACAGGCCCAGCGCCAGCGCATCGCCTGACGCAAAGCCGGCGCGAGGCACGATGCACGCCATCACCTCTTCCTCGCGCACCTCGTCGGCGACCGCCATCACCGCGACTTCCGCGACCGCCTCGTGGCCGAGCAGCGTCGCCTCCACCTCCGCCGCCGCGATGTTCTCTCCGGAGCGCCGGATGATGTTCTTGTTGCGATCGACGAAGAACAGCATGCCCGTTTCGTCCTGCCGCACGACGTCGCCGGTGTGAAACCAGCCGCCGCGCCAGGCTTCCGCCGTCGCCTGCGGGTTCTTCAGGTATTCGACGAAAAAGCCCGCGCGCGGGTCTTCCGTTCCGTGCCGCCGCACCAGGAGTTCGCCCTGCTGGCCGACCGGAACGTCGCGATCATCGCGGTCGACGATTCGCACGTCGAGATCGAAGCCGGGGCGCCCCAACGGCCGCCCGAAGGCGCGGGTGTGGATCATGCGCGGCTCTTCGCTGGCGATGAAGCCGCCGCCGGTCTCCGTCATGCCCCAGAGCTCGATCAGCGGTACGCCGAAGCGATTTTCGAACGGTTCGTGCAGTTCCGGCTCGACGCCGGCACCGACGCAGAACTTCAGGCCGTGCGCGCGATCGTCGGGCGAAGGCGGCGCCTTCATCAGCATCGCCGGCACGACGCCAAGGTAGTGCGCGACCGTGGCGCGGCTGTCGATGATTTCGCGCCACCACGAGGTGGGGTGGAAGCGGTCGGGCAGGATGGAGCAGCCGCCCTTGAGGATCATGCCCATGAAGCTGGTGACGCCGGCGTTCATGTGAAACAGGGGCAGCGGATTGAACACGCGTTCGACCCCGTCGCGCAGCGTCGCGAGCCCGCCCATCTCGGTATAGAAGCGCCCGACATTGCGGTAATATTCGTTGGGAATGACGCAGCCCTTTGGCCGACCCGTGGTGCCCGACGTGTAAAGCAGGCTCGCTTCGCTTCTGAGCCCGATCTCCCCGGAAAGCGGCCGCTTGAACGGTGCGGGCGGCGGCGCGAAATCGCCGCCGATGGCGACCACCGCGGGCCTCTCGGCGCAGGTGGCGGCGACCTCGGCGATCGCCTTCTCCCACTCGGGAAGCGCCACGATCAGGCAGGCTTCGGAATGTTCGATCGCGTAGCGGCTCTCGTCCGGACGATAGTCCGGGTTGAGCGGCACGATCGACGTTCCGAGCCCGTTCAGCGCGAGGAAGTGCAGATGAAAATCCGGCCTGTTCTCGAGCAGGATTGCGACGCGATGGCCGAAACCGTAGCCGGCGCGCACGTAGCGCTGCCGCAGATCCGCGACGACTTTCGCCGCCTCGCCGTAGGTTATTTCCCAACCTTGCGGCAGGTAGGATCGGCTCGCGAGCGGACCGACGCAGAGAAACGGGCGATCCGCCCATTTCTCCGCGCTGCGCTCGAAGACGCAGGCCGCCGTAGTCTCGGGCGTTGTCATTGGCGCGGTGCTCCGGGGCTCTTCTGGTGAGCATGATCTGGTCGGAAAGGCGTGTCGGGATTGTTCTGAACTCGTGCGTTCGAGTCTTGTGCAAACTGGCTGCCGCCGAACTCCTGCGCCCCCTCGTCATGGCCGGGCTCGTCCCAAAGGGCGTCCACGCGCCGTCTAGCGACCGAAGCGATGCAGACTATCTCCGCGGATGCAGTCTGGATTGCTTCGCTTCCGTCTTCGCTCGCTGAGCTTCGGCGGACAAGTGGCTCGCAATGATGCTGGTCCGAATTCTTCATCCCGAGATGACCGCTTTCATCTCCTCATCCTGAGGAGCTTGCGAAGCAAGCGTCTCGAAGGATGAAGGCCCCGCTGGTCGCCAACAGCCCTGCGGCGACAGCCGGGCCTCGCCCTTCGAGACGCCGCGATTGCGCGCGGCTCCTCAGAGTGAGGTGATGGTGTGTCGCTCGCGGCAACATCCGATTCAATTCTCAAACAGCAGAGAGACGTGAGTCCGCATTCTACGCGCGCCTGCATCCGCATCGTCTTTGCGAGCGAAGCAATCCAGAGTCACACCGCGGCGAAAGTCTGGATTGCTTCGTCGCTGTCGCTCCTCGCAATGACGCAACTGCCAGTTCCTCATCCTGAGGAGCGCGCTTGCGCGCGTCTCGAAGGATGAAGGCCCCACTGCGTCGCCAACAGCCCTGCGGCGACAGCCGGGCCTCGCCCTTCGAGACGCCGCGCTCACGCGCGGCTCCTCAGGGTGAGGTGATGGAGTGTTGGCGCGGCAAGATCCTGTTCAACTTTCAGACAGCAGACGCGACTTTGCATCCTCGCGGCGCCTGGCGTCCGAGTTATGTTTCACTTTCTCACCCTCTCCAGAAACAGAGGGCGCAGGGAAGGCCGGGTGCCGGCTGGCACCCGCGGTCCGTGCGCGAACGCACACGGCTTGGACCACAGGGCAGCCGGAGCAACCCGGCCTTCCCTGCGCGAATGGTTTTAACGGCTTATCTTCGTGCTCTCCCCGGTGAGACGAGCTCTATTGCCACCGTCGCCGCGCGGATATTTTCGCGCCTCACACCCGGTCGGGGTGAACCGCCTCCGCGGACTTGACGCCAGCTTCGGGCGCCAGGACCACACGATTTCGCCGTCCGCGGACGTCCTCGCCCGGCTTTCGACGGCTGGCGTGTGCTCACCCTCGAAGCCAAAGCGAAGACGCTCTTCAGCGCCGTTCGTCTCGCGCGCGCAGACCACTCACGACAACCGCCCTGTGATTGCGCCTCGCGCCGACGCTGCCGCGTCCACCGCATCCCGACCCGCGTTTCGTGACGACTCGCGATCCGCCCCTCGTACCGGGTGAGACGGGCGACATATACGCCGGTTTACAATTCGGATAAAGCGAAATCTTTTTGCCGCGGGGGATTGACGGGTTTTGCCCCGTCGGGCAAATCGGTTCTCGACTCTCGGCGCGGCGCTCGCTGATTGCATGCGCCGACCACTTCTCACAGCGGTCTGCCCTCCTTCGTCCAGGAAGTCGACGGCGCGGTACCGGGAATCGGCGCGGCACTCTGCCTCTTCCTCGCCGGCCAAAGGCAGCCTACGATTGCGGGCTCTGTACCGCGGGCTGAAACCAGATCAGGGCTTGCCGCGACAAACTTGCGCCGGGTGCCTCGATGACGAAGCCAGGAGCGACAAGATCACGCGACAAGCGGCAGGACGACCTGCCGCGCTACTTCGTCTGGGTCACTGGCCTCTACGGCCCCGAGCCGCAGAAATGGGCGAGGCTGGATTTCGGCATCGGCGAGTGGAAGAGACCGCAGGTCCTCGCCTGGCGCCCGCTTTTGGAAGAAGAGCGCCAGCTCCCTCTGTCCACGCTGGCGCGGCGCTACCCGCCGCCGACCATCGACTGAGCCCCGGCAACGCAACAGGGGGAGGCGCGCATCATCGCACGGGTCGGCGCGCCGGCTCGTCCGCAAGGTGAGTCACTCGTCGTCATTCGCGAACAGCCGTATTTGCGGAAAGCCGTAAGCGCGCCGCGCGCCGTTGTCGCGGGCCTCGGCGTCCTCCCTCACCCGGCGGTCGACATCGCCCCAATCGGTCGGCTCGCGCCAATCCCGGCGATGGCGTTCAGCCCAGCGCTGGCGCCGCTCGGCGCGCCGCCGTTCGGCAGCCTCGCGCCTGAGGTCGGAATAGTTCGCCCTGGCATAGGCGTCTTCCGGCGAACCCGCCTTCTCGCCCCAGCCCGGCTGCTCGGCGGTTCTTGCGGTCGGCGCCGATGAGGCATCCGCCGGCTTTCCATCGTTCTTGCCATTGTTCTTGCCATCGTTCGTCGCGCTCGCCCGCGCCGGAGCTTGCGTGGAATGGGCTTGCCGCTCAAAGGCGGCGCCGAAGCCGGCCCGCTGCGTCTCGGCGAGGTAAGGCACCGGATCGGATGCGAGGATTGTCCTTTCCGCCGCAGCGCGCGCCGGCGTAGTGCTGGCACCGACCGTATCCACCGGTGCGCCCCGCTCGAGCCTGGTCGCGGCGGAAGCCTCTTTGGGCAACTGGGGATTCATGATGTTGCCGGCGATCAGGCCGCCGCCGAGCCCGACCGCGATCGCGGCGACAATCGTGCCGGCGCCGGCAAAATAGGCCATCGAAGCGCGCATATGTCCGTTTCCTCGTCTCCCGGCGGGCAACGCCTCAGGCTTTGCCACGTTCCCGGGCCACATACTGGAAGACGAGGAACCTGGGGAAACCGGCGCGATAGCAGGCGTGCGGGAACGGCGCGATTGGCGATCGCAGCTCAGATCTGCTGCGCGACCTTCTCCAGCCCGATGATGCGGGCGAGCTTGCGCACTTCTTCCTTCTGGTCGTCACGCAACTGGAACAGCAGCGGCATCGCCGCGGACTTGAGCTCCTGGATCTCCTGCGAGTCCGGATCGATCGGCATGCCGCCGGCGTTCGGATTGCTGAGGCGGTTGGCCTGAATCCGGCGCGCCACGTTGCGCAGTGCGCTTTCCACCGCCGGCCAGTAAGATTCCTGCGACGAGGATAGCCGCAGCCGCTCCCTGATTCCGGCGATCTGCACGTCCGACAGGAGCGAATAGGATTTCTGCGACTTGACCGCGACCTTCGGCTTGGGCGCCGGATTGGCGGCAGCGGCAGACGCATCGGGCGCGGTGGCGATCGGCGCTGGAATGTCGTTGGCGGTTGCCGCTGCGAAAGCCTGGCGCAGCGATGCCGTGACATCGGCCGACGGCGCGTCGGGTTCGGCCGCAGCAGCCGGCTCGACCGGAGCCGGGGCGATGCTCGCCAAATGAAGCCGATCGGCCTTGCCGGCGCGATTGGCGGCCGGGTGGGCTGACGACATCGACGAGCTCATTGCGGCGGCGGCCGGGACGCTGTCGCGCGCCAGGATGCTGGTGGCGGCGGCGCCGACGATCAGGAAGCAGGTCAGCGCGGCGATGGTGATGACTTTCGACAAAGAGCTCTCCGCGTCCAAGTCTTCCCAGTACCAACACGATCCCGTGGGATCATCATTGAGGTGCGCGAGAAAGTAGGCGGTAATTAAGGCTTAACCGTGCCACTCATGGGGCGATGGCGTTCTGATGGACGGAAATCCCTGGAATTTTTAGGGAGAATCACGCCGCAGCGGCCAGTTCATAGGCCTGCTGGATATCGGCGACGATGTCGGATGCCTCCCACACCGCGCCCGGCTCGACCGATTGCAGGCTGATGGTCCAGTTGCCGCCGCGCGAGTTGCGCGTCACGCTGACGATATCGAACCGGACGTTGCGGCACAGCGGATGGCGGGAGAGTGCGTTGGCGACCCGGATCCTGATCTCCTCCAGCGTCGCTGCGGTTTTTGTGTCAGGCTGATCGTACTCCATCGCCCATCCCTCTGAACATTGCGGTCCGGCGGCGCTGCGGCCGGTACAGTGCTCGGCCGTTGGAGGTAATTCTGGGAGGACATGGTTAATCTGCAGTTAAGTCGCAGTACCGGAGCAATACCGTGTAGTCCCGCGCTCGAACGCTTTGTGGGCGCCAGGCGACCAACCCGACATGGAGAATCCGGCAGCCGGCAGGCGTCCGCCGCGCATCACTCTCGCGCTGTCGATCGCGCTCTCGCTCAGCGCGCTATGGATCGCGGCCGTCGAAATACCGATGGCGCAATGGCCGTCCCCGGCTATGGTGTTCGTTCTCCCGGTGCTCGCACCGCTTTTTCTTGGCTGCAGCCTCTGGTCGACATTCGTGCTGACGCGCTGGCGCCGCCACGGTCCGGCGGTCGCGGTGCCCTTTCTCGTCTGTGCAACGACGCTCGCCCTGCTCCTATGGACGCCGTTCACGCAAATCTGGCTGCAAGTGGACTTCTGGCGCTATCGCGAGGCGCGCGAACGCGTCGTCGCGCAGGTTGCGGCCGGCGAGCTGAAGCCCAACGTGTCTTACAACCCGACCCTGATCGCGCTCGAACGTGGCGCGCCGGCTTTGTCAGCCGGCAACGAAATCGTCGTCGCCGATTCAGCGGATGGCACCTACGTACTGTTCCTCACTTCGCGCGGTATCCAGCATCGCTTCTCGGGTTTCCTCCACGTGCCCAGAGGCGCCGATGCTTCGGACTTCTTCGAGTTCGGCCACAAGCCGCCGCGCCTTTTCGTCCGCTACGATACGGATTGGTATTTCGTGGCGAACTAGGGCGCGATTGCTTGCGAATAGATCGCTCTGTCCCCACGCTTCGCTTCACCCTCCTTGGAGGGGAGTAGGGAAACCGTTCGCCCTTGCTGCACGGGCCCGAGCTGCCGTTCTAGCCCGCGCCATCCTTCGCCGTCCGATACTCGGCGCCAGTCTGCGCAACGAGATCGTGAACCGCCAGTACGGCCTTCACCGCCGAGGTGGAATGGCCCGCGCTCCAGATGTCGCGCCAGCGCTTCGGGTTATCTTCCCGCGCGAGGACGTCGATGTCCTTCGCGATGTCGATGGCGCCGTGCGCCGGCAGGTTGTCGGGATCGAGGCCTGCGGCAACGATCGATGGCTTGAGCATGTTGGTCTGAAGGCCGGTGAAGGCGGTGGTGAGCAGGATGTCGTCGGCGCTGCTATCGACCAGCATCTGCTTGTAGCGGGCGTCCGCCATGCTCTCGCGCGTGGCGATGAACCTCGTGCCCATATAAGCGAGATCGCAGCCCAGAACCTCCGCCGCGCGCAGTGCATGCCCGTCGCCGATGCCGCCGGCGAGCACGATGATTCCGTCGAAGAACGAACGCACCGCGCGCACGAACGCGAACGGATTTAGCCAGCCGGTCTGGCCGCCGGCTCCGGCCGTGAGCAGCACCAGCCCGTCGGCGCCGGCTTCCGCCGCACGTTCGGCGTGGCGGACCGAGGCGACGTCGGCGAGCACCAGCGCGCCCACATCATGCAGCGGCTTGAGCACCGGCGCAGGCGAGCCGACCGAGGTGATGACGATTTCGGGCCGGTGCCGCAGCAGCACTTTGAGGTCCTCCTCCAGCCGCGCGTTGGAGCGATGCACGATCAGGTTCGGGCAGATCGGCGCGGGATGCCGACCCGTCTCGCTCTCATGGCGCAGCAGGCGCTCTTCGATCGCCGCCAACCAGCTGTTGAGCTCCTCGGTGCTGCGGCAATTCACGGTCGGAAATGCCCCGATCACGCCATCGCGGCAGGCCGCTACCACCAGCTCGACGCCCGAGACCAGAAACATCGGCGCCGCAATCAGGGGCAGGGTCAATCGGGCGCGAATGCGGCTCAACTGGTCGGATGACGGCACCTGAGTATCCTCCCTCGCCCGCGGCCGTTTGCGATTGCGCGGCGCGGATCCACTTGTGCTACGTTTGATCCAAGTTTGGCACGACAAGAGGCCAAAGACAAAAGCAAGGAGGGAAGATGCCCGGTCCGCTTTATGCCTTTCCGACCGTCTGCGGGCAGACGCTGCGGACGCTGGCACGCTACCGTCGCGCACCGCCTTCAGCTGGCCGGGCGGATCGCTGAGCTACCGGGGCGCGATCGACCTGATCGGCCGGGCCGGCAGACTAGCTGAGCAATTGATCGAGACGGTCGCGCAGATGGTCCTGATGATACGGTTTCGCCAGCCGCGGCACGTCGATCTGAGTGCCCTCCGGCAATTCGGCGTATCCTGTCGCGAGCAGGATCGGCAGCGATGGCCGCAGCTGCCGCGAAGCTGCCGCGAGCTCGAGGCCGGTCATGCCGGGCATGACGTGATCGGTCATCATCAGGTCGATCGGCTGGTCGCTTTTCAGGATGTCGAGTGCGTGCCGGCCGGAACTGGCTCCGATCACGCGATGCCCGAGATCTTCCAGCATCTCCGTGGTCGACATTGCGATCAGGGGATCATCGTCAACGAACAGGATCACCGCCGATCGCCGGACCTTCTGCGGCGCATAGACCCGCCTCTCAGTCATGGGCGCCGACGTCGCGACCGGCAACAGCAGCGTCGCAGTGGTGCCCTTTCCTAAAGTGCTCGCGAGCTGCAGGGCGCCGCCGAGCTGCACGGCAAGCCCATGCACCATCGACAGGCCGAGGCCCGTACCCTTCCCAAGCGGCTTGGACGAGAAGAAAGGCTCGATGGCGCGCTTGAGGATCTCGGGCGGCATGCCCGTGCCGGTGTCGATGACGGAGAGTTCGAGGTAAGAGCCGGGCGCCAGCGTGCTGTCGCCGTCGATCCGGCATTCGGAGACCTTGATCTCGATCGTCCCGCCATCAGGCATCGCATCCCGGGCGTTGATCGCAAGGTTGAGAACCGCGAGCTCGAGCTGATTGGCGTCGATCCGGGCCGGCGGCAATGCCTGCCGCAGATCGAGCTTCAACACAACGCGTGGTCCCAGCGAACGCTCCAGCAGTTCGACCATACCCTTGACCAGGGCACACAGGTCCACCGGCTCCGCCTTCAGATCCTGCTGTCGCGCAAATGCCAGGAGCCGCTGCGTCAGCGACGCGCCGCGTTCGGCGCCCTGCAGCGCACCGTGGATCAGGCGGTGCAGGCGCGGATCGTCCGGCATGCGCTTGCGCAGGAGTTCGAGATTGCCCATGACCGCCATCAGCAGGTTGTTGAAATCGTGCGCCACGCCACCGGTGAGCTGCCCAATGGTCTCCATCTTTTGTGCCTGGCGCAGCTGCTCCTGCGCCCTTTCGCGCGCGGCAACCTCGTTCATCAGGTCGGCCGTTCGCTGCTCGACCCGCTGTTCCAGCGTGGCCGTGAGCTCGGCCAGCGCGGTCCGCTCGGCGGCCAGTTGTGAGAGCAAAGTCTCGCGTTCGATCTCGGCACGCTTGCGCGCGGTAATATCGGAGGAAACCCCGACGAGGGATGCAATGCTGCCGTCCCGGCCACGGACCGGACGGGCGCGGACATCGACCCAATGCTGCGAGCCGTCCGGCCAGATATTGCGATACTCGATGCTGTAGTCCGTACCGGCGCTGATTGCCCGCTCCAGTGCCTCCCGGCGTCGCTCCCGATCGTCGGGATGAACGGATGCCAACACGTCGGCATAGGACAAGGGCTCACTTGGCAGGCGTCCGAACGAGGCCTTGCAGGTGGCGGAAGCTTCCAGCTCGAAGCCCGGAAGATGCAACTCCAGGGCACCCAGATTTCCTGCGTCGAGCGCCGTCTGCAGCAGGCTTTCGCTCTCCGTCAGATGTTCGAGAATTGCACGCGTCTGGTATTGACGGCGGCGGCCCCGCACGGCGGAGCCGACGACGCTGACCAGCGTCGTCGGATGGAAGGGGCGCTCGATAAAGGTGACATTGCCGAGGATGTGTCCAAGCCGCATCGCGTCGGGATTGCGCTCCGGCCCCCCACCCTGGCGCGTCAACAGCACGATCGGAAAATCCGACCACGGGGGCTGCTCGTTGAGCCAGCGCATCATTCCGCGCAGATCCGCGGTCTTGATTGCCTCGTCCGCGATGACGGCGAGACCGGCACCCGACTCGACTTCTCCCAGCAGCGTCGGAAGATCGCCGGCGATGTCGGCTTGATAACCTGCTTCTCCGATCAACGCGGCCGCGACCTGGGCATCGCGTCCGACCGGCGCCAGGATGATCGTCCGTTCCGACGAAGGCCCGCGCCTCACGAGGACGGCTCCTCGAGCAGCGGTTGCGCTTCCCCGATATAGACCGGAATGCCCCGCAGCACGCCCTGGAAGTCATCGAGCGGAGCGCCGATCGTAAGCCCGCGGCTGTCGATCCGGTATTCGCGGATCGTCGGCTCGTGCGCGCCGGTCCGCTTCTTGATGATCGAGATGGCGCGCCGCACGCTTCCGACAGCCTCGAAATAGCGCAGCAGCATCACCGTATCCGCAAGATAGGTGACATCGACCGGTGCCTTCATGTCCCCGACGAGACCGTGCTGCGCTACGGTCATGAACGTGGCCGCGCCGCGGCGGTTCAGGTATTGCAGCAATTCGTGGATGTGCAGGATCAGCGAGTTCTCTGCGGGCATCGCCGACTGATAGCCGTTGAGACTGTCGATCACCACCGTCCGGATTCGATCTTCATCCACGCGCTTGCGAACGCGGTGGGCGAATTCGCCGGGCGACAGCTCTGCGGCATCCACCTGTTCGACGAAGAGCTGGCCGCTGCGTTGCAGCGCCGGCAGATCGAAACCCAATCCCTTCATCCGCGCAAACAACAGCCCGAGTTCCTCGTCGAACGCGAAAAGTGCGCCCTTCTCGCCCCGCGCGATCGCCGCGATCAGGAAGACGATGGCGACGAGGGATTTGCCGGTTCCCGCAGGCCCCAGGATCAGCGTGCTCGATCCGGCTTCGATGCCGCCGCCGAGCAGCTGATCGAGCCCGGGAACTCCACTTGCCATCATGCTCCGTGTGAAATCCGAACGATATTCGGATGCGACCAGCCGCGGAAACACGTTCATGCCGCCGGTCGTGATGGTCGCGTCGTGATAGCCGCCGCGGAACTTCACGCCACGATATTTGATCACCCGCACTCGCCGGCGCTCCGCGCCATAGTCCGGCGCCAGCTCTTCGAGCCGGACCACGCCATGCGCGACGCTGTGGACCGTCTTGTCGGCGGTCTCGGCCGTCAGATCGTCGAGCAGCAGCACCGTGGTGCCGAACTTCGCGAAGTAGTGCTTGATGGCGAGTATCTGCCGGCGGTAGCGCAGCGAGCTTTGCGCCAGCAGCCTGATTTCGGAGAGGCTGTCCAGCACGACCCGGCTTGCGCGCGAGCGTTCGACCGCTTCGAATATCTGTTTGGTGGTCTCGCCGAGCTCGAGGTCGGAGGAGTAGAGCAGGCTCTGCTGCTGCTCCGAATCGAGCAGGCTCTCCGGCGGCAGCAACTCGAAGATGTCGAGGCCGTCCTTCAAGATCCAGCCATGCGAAGCGGCACTTTCGCGCAGCTCGCGCTCTGTCTCCGACAGCGTGATGTAGAGGCCCTTCTCGCCGGATTTGACGCCCTCCAGCAGGTATTGCAGCGCCAGCGTGGTCTTGCCGGTCCCTGGGGCGCCCTCCACCAGGAAGACATGCCCGCGTGAAAAGCCGCCCGACAGGATGTCGTCCAGCCCCCACACGCCGGTCCTGGTTTTCTGAGCAGCGCCTTGGTCGAAGTCCATAGGACCCCCTAACGGGGGTAAACCCGCGCCTGCTGCGTGCAGTTCCCTTCAAGGGCCTCTTTTTGGAGGAAAAGAACTCCTGGGCGTGCGCAGGCCAGTGGCCGGGCAGCGCCGCATCCGACTATCGTTTTTCGATCACCAGGCTCTGCACGGCGCGGCCGAAATAGCCGCGTTGATCGGCAAGGCGCGACATCGCCAGCCCGGCGCCGTTGGGGCCGATCCAGGATTCGCCGTCGAGCAGGATCCATTCGCCGACCGGCTGGCGCGCGAAGCTCACGGTGAGGTCGGCGTTGATGAAGGTCCAGTGGCGGAAATCGAGCGTCGAGGCGGTGCCGTTGGAGAAATCGGCGGCGACCACCGCGCGCATGGCCTGCGAGATGCCAGAGCCTTCGATCAGCGGCTTGTCGACGCGAAACCAGATCGCGCCGGGACCGGGCCGGCCGAAACGGCCGCGCGCGGCGCGCAGCGAGATTCCCTTCACGAACGGGCTGCCCGCAAGGTCGCCCGGCTCGACCAGCGACTGCTCCGGCCGCGGCAGCTCGAGCGGCGGCTCCCCGATATGCGGCGGCAGGCTCAGATCCTGCGTCTTGATCTTCAACACGGTCGCGCCGACCACGAGCACACCGTCGGCGAACAGGCGGATGCCGCAAAGCTGGATCTTGCGGCCCTCGCGCAGCGTCTCGGTTTCGATCGTGAGCGGCGCCAGCGGCACCGGGCGCATCAGGTCGATGGTGACGCGGGCGACCGTCATCGGCACCGGCGTCGGCACGCGCTCGGCGGCCCACACCGCCAGCGAAGCCGGCGCCGAGCCGTGCTGCATGCCCGGATCCCAGGGACCTGCCGCATCGGGGCTGGTCAGAACGCGGTTTCCGTCGACGCGATAGATGGCGTTCATCGGCTCTTTCACAGCGGCGGATCTGTGGCTTCGTCGTATTCCTTCTTCAGCCGCGCGATCAGCTCGGCCGCCGGCACCACCTTGTCGACGCTGCCGATGCCCTGCCCGCTTCCCCAGATCTCCTTCCACGCCTTCGGCTTGGCGCGCTCGCCCGACGCGTCGGTGCCGAAATTCATCTTGGAAGGATCGGACGTCGGCAGATTGTCCGGATCCATGCCGGCCGCGATGATCGACGGCTTGAGGTAGTTGCCATGCACGCCGGTGAACAGGTTGGAATAGACGATGTCCTCCGCCGCGGAAGAGGTGATCATCTCCTTGTAGCGCTCGACCGCGTTGGCCTCCTTGGTCGCGATGAAGGCCGAACCGATGTAGGCGAAGTCGGCGCCAAGAATGCGCGCGGCCCGGATCGCCTTGCCGCTGCCAATGGCTCCCGAGAGCGCGATCGGACCGTCGAACCATTGCCTTGTTTCGGTCACGAAGGGGAACGGCGACAGCGTGCCGGCGTGGCCGCCCGCTCCGGCGGCGACCAGGATCAGGCCGTCGGCGCCCTTCTCGATCGCCTTGTGAGCGAACTTCTGGTTGATCACGTCGTGGAAGACGATGCCGCCCCAGCGATGCACCGCCTGGTTCAGCTCCTCGCGCGCGCCAAGCGAGGAGATGATCATCGGCACCTTGTATTTCTCGCAAAGCTGCATGTCGTGGTCGAGCCGGTTGTTCGACTTGTGCACGATCTGGTTGACGGCGAACGGCGCCGACGGCCGCTCCGGATGCGCGCGGTCGTAGGCAGCGAGCTCCTCGTTGATGCGCGCCAGCCACTCATCGAGCAGCGCCGCCGGGCGCGCATTCAGCGCCGGAAACGAGCCGACCACGCCCGCCTTGCATTGCGCGATCACGAGATCGGGCACCGAGATGATGAACAGCGGCGAAGCGATCACCGGAATCGACAAACGCCCCTTGAACAAGGCAGGCATGGACATCGACGCAAAATCCTTTTTCGTGGCGCGAAAACGCGGGAGGAAGGGGCCGGGCCAAAGATGCCAGACATCATATCAACAAAGCAATTGCACCGGCCCGATTAGCTTGCGTCTAGGCGCTACTGGCAAAGCGCGCGGGTGACGTAGGTGTCGGTACGACAGTCGTCCGGCTTGCGCTGCCGGCCCGGGATCAAGACCTTGGGCGAGCAGGTTTCGGCGGAATCGGCGGTGAGGCTCTTGCCTTCCTTGTAGCCCTTGCTCTGGCAAAGGTTGTCGGCGCCCGCCTTGCAGTCCGGCGCGCCGTTCACGGATGCCGGACAGATCACGCGGCCGGACACCATCATGGCGGGTTTGGCGAGACGCGACAGCGCCTCGCCGGCATCCTTGGCGCGCGCGTTGAGATCGTCGATGGTCTCGCTCGGGCTCTTGATCGGCGGAAGAATCTTCCCGAACAGCTTGCCCATTTCGTTGATCAGTCCCGGATTCTCCTCGCCCGCCGGCGGCGCGGGAGCTTGCGCACCCTGCTGCGGCGCAGCTTGCGGCGTCGCCTCCTGCACGCCTGGGGCGGGCGGCGCGGCCGACTGCGGCCGGCTGGCCTCGACCATGCCCAGCAGCACGGCCAGCGCGGCAAGCGCCGTGAACATCGTTCTGAATGGCACCACGAACTTCGTCGGCCGCCCCATCATGCCGTCAAACTAGCCGAAGCCGGAGCAAGGACCAAGCAATCATGCCCCGCTCAGATCAGCTTGACCGCGATCACAAAGCCCAGCACGAGCACGACGGCACCGATCGCCACCCACAAACCGAGGTGCCGTTCGATCCTGACGCGTATCCAGTCGCCATAGCGGTTCAGCAGGATCGCGGCCACGAAGAAGCGTCCGCCGCGCGCGATGATCGAGCACACGGTGAACAGGAAGAGATTGTAGCCGGCAAATCCCGAGGTGATGGTGACGAGCTTGTAGGGGATCGGTGTCAGGCCTTTGACCAGGATGATCACCGCGCCCCATTCGGCATAGGACGCGCGAAAGGCCTCCACCTTGTCGCCGAGGCCATAGAGCTGGATCAGCCAGTGCCCGAGCGAGTCGTAGAGCAGCGCCCCGATCGCGTAGCCGACAAGGCCGCCCAGCACGCTCGTCGCGGTGCAGACCGAGGCATAGACCCAGGCCCGCTGCGGCCGCGCCAGCGACATCGGGATCAGCATCACATCCGGCGGCACCGGAAAGAAGGAACTCTCCGCGAACGATACCGCACCCATGATCCAGAGCGCGTAAGGCTTATGAGCGGCGTCGATACACCAGTCGTAGATCCGTTTCAGCATGCCGCGATGAACCATCGTGGGACGGATTTGTCCATGGCGAGAATGGGCAAATTGTTGCCCGCTCAGGACCGCTTGCGGACGGCGGGGCGTTCGAGCGCGACAATTGGCCGCCGGGGAGCCATGCCGGGCGCGGCCATCTTGGGCCCCTTCGGCGGCGATTTCGGCACCTTCTCGGCAATACCGAGCAGGTCTTCGCGCCGGGCCATCTCGCGCCAGACGTCGTCGGGGCGAATGCCCGCCGAAGCCCACAAGACGGTGAGATGATAGAGCAGATCGGCGCTCTCGCGGATCACCGCGTCGGGGTTGCCATGAATGGCGTCGATCACAACCTCGATGGCTTCCTCGGCCAGTTTCTTGGCCATCTTGGTCGGGCCGCGCTGAATCAGCTTGGCCGTCCGCGAGGACCCCGGATCAAGATCCCGGGCGGCAAGCACCGCCGAGTAGAGCCGTTCGATCGAATCACTCATGGCGGGCAAAATAGATCATGAAAACAACAACCGTGTTAACCCCCGACAATAAAAGCAAAAAATAGGCCGGCGCGCCATCGCGCGCCGGTTGCGTCACGGTCTTAAGGTTACCAGCAGTTGGTCATGTATCCTTGTCCGCAGTACTCATAGGGACTGCTGCCGCCATAGCTCTGGTAGGGGTAGTTCGGCCCTATGCCGTAATAGTACGGACCACCGCCATAGTACGGACCACCACCGTAGTACGGACCACCACCGTAGTACGGACCACCACCGTAGTAGACCGGCCCGCCATAGTAGCCGTCATAATAGCCGTAAGCGGCCCGATTCTGGGCTGCGGCGATCGCAAGCCCGGTGCCAACGACGCCGGCAAATGCCGCGGCAGCCGCGGCACCACCGTATCCCCTGCGACGCGCACTGAAGTCGGTGGCGGTGCTCTCGCCTGTCGCGGTCACAGCAGCCGGTCCTGACGACGATGCCTTTGAGGCCGCATCGGCTTTCGACGGTTCGACAGAGCTCACCATCAATGCGGCAACAGAAGCAACGGCGGCCATACGGCCGATGGGGAACAACGGGGCTGTTGGGGCAAACATATCCAGGATCTCCTATCCGCCTGCGAGCAGGCTCCTCCAATCAACCCCCGCTTACATCTTGGGTTCCCAAGCCCCCGCGCAGGCCCGGATTGCGAAATCGTGACGCATCCTGCTCATGGACCGTTCAGGTTTGATTGTTCACAATGCCCCGGCCGGCTCTTCCGGCGTCATCGACCAAATAACCAAAGCAGCCGTCGAGTTGCCCATGCGTATTCGCCCCACCATGGTCTCCCGCCGCCGATTGGCTCAATGCATGGGCCTCTCCGCGCTGGCGTGTCTCGCGGCCACAACGCCGCTCCTGGCGGCCGAGGAGAAGCAGCCGGTCGCGATCCAGTTCACCTTCGATCGCCCGCTGGATTCGAGCATCGCGCCATTCATCGTGGCCGCGAGCCGAGGGTTGTTCGGCGCACAGCATCTGGCCGTCACATTCAATCAGGCAGCCGGCTCGACGGAGGCGATCGCGCGCGTAGCCAAGGGCGATGCCGATCTCGCTCTGGTCGACCTCAATGAACTGATCCGCGCGCACGACAAGGCGGAAGGAACGCCGGCCAAGGCGGTGTTCGTGTTGTTCAACCGCTCTCCCTACGCCATCGTGGCGCGGAAGAGCCGCGGCATCCACACGCTCGTCGACGTCGACGGCAAGACGGTCGGCGTCGCGGACAGCGACCTCTCGATCCGGCTGTGGCCGGCTGTTGCGCGCCAGAACGGCATCAACGCCGCGCACGTCAAATTCTTCAGGATGAGCGCGGCGGTGCGCGAACCGATCCTCTCCGCCGGCCAGGTCGACGCTGTGACCGGCTTCTCGTATCTCTCCGCGGTCAATTTGCGCGACCGCGGCGTTCCGGCGAGCGACCTCGTGGTGCTTCGCTATGCCGATTTCGGTTGCGAAGCCTATGGCTTTGCGGTGATCGCCAATCCCGCCTTCGCCGCCAGCCGCCCCGATGCCGTGAAAGGCTTTGTCCGCGCCCTGATCGCGGGCATCCACGTTACCGTCAAAGAGCCCGAGCGCGCAGTGGACGATGTCGTCGGTCGAATGGAAAACGGCGCGCGCGATCTCGAGCTGGAGCGGCTGAAGACCGTGCTTGCGGACAACGTCCTGACCGCGGAGGTCCGACGCAACGGCCTCGGCGCGCTCGATCCGATCCGGCTCGAGCGCTCGATCGACCAGATTGCGGAAGACTACAAGTTCAAGAAGCGCCCCACCGCGGCCGATATTTTCGATGAGTCATTCCTGCCCCCGGTCGCCGGCCGGCTGATCAATTGAGTACAACGCAAAGCTTCCGCTGTATCTTGCCGGCGATCCCCGGTTAGAATGCGGCCGGCCAGCATCACCTGAGTCCGCGATCGCATGTCCATGCTCACCCTCTATACCCGCGTCCTCGAGCTTCTCGGAAAGGAAGCCCGGCTGGGCTGGGTTCTCGCCGTGGCCAACCTGCTCCTGGCAGCCGCGCAATTCGCGGAGCCGGTGCTGTTCGGCCGCATCGTCGACGTGCTGTCGGGCAAGGCGGTGGCCGGCTCCCCTTCGGCCTGGCCTTTCCTGATCGCATGGGTGGCGTTCGGGTTGTTCACCATCGGTGCAAGCGCCGCGGTCGCGCTCTATGCGGACCGGCTGGCGCACCGACAGCGCCAGGAGGTGCTGACCGGCTATTTCGAGCACATCCTCCAACTGCCCCTTACCTTTCACACCGGCACCCATTCCGGCCGGCTGATGAAGGTGATGCTCAATGGCACCGACGCGCTGTGGCGGCTGTGGCTCGGCTTTTTCCGCGAGCATTTCGCCGCGATCCTGTCGGTGTTGGTGCTCCTGCCGCTCTCGCTCTATCTCAACTGGCGCCTGGCGATCCTTCTCTTCGTGCTCTGCATCGTCTTCACCGCACTGACCACCTTCGTGGTGCGCAGGACCTACGGCATGCAGATGGCGGTCGAGGAGCACTATAGCGACCTCTCGGCCCGCGCCTCGGACGCGCTCGGCAACGTGGCGCTGGTGCAGAGCTTCGTGCGCATCGAAGCGGAAGTGCAGGGCTTGCGTTCCGTGGCCGACCAGGTCCTGGCGGCGCAGATGCCGGTCCTGTCCTGGTGGGCGCTGGTCACCGTGATCACCCGCGCCTCGACCACCATCACCGTGCTCGCCATCTTCACCGTCGGCATCGCGCTGCACGGCCAGGGCCTGACGACGGTCGGCGAGATCGTGATGTTCGTCAGCTTCGCGACGCTGCTGATCCAGAAGCTCGAACAGGTCGTGAGCTTCATCAACAACGTGTTCATGGAGGCGCCACGGCTGCGCGAGTTCTTCAACGTGCTGGATGCGGTGCCGGCTGTCCGCGACCGTCCCGACGCCATCGATGCCGGCCGGCTGTCGGGCCTGGTCGAGTTCAAGGACGTGACGTTCTCCTATGACGGCAAGCGGCCTGCGGTCGAAGACCTCTCCTTCACGGCGCTGCCCGGGCAGACCATTGCCCTGGTCGGACCGACCGGCGCCGGCAAGTCGACCGCGATCGCGCTTCTGCATCGCGCCTTCGATCCGCAATCCGGCTTCATCAACATCGACGGCATGGACGTGCGCGGGCTGAAGCTGAGCGCGCTGCGGCGAAACATCGGCGTGGTGTTCCAGGAGGCGCTCCTGTTCAACCGCTCGATCGCGGACAACCTGCGCGCCGGCAAGCCCGACGCGACCGAGGATGAATTGCGGCTCGCGGCCCAGCGGGCGCAAGCGCTGGAGTTCATCGAGCGCAGCGAACGCGGCTTCGAGACCAATGCGGGCGAGCGCGGGCGGATGCTGTCCGGCGGCGAACGGCAACGGCTGTCGATCGCACGCGCCCTGCTCAAGGACCCCCCGATCCTGATCCTGGACGAGGCCACCAGCGCGCTCGATGCGGTCACCGAGGCAAAGGTCAATACCGCGCTGGATGAGGTGATGAAGGGACGCACCACCTTCGTGATCGCCCACCGGCTCTCGACCATCCGCAACGCCACGCGCATCCTGATGTTCGACAGCGGGCGCGTGATCGAAAGCGGAACTTTCGACGAACTGGTCGCAAAAGGCGGCCGTTTTGCCGAACTGGCGAAGGCCCAGTTCATGGTGCAGGAAAACGCCCGGGCCAGCATGCTGCCGCATGAAGCCGCTCGCGCTCCTGTCAAGGGCTAAGGGATTTTTGTACCGTCGAAATTCAGCCTGTTTCCTGTTTGAATTTGTCGCTCAAGCCCCTGTTCTCGACGAACGAGCCGGTATACTTTGCAGCCGCCGCGGCGGCGGCCCCGGACACGCTTCAAGCCCGAACCTCACATGGTGAACCGTCGTTGCCGACGGCTCTCGAAGAACCGGAATCGGATAGTGCATTTTCTTCGCCCGCTGCTTCGCAGATCTCCGTTGAATCTGTTGCTGATGACTGCCGCGCTGGCGCTCGTCGCTCCGTCGGCCGCAAGGGCCGAAGCGCTGTTGCTGGTCGAAGCCGATACCGGCAAGGTGCTTCAGGCGGAGAACGCGACCTATCCCTGGTATCCCGCCTCGGTCACCAAGATCATGACGGCGTATGTCACCCTGAAGGCGGTGAAGGACGGAAAAATCGCGCTCGACACTCTGCTGACGGTCTCTCCGGTCGCCGCTTCCCAGTCGCCGTCAAAGATGGGTTTCAGGCCGGGCACCCAGATTACCGTCGACAACGCGCTCAAGATGATGATGGTGAAGTCGGCCAACGACATGGCCGTGGTGCTCGCCGAGGGGGTCGGCGGCTCGGTCGACGGGTTCTCGGCGATGATGAACCAGACCGCTCGGAAGCTCGGCATGACGCAGACGAGCTACGTCAACCCGAACGGGCTTCCCGCCGACGGTCAGATCACCTCGGCGCGCGATCTTGCCATCCTGGCGCGTGCCGTCCTGCGCGATCTGCCCGAATACGAGTACTTCATGCACATTCCAGCGATCCGCTTCGGCCGCAGGGTGATGCCGAACTTCAACAGACTGATCGGCCGCTACCCGGGCGCGGACGGATTCAAGACCGGCTTCATCTGCGCCTCCGGCTACAACCTCGTGGCTTCGGCGACGCGCAACGGAAAGCGACTGATCGCGGTCGTGCTTGGCGCGTCGTCCGGCCAGACGCGCGCGATCAAGGCGGCACAGATGCTCGAGCGGGGCTTCTCCGGCGAAACCCTGTCGTGGCTGCGCCCCTCGCTCGGCGCGGTCGACAACCTAGTACCGGTCGACGCCTCGCCGCCCAACCTGCGCGAGGACATGTGCAGCGGCAAGCGCAAGCGTCCGGCCAGCGACGAGGACGAGGATTTGCTGATCAGCAGTGCCGCTGCCGGCAACGGCGACAATGCGATCAGCTTTTTCTCGGCAGGGTTGCAGCCACCGGCGATGAGAGCTTCCGAATTGCTTGCTGCCGCGCCCGCCGCGGCCGAGCCCGTTCCCGTCTATACCGGGCCGACCAAATCCGGAGCAGCGCTGATTGCCGCCGTCGCGGCCGATGCCGACAAGGACAAGCAGGTACATGCGCGCGGCAAGAAGTCGCGCCTTGCCGCGAAGAAGCCGGAAGCCGGAGAAAAGGCCGCGGCGAAGGATGCCAAGACTGAGGCCAAGACCGACACCAAGACCGACGGCAAGACCCGGACCGCGACGGCCAAGGACGCCAGCAAGAACGCAAAGTCCGAGACCAGGCCAGAGACCAGGTCAGAGACCAAACCGGCAGCCAAGCCTGCTTCGGTCAAACAGGTCGCGGCCAAGCCCGACGCCGCGCACAAACCGGCGGAAAAGCCTGCGGCAAGCGGCGATCAGCCCCCGCCCAAGCCGAAAGCGGCGGCAAAGCCCGCAGCCAAGCCGGGAGCCAAGAGCACAACCGGCGAAGCCAAACCCGCCGGTTAACGCGGACGGCCGACGACGACGCCTCGAGGCGCGCCCGTTCGGCTCGGTTCCACCGCTTGCCATCAACGGCGGCAAGCTCGATACTGCAGAAATTGAAGGCACAGGAGTGAGGCGAGCCCGCCTTCCATGCGGGATCGAAGGCAATAGGGGAACAACCATGGAGCGCATCTGGCTCAAGCACTATCCGGCCGGCGTGCCTGCTGACATCGACCCGACGCAGTATTCCTCGCTGGTCGAGCTGTTCGAGGAATCCTTCGCGAAGTTTGCCGACCGCAAGGCTTTCATCTGCATGGACAAGTCGATCAGCTATCGCGACGTCGACCAGATGTCGGTGGCACTCGCGGCCTACCTGCAGAGCCTGGGGCTGGCCAAGGGCGCGCGCGTCGCGCTGATGATGCCGAACGTGCTGCAATATCCGGTCGCCATCACCGCGGTGCTGCGCGCGGGCTATACGGTCGTGAACGTGAATCCGCTCTACACCCCCCGCGAGCTCGAGCACCAGCTCAAGGATTCGGGCGCCGAAGCCATCATCGTCCTCGAAAACTTCGCGCACGTCGTCGAGCAGGTCTACGCCCGGACGGCCGTCAAGCATGTGATCGTCGCCAGCATGGGCGACCTGCTCGGCTTCAAGGGCGTGATCGTCAACCTGGTGGTGCGCCGGGTGAAGAAGATGGTGCCCGCGTTTTCGATTCCGCGCGCCGTCGCCTACAACGCCGCGGTCGCGGCCGGCCGGAGCATGAGTTTCGTCAGGCCAACGATCGGGCCGGACGACGTCGCCTTCCTGCAATACACCGGCGGCACCACCGGTGTGTCCAAGGGAGCCACCCTGGTCCACCGCAACGTCGTCGCCAACATGCTGCAGAACGATGCCTGGCTGCAGCCGGCACTGGCCGAGCCGCCGCACGTCGAGCAATTGCTCATCGTGTGCGCGCTGCCGCTGTATCACATCTTTGCGCTCACCGCCTGCTTCCTGCTCGCGGTGCGCGCCGGCGGCTGCAACCTGCTCATTCCCAACCCGCGCGACATCCCCGGCTTCATCAAGGAATTGATGAAGTACCAGGTCAACAGCATCCCGGCGGTGAACACGCTATACAACGGCCTCTTGCACCACCCCGACTTCAAGAAGGTCGACTTCTCGAAGCTGAAGATATCCAACGGCGGCGGCATGGCGGTGCAGCGGCCGGTCGCCGAGCAATGGAAGAAGCTGACGGGCTGCGGCATCGCGGAAGGCTACGGACTGTCCGAGACGTCTCCGACGCTGACCTGCAACCCGGCGAACGCTGCCGAATTCAGCGGCTCGATCGGCATTCCCGTGCCGTCCACCTATATTTCGATCCGCGACGATGATGGAAACGAGGTGCCGCTCGGCCAGCCCGGCGAGATCTGCGCCAAGGGCCCGCAGGTGATGGTGGGGTACTGGAACAGGCCGGACGAAACCGCGCAGGTGACGACGCAGGATGGCTATTTCCGCACCGGCGACATCGGCGTGATGAATGAGGACGGCTTCATCAAGATCGTCGACCGCAAGAAGGACATGATCCTGGTCTCCGGCTTCAACGTCTATCCCAACGAGGTCGAGGAGGTCATGGCGAGCCATCCCGGCGTGCTCGAAGTCGCCATCATCGGAGTGCCGGACGACCGGTCCGGCGAGGCGGTCAAGGCCTTTGTCGTGAAGAAGGATCCGTCGCTGACGGCCGAAGAGCTGCTCAAGTTCTGTCACGAGCAACTGACGAACTACAAGGTCCCCAAATACGTCGAGTTCCGGACCGAGCTGCCGAAGACCAACGTCGGCAAGATCCTGCGCCGTCACCTTCGCGACGAGAAGAAGGACGCAGCGGCGGCGTAGGGCCGGCGAATCCGCCATTACGAGCCAACGCCGTCGCGCGGGAGGCCTGCGCCGTCATTGCGAGGCGCGAAGCGCGGAAGCAATCCAGACCGTCTCCACGGCGACGATGGCGGATTGCTTCGCGGAGCCTGTCATCGGGCGGCCGCTACGCGCCGACCCGTTGGCATGATGGAAAATTTGCAGCCACGACTATCACACGCCGGTGAAGCAGGTTTCCATATACCGCCAAAATGATCTAAAAGATGCTCGCTCATGAGGGAGAACGAAGGATGACGATCAAAGTTGGCGACAAACTGCCCGAGGCGAAGTTTCGCGTCATAAACGCCGATGGCGTGCAGGTCAAAACCACCGACGACATCTTCAAGGGCAAGAAGGTGGCGCTGTTCGCGGTCCCCGGCGCCTATACGGGCACCTGCCACAAGATGCACTTGCCGAGCATCTTCCTGAACGCCTACGCCCTCAAGAACAAGGGCGTCGACACCATCGCCATCGTCTCCGTCAACGACGCGTTCGTCATGGATGCCTGGAAGCGCGACACCGACCAGCGCGACGAGGCGATCTTCCTCGCCGACGGCAGTGCCGAGTTCACCAAGGCGGTCGGCATGGAGCTGGACGCCTCCGCCAATGGCCTCGGCATCCGTTCGAAGCGCTATTCGATGCTGGTGGAAGACGGCGTGGTGAAGAAGATCAACCTCGAGCCGATGCCGGGCAAGGTCGAGGTCTCCGGCGGCGACACGCTGCTGGCGCAGCTGTAATTCAGCCGTCGATTGCGAGGAGCGTCAGCGGCGAAGCAATCCAGACCGTCTCCGCGGCACAACTCTGGATTGCTCCGCTTCGCTCGCAATGACGACTTCGGAGCCTACTTGCGCACCCTTTGCTGCAGCCGCGCCATGGCGACGCCGTCGCGGGCGAGCTGATCGGCCCGTTCGTTCTGGTCGTGGCCGGCGTGACCCTTGACCCAGTGCCAGCGCACCTGGTGCGGTTTGAGCGCGGCATCCAGCCGCTGCCACAGCTCGGCATTCTTCACCGGCTTCCTGTCCGCGGTGCGCCAGCCGTTCTTCTTCCAGCCGTGAATCCACCCGGTGATGCCCTGCCGCACGTATTGGCTGTCAGTGTAGAGATCGACCGTGCAGGGCTTCTTCAGCGCCTCCAGCGCCGAGATCGCAGCCATCAGCTCCATCCGGTTGTTGGTGCTGTGCGGCTCGCCGCCCTTCAATTCCTTCTCGACCTCGCCGAACTTCAGGATCGCACCCCAGCCGCCCGGCCCGGGATTGCCCGAGCAGGCGCCGTCGGTATGGATCGTCACCAGCGGAAGCGCGTTCACACGACCAGCCCCGACGTAGAGAGACCATAGTCGCGCACGCTGTTCACGCTTTGGTGGAAGCGCAGCTTGCGGACATATTCCAGCGGGTCCTTCGGCTTGACCAGTGCGCCCGGCGGCACGTTCAGCCAGTCGACGAGGCGCGTCAGCAGGAAGCGGATGGCCGCGCCGCGCGCGAGCAGCGGCAGCGTGTCCTGCTCGGCCTCCGAAAGCCGGCGCTCGCGGCCGTAGGCATTGAGGAAGGCGCGCGCCTTGGTGACGTTGAAGGCGTGATCCGGCTCGAAGCACCAGGCGTTGAGGCAGATCGCGACGTCATAGGCCAGCATGTCGTTGCAGGCGAAGGTGAAGTCGATGAGTCCGGACAGGCGGTCGCCGAGAAAGAAGACGTTGTCCGGAAACAGATCGGCGTGGATCACGCCTTCGGGCAGATGCTTCGGCCAGACGCCGCTTTCGAGATAGTCGAGCTCGTCGCTCAGGAAAACGCGCAGGCCCGGCTGCACTTCGTCGGCGCGCGCGGCCGCCGCCTCGAACAGCGGCCGCCAGCCGGAGACCGACAGCGCGTTTGCTCGCGACATGGCGAAGTTGAGGCCGGCAAGATGCATCTTCGCCAGCGCCTGACCGACGCCGGCACATTGAGTGACGTTCGGCTTGCGCGGCCAGATGCCTTCGAGAAAGTTGATGATCGCGGCAGGACGGCCAGCCAGCTCGCGCAGCGCCTCGCCATCCCTGCCCTTCACCGGCAGCGGACAATTGACGCCTTTGGATGCCAGATGCGTCATCAGCGCGAGAAAGAACGGCAGGTCTCCCCTGGCGACGCGCTTTTCGTAGAGCGTGAGGATGAAGGAGCCGGCGGAGGTGTGCAGCAGGAAGTTGGAGTTCTCGACGCCCTCGGCGATGCCCTTGTAGGACAGGAGCTCGCCGAGATCGTATTGGCTCAAGAATTCCGCAAGTTCGTCGGCGGCAACGTCGGTATAGACCGCCATTCTCTTACGCCGCGTCGGGCCGCAGCGAGCGCGGCAGCGGGAAGAACTCGTTTTCCTCCGCGGCCGAAACCGTTTCCACGTGCAGGTGGTAGCGTTCGGCGAAGGCGTCCATGATCTCCTCGACGATCACTTCGGGCGCGGAGGCGCCGGCGGTGATGCCAACGCTCCTGATGCCTTCGAAGCGCTTCCAGTCGATGTCGCCGGCGCGCTGGGCGAGCACCGCGATCGGGCAGCCCTCGCGCTCGGCGACCTCGCGCAGGCGCTGCGAATTCGAAGAGTTCGGCGCGCCAACCACGATCAGGGCGTCAACGACCGGCGCCACCTTCTTCACCGCCAGCTGGCGGTTGGTGGTGGCGTAGCAGATGTCTTCCTTGTGAGGTCCGGAGATGTTCGGAAAGCGTTCCTTCAGCATCGCGACGATCCCGGCCGTGTCGTCGATCGACAGCGTGGTCTGGGTCACGAAGGCGAGGTTGTCGGGATTCTTCGGGCTGATGGTCTTGGCGTCCGCGGAGGTCTCGATCAGGGTCACGGCCCCGGGTGGCAGCTGGCCGAGCGTGCCCACCACCTCCGGATGATGGGAGTGGCCGATGAGGAGGATTTCGCGACCGCGCTTGAAATGGATCGCGGCTTCACGGTGCACCTTGGTGACCAGCGGGCAGGTGGCGTCCAGCGAGAACAGATTGCGCGACTGCGCCTCGGCGGGAACCGATTTGGGTACCCCGTGAGCGGAGAACACCACCGGTGCGGTCGTGTTATCGGGGATCTCGGAAAGCTCCTCGACGAAAATGGCGCCCTTGGTCTTCAGGCTGTCCACGACGTATTTGTTATGGACGATCTCGTGCCGGACATAGACCGGCGCGCCGTACATGGCGAGTGCCCGTTCCACGGTGTCGATGGCCCGTACCACCCCGGCACAGAAGCCGCGGGGAGAACAAAGCACGATTTTCAGATTTGGTTTGGCTGCCATGGGAGCGATCTCGGGACCGAATCACCCCTCGCCGGCGGGCAGAAAACGGTCAAATTGGTGCCTACGACTTGGGACTGCTTTCAGGCAGTGTCAAGGGACTTTAGCAGAAGCAATGCGCCGAACCATTGCGTAATCGCCGGGTCAGGGCTTATATAGGACCCAATTCCCGTCATCGCTGATGACCCCCGGTTTCGCCTCCAGAGAGGTGGGCGAAGCACAAAGGAGATTTGCCATGAGCAACGCACCTCTGATGCCCAAGGCGACCGCCGTCTGGCTGCTGGATAACACCGCGCTGACCTTCGACCAGGTCGCCGATTTCACCAAGATGCACCCTCTGGAGATCCGCGCGATCGCCGATGGCGACGCCGCCCAGGGCATCAAGGGCATGGACCCCATTTCGACCGGCCAGCTCTCCCGCGAGGAGATCGAAAAGGGCGAAAATGATTCGAACTATCGACTCAGGCTGCAGGAAACCAAGGTGACCCTGCCGCCCCAGCCCAAGCGCAAGGGACCGCGCTACACCCCGGTTTCCCGCCGCCACGAACGGCCGAGCGCCATCCTCTGGCTGCTGCGCAACCACCCGGAGCTGAAGGACGCCCAGATCATGCGGCTCGTCGGCACCACCAAGAGCACCATTGCCAGCGTACGCGACCGCACCCATTGGAACACCTCGGCGCTGACGCCGATGGACCCGGTGACGCTGGGGCTGTGCTCGCAGATCGAGCTCGATTTCGAAGTTCAGCGCGCGGCCAAGGAGAAGCCGGTCGATGCGGCTTACGGCGGCGCCACCCTGCTGCCGGCCTCGGAGACCACCCGCAAGGAGCCGGAATTCGAGCCGACCGAGAAGGCGAGCGACGACCTCAACGTCGATGCCGTGTTCGCCAAGCTGAAGACGCTCGGCGGCAAGAAGCAGGAGCAGGAATAGGCCGTCGCCCGCTCCGTATTTGAGCGGAGATTGCGCCCTGTCGCCGCCGACTAAGCTTTCGGCAGGCGATTCGAGGGGATTGGCGATGGCGGGCCTGTTGTTTCTGCTGGCGATCATTGCCGCGGGCGCGTCTCTGCTGTTCAAGAACGCGGCCGGACAGGTTTTTGTCGGCACCGATTGGGCGGTCGCGGTCTGCTCGACGTCGCATTTGTTTTGCCAGCATCCGGAATATCTGGCCTATGGCGCCGGCGGACTCCTGGTGCTCGCCATCGGCTTCAAGCTGGGCAGCCTTGCGCACTGAGCCGGCCCCTGTTCGCCGGGCGCAAAGATCATCCTTTCAAAAACGCAAGGCGCGATAGCGTTTCCGCTATCGCGCCCTGGAAATTGAAAGCGGCGGCGGGCCCCCACGCCCGTCGCCGCTCGCTGCGTCAGAACTTGTAAGTGACGCCAGCGCCCACCAGCCATGGGTCGATGTGAGCGGTACCGTTGACCGGGATCGCGCCGTTGACGAGCGCCGTATAATCCGGCCGCAGCCACAGCTTCTTCACGTCGACGTTGAGGCCCCAATGCTTGTCCAGCATCAGGTCGAAGCCGAACTGAACGGCGCCGCCGAAGGCGTTGCTGACGCTGAGGTTGGTGACGGCGAGGCCGCCCACCGGCACATTCGCGGCGCCCGTGTTGAAGAACACCGTGTAGTTCACGCCAGCACCGACATACGGCTTGAAGGCGCCGAGGCCGGTGAAGTGGTACTGCAGGGTGAGGGTCGGCGGCAGCAGCGTGGTCTTGCCGATCGGGAGGCCGTTCAGCGTACCGGTGCCGTCGATCGAATGCCTGGTCACGCCCAGGATCAATTCGGCTGCGATGTTCTTGGTGAAGAAGTAGGTGATGTCCAGCTCAGGCACGACCTGATTGCTGATCGACAGGCCGGAATTCGGCGAGGACAGCGCGGGGACACCCACGACGTTGACGGTGCTGCCGCCGGCGTCCGGAATCACGCCGAGCGCGCGCAGACGGATCATCCAGGGATTGAACGGCTCAACAACCGGTGCCTTGGTATAAACGGGCAGATCCGCAGCTTGAGCAGCGCCCACAGCTCCCAGGGTCGCCAGCACCAGCAGCGACGCCGTGTTCAAGATTGTCTTCTTCATCGAGTTCCCCATAGCCATTGTCGACGCGAGATGTGCGCGACCCATGCCTGTCAGAGCAGATACGGGGGCGATATGGGTTTGATCCTGATCAATTCGTGCGGGGCATGTTACAATTCAGTAACGGCGTTGCAAAAGAGCTACAGAAACAGCCAATGCAAGCAGTTCGCGACGGTACCGGAGTCATCTGGATCGTGATGAGCGGGCCAGTCGTTGCAGGATAGCCGCAGCAAGCGTTCTTCCCACAGCTCAAGGGCTGAGCACGCGATCGGAGTGATTCGGTGAGAGTTGATGCTGCTCCGAACTCACGACTTTCTTCAGAAACTCGGTACGCTGCACCAGGCCCTTGATCTTGTCGGTGCGGCCTTCGATCTCGTCTTCGTTGTCAGTCAGACGAATACCCCTGATCATCGTACCGCGCTTGAGCACGGCGGAGGAGCCCTTCAGCTTCAGATCAAGGTCACGTTGTCGCCGCCGGCCAGCAGCGTGCCATGCGGCTAACCGAGCTCGATCTCGTCAAAGACCTCATGCGAGAGGCCGAGGCTACCGATGGTCAGCACCATCCTCGCCTGCAGCTTTTCGTTGCCTTTGAGCCTGCCACTGGCGAGCGCATCGCGCACAGCCCGTTCGATCTCCCGTTGCGAGGTGATGCCGACCTTCTTCAGGAATCGGCGCAGGCTGGTGTTGAACAAGTCCTCGTCCATGACGGCCTCCCGCTGTGTTACGGTCGCTCCGGGTGGTTCAGCATGTATTCCCCGAGATTGCGCTGACGACGGTCGGCGCGCGCGATGGCCGCGCTGCGCTGGACGTCGCGATCCTTGCGGCAGGCAACGTATTCCGGCGAGCCGACCTTGACCCCATTGGCCTGGCATGCCGCGTCATCATCGTCATTGAGCGCCGCAACCGGCGCCTGGTTGCGCGCGACGCAGGCGGAAAGCACGACGGTGGCGAGCAGCAGCGCGAACAAAGATTTCGAATTCATAGTTGGCTTTGCCCTACCCTCATGGTGAGGAGCCCGCGAAAGCGGGCGTCTGGGACGATGCTCCGCATCGCCCGACGAACCATGAGGCCGCGCTCGGGCCTCATCCTTCGAGACGCGCTCCTTCGGAGCGCCTCACAGGATGAGGTTCACCGGAAAAATACGGCGTATTCAAGAAGCCCTTACACCCTGCCCTTGAGGGCGTCGCCGATTTCGTCCAGCACCTTGGGATCCTCGATGGTGGCCGGCATGGTCCAGGGCTCGCCGTCGGCGATCTTCTTGATGGTGCCGCGCAGGATCTTGCCCGAGCGCGTCTTGGGCAGCCGGCCGACGGTGATCGCCAGCTTGAACGCGGCGACGGGCCCGAGCTTGTCGCGCACCAGCGCGATGATCTCCTTTTCGATCTCGGAGGGGCTGCGGCTGACGCCGGCCTTCAGCACCAGGAAGCCGCAGGGCACCTCGCCCTTGACCGCGTCCTTGATGCCCAGCACGGCGCATTCGGCAACGTCGGGGTGCGAAGCGAGGATCTCCTCCATGCCGCCGGTCGAAAGCCGGTGGCCGGCGACGTTGATGATGTCGTCGGTGCGGCCCATCACGAAGACATAGCCGTCCTCGTCCTTGAAGCCGGCGTCGGAGGTTTTGTAATAGCCGGGAAACTCGCTCAAATAGCCGTCCTTGAAGCGCTCCTCCTGATTCCACAACGTCGGCAGGCAACCCGGCGGCATCGGCAGCTTGACCACGATCGAGCCCATGGTGTTGGCGGGCACCGGCCTTGCCGCCTCGTCGACGATGTCGACCTGATAGCCTGGCATCGGCACGGTCGGCGAGCCATGCTTCACGGGCAGCATGCCCAGGCCCACCGGATTGCCGGCAATGCACCAGCCGGTCTCCGTCTGCCACCAGTGATCGATCACCGGCACCTTCAATTGCTGTTCGGCCCATTCCACCGTCGGCGGGTCGGCGCGCTCGCCGGCGAGAAACAGTGTGCGGAATTTCGACAGGTCGTATTGCCGGATGAACTTGCCGTCCGGATCTTCCTTGCGGATGGCGCGGAAGGCGGTCGGGGCCGTGAACAGCGCCACCGCCTTGTGCTGGGAGATCAATCGCCAGAACGCGCCGGCGTCGGGCGTGCCGACCGGCTTGCCCTCATACATGATCGACGTCGCGCCGTGGATCAGCGGGCCGTAGACGATATAGCTGTGTCCGACCACCCAGCCGATATCGGAACCGCACCACCAGACCTCGCCGGGATTGACGCCGTAGAGGTTGAACATCGACCACTTCAGCGCGACCAGATGCCCGCCATTGTCGCGCACGACGCCCTTGGGAATGCCGGTCGTGCCCGAGGTGTAGAGGATGTAGAGAGGGTCGGTGGCCAGCACCGGCACGCACGGGGCGGTCTTGCCCGCATCGAGCGCGGCGCGGCGCAAGGTTGCCCAGTCATGATCGCGCCCGGCGCTCAGTTCGCAGGTGTGCTGCGGCCGCTGCAGGATGATACAAGCCCCCGGCTTGGCGCTGGACAGCTTGATCGCCTCGTCGAGCAGCGGCTTGTATTGCACGATACGGCCCGGCTCGATGCCGCAGCTTGCGGAAAAGATCAGCTTGGGTTGCGCGTCGTCGATGCGCGTCGCCAGCTCCTTGGCGGCAAATCCGCCGAACACCACGCTGTGCACGGCGCCGATGCGCGCACAGGCCAGCATCGCGAACACCGCCTCCGGCACCATCGGCATATAGAGGATGACGCGATCGCCCTTCTTGATGCCGAAATCCTGCATGGTCGCGGCGAGCGCCTGCACTTCCTTGAGTGCATCGGCGTAGGTGAAGCTGGAAACCTTGCCCGTCAGCGGGGAATCGTGGATCAGCGCGGTCTGGTTGGCGCGGCCGCGCTCCACATGACGGTCGAGCGCGTTGTAGCAGGTGTTGACCACGGCGCCGGCAAACCAGCGGCCGTAGGCCCCCTGGCCCGGATCGAAAATCTTGTTGGCAGGCTCGATCCAGTCGATCTCCCGCGCCGCTTCCGCCCAGAAGCCGGTCGGGTCGCGCATCGACCTGGCATAGACTTCATGGTAGCCGTTGGCAGTCATGGCGCTTCCTCAAGAGCTGATGTTGTTCCCGTCTATTGTCACGGGACAAAACGCCAGTTCAAGGCGCAAGGAATTGATCTGGATCAGCGTAAGACCGCGCTGGCGCGAATCTTCCCGACAGCTCAACGCGTTGCGGCTTTCAGCGTATCGAGACGGCGCTGCAGGGCTAGACGAAGGTCGTAGTCCGGCTGACCGAAGCGGGCATTTCGCGCTGCGATGAAGTCGCGCTGCGCCTCGCGCAACGCAACGGCAGTCCGGCGGCTCGATGTCTTGAGCAGGCGGGCATAGGTATCGGAGATCTCACGATCCAGTCCCCCCAGCTGCGGGTCCGCGCAGATCACCTTCTCCGCGGCGTGCTTCGCCGTGGCGCAGTCGAACGAGGGCTCGCTCGACCCCGGCAGCAGCCCGGCGCGGGGAGCCGCGCCGAACTTCTTGATCTCGGCCAGCATGATGCGGCGGCCGTTGGCGGCATTCTCGTTGGTCGGATCGAGGCGCAGTGCCGCCTCGTAATCGGCCAAGGCCTTGGTGCGATCGCCCATCTTCTTGAACAGCACGGCCCGGTTGTTGTGGGCGAGCGCGGACTTCGGATCGAGGCGTAAGGCCGTGTCGTAATCGCTGAGCGCCGAGCCAAATTCGCCCTTGAACTGGTAGGAATCGCCCCGGTTGGTATAGAACTTCGCGCGCTGTTGCAGCCGGATGGCCTGGTCGTAGTCGGCGATCGCCTTGTCGTACTCGCCCATGGCCGCATAGGTGAGGCCACGGTTGTCGAAATATTCCGGCACCTTGGGATCCAGCCGGATCGCCTCGCTGTCATCGGCGAGCGCCTTGTCCATCTGGCCGAGCTTCTTGTACGCGGCGCCGCGGTTGGTATAGGTGCGCGGCCGGACCGGGTCGAGGCGCAGCGCCTCGTCGTAGTCGCGCACGGCCTTCTCGTGGTCGCCTGAGAGATAGTAGGTCACGCCGCGGTCCGAATGGGCCTGGGCGTCGTCAGGCTTCAACCGGATCGCCTCGCTGTAATCGGCGATCGCGCGGTCGTACCTGCCCTGGTTGGTGTAGACGATGCCGCGCAGTTCATAGGCTTCGGCATCTTTCGGATCGAGCCCGATGGCCGTGCTCAGATCCGCCAGGGCCCGGTCGAGATTGCCCCCGGCTTCGCGCGTCAGGTCGCCCCGCAAGCGAAAGGCGCGGGCATTCCTGCGATCGATCGCAATGGCACGATCGAGATCGGCCACCGCCTTGGTCAAGCCGCCGGAAGTTTTGGCGTGGGCGTCGGCCCGCGCCAGCAGCGCGGACGCACG
Source organism: Bradyrhizobium sp. (assembly GCF_016213215.1). GTDB lineage: Bacteria > Pseudomonadota > Alphaproteobacteria > Rhizobiales > Xanthobacteraceae > Bradyrhizobium. Next base: position 25,117 of record NZ_JACRAW010000026.1, on the reverse strand, counting down.
ATCCGGGCCTGAACTCGCCGAATTGTCGATGATTGAACTGCAGGCGGCGATCAGGTCGAGCGGGGACGCCTTGCTCCCGGGCGCACACTCGACGCCGTCGCCGGCGGCGGCCTGGCCGGCCGCAAGGGCAAGGCCCGCCAACAGGCTGAAACCGAGCCGGGACGCCCGCAACGAAAACCGGGACGACAGCGACAGCTGCACGGGACTGAAAATGGCAAGCATGGCGCGGAACTCCGTAACGAGGGCTGTTCCATTGTCGCAATCGCGCCCGATTCGGTTCAAGCGAAAAGCACGCCCCGCGGCTGACGACCCAGGCCCCGGGGCGTGAACTTGTAGATCCGCAGCTTCAGGCAGGCGGTGTTCACCTTCACCCTTGAAGCTGCCATTCGAGGCGAACACCGGCGATTCCGCAATTGCCCAACAGCGGACATCCTCGTGAGGACCGGAAGAAGCACCGCCTCCCAAAGCTTACCGGCAGCGACTGGGGATACTGCCAATTCTTCTGCTTTGATTCACCGGCGATGATGTCGTCACTGGGCCCTGCGACGTGCGGGCGCAGTGGCCGGCCGCAGCTCCATTGTGGATACGCCCGCCGCAATGTTCACGCCCGTCTGCGCCTGCACCGATACCGGCTGCAAGGTGACCGTGCGGTCCGAGCCTCCGACCAGGACGTTGGCCCCAACTCCGACGCCAACGGTGCCACCGGCGGTCGCACCCGCATAGGTTCCTGCCAACGCCGCGCGGCGCAGCGTGGTCGGCGCAAAAACGGCCCAGGTCAGCTGGCCGCCGGACGTGGCGCCGATGTCGAGGCCAAGCGTGCTGACGGTGCCTTCATAAGCCTCGCGCGCCCTGCCCCTCGCCGATGCATAGATGCAGCTCAGTTGCCGCTGTCCCACGACAATCATGCCGACCCCGGGCGATATGTTGCAGGTGAGCATGCCGACCCTCGTTCGCCCGGCCTCCTGAGCCGTTGCCGGAACCATGGCGAGGGCGAGCGCCAGGGCGGCGCATGCGGTCGCGAGGTTGTTCAGCGTTGTTCTGTTCAGCGTTGCTTTGATCATGGGCGGCCCTCCAGAGACGTATTCGGATGGTCCCTCAATGCGGACCGATAGGGCGAGGTTCCTGTTGCTCGCACGTGCGAAGCCCAAAGACGGACTGAGCGCCGGAACCTGTCTCGGCGGGAAAGGTTCGAATGTGGGTTTCACGTGGTCCGCACGCGAAACGGACATCAAGCGTATGAGTATCCCCTAATAGCCATCTACGCCGTTGAGATCCTGCAACCGCTCACGCATCGCCTTTTTGAGGTCGTACCCCGGGCGGCCGAAAGCGGCATTGCGGCGGGCAATGAATTCGTCCTGCTTTCTCTGCAGCGCTCGTACGGCGGGTGGGCCCTCGGACGCCGCCTCTCGCAGCACCCGGGCATTTGCCGCATAGATCTCGCGGTCGAGGTCGGCGAGTTCGGGATTAACGCAGATCGCCTTCTCGACCGCGCGCCTGGCGGTGGCGCAATTGAAGCTCGGCTTGCCTGCGACCGCCATCTGCGCGCCCAGCCGCTCCAATTCCTGCGCCAGCGCCCTGTGGTTGGCCTTGGCTTTGGCGTGATCGGGTTTCAGCTTCAGCGCCGCGTCGAAATCGTGCACCGCCTTCACCCGGTCGCCCTTCTTACGCCACAGCTCGCCGCGCGCATTGAAAATGTCGGCCAGCATCGGATCGAGCCGCAGCACCGCGTCGTAGTCGGCGATGGCGCGATCGGCCTGGTCTCGCCGCGCAAGCACGCCGGCACGCGCAATCAGCGCCTTGAGGCGGTCGCCCCTTGCCGTCTTCTCGTTGTCGATGACGTCGGCGCAGATCGAGAGGACCCTGTCATCGTCCCCTGCCGCAATCGCGGCAAGGCAGGGCGCGGCGTCGATCTGCGGCGGCGCCGCCGGCTCGCCGGTCGCGCACAAGCCGGGCGAAGAGTAAAGGCCGAGCACGAGCACGATGGCCAGTCCCGGAAGCAGAGCTGGACGACGGCACGGCATGGTTTTCGTGGAGACCCTCACAATGCTCGCTGGGCGTAGTCGTGCGAGAGCCGATATCGCCCCACGCCGCAACGATAGGCCATCAGCGGGATAAAGGCGATTCGCCTTGAACCAAATACCGCTCCGCCGGACTCACCGTTCATGACCACTTTGACACAGGATGGTCGCGTTCGCGCCGCGGTAGCAGCGCCCGCGCGATATTTTTATTTTACATGGCGCTGGCGTGTGCGGCCGTCGCCTTCCTGGGCTTTGCCCCGACTTATTGGGTTCCGCTTGCCCATCGGACATTCTCGGGCAGTCCGGTGGTTCATTTCCACGGCTTCTTGTTCTTCACCTGGACGCTCTATTTCGCGTTCCAGGCCTGGCTTGCCGCGTCCGGGCGGCTCGCGCGGCACAGGTCGCTCGGAATCGTCGGTGTGTCGCTTGCGACCGCGATGACTATCTTCGGCTTCCTGGTAGCGGTTCATTCGATGAAGCAGGGTGCCGCAACCGGGCAAACCGAGGCGGGCATCGCTTTTTCCATCGTGCCGCTGAGCGGGATCGCCTTCTTTGCAACCGTGTTCACGCTGGCGATCGTCTATACGCGCCAGCCGGAGGTTCACAAGCGCCTGGTTCTGCTCGCCAGCATCTCGCTGCTGGATGCCGCAGTGGCACGCTGGTTCCTGACTTTCCTCGCCCCTGCCGGCCCTCCCGGCCCGCCGCCGGTTTCGGTGACCATCGCGCCGGCGCTCGTGGCCTATCTGTTGCTCATTGCGGCCATCGTCCACGACCGGCGCACGCGCGGCAGCACGCATCCCGTCTATGCTTATGGCGGCATCGCGCTGCTCGCGGTGAAGCTCCTGAACTGGCCGATCAGCATCACGCCGGCCTGGCACGCAATGGCGGGCGGCATCCTGGCACTGGCGCAGTAGCACCGTGACTAGCTAGGACGCCTCCAACTCCGTCACGCTGCGAGGCCGTAAGGTTTTATCCGCCGTCATCGCGAGCGGAGCGAAGCAGTCGGGAAATGTATCCGCGGAAGCCGCTCTGATTGCTTCGTCGCATCGCTCCTCGTCGTCGTCGAGAGCGCTCGCATTTGGTCGCCAGCACCTCAGCTCTTGCAGGTGATCCCGCCGTCGACGACGAGCTCGATGCCCGTGACGTATTTCGACTCGTCGGATGCCAGGAACAGCGCGGCGTTGGCGACGTCCCAGCCATCGCCCATGTGTCCCATCGGCACCTGGGCATCGCGCTTGCGCCACATCTCCTCCACGTCGCCCTGGGCATAACTTGCCGCGAGCCCCGCCGAATGTTCGACCATCGGCGTCTTCATCAGACCGGGCAAGATCGCATTGACGCGGACATGGTGGCGGGCGAACTCGACCGCGGTGGTACGGGTCATCTGGTTCATCGCCGCCTTGCTCGTGCCGTAGGTGACGTAGGAGATGCCGACATGGCGGATCGAGGCGATCGAGGAAATATTGATGATCGAGCCGCCGCCCTGCCCGATCATGAGCGGGATGACGTGCTTCATCGCCAGATACGCACTCTTCAGGTTGACGGCGAAGACGCGGTCCCACTCGGCTTCGCTCACCTCGACGACGCTGCCGGTCTCGGCGATGCCGACATTGTTGTCGAGCACGTCGATGCGGCCGTAGGCCTTGAGACACGCAGCGACCATGGCCTCGATCTCGCTGGCCCTGGAAACGTCGGCGGTGAAGGCCATCGCCCTGCCGCCCTCGCCGTTGATGATGCTCGCCGTCTCCTCCGCGGCCGCCCCGTTGCGGTCGACACAGAAGACCTGCGCGCCCTCGCGCGCGAACGTCACCGCGGTCGCCTTGCCGTTGCCCCAGCCCGGCCCGATCGAGCCGGCACCGACAACCATCGCCACTTTCCCCTTGAGCCGATCCATCGACGTCTCCCTTACTTCGCCTCTTGTCCGCAGACCCTCATTGTCCGTCAATCGTCTGGTTGCCATTGAAACCAGCAGCCGGCAAGCCACTCCCGGCCGGCGATCGGGCCACTGGCAGGGCGAACAGGCCTGCAGCAACATCCCATACCCGACATGGCCAGCGCGTCCGACTGGCATGAGCCGACCTCCCCGCGTATGCTGTCGCCACCGGCCCGCTAGAGACCGGATATAAATCGGGAGAACGCCATGATGCATGCCCGTCGTGCCGTCGGATTCTCGCTGGGAACGGCGATCCTTCTCGGCGTTGGCCTACCCGGCCTCGCTCACGCCAAGCCATTCATGATCGTCGGGCTCGACGAGAAACTCGTCTGGGACGACGACGGCAAGCCGGTCCTGTCGCTGCCCGGCAAGGACCAGGTCCTGATCGTCGACGTCGCCGATCCCGAAAGCCCGAAAATCGTAACCTCGCTGCCCCTGAAGAACTCGGTGATCGGCCCACCGGTCAATGTCGCCATCGATCCGACCGGCACCGTGGCGCTGGTCGCCGACTCGGTCGACGTGATCAAGGAGGGCGACGCATTAAAGCAGGTGCCGGACAACAAGATCTACGTGATCGACATGACCGCCAGTCCGCCCAAGCTCGCGGCGACGCTGACCGGCGGCAAACAGCCCTCCGGATTGAGCTTCAGCCCGGACGGCAAGATGGCGCTGGTCGCCAACCGCGGCGACAATTCCGTCAGCGTGCTCTCAGTGAACGGCACCGACGTCAAGATCACTGATACGGTAACACTGCCCGACAGCGTCGCGCACGTGACCTTCACGCCGGACGGCAAGCGTGCCCTGGCCGCCCGTTTCCCGATGCACAAGATCTCGGTGCTCGACATCGCCGGTGACAAGGTGACGTACAGCAAGGTCGACCTTCTGACAGGGCAGTGGCCCTACAACGTCGCCGTGGTTCCCGGCGGCAAGATCGCACTGACCGCCGACAACGGGGCGGCGGGATCCTCCGACGGCAGCGTCGACACGACGAGCGTCATCGATCTCGAGGCCAAGCCGCCGCGCATCATCGACCGCGTGGTGGTGGGCGACGGACCGGAGGGGCTCGCCGTCAACCCGAAGGGCGACCTTGCCGTCTCGGTGATCCTGCGCGGCTCCAACAACAAGAAGGCGTTCTTCTACGAGAAGAACGGCAGCGTCTCTGTCCTGAAGATCGACGGCAAGAAGGTGACAAAGACCCAGGACATCGAGGTCGGCGGATTGCCGGAGGCCGCGATGTTCACGCCCGATGGCAAGTACCTCCTGGTCGGCAACTATCTCAGCAAGGACTTCTCGATCCTGAAGGTCGACGGAGAGAAGGTCACCGATACCGGCAAGCGCTTCCAGGTGCCGGGTTATCCGGCCTCGGCGCGCATGGGGCCGTAGCCGGAGGGCGCTGCTCGATCAGGCCCGGCTCAACGTGAACCGGGCCTTCTCGCCGCCGCTCTACCTTATGGCTGACGCCGCGGGGCGAGACGTGCGCGCATGGCCTACGACGCTGCGATCGCCTTCAGCTTACTGGAACGTCATGTCGAGGCACTTCGAGATATCGGAGCCGAGTCCCGACGAGATCGTGATGCAGCCGCGCAACTTCTGGGCCGTGGTGTCCGCCGCCCAGATCGAATAGCCGCCCGGACCAAAAAACGAGTTGGTGTTCGGCGGCTCGGTCTCGGTCGCGTCGAAATCATAGTTGGAATCGGTGTCGAAAATCCGCGCCTTCTTGGCACAGCCGCCGTCGCTCTGGACGTTGAGCACTTCCTTGTTGTCCCGCGTCAGCGCCAGCGAGACCTGGCAACGGAAATATTCCGAGGTCTTGGCGTTGAAGATGTAGGTGTAGGACTTGCAGGTCGCCGTATTGAGCTTGCCGGCGGAAAGTCCACGGCTGCACGAAATCCTCTGGTTGTGGCTGAGCTTGAATTCGTCCGCACCGGCAGCAGGGGGCAGCATCAGCAGCCCCAAGGCGCCGGCCAGGCAAATTCCGACAACGTGGTTCATTCGAATCATCCCTGACTGTATCCTCGTCCCCGTCGTTCTAGACGGAAACTTGAACATAGTCGCGAGCCGGCAGACCGGAAACCGCAAACTGATGGGATGATGTCTACAATTTGCCCGAGATTATGCGGCGCAATGTCCATCCCTATTGACTGACGTATTGATTGACGCGCGAACGACGTTCGTGATTTGTTCGAGAGGTCGCAGGGGCAGCGATGGTTACGGGAAGGATGAAGGATGATGGGTTTCATAGCAAAATCGATTGTGGCGGCAGCCGCGCTCGGCGCGCTGGTGGGCACCGCCTTTGCAGAGGAGGCGCCGACTCCGTGGGAGCTGAAGACGGACATGGCCTATGGCTATGAAAAGGACGGCAAGACCGTCGCCTACAAGATGGGGACCGCGAACGCCGGCCGGCTGTTGAAAGGCGCCAAGAAGGTGCCGCGCGGCACGCTGTTCTTCCTCGGGCAGAACGGTCAGCTCTACATGCGCACCGGCCCGTATCTGGAGGACGGCAAGTTCATGTTCGGAGCGGATGAATAGATCGCCGGGGCTGCCCGGCGAAAGCACAGTCCGCAACCTGCGAGGGGGCGCGCCAAATGCGGGCTGCCGACGCTACTTCGTCAGCAGCGCGTAGGCGCCGTTCCAGTCAGCCGGCGGCGGATTGAGCTGATAGCTGCGGATTCTCGCGGCGTACAGATCGTACAGCTTTGCCAGCGCAAGGCCGTCGTCGCTCTTGCGGCCGCGTTCGATGGCCGCGAGCGCGCCTTCCCAGTCGCGGGCACGATAGCAGGCAAGCATCTCGATGGTGAGATTACGCAGCCGCTGGAACTGCTCCGAATGCATCACGTCTTCGCGGCCGGCGATCGCGTAGATGACCTCCGGCTCCTTCTTGCCCTTCACCATGACGAAGTCGAGCTCGAGGATGGCGAACCTGTCCTTGGCGGCGAGCGCTGTGTTGGAGCCGACGATGATCGGGAAGCCGTACTCCTTCGACTGGCCCTCCAGGCGCGAGGCGAGGTTGACGCTGTCGCCGAGCACCGAATAGTTGAACTTCAGGTCGGAGCCCATGTTTCCGACCACCCCGATGCCGGTGTTGAGACCGACCCCGACATTGAGCGGGATGTAAACGTGGCCGCCCTCGTTGGCTTCCTGCTCGCGCTGCCGGTTCAGCTCGTCAATGCGATCGAGCATGTCGACGGCGGCCGAGCAGGCATTGATCTGGTGCTCGGGGTCGTCGAGCGGCGCGTTCCAGAACGCCATGATGGCGTCGCCCATGTACTTGTCGATATAGCCCTTGCGGGCGATGATCGCGTTGGTGAGCGGCGTCAGGAAGCGATTCATCAGCCTTGTCAGACCCTGCGGGTCGCGCTTGTAGGTCTCCGAGATCGTGGTGAAGCCGCGCACGTCGGAGAACATGATCGTCATCTCGCGCTCTTCGCCGCCCAGCACCAGCTTCTCCGGCGACTGCGCGAGCTGCTCGACCAGCACCGGGGACAGGTACTGGCCGAAAGCGGAGCGGATCTGCCGTCGTTGGGCCTGTTCGCGGACGAAGCTCGCAAAGATCAGCGTCAGATAGATCGCGGTGGTCGACAGCAGCGGATAGGTGAAGTCGATCAGGAGCCGATACTGCACGTAGTAGAACCAGGACACCCCGATCAGGACCGAGGCGAGCAGCGCACCCACGATGACCAGCGTCACCGGGCCGAATTGCGGGGCAAGAATGATCACCAGGATGCCGAGGATCAGGGCGGCGAAAAATTCGAAGGCAAAGCCGTAATTCGGCTGCGAAACGATTCCGCCGGTCAGTGCGCTTTCCAGCACCTGCGCATGGATCTCGACGCCCGGCATCGCTGGATCGACAGGCGTGGTCTTGATGTCGTTCATCCCGGTAGCCGAGGTTCCGACCAGCACCAGCTTGCCCGCGATCTTTTCCGAAGGAACCTTCCCCTGCAGCACATCGACCGCGGAAACGTAAATCGAGGGATCGTGGCGCGCGAAATGCACCCAGAGCTGGCCGTTCTTGTCGGTGGGGATCTGGAATCCCTTGACGCCGGCACTGATGATGCCGGCCTTGTCCGCCTTGATGAACAGCGTATCGGTGCCGGTCACCACGCGCAGCATCTCGAAAGTCAGCGACGGCATGATGGTGCCCTGCGCCTGCATGATCAGCGGCACGCGGCGGACGATGCCGTCGCGCTCGGGCTTGATCGTGAACAGGCCGCGACCGGCCGCGGCCTGTTCAATGACCGGCACGTTGCGCAGCAGCCCCGGAAATTCGAACAAGAACGGCCTCGGGTCCTCGCCGTGGGTCGCCAGCCCGGTCTGCGGCAGCTTCTTGTCGAGCTCCGCATTGCTTTGCGGCAGCCCCGACTCGCCCAGCACCACGCGCGAGCGCTTGATCGCATCGGCGAACACCTGGTCGTTGCTCGGCTGCGCCTTCAGCTTCTCCCGCGTCGCCTCGTCGAGATTGCGGAAGGTATCGACCACCACGTCCGGATTGAGCCGGTCAGGCTCGGAGAACACCGCGTCGAAGGCGATAGCCGCGGCGCCGAGCCGGGTCAGGTTGTCGACCAACTCGGCAAGCTCCGTCCGCGGCCAGGGCCACTGCCCGACCTCCTTGAGACTCCGCTCATCGATGTCGAGAATGGCGACCGGCCGCACTTCCTTCTTGCGATGATCTATCACCTGGAAGGTGTCGAACGTCCTGACACGGATCTCCTCCACCGGCGCGGGATCAGCGATGCGAAGCGCGGCAAAACCCACGAGGAGCACAAGACAGACCAGCCGCGCATAACCGAACTTACGCGTGAACCACCGTCGCCATACCCTCAGCCGCTTCATGCGCGCTCACTTCCAAGCCCTGCTGCGGGACCAGCATATGCCACCGGTAAGACGACTTGAACAGGCCGTCGGTTCAATGCTCGGCGTTCTGGAGGGCGACAGGACGGTCCCGATCCTGCGCCTAGATCGGATGCGGAGCGACGATGAAGTCGCTGGCCTGCAGGTTGGGCAGCGCGACATTCTTCAGCAGGATCGAATCGTTGTCCAGCGTGACGATGACGTCGTTGCCGTTGAGCGGGCTCGCGGTCACATGGGTCGCGAACCACTGGTCGACGCTGGCGGCATCCACGACCGATGCTATTATTGTTCCCCTGCGCAGCTATATAAGACACTGCACCAGTTGCAGCGTTAAAGCTGTGATCCAGGTAACAAAATCCGGCGAATCCACCGAATTAGCCATATCGAAGGGAAATCGCCCGTTGCAACTTGTGCCTGCAAAGGCAAGGTCCTCCCCGCCGTGTCCCGTGATCGTCGGCCGCGATCTGTAAAGTTTTAGGCGAATCGGCGAGGCGACTTTCAGCCTCCTCAGCGCTTTCCGGCGCGCCATCCGCCCCGTTAAGCAGAATAAAGGCCGCTCCTTCCATCATTGGCGCGAAACGAGCCAGTCACGAGCGGAGCCCCGCCGATGACGGGACAGGGGGTGTCCGATGAAAAGCGTTGCTCGCTTGCGCGCCTGGCGTGCCTTCATGCTGCTCTGCGCTTTCGGCTGCTTCGGATCGGCAGAGCTGCAGGCAGGCACGGTGCTTTCACCCGGCCCGGCCGTGCTGATCCGGAAATCCGTCGAGCCGTTCGGCCTGTTCGCGTTTGCCATTTCCGACGGCGGCCTGCGCCAGAAGTGGCTCCGGCTCCTCGATGACGAGATGGATCAGCTTGCGCTGTGCGACGCCGACCGCGACGGCTGCCCATCGCCAGCGGCGTTGAAGCTGCTCGCCATCGTCGACGCTGCCCGGACGCGTGAGGGCCGCGCCCGTCTCGGCGAGACCAATCGCGCGGTCAATCTCGCGATCAGACCGATGAGCGATCTTGCCCAGCATGGCGAGGACGACGTCTGGAACTCACCGCTCGCCACCTTGGAAAGGGGCGCTGGCGACTGCGAGGACTATGCTATCGCCAAGCTCGTCGCCCTGCGCCTGGCGGGCGTTCCCGCCGACGACCTGCGCATCGTGGTGATGCGCGACGCGCTGGCGGGCGAAGAGCACGCCGTGACCGCGGCCCGGCTGGACGGACACTGGCTCGTGCTCGACAACAGGCGGATGGCCATGATCGAGGACGACTACGTCCGCAACTACCAGCCGCTGTTTGTCATCTACCAATCCGCCGTCATGAAATATGCCGATACATTCCCTTCGCGCGCGCGGCAGCAGGATGATGCAGCGCGCGCGGTGGCGAGCACTGAGATCGGCCGCCAAGACAGTCTGATCTCCGCGACCGACTGATCCGCGCGCGTGAAGGCGCGTTCGATCCGAATTCACAACTTCGTTCCTTGGCGGGCTCGACGGCCTCCAGCCCAAGCACTCCGGCAACGATCAAAACGAAAAGGGCTGCGCGAGAACATCGCGCAGCCCTCTCGCTGTGGCCGGACCTGCCCTCAGAACATCAGGTTGTCCTTCACCAAAACCCAGCGGCCCTTCTGGATCTGCTGCACCTGGGTGACGGTGTTGGCGAGGTGATTGGTCTTGGAAAACTTGGTCGGCGGCGAGTTGAAGATGTCCCGGAATTGTTCGCCCGACTCCAGCGCATCCAGCATCTTCTGGCCGGTCAAGTCCTTGCCCGCCTTTTGCGCATAGAAGGCGAAGGTCATCACCGCGTTGTAGCCAATGATCGCCTGCGTATTGGCGTCGCTGCCGAACATCTTCTTGTAGTTGGCCAGCCAGTCCTTGACCTTGCCCTTGGCGGTGTCCTCGTAGGGGATCTCGAATCCGGAGGCAGAATAGAGGCCTTCCACCACTTCCTTGCCGAGCGCCGGCACTTCCAGCACGTTGACGGGCGTGGCGCCGAGGAAGGTGACGTCCCATCCGAGTTTCCTGGCTTCGCCCATCGTGCCGATCGGCTCGCGGAGCACCGCGCCCAGTACAACCAGATCGCAGCCGTCGGATTTCATCTTGGCGACCTGCGCGCTGAAGTCGGATGCACCGCGCTTGTAGCTTGTGATCGAGGCCGGCGTGGCCTTCATCGCAGCGAGTTGCTGGTTGAAACCATCGAGCACGTTTTTGCCGTACTCGTCATCCTGATGCATGATGCAAGGCTTCTTGAACTGCTTCCATTCCATCATGTATTTGAGCGCGGCGCGCGTGCTCTCGACGTAAGGCAGCAGGTTGTTGAACTTCAGCCGCTCCTGCGGCTTGGCGGGATCGAACTTGAAGGTGAACTCTGCCGCCGTGAGCGGAAACAGTTGCAGTACCCCGGCATCGAGCAGGATGTCCTGCGCAGCGAGGACTGTCGGCGAGCCCATCGGGCCGACCATGGCGAAGATCTTGTCGCGCTCGACCATCTTTTGCGTCGCAAGCACCGCACGTTTCGGATCGTAACCGCTGTCCTCCGTGACCAGCCGCAGCTTGCGGCCGTTGATACCGCCGGCGGCATTGATTTCCTCCACCGCCATCTTCATGCCGTTCGAAACCGGAACGCCCCAACCCTTGATCGGGCCGGACAAATCCTGATGAGTCCCGATGACGATCTCGGAAGCCGAGATGCCCTGATCGGTGACTTTGGTTTGAGCGGCGGCCGGCAGATGCGTCAGCGCCAGCGCGCTCACCGCAAGGCCCAGCGCCTTGAACGATTTCGACATGCTACGTCTCCTCTCCCTGGCCCGTGTTGCGCGAAGGGTGGGCCAACGCTCCTTCGCTCTTTCCGCCATGCGTTTTGGTCACGCCACGGCGCGCTCGCCGTACATGGCCTCGATCTCTGCGGCGTAACGCCTGTTCACGAAGTTCCGCTTGAGCTTCATGGTCGGCGTCAGCTCCTCATCCTCCGGCGTCAGCTGTCGCTCGATCAGATAGAATTTCTTGATGGTCTCGACGCGGGCGAAATTTACGTTGACCGCCTCGATCTCGCGCTGGATCAGATGCTGGATCTCCACCGCCCGGCACAGGCTCGCGTAGTTGGTGAAGGGAATGTCGTGATCCTGGGCGTATTTCTCCACGTTCTCCTGGTCGATCATGATGAGGCAGGTCAGATACGGCCGCTTGTCCCCGATCACGACGGCATCGGAGATGTAGGGCGAGAACTTGAGCTGGTTCTCGATCTCCGACGGCGTGATGTTCTTGCCGCCGGAGGTGATGATGATGTCCTTCATCCGGTCGGTGATCTTGACGAACCCCTCATTGTCGATGGTGCCGACATCGCCGGTATGCAGCCAGCCTCGCGCATCGATGGTCTCGGCAGTCTTCTCCGGCTGGTTCAAATAGCCCATGAACAGGAAGTCGCCCCGGATCAGGATCTCGCCGTGCGGGGACAGGCTGACTTCGCCCCACGGCACGGCCTTTCCGACCGAGCCGAGCTTGGTCCGCTCCATGGGCATCAGGGTGGCGACGCCGCAGTTCTCGGTCTGGCCATAGACCTCGTGCATGTCGATGCCGAGCGCGAGATACCAGCGGATCAGGTCCGGCGAAATCGGCGCCGCGCCGGTGAAGGCGATGCGGCAACGGGCGAGCCCGAGCATGCGGCGGATGTTGCGGACCACCAGCCAATAGGCAACGCGGTTCGCGATGCGCAGCGCCGCTGACGGCTTCTCCCCTTCGAGCCTGCAATCGGTGATGCGATAGCCGATATTGATCGCACGCCGGTACGCCCATTGCTGCAGGGGCGTTGCATCCTTCAGCGCAATGGTGATTGCCGAATAGAATTTCTCCCAGACGCGCGGCACCGCAAGGAAGGCGGTCGGTTGCACCTCGCGCAGATTGTCCGGCACCGTTTCGGGGCTTTCGGCGAAGTTCATCACCGAACCCAGCGCGACGGAAATGTAGTAGCCACCCACCCGCTCGGCGACGTGGCAGAGCGGCAGGAAAACCAGTCGTTCCTCATTCCCACTTGCCGGGATGAAGTCCATCGCGTGCCGCATCTGGTGCGTCACACTGCGGTTGGCGTGCATCGCGCCCTTCGGCGGGCCGGTCGTGCCCGAGGTATAGACGAGAATGGCGAGGTCGCCGCTGGCGCGGCTTTCGATCATCTCCTGCCACAACGCCTCGTTGCCCACCATGTGGTTGCGCCCGAGGGCCTGGAACTCGGCGAGCGACATCACCATTGGATCGGAGAAACCGCTTAGGCCCTCCATGTCGAACACAACGATCTTCTCGAGCGTCGGACAGCGAGCGCGGCAGCTCAGGATCTTGTCGAGCTGTTCCTCATCCTCCGCAAAGATGACCTTGGTCCGGGAGTCGTTGATGAGATACTCGACCTGCGTGGGGGAGTCGGTCGGATAAATGCCGGAGGATACGCCGCCGGCGCACAAAATGCCCATGTCGGCGTACACCCACTCCGGCACGGCATTGGCAATGATGGAGGCGACGTCGCCCGGACGGAAGCCGGACGCGTGCAGCGCGTAGGCGATTTCCTTGGAGATCTCCAGCCATTCGGACCAGCTGGTCGGCTGCCAGATTCCGAACTTCTTCTCGCGAATGGCGGGCCGTTCCCCACGCGTCTGCACCGCGAGCAGGAAGCTCTTCGCAATCGTGTCGGCAACCGTCAGCACCGCCGGCTTGGCCATGCTCGCTTCCTCCTCAATCGCTTCCCGCCCGATTGCCGCCTTGAAGCGGTCTGAGTTCCCAAAGCGGAAGCCCTATTTAACGCCACGTTTTCTTCTTTTTCCAGCGCCGCTCGCCGCGCGCGCCGGCCTCCTTCGCACCGAGATAGAATTCCTGAATGTCCTTCGAATGCATCAGCCGCTCACAGCTGTCGTTCATCACGACGCGCCCGATCTCCAGCACGTAGCCATAATGCGCCGTCTCGAGCGCGACCTTGGCGTTCTGCTCCACGAGCAGGATCGACATGCCCTGCTCTTCATTGACGCGTCGGATGATTGTGAAGATTTCCCTCACCAGTATGGGGGACAGCCCGAGCGAGGGTTCATCGAGCAGCAGGAGCGTCGGCCGGTTCATCAACGCCCGGCCGATCGCGAGCATCTGCTGTTCGCCTCCGGAAAGCTGCCCGGCCGGCTGGTTCAATCGCTCCTTCAGCCGCGGAAAGTAGCCGTAGACGCGTTCCAGGTCCTCGGGGACGTTGGCGCGGTCGCTGCGCGGATAGGCACCCATCATCAGGTTCTCGCGCACCGAGAGGAAGGGAAACACCTCGCGGCCTTCCGGCACATGGCCCAACCCGAGCCGAACGATCTTGTCGGCTTCCATGCGCTGGATCGGCTTGCCCATGAACTCGATGGCGCCTTTCTGCGGGTCGAGAATGCCGGAGATGGTCTTCAGCACCGTGGTCTTTCCGGCGCCGTTGGCGCCCAGCAGTGTAACGATGCGGCCGCGCGGCACCTCGAGGCTGATGCCTCGGATGGCCATGATCGGCCCGTAATAGCTCTCGATATTGCTGAGCTTCAGGATGATGTCGGATGGGCTTGCGGCGTTCATGGGTCACGCTCCGAGATAGGCCGCAACGACGTCCGGATGCTGCTGTACTTCGGCGGGCGGCCCCATCGCCAGCACCCGTCCGGAGTTGAGCGCAATCACGCGATCGGAGACGCGGTTGACCAGCGACATGTCGTGCTCGACCATCAGCACGGTGATGCCGAGCTCGGTCCTCATGTCGCGGATCCAGAACGACATGTCGTCGGTCTCCTCGACGTTCAACCCCGACGACGGCTCATCGAGGAGGATCAGCTTCGGCTCGGAGGAAAGCGCCCGCGCAAGCTCGATCACCTTGCGCACGCCATAGGGCAAGCCCGAGATCAGCTTGTCGCGATAGGGTTCGAGATCGAGAAATTCGATGACCTGCTCGACCCGGCGGCGATGCGCCTTTTCATTCGCGCGCACGCTCGGCAGGAACAGCAACTCCTGCCAGAGCTGGGTGGTGGAATGCCGATGGCGCCCGACCAGCAGGTTGGAGAGGACGGTGGCATTCTCGAACAGCTCGATATTCTGGAAGGTACGCGCAATGCCGAGCCTGGCGATCGCGTAAGGCGGCTGTTCCGTGATGTCCTGGTCCTCAAAGAAGATCTTGCCCGAGGTCGGACTGTAGATGCGCGATATCAGGTTGAAGATCGAGCTCTTGCCCGCGCCATTGGGCCCGATGATCGAGAGGATCTCGCCTTTCTCGACGGCAAAGCTCACCGCGTCGACCGCCTTGAGGCCACCGAAATGAAGCGCGAGGTTCTCGGCGCGAAAATAGCTCATCGGTTCCGCTCCGATTTCACGTAGATCTTCTGCCGCTTGAAAGTGGCGCGCTTGTAGAGCGGGAAGAGCTGGAAGTAGAGCTTGATCTTCAGCCAGCGGCCGTAGAGGCCGAGTGGCTCGAACAGGACGAACAGGACGATGATGATGCCGTAGATCGCGCCTTTGAGGCCGTTGAGGGACGCGAACGCCGCGACACTGTCCTGGATGTGTGCCGCGCGCTCGCTGCCGGCGCCCATCGTTGCGGCCATTCCGGCGATCAGGCCCGGCATGTCGTCCTTGAGATACGTCAGGAAGGGATCGATCATGACGATGAAGATGGCGCCCAGCACCGCGCCGTGCAGGCTGAACGTGCCCCCGATCAGGATCACGATGATGAACTCGATCGAGAGCTGCAGGGTGAACATTTCCGGACTGATGAAGGATAGCTTGTGCGCGAAGAGGCAGCCGGCCAGACCGGTGATCGCGGCCGAAATCGCGAACGACTTTACCTTGTAGAGGGAGACGTTGATGCCCATGCTGCGGGCAGCGGTCTCGCTGTCTCGGATCGCGACAAAGGCCCGCCCCGTCGGTGACCGCAGGAGGTTGAGGGCGCCGACGATGGTCAGGACCAGCACAGCCAGGCAAAGGAAGTAGAAGGCGGGGCTGTCACGCGACACCGCGGTACCAAACAGGTACAGCGTCTTGACCCGCATGCCTTCGTTGCCATGGGTGACGCTTTCCCAACGCGCCAGGATTTCCTCGACAATGAAGGCAAAGGAGATGGTCGCGATCACGAGATAGATGCCCTGCAGGCGCAGCGCCGGAAATCCGACCAGCGCGCCGACCACCCCGGTCAACAACCCCGCAGCGAGGAAATAGACCGGAAACGGCACGTCGAACTGCTGAAGGTAGGCGGCCGTATAGGCGCCGATCGCGAGGAAGGCAGCATGTCCCAGCGAGGCCTGGCCGGTGAAGCCGGTCAGGATCAGCAGGGCCACGCCCACGGTCGCGTAGATGCAGACGAAGACCAGCTGGCTCATCAAGTAGCTGGAGAGCACGTAGGGCGCGGTCAGCAGCAGCGCGAACAAGATGCCATAGGAGACGAAGTAGCCGGAGTGCGGAAACAGCCGGATGTCGTCCTCGTAATCGGTCTTGAACAGAAACCGCATGGCTCAGACCTTCTTGCGTATGTGAAGGCCGAACAGGCCTTCGGGCTTGAGCAGCAGCACGGCCAGCAGAACGACATAGGGCGCGACATCCTTCCAGCCCTCCGCCAGATAAAAGCCGGCCATGCTCTCGATCACGCCGATGAGAACGCCGCCGACCACCGCACCAGGTATCGAGCCGAAGCCGCCGAGCACGGCGGCGGGAAAGGCCTTCAGACCGAGCACCAGTCCGACATTGGAATGAACGAAGGTGATGGGCGCGAGCAGCACGCCGGCGCAGCCCGCAACCGCGGCGCTGATCGCCCAGACGATTGAAACCACGCGCTTGACTGGAATTCCCATGTAATAGGCGGCGAGCATGTTCTCCGAACTCGCCCGCATCGCCGTGCCCAGCGTCGTCTTGTTGAAGAACAGATAGAGCAGCGTGCAGAGGATGATGGTCGCGGCGATCACGGACAGCTTGTCATCGGCCAGCACCAGCGAGCCGATGCGCACTACGCCCTGGCTGAACGGCGTATCGATCTTGAAGTCGTCGGTGCCCCAGATCATGCCGGAGACCGAGCGCAGGAAGAAACCGAGCCCGATGGTCGCCATGATGATGGAGAATTGCGGGTAGCCCAGGATCGGGCGCACCACCAGCCGTTCGGCAAGCATGCCGAACAGCGCCATTGCCGCAACTGCGCCGGCGAAGCCGAGCCAGTAGTTCAAGCCGAGCATGCCGATGAAGGTGAAGGCGAAAAAGCCGCCCAGCATCATCAGGTCGCCCTGCGCGAAATTAACGACCTCGGTGGCCTTGTAGACGAGCACAAAGCCGAGCGCGATCAGGCCGTAGACGCAGCCAAGCGCAACACCGCTCACCAGCTGCTGAACAAAGTCCAGCATCCCCGTTAGCTCCCTCCCTGGAGGCGGCGACGGTTCTTGGACCGCCTTGCCGCATTGACCGCTTCCCGGCCTTTGGGCTCTTGGAAGCGTCGCATTGTGCGAACCAATTCAGCCTGAACAGCGAAGACCTGTCAACAAAGCTGCTGTTGATCCCGGAACGCGGAATTGTCCGCCGCCGATTCACCCGGCCGAAATATCTTGGGGTCATGGTCCTTGCGACGCAAAACCGCAGGGTGTCCCTTCATGGAACCAGAGACCTCCGCGCTCGAACTGCGAGGGTTAACCAAGTATTTCGACCGGCCGGCGGTCGATTCCCTCGACCTTACGATCCGAACCGGCGAGTTCTATGCGTTGGTCGGCCCCAACGGCGCCGGCAAGACCACGACCCTGCGCATGGTCGCGGGATTGCTGCGGCCCGATGCGGGCTCGGTGACGGTGTTCGGCATCGATGCGCTGGCCGACCCGGTCGCGGCCAAGCAATTGATGGCCTGGGTCCCGGACGAGCCGATGATTTACGACAAGCTCACGCCGCTCGAATACCTCGAATTCGTCGCCGGCCTGTGGGGCATCGAACCCGCCATCGCCGAACCAATGGCTCATGATCTTCTGGTGTCGCTGGGTCTCGAGGCGCATCTGCACGAACGCTGCGAGGGATTTTCCAAGGGAATGCGTCAGAAGGTCGCCCTTGCCGGTGCGCTGGTCCATGATCCGCGTCTGATCATCCTGGACGAGCCGCTCACCGGGCTCGATGCGGTCTCGGCGCGCCATGTGAAGGGGCTGTTGGGTGGTCGCGTGCGCGCCGGCTGCACCGTCATCATGACGACACATATCCTCGAAGTCGCCGAGCGCATGGCCGACCGTATCGGCGTCATCGCATCGGGCAGGCTTGTCGCCGAGGGAACCCTGGCCGAGCTACGCCAGCAGAACGGACGGACCGATACCAGCCTGGAGGATCTCTTCATCGCGCTGGTCAACTTCGAAGCCGCCGCATGAGCTCGACGACCGCGCTCACCTGGTTCGCCCGGCATGAACTTCGCCTGGCCTGGCGCGAGTGGCTGGCCATGATGACGGGCGGACGGCGCAAGCGTCGACCCGCGGTCGCCGTCGGCCTCGTCGCGTTCGCCGCCATTATGCACCTGCCGGCCTGGGCCGTGGTCGGCCGCTTTTCCGACCTTGTACTGCCGCTCGACAAATCCTCGCTGATCGTCATCACCTCGACGATCGTGATGGCGTGGACCCTCATGCTGTCGCAGGCGATCGAATCGGTGACGCGGGTGTTCTATGCCCGTGCCGATCTCGACCTGATCATGTCCTCGCCGGTCAACCTCGCCAACGTCTTCTCGGTGCGCATTGCCGCGATCGCGCTCGCGGTAACGGCGATGGCGCTGTTGTTCTCGACACCCTTCATCGATGTGCTGGTGATCGGCGGGGGCGCAAGATGGCTGTCGGCCTTCGGCGTGGTGGCCGCGATCGGGCTGTCGGCAGCGGCGGTCGCGATCGCCGTCACCATCGTGCTGTTTCGCCTGATCGGCCCGGCGCGGACCCGCCTGATCGCCCAGGTCCTTGCCGCGATCATCGGCGCCGGCTTCATCATCGCGCTGCAGATTGCTGCGATCATGTCATACGGTACGCTGTCGCGGTTTGCGGTCGTCACCTCCGAGGCGGCTGCGGCCTATGCGCCGGATACGGACAGCATCCTTTGGTGGCCGGCGCGGGCGGCGATCGGCGACATCGAGGCGCTGCTACTGCTCCTGGCCCTCGGCCTCTTGCTGCTCGGCGCCGTCATGGCGCTCTTCTCGGGACGCTTTGCCGACACCGCGATCGATGCGGCTGCCCAGGGCACTTCCACGCGCCGACGACCGCGCACAGGGGGCTTTCGCCCCGGCTCGCGCCAGCAGGTGCTGCGACGGAAGGAATTCGCGCTGCTGGCGCGCGATCCCTGGCTGATTTCCCAGACACTGATGCAGTTGTTCTATCTGCTGCCGCCGGCAGTGTTGTTGTGGCGCAGCTTCGCCGATTCCTCGCTGGCGATCATCCTGATCACCCCGGTTGTCGTCATGGCGGCGGGCCAGCTCGCGGGCGGTCTTGCCTGGCTCACCATCTCGGGCGAAGACGCACCCGATCTGGTCGCGACCGCGCCACTGCCGCCCGCCCGGGTGATCCGCGCCAAGATCGAGGTGGTGTTGATCGCAATCGCCGTCATCTTCATGCCGATGGTCGCCGTGCTTGCCCTCGCCTCGCCGTGGCAGGCTGCGGTCACGACCGGCGGAGTTGCCATCGCTGCGGCCTCGGCCACCGCGATCCAGCTCTGGTTCAGGGTCCAGGCCAAACGCAGCCAATTCCGACGTCGCCAGACCTCCTCGCGCCTTGCAACCTTCGCCGAAGCCTTCTCCTCGATCGGCTGGGCCTCGACGTCGGCGCTGGCGCTCGCCCTCCCCATCGCCGGCATCGTCAGCGGCCTGATCACCGCGGGCCTCGTCGCCGCGACCTGGAAGTTCAGCCCGCAGCGGGAGTGAACATGCCGCTGACGCGCTCTTGATCGCCGGACCATGGCCGGGCGCTCGATGGCGCGATAGACTTTTCGCCACATTGGGGGATGGACCATGTGGCGATCGCTCTGCACAGCACTTGCGCTCTTCGGCACATTCATCGGCTCCGCCTTTGCGCAGGACGCCGTGCGACGCAGCGAGTGCCTCGCCATGGCGAGCGCTCCGCCGCGCGCCGAGCCGGTTGCCTTTCGGCGGCTTGCGGCCAGTGCGCCCGAAGTCGCGATCACCTATGCCGGACATTCCACCTATTTCATCGATACCCCGGCGGGCGTCCGGATCGCGACCGACTACAGCGGCGCCTACCAGATCGGCCGCCTGCCCGACGTCGTTACCATGAACCGGGCGCACGGCACGCATTACACCCTCTTTCCCGACAGCCGCATTCCCCACGTGCTTCACGGCTGGGGCGAGGACGGCAAGCCCGCCCAGATCGCAACACGTGTCGGCGACGTTTTCGTCCGCAACATCACGACCGACATCCGCCGCTATTTCGGCGACGACTTCGGCGGCGCGATGATCCGCGACGGCAATTCGATCTTCATCTTCGAGGTTGCAGGCCTGTGCATCGGCCATCTCGGCCACCTGCACCACAAGCTCGACGACAGCCACTTCGCGGCGATCGGACGGCTCGACATCGTCATGGTCCCGATCGACGGCACCTACACCATGTCGCTCGAGGGCATGTCGGACATCACGCGCCGCCTGCGCGCCTCCGTGGTTCTGCCCATGCACCGCTTCGCGACGCCGCTCAGCGATTTCATGCGCCGCATCGGCCAGCAGTTCGAGATCGACCAGCGCGGCGAGCGCACGTTGCGAATTTCCCGCGACACGCTGCCGGGCACGCCGACGGTCATCATCCTCGAAGGCGTCTGATCGGTTCCGGGAGCAATTTTCTCCAAGTTGCCGGGGCTCGCTCATGCTGAACTCGAGGTCCAACCGGAGGTCAGGATGGAAATTGGACACAACGGCTTTGCCGCGGTCCTGCATGCGAGCGGGCCCGACCCGGAGCTCGCCGCAAAACTGCAGCTTTACGGACGGTTTGTCGGCGATTGGGACGCCGAGATCATAGCGCACGCACCGGACGGCGCCAGCCACCGCGCAACCGGCGAGATCCACTTCGGCTGGGTGCTGGAAGGGCGCGCCGTCCAGGATGTGTGGATGATTCCGCGTCTTGCCGAACGCAAGGGTGCGACGCCGTTTCCGATCGCCGGCAACTGGTACGGAACGACGCTGCGCGTGTACGACCCCACGATCGATGCCTGGCGGATCTGGTGGATCGATCCCGGACGAAGCGTCTTTCGCCACCAGATCGGCCGTGCCCGTGGCAACGACATCGTCCAGGAGGGAACGACCGAATCCGGCGACTCCTCGCGCTGGAGCTTTACAGAAATCACGCCGCATTCGTTTCACTGGCTCGGCGAAGCGATGGCGTCCGGCGCGTCGAACTGGCGCCTAGTGGTCGAAGTTCTTGCAAGGCGCAGCATGCCCTGAATAGCAGAGCGCCGCGACCTTCCCGATGAGGAGCGTGGGCGCGGCGCGGAGCCTTGTTTCTCGAAGGCGCCGGGAAGCTGGTCGCGAGGCTCGTTCTAGCCCGTGCCGATCAGGCTGGCCGGACGGGGTTGGCTGGGCGCGGACATCATCCGCTTGAGCTTGTTGATCACGCGGACCGCAAAGCCGATGAGCGCCGGGTTGGTCTTGCGGCAGAAGGCGATCTTCTTGACGTAGCCTTCGACGTGCCATTTGGCGTGGGCGCCGTCGCGGAAGAAGATGACGTCGCCGGGGCCATAACGCTTGGGAGGCATGCCATCGCTCTCGATCACGATGCTTCCTTCCAGAATCATGATGGTTTCGTCGAAATCGTAGTACCAGTTGAACTTGCCCTCGGTGCACGACCACACGATGGTCGAGGCGGTGCCGTCCGAGCTCGTCGAGAGGATGCTCGAGTGCGACACCGGATTGCCCTCGATGACCCAAGAGGGTTCGATCGGACGCAGTTCCAGTTCAACGCTGGTATTGCCGGTTTCAATGAGCGCGCGGGACATCGTTAACCTCGAAAAAGCTTCAATCAGGCTCAGGCCGGCCGAACTTCGGCAGCCAGAAATACGCGCTGCGACGCTAGTCGCCGGCTTTTAACGATTCCTTACGCCCTGCCGGACAATCCGGCGCACCGCCCTTTCTGCGGCGATCTGCCGCTTACGGCCAAGCCTCAAGCCCACTCGCCCTTGCGGAACACCGGCACGTGGCTGCCGTCGGCCTTGATGCCGTCGATGTCGGTGTTGGCCGAACCGATCATCCAGTCGATATGGATGAGGCTCTGGTTGCCGCCCTGGGCTGCGATCTGCTGCGGCGTGAGCTTGGTGCCGTTGATGAAGCACTTCGAATAGCACTGGCCGAGCGCGATGTGGGAAGCCGCGTTCTCGTCGAACAGCGTGTTGAGGAAGAGCAGGCCGCTCTGCGAGATCGGCGAGGAATGCGGCACCAGCGCGACCTCGCCGAGGCGACGCGCGCCCTCGTCGGTGTCGAGCACCTTGTTCAATACTTCTGCGCCGCGCGAGGCCCTGGCATCGACAATGCGGCCGTCCTCGAAGCGCACGGCGATGTTGTCGATCAGCGTGCCCTGATAGGACAGCGGCTTGGAAGAGACGACGTGGCCGTAAACGCGCCGGCAATGCGGCGTGGTGAAGACTTCCTCGGTCGGGATGTTGGCATTGCAGACGATGCCGCTCTTGGATGTGGAGGCGCCGCCTTCCCATTCATGACCGTCGGCGAGCCCGACGGTGAGGTCGGTGCCCGGCCCCTTGAAATGCAGCGCCTTGAAGCGCTGGCCGTTCATCCAATCGGTGCGCTCGCGCAGGACGGCATTATGCCCTGCCCAGGCCGCGACCGCGTCCTCGCGATCGACACGCGAGGCCGCAAAGATCGCCTCGGCCAGCTTCCCGACCGCGACGTCCTCGGAATCGCCGGGGAACACCTGCTTCGCCCAGGACGGACTGGGATAGGCGATGATGTTCCAGTTGGTGTCGTAATTGACGATCTTTTCCAGCGCCGGCTGGTAGGCCAGGGAATTGGCCTTGTTGGCGCGCGAAACCTTGGCAGGATCCTCGCCCGACAGCAGCATCGGGTTGTCGCCGACGATGGCAAGGCGCGCGGTGTTCTCCGAGAACGCTTTCGCCATTGCCTCATAGAGCCAGCCCGCGGCGCGATCGAAACTGGGGTCGGCGCCGAAGCGATAACGCGACAGCGTCACCTCTTCGTCCGACAGAAAGGGGGTCACCAGCCCGGCTCCGGCCTTGTAAGCGTGCTCGGCAATTCGTCGCACCAGCGGCAGCGCCACCGCGGGCGCCGTGAGCAACAGGTCCTGGCCGGGGCGCAAGCCCAGCCCCACCTTCACCGCGACCTCGGCGAGCCGGTCGAGTTTCACGGGATCGATGACAGTTGCCGAATCGCGCTGTGCAGTCATGCCAGGTCTTCTCCTGTACTACATTTCCATTTAAGCAGAACATCGCACGGCGCAATAGCTTTCCGCGTCGGCCGCATGCAGGCGGAACATCGTCACGATTTCCGACGCTCCTTAGAGGCGAGCACGCGATCCACCATTTCGGGGGCAAGGCCAAGATAATTTTCCGGCGAAGTCAGCGCCTCGATCCTCGCCCGGTCGATGCGCTCTGAAACGCGGGGATCGGCCGACAAGGCATCCGCCAGTCGCAGGCCCTTTTCGTTGGCGAGCCGGCACGCGTCGTAGACGACATCATGCGCTTCCTGACGGCCGATCTGCGGCGCGAGTCCCATCATCACGGCCTCGGCCACGATCAGCCCGCGGCTGATGGCAAGATTCTCCTCCATCCTCTTTTCGTCTACGACCAGCCCGGATAGCGCGAACTTGGCCTGATGCAGCGCGCCGGCCGTCAGCACAAAACTTTCCGGGATCGCCATCCACTCGGCATGCCAGGGGCCGGTGGCGCGTTCGAAATCCTGCACCATGGCATCGAGCATCAGCCCGGCATGCTGGCGCACCGCCTTGGACGCGGCGAGCATCAGTTCGGACGAAATCGGGTTGCGTTTCTGCGGCATGGTGGAAGAGGCACCGCGTCCCTTTACAAAGGGCTCGTAAACCTCGGCAAATTCGGTCGAAGCCATGATCATGATGTCGAGGGCGATCTTGCCGAGCGTTCCGGCAACCAGCGCCAGGAAATTCACCGCCTCCGCCAAGCCGTCGCGCGCGACATGCCAGGTGGAGGCGGGAACGGAAAGGGCGAGTTCCTCGCACAGCGCCTGCTGCACCTCAAAGCCCTTGTTCCCGAGCGAAGCCAGCGTGCCGGCGGCGCCCGCGAACTGGCCGACCAGCACGCGCGGCTTCAATTGTTCGAGCCGTTCGGCATGGCGATCGAACATCGCGAGCCAGATCGCGGTCTTGTAGCCGAAGGTCACCGGCAGCGCCTGCTGCAGATGGGTGCGGCCGGCCATGGGAGTTGAGCGGTGTCGCCTGGAAAGGTCGGCCAGGATGTCGCGCAACTCGGCGATGTCGCTTTCGATGATCTTCAGCCCGTCGCGGACCTGCAGGACCACGGCCGTATCCATGATGTCCTGCGTCGTCGCGCCCCAATGGACGTAGCGGCCCGCCTCGCCACATTGCCTGGCGATCTGGTGCACCAGCGGCAGGATCGGATAGCCGACGATATCGGTCTCGTGCCGCAGCAGGTCGAAATCGAGCGCGGCAACGTCGGTCCGCGCCGCGATCGCTTCCGCCGCCTCCCGCGGAATGACCCCGCAGCGCGCTTCGGCTCGCGCCAGCGCGACCTCGACCTCGGCATAACGCGAGATCAAGGCAAAGTCCGAGAATACCTCGCGCATGCGCGCCGTCCCGAAGGCGTCGCGGAACAGGATGGAGTCAAGAACGGTGGTGGAAGTGGGAAAGGCGGGCATGGGGCTCGTTTTGCTGTGAATTAGTTCGGCCGACAGCTTACGCCAGGTGATGCGCCGGGCAATCGCCATTCGTGATACCAAGCAAAGCGCCACAACTTCGGTGTGTCCCCGCCTAGTGCGCAATTGCGCACGGGGGCAGGGACCCATAACCCGAGGGCGCAGTTGTGGCGGTCGATATCGACCCAGATCCCGCATAACCGACCCAAGCCTGGGGTTATGGATTCTCTGATGTGCAATTGCACATCAGAGCTCGCGCTTCGCGCGCCCCGGAATGACGAGTTTGTGGCGCACGTCTTCTCAACGCCGTCATTGCGAGCGGAAGCGAAGCAATCCAGAATGCATCCGCGGAGGCATTCTGGATTGCTTCGTCGCTCACGCTCCTCGCAATCATGCTGCCAACCTCATCCTGAGAGGGTATGAATCTTTTGAGGTTGCGACGTTCCAACCCTCATGGTGAGGAGCGCCGAAGGCGCGTCTCGAACCATGAGGCCCGGACCCGGGCCTT
>NZ_JACRAW010000005.1 GCF_016213215.1 Bradyrhizobium sp. | reverse complement strand
GTCTTGCCGGGGCCAAGCTCTTTGGCCAATCGGATCGCGCCGGCGACGTTGATCCCGGACGAGCCGCCGAGACACAGGCCCTCGTGCTGGAGCAACTCGTAGATCAGCGGCACGGCTTCCTCGTCGGGGATGAGAAAGGCGTCATCCACCCTGGCCTGCTTGATGACGGGAGTGACGCGACCAAGGCCGATCCCTTCCGTGATCGAGCCACCCAGCGTGGCCTTGGCCTCGCCGTGCTTGAACAGTTCGTACATCGCGGCCCCGCGCGGATCCGCGCAGCCGATCACGATGTCCTTGTTCTTCTCCTTCAGGAACGAGCTCGCGCCGGCCAGGGTGCCACCGGTGCCTACCGAACAGATGAAGCCGTCGATCCTGCCGCCGGTTTGCTGCCAGATCTCGGGGCCGGTGGATTCGTAATGCGCCTTTGGATTGTCGAGATTATTCCACTGGTCGGCGAACAGGACGCCGTTCGGTTCGCTCTTGCGAAGCTGGTCCGCAAGCCGTTTGCCGACATGCTGATAGTTGTTCGGATTCGAGTAAGGCAGGGCGGGCACCTCGACCAGCTCGGCGCCGCATAGCCGCAGCATGTCCTTCTTTTCCTGGCTCTGGGTTTCCGGAATCACGATCAGCGTACGGTAACCGCGTGCGCCGGCGACGACGGCAAGGCCGATTCCGGTGTTGCCGGCGGTCGCCTCCACCACGAGACCGCCGGGTTTGAGGTCGCCGCGCCTCTCCGCTTCCAGGATCATCCATTTGCCCGCGCGATCCTTCACGGATTGGCCGGGATTCATGAATTCAGCCTTGCCCAGGATGGTGCAGCCGGTCTGCTCGGAAGCCTGCTTCAACTTGATCAGCGGCGTATTGCCGATTGCTTCGACGACGTCGTTTCTGATGGTCATGACGGGGCTTGCCGTGTCGTTTCCCAAATTTACCGTCGACCCTAATGGAGCTGCGTAGTGCGTACAAGCGGACTGCTTCATCGCTGCTTTGCGAAGACGACCCGTTCGACCACTACGCGGATCCGTTGACTGTTCAACAGTCGATTGCCGGAACCGGTGATCGAGACATCGGGCAAGACTCAGCTCTGCCAGGTCGCCTGCAAGTTATTGCTCCGAAACGGGTGCGGATTGGCATGAGCTTGCCCCAAGGCACTCAGGCGCGAACGCCACATGCCACGCAGTGCGGTTAAAGGCGCAGAAATCACATGAAATCTTGGTAAGCTTTCAACGCGCATCGAAGCGGTGCGAATCACGAAAAACCCTGCAAATTGGGGATAACGCGCCAAATTTGTCTGTGCACCAAGGCTTGGAATGGCCGGTGGAGGCTGCGCTGCCGGGACTGTCCGCCCTGTTGCGCCGGGGCTAGTATGGCGCTCAGGTTCCGGAAAGCATCGCCGCTGTGAACGTCTCGCAAATAGCTTCCACGCCGATCCGTCGCAAAACGGCTATTCCGCCCGCGCAACCGAGGCTCGGCGTCGTGCCCGTCGGGGGGCGGATGTGAGACACAGTTGCCCGGCCGTCGCCATCGGGCGACCATTTGCCGCTCCAGGCTTGCCCCGGGCAGCGCGGTGGCTTGCAGCGGCGTGTATGGCCTTTTCATCCGCTGGTTGCGTGTTGACGCAGGATCTGCCGGATCCGGCTCTCGATGTTCCTCCCACCTACAAATATGCCGGCAAGCCCGATGCGCCGCCGGCGCTGGACTGGTGGCGCGGTTTCGGGTCCCCCGAGCTCACGCAGCTCATGGAAGAGGCGCAGCGCGTCAATCTGGACATCGCTGCCGCTGTGGCGCGCATGTTCCAGGCAGACGCCCAGGCGCGGCAGGCGGGCGCAGCGCTGCTGCCAAGTCTTTCCGGCACGGGATCCGAGACCTACTCCCGGACCTCCGGCTCCAGCTCCAGCGGCCTCAGCACCGGCGGCCGCGAAGTCGTCAACTACTCCGCTTCGCTTAGCGCGAGCTACCAGCTGGATTTCTGGGGACAGCACCGCGACGCCCTGCAGGCTGCGGAAGAGACTGCGATCGCCAATCGCTTCGATCGGGACGTCGTCGCGCTCACCACTCTCGCCAGCGTCGCCAATGCCTACTTCCAGGTACTGGCCTCGCAGGATCGTATTCGCACCGCCGAGCGCAACATCGCCAGCGCCCAGCGCATTCTCGACGCGATCAAGGAACGTCGCCAGGCAGGCACCGGCACTGATCTTGACGTCGCACAACAGGAAAGCGTGCTCGCCAACCAGAAGGCGTCAGTACCGCCGCTGCGGCAGACGCTCGACCAGAACAGGAATGCATTGGCGACTCTCGTATCGCGCCCGCCGGAAAGCGTTCGTATCGGCGGTGGCTCGCTCAACCGCGTCGCAATTCCGCGCGTCACGCCGGGGCTGCCGTCCGAACTGCTGACGCAGCGCCCCGATATCAGGCGCCAGGAAGCCCAGCTGGCGTCCGCCACCGCCAATATCGGCAACGCACGCGCGCAGTTCTTCCCGAACATTCAGTTGACGGGGCAGGGCGGCTATCAGAGCTCGGCGCTGACGGCACTGTTCCAGCCGCATGCGGCCTTCTTCAGCCTGGTCGGCAGTGCCATGCAGCCGATCTTCGATGGCGGCCGGATCCTCGGCAATTTTGAGTATGCCAAGGCGCGGCAGGACGAGTTGCTGCAGGGCTACCGCAAGACGATCGTCCAGGCCTTTGCCGACGTCGACAACGCGCTCTATTCGGTCAAGCAGACCACAATCAGACTGCAGCTTCAGCGTCAGGTCGTCGCAGCATCGCGCCGGGCCTTCGAACTCGCCGAGCAGCAGCTAAGGGCCGGCACTGCCGATATCGTGACTGTGCTAAATACGCAGCTGACGTTATTTCAGGCCGAGGATGCGCTCTGGCAGGCGCAGCTGGCGCGGCTGCTTGCGATCGTCAGCCTGTACCAGGCGCTGGGTGGCGGCTGGGAGCCGAGGATGGAGAGACCGGTCAATGCTCTTTAAGCCGGACAAGGAAACCGCAAAGGTTGCGGAGGATCGCCTCACGGCGGTCGCCTCGCGCGCCCGCCGCCGTACGGTTTCCATCCTCGTGACACTCGTGATCCTGGGCGGGCTTGCCTACCTCGGCTGGTCTGCGATGCAGCAGAAGCAGGCGAGCAACCGCAATGCGCGCCCCGACCTTCCGGTGCCGGTACTCGCGGCGATTCCTCGTATCGAGGACGTGCCGGTCTATCTCGACGGCGTCGGCTCGATCCGCGCGCTGAACACCGTCACCGTGCGCTCGCAGGTCGACGGCAAGCTGATTACGGTCAATTTTGTCGAAGGTCAGGACGTCAAGAAGGGCGATGTAGTCGCCGAGATCGACCCGGCGATCTACCAGGCGCAATACGACCAGGCCGTGGCCAAGAAGGCGCAGGACGAAGCGCAACTGGCCAATCAGCGCCTCGACCTGGCGAGGTACGAACAGCTCGCCGCCTCCAATGCCGGCTCCAAGCAGCAGGCGGACACGCAGCGCGCGCTGGTGGCGCAGACGCAAGCGTTGATCAAGGCCGACCAGGCGGCCATCGACAATGCAGCGACGATGTTGAGCTACACCAAGATCGTGGCGCCGATCTCGGGCCGCGCCGGGCTGCGCCAGGTCGACCAGGGCAATATCGTCCATGCCTCGGACAGCACAGGGCTCGTCGTCATCACGCAGTTGCAGCCGATCGCGGTGTGGTTCAGCCTGCCGCAGCAGCAGATCATGCGCGTCAATGCCGCCGTCGCCCACGGACCGCTGACGGTTGACGTGTTCGGCAATGACGGAGTCTCGGTGATCGATACCGGCAAGTTGACCGGCATCGACAACCAGGTTGATCCGACCACGGGCACCCTCAAGCTGAAGGCCGAATTCCCCAACGCCAGGTACCAGCTTTGGCCGGGCCAGTTCGTCAACGTCCGGCTGAAGGTGGAAACACTGGCCAAAGCGCTGGTGGTACCGACCTCCGCGGTGCAACGGGGACCGGTCGGCACCTTCAGCTACGTGATCGGCGAAGGCGACATCGTCACGGCAAAGCCGGTCACGGTCACGCAGCAGAACGAGTACGATGCCGTCATCGCGAACGGACTTTCTCCGACCGATCGCGTGGTTACCACCGGGTTTGCCAACCTCTCTGACGGCGCGAAGGTGATTGTCGGCAGGGACGACCAGACGCCGTCCGCGGATCTTGCGCCCCGCAAGCGCACAAGGTCGCCGCTGGCCAAGGACGGTCAGGCCAAAGACGGCCAGGGGAAGGACCCGCAAGGTAACGGCGAGCGCCCTGCCAAGCGTCAGGCAGGGGAGGGCGATCAGAAGGGGCAGACCGGGCCGGCACGAGGGGCGGAGCAGTCGGGCAGTGGAGCGAAATCGCAGCCATGATCCCGAACGCTAACCCTTGAGCTCGGAAGGCGCGCTGGCATGGGCGTCTCCGAACCATTCATCCGCAGGCCAATCGCGACCTCGCTGCTCGGCTTCGCGCTGCTGATCGGCGGCGCGCTCGGCTACTTCTCGCTGCCGGTCTCGGCGCTGCCACAGGTCGACTTTCCGACGGTGCAGGTGACGACGCAATTGCCCGGCGCGAGCCCGGACGTGATTGCTTCCCTGATCACCGCGCCGCTCGAGCGCCAGCTTGGCCAGATACCATCGCTGACCTCGATAAATTCAACGAGCTCCTTTGGCGTCAGCCACGTCTCGTTGCAGTTCGATTTGAACCGCGACATTGACGGCGCCACCCAGGACGTGCAGGCAGCGATCAATGCCGCGGCGGGGGTGTTGCCGAAAAACCTGCCGTATCCGCCGACCTACGCCAAGGTGAATCCCGCCGATGCGCCGGTGATGACGCTGGCGCTGCGCTCCGAGACCATCTCGCTGCGCGCGATGAGCGACATTGCCGACACGATCCTGGCGCAACGGCTGAGCCAGCTTTCCGGCGTGGGCCGTGTCTCGGTCCTTGGCGGCCTGAAGCCGGCGGTACGGATCCAGGCGGATCTGGCCCGTCTTGCAGCTTATGGCATCGGCATGGAGGATCTGCGCACCGCGATTGCCGGCGCCAACGTCTCCGGTCCCAAGGGGTCGCTCGATGGCGCGCAGCAATCCTACATCATCGCCGCGAACGACCAGATCGCCGTCGCCGACGCCTACAAGCCGATCATCATCGCCTACCGCAATGGCGCGCCCGTGACGATCGGCGACGTCGCGCAGATCGTTGACGGACTGGAGAACGATCGCACCGGCGGCTGGTACCAAGGCACGCCGGCGGTGATCGTCGATATCCAGCGGCAGCCCGGCGCCAATGTGATCGACGTCGTCCGTCTGATCCGTGATGAAATTCCCAAGGTGCAGCGCGCGATACCGGCCGGCGTGAACCTGACGGTGGTGTCCGACCGCACAGTCACCATCAAAGCGTCGGTGCGAGACGTGCAGTTCACGCTGATCCTGAGCGTGGTGCTGGTGACCCTGGTGGTGCTGTTGTTCCTGCGCTCGCTGCGCGCCACGTTGATCGCCGGCGTCGCGCTGCCGCTGTCGCTGATCACCAGCTTCGGCATCATGTACTTTGCCGGGTTCAGCCTCGACAATTTGTCGCTGATGGCGCTGACGATAGGCACCGGGTTTGTCGTCGACGATGCCATCGTCATGATCGAGAACATCGTCCGTCACATGGAGAATGGCGAGACGGCGATGCAGGCCTCCCTCCGTGGCGCGAGCGAGATCGGCTTTACCGTGATTTCGCTGACGCTGTCGCTGATTGCGGTGTTCATCCCGCTCCTGTTCATGTCGGGCCTGGTCGGCCGCATGTTCCGCGAATTCGCGATGACGCTCACGATCGCGGTGGTGACCTCGGCGGTGGTGTCGCTGACCCTGACGCCGATGATGTGCTCGCGGCTCCTGAAGCATGTTGGCGAGGAGCGGATCGTACCCGGGCTCGCCGTCGCGAGCCGGTTCATCGACCGCATGGTCGAGTTCTACCATCGGTCGCTGTTGTGGGTGCTGGAGAGGCAGCGCGCGACGCTTCTGGTCACTTTCGCCACACTTGTCGCAACACTCATTCTCTACGTGATCGCTCCGAAGGGTTTCCTGCCGTTGCAGGACACGGGTTCGATCACGGCGGTGACGGAAGCCGACCCCGACGTGTCGTTTGCGGAGATGCAGAAGCGGCAGACGGCAGCCGCCGACGCGATCAGGGCCGACCCCGACGTGATCGGTGTTGTCTCGGTGATCGGGGCGGGCTCGGTCAATCCGACGACCAATGTCGGCCGCCTGGTGATGACCTTGAAGCCGCGCGGCGAGCGGCGGGACGACGTCGGCGTGGTGGCGGCACGACTGAAGCAGCGCGTAGCCTCGATCCCGGGAATGACCATCTACTTCCAGCCGGTGCAGGACGTGCAGATTTCCACCCAGTCCAGCCGCTCGCAATATCAGTATACGCTGACCGGCACGGATGCCGCGCTGGTGTCGGAATGGGCCAGGAAACTCGTGGCCGAAATGCGCCGCGAACCGTTGTTCCGCGACGTTTCGTCGGAAGCCCAGGAGGGCGGATTGCGGGCGCAGCTCGACGTCGACCGCCAGCGCGCCGGTCAGCTCGGCGTCAGTCTGCAGGCGGTCACCGACACGCTGAACGACTCCTTTGCGCAGCGGCAGATCTCGACGATCTACGGGCAGGCGAACCAGTACCGGGTGGTACTGGAGGCTCTGCCGATGTACCAGCGCGACCCGTCGATCCTGTCCAAGCTCTATCTGCCCGGCGTTGCCGGCGCGCAGGTGCCGCTGTCGGCAGTGGCGACGTTGAAGCGCACCACCGCGCCGCTCGCGATCTCGCACCAGGCGCAGTTTCCGGCCAATTCGCTCAGCTTCAACCTGGCGCCGGGAGCGTCGCTTGGCGAGGCAGTCGATGCCGTCAAGGCGATCGAGGCGCGCATCGGCATGCCCGGCAGCATCATTGGCGTCTACGCCGGCGATGCGGCGGAGTTCTCACGTTCGCTAGCCGGACAACCCTGGCTGATCCTGGCGGCGATCATCACGATCTACATCGTGCTCGGCGTGCTGTATGAGAGCTTCATCCACCCGGTCACCATCCTGTCGACGCTGCCGTCGGCCGGCGTCGGCGCGATACTCGCCCTGATGCTGTTCGGGCAGGATCTCTCCGTGATCGGCCTGATCGGCATCATCCTGCTGATGGGCATCGTGAAGAAGAACGCGATCATGATGATCGATTTCGCGCTCGATGCCGAACGGGAGCAGGGCCTGCCGCCCAGGGAAGCGATCGTGCAGGCATGCCTGCTCCGCTTCCGTCCAATCATGATGACGACGCTGGCGGCGCTGTTTGGCGCGCTGCCCTTGGCGGTGGAGAGCGGCACGGGCTCCGAACTGCGTTTCCCGCTGGGCATCTCGATTATCGGCGGCCTGCTGCTGAGCCAGCTGCTCACGCTCTATACCACCCCCGTGATCTATCTCGCCCTCGATCGGATCAACCGGCGGCTCGAGCGCGCGCTACCGCCGCCGGCCCCTGAGAGTCCGCCGCCGCCCGTCGCCGGCGCTGCCGAGGGGATGCAGTGATGTTCTCGATCTCGGAGCCGTTCATCCGCCGACCCGTCGGTACGACGCTGCTCTCGATCGGGCTGTTTCTGCTGGGGATCGTGGCCTACAGGTTCCTGCCGGTGGCGGCGCTCCCGAACGTCGATTTTCCCACGATCTTTGTCTACGCCAGCCGCCCTGGCGCCGATCCCTCCGTGATGGCGGCGACGGTGGCAGCGCCGCTGGAGCGGCGGCTCGGCGAGATCGCCGGTGTCAACCAGATCACCTCCACGAGTTCGCTCGGCCTCACCAGCGTGCTGTTGCAGTTCGACATCGGCCGCAACATCGACCGTGCGGCGCGCGACGTTCAGGCTGCGATCACCGCTTCTCTTGCCGACCTGCCGACGGATCTGCCGATGCTGCCGCGCTTCGGCAAGGCGAATACCGCTGGAGCTCCTGTCTACGTTCTGGCGCTTACCTCCAGGACGCTCTCGACCGCCGCGATCTATGACGTCGCAGATACCGTCCTGCTGCAGCGCATTGCCCAGGTGCCGGGCGTGGGGGACGTGACGGTGAGCGGCGCCGACCAGCCGGCAGTCCGCGTCGCGCTCAATCCGGTGGCGCTCGCCAATGCCGGGATCGCCACCGACGACGTGCGCACCGCCATCATCAACGCCAATCCGCTCGGCCCAGTCGGCATTTTCAACGGCGAGCGACAGAGCGAGACGCTCGCGCTCAACCCGCAGATGCGGACCGCGCAGGAGTTTCGCGATATCCTGATCAAGAACTCGAACGGCAATTTCGTGCGGCTTTCGGACGTCGCGCAAATCGAGGATTCCGTCCGCAATGTCCGCTCGGTCGCCTGGTTCAACAAGCAGCCGGCGGTTCTGATCCAGATCCGAAAGCAGGGCGATGCCAACGTCATCGAAACCGTCGACCGGGTGAAAGCGCTGATCCCGGAGCTCAAGAAATGGATCCCGGCCGGTGTCGAGATTTCGACCCTGGTCGATCGCACCGGTACGATCCGTGCCAGCGTCCAGGACATGCAGTGGACGCTGCTCGCAACCGCAGCCCTGGTCATGGTCGTGGTCTTCGCGTTCCTGCGCCGGGTCACGCCGACCATTGCCGCGGGCATCTCGGTGCCACTGGCACTCGCCGGCACGTGCGCCGGCATGTGGGTCGCCGGCTTCTCCATCGACAATCTGTCGCTGATGGCGCTTGCGATCTCCGTCGGATTCGTGGTCGACGACGCGATCGTCATGATCGAGAACATGTTCCGCAATCTGGAGCGTGGCATGCCGCCGATGCGGGCGGCGCAGGAGGGCGCGCGACAGATCGGTTTCACGGTCCTGGCGATCAGCCTGTCGCTGGTCGCGGCTTTCACGCCGCTGATCTTCATGGACGGCATCGTCGGCCGCCTCCTGCGCGAGTTCTCGCTGACCCTGACCTTCGCGATCGTGGTGTCGACGCTGGTTTCGCTCACCGTCACTCCGATGATCTGCGCTCGGTACGTCCGGCAGACGACGTCGAGGACCGCAACGCTTTTTGATCGCGTGGTCGAGGGATCGCTCTCGCGCCTGGTCGCCTTCTACGCGCGGACGCTGCGCGCGGCCCTCGAGTTTCCGCTTCTGGCGATGCTCGTCTTCTTCGCCACCATCGCGCTGACGGTAACGCTCTACATCAAGGTCCCGAAGGGGTATTTCCCGACCGACGATTCCGGTTTCGTCATCGGAGCCACCCGCGCATCCGCGGATATTTCGTTTCAATCCATGCTGGGATTGCAGCAGCAGCTCGCCGACATCGTGATGGCGGATCCGGCGGTGGCAGGCGTTGGCTCCGCCGTGGGAGGCGGCGGCGGGCCGGGCGGCGTGGGCTCCAACCGGGGCACGATGTTCATCAGCCTGAAGCCCCCGGCGGAGCGCGACTATGTCTCGACGCAGTCCGTGATAGACCGGCTGCGCCGCAACCTCTACCGCGTCGCCGGCATCCGCCTGTTCATGTTCGCGGCGCAGGACGTGCGCGCCGGCGCCCGCCAGAGCGATTCCGACTATCAGTACACGCTCACGAGCACGGACGTGAGGCTGCTGCAGACTTGGGCGCCGATCGTGGCGAAGCGAATGGAATCGGTCGAGGGCATCACCGACATTTCCAGCGACCGCGATCCCGGCGGCCTGCAGCTTAGCCTCACGATCGACCGGCAGGCCGCCTCAAGGCTCGGCGTCCGGGTGCAGGATATCGACAATGCACTCAACAATGCGTTCGCCCAACGGCAGATCTCGACGATCTACACCCAACGCAATCAGTACAAGATCGTGCTCGAGATCGACCCGAAATTCCAGGTCGACCCGTCCAACCTTGATCGCATCCATGTGGATGGCGCCAATAACGTGCAGGTGCCGCTATCGGCCGTGGTGCGCGCCCAGCGCGGCGTCGCGGCGCTTTCGGTGTTTCATTCGCGATCCTTCCCCTCGACCACCGTCTCGTTCAATCTGTTGCCCGACGTGCCATTGGAGGTTGCGACCGCCAATATCCAGCGCGCCGTCGACGAACTGCATATGCCCGAAGGCATTCGCGGCAGCTTCGAGGGCAATGCCGGCGATTTTGCCAGGACCAGTGGACGGCAGCCGCTGCTGATCCTTGCCGCGTTGGCCGCCATGTATATCGTGTTAGGGGTGCTCTATGAGAGCCTCGCCCATCCCCTGACGATCATCTCGACGCTGCCCTCGGCCGGCCTGGGCGCGTTGCTGGCGTTGCAGGTCACCAATACGCCGCTGACGGTGATCGCCTTCGTCGGCATCATTCTCTTGATCGGCATCGTCAAGAAGAACGGAATCATGATGGTCGACTTCGCGCTCGATGCCGAACGCCATCGCGGCTTGTCGTCCGCGGAAGCGATCTACGAGGCATGCCTGGTCCGCTTTCGCCCCATCCTCATGACCACCATGGCGGCGCTGTTCGCCGGCATTCCCCTGGTGATAGCGACCGGCCCGGGCACCGAGCTGCGGCGGCCGCTGGGTATCACCATCATCGGCGGGCTGTTCGTCTCGCAGATCCTCACTCTCTACACGACGCCGGTGATCTATCTGCTCATCGACCGCCTGAGGCGGCGATCCGAACCGGCGCCGCTGGACGTGCCGGCGGAGTAGCCTCTCGTTTGTTGAAGGGGTGGGCGGGCAGGCGTATAGGCAGCGAATGTCGAACTTTCCAGACGGCGTTGCAGCGGCGGCAGAGCCTGTTGCGGAATGCCCGCGCTGCCTCAAGGCGCTGCCGCTCTGCATCTGCGACAGTGTGACGCCGATCAATACCCGCATCGCGGTTCTGATCCTGCAGCATCCGCAGGAGCAGGACAGGGCGCTCGGCACCGCGCGGTTGACGGCGCTGCATTTCAAGGATGCGACGGTCAAGATCGGATTGTCATGGCCGAGCCTTGCCAAGGCCCTTGGACGGCCGGTGTCCGATCCTTCGCGCTGGGCGGTGCTCTATCTTGGCTCGGCACGGGCAGGCGACCGCGACGTCGATGGCGAGATCATCGCGCTCAACCGCAAAGGGCAGGTCGCCGATAACCAGCGCGCCATTCTCGGCTCCATCGAGGGCGTCGTGCTGCTTGATGGAACCTGGAGCCAGGCCAAGGCGCTGTGGTGGCGCAATCCCTGGATGCTCAAGTGCCAGCGCGTGATCCTGAATCCGGCCCGTCCATCGCGTTACGGGCGGCTGCGTCGGGAACCCAGGGGCGACAGCCTGTCGACGCTGGAGGCGGCGGCCTTGGTGCTGGCGAACCTGCAAAAGCGTCCCGATATCGCTGCCACCCTCCATGAGAGCTTCGAGCGGATGCTGGCCCGCTATCGGGAGGTCCAGGCGGCCATGCCTGAACTGGCCCCGCGGCCGAAAAGCCGTGGAAGTCGGGATTATCGTCGCCGCAAGCGGGGCTGAGTACGCTGTCGGTTGCCTATAAGGGGGAGGGCGTATATGAGAGCGCCCAGTGGGGCCACGTGGCGGAGTGGTTACGCAGCGGTCTGCAAAACCGTTTACTCCGGTTCAATTCCGGACGTGGCCTCCAATCTCTGACCTTCTCCACCACGGGCTGGACAGCCAGCAAATCGTCAGATCAGCAGAGGTTGCGGCGCTATACCGTTCGGCAGTGGGCGAGTTTACGCGTGCTGGATCAGGTGCTTAGCGGCCGCTCTTCGTGTTTGCGGGAGATGTGTGGCGATTAGCAGGCTGCGAACCAGCCGTCGGGGAAGGGCACCAGCGGCCAGTTCGGCCCGTTGTCGTTGGCTGCCGAGGGCACTCCGAAAGACATCCACGCACGCGGCACGAACTCTTCCTCCGGCTCCATCGTCATAGCCGTGCGGACCTCTTCCAGCAGCAGGTTGAATTCGGCTTCGCTCATCGCGCTCTCCCCTTCCGGAGCGAGGCAACTTCGCAAAGCAGGTTTGTTTCCTAATTGCGCGAATCGTTCGAATTTTATCGATCCGGCAATCGCAGCTCGTATGGTTAGCGATCTCCTAAATTCGCGCGTGTCCGCGGAACGCCCAGCGTGACCGGGCTCACATTCTCGCCGATTGATCTACCGTACTTTGATGGCGAGGCCGATGCGGCCGGCGCCGAGCGCAGAGAGGAGACTCCGCCATGAAGGCGAGGTTCTTGCGGTTTGCGAGCCTAAAGAGCCGTGCGCGTCGGGCCTCGACCGTCGGATTGTTCCTCAGCCTGTTTGCAGCGGGTTCCGCTCACGCGCAGGGAACGCCCGAGCAGCGCAAAGCGTGCACGCCCGACGTCTACCGCCTTTGCGCCGGCGAGATCCCCAACGCACGCGCGATCACCGCCTGCCTGCGCCGGCAAAAGGCCAGCCTCAGCGACGCATGCCGCGCCGTTTTCGAGCAATAGCAATAGGGCTGTTGCAGAGGTCCTGGGGATCTCCGCTCTGTGGATTTGTGCGCGGCAACCGCTTGGTCCGGATCGAAGATCTGCTCCGACCCGGCCTGTGGAAATGCTGCGGATAAGTGTAGTCCCGCTATGGCTTCGCAGAAGGTGTCGGGTTGTGGACCGATTTGGCCGGATATTTCGAACCCTTAACCGTCAGCGTACTTCCATCGAGATTGTAGATGCTGGCTCCGGCCAGAGCCGTGTTCCCGGAGAATTTGCATTGATTGACGGAAACGACGGTGGCCTCCAATTGCGAGGCGCGGCTGATTTCATAAATGGCGCCGCCCTGATGGCGGGCACCGTTTCGCATGAACTGCGTGCCGTCGAATTCCACGTGAGAGCCGTAGTCCTCGTAGGCTGCCCCGCCGTCCTGCGAGGCCACGTTGCCGTTGAATGAGGACCGTTGATAGGTTGACTTTGTGCCTTCGCGATCGACCACGGCGCCGCCATAGATTGCCCGGTTGTTTTCGAACGTCGTGTTGGAGATCGACAGAGCCGCTTTACCGAATGCGTAGATTGCTCCGCCTTCCAACGCCGTGTTCTGTTCAAAGCGGCAGTTCTGGATGGTCATCGCAAAACCCACCGCATTGTCGTGGGGCAGGAAGGTCTTTCCAGCGTGGTAGGCGAGCAGCCCTCCACCCTTGCCGTTGTAGGTGAATCCAGTGGCGCTGCCATCACGTAGCGTCAGTCCGTCCAGCACGACGTTATTGGCACCATAGAGAACATGCGGATATCGATAGCCGCCGCCAGCCGCCTTCGCGCTCAAGATGGTCTGATTTCCGGAACTGGGACGCTGCTCCAATGCGGCCTCCGTTCCGGCAAAGCCTCCATACAGCTTGACGTCGTCGTACAGAATGAACGCCGCGATCCTGTCCTGCTTTTTGGCCGGACGGTACGTCCCGGCCTTGACCCAGACCGCAGACTTTGAGACCGACGCCAGTTCAATGGCCGCCTGCAAATCGGTCAGCGCGGTAGCCCAGGAAAGGCCATCCTTGATCTTGGCGGAAGAGGTAGGCGCCACGTAAAGCACGGTCGTGGAGACAGCCTTGCGGGCAACGCTGGGGCGGGTGTACTCGCCGCGATATTTGATCGCTCCGTCGTTCTTGGCGTAGATCTGGACCAGCTTGTCGACCAGGCGGTTCTTCAACAGGACTGAACCGTCCAGGCCGGCCCGATAGCCCCGTCCATACGCAGGCACGGACTTCAGGTCACCTGGCTGCAATTGCCCTTTCAGGTCGCTGATGGCCAGGAATTGACCCAACGGGACTGTCTGGTTGCGGGGGACGGAGGAGCCGACTTCCGAGACAACGTCCTCGTGCCAGTTGTAGATATTGTCGACTACGCTGTTGATCAGGACCGGATTGCTGTTGGCGCCGGTGCCTTGATAGAGGCCTGGCCCCAAACCGCTGCTCGCTTTATTGCCTTTGATGGTCACGTTGACCAGCAGCGGAGCGGAGCCGCCGTCATTGCCGATTGCTCCGGCACTGACCGCCGAATTTCCGATGAACTGACAATTGAGGAGCTGGGGGGACGCCGCGAAATCGTTGTAGAGGCCGCCGCCCTTGTCCATGCTCTTGTTGCCGATGAAGCGGCAGTTGATGAAGCGCGGCATCGCGCCGAGATCGTTGCTCACCGCGCCGCCGCGAACCTGCGCGACGTTGTCGATGAAGTCGACGTTGACGAACGTCGCCTGATCCGCGCCGGCCTTGTGCACGTTGTAAACCGCGCCGCCCTTGGGTGAAAAGTTGTTCTTGAAAACGCAGTTGCGGACGATGGGACTGGTCATGAAGTTGCGCATCCCCCCGCCCACGACCATGTCGTTCTTGAGAATGTCGGCGGGCACGAGGTGCATGCGCGGCTGGTCCGTCCCGTAGGCATCGGAGATCGTGAATCCGTCCAGGATTGCCCGGTCCGCTCCCATGACAATGGTCCTGGTGTTCTTAGTCTTGTCGCCCTTGCCGATGCTGCCGCTTAAAATCGTGACGTTCTTTCGAAAATCTCGCTGATCGAGCTTGGTCTCGCGACCGGAGAAGCCGCCGTAAACGGCCACGTCTTCCTTGAGAACGAACGACTTGGCTACGTCGCTTGCATGCGGGTAGTAGGTCCCGCTCGCCACCCAGATCTCATCGCCCTTGGTGGCTGCGGACAATGCAACCTGCAACGACTGGAATGCCGTCTTCCAGCCGAGTCCATCACCGCTCGTTTGGCTGGTTTGATTAACGTACCAGATCTTCCCTTGGATTGGCGCCGCCTGGGTGATGCCGTGGGAAGTGGTGATTGCGGCAAACGTTGCGAATAGGATCGCGAACAGATTCTTCATGGCTGCTGCCCCTTTGCCGCGACATAAGGAGATTCGAACAAGCTCCACAACGTGGCGTCGCCGTTCTTTATTACTATCACTCTTCGAATTGCTGGGGCTCGCGCACTGCGGTCATGCGATCTTTGACCGGCAAGGTCGAGAGGTGAGCCGGTCGTGCGGATCGCGTCATCATAGGATCTTGCAGACGCCGTTGCTCCTGGCGCCAACGATCTCGCGTGAGAAGTCTCTTGGGGGCTGGATGAGCGAACGCGGCAACGGCGGTGAGCGAGCGCTTGCCGCGATGCATCATTGCGATACTGCCTGAAACGCAAGCGCGTCGGGAAAGTCGTTGTTAAGTTTTGGCGCGCATCGTGCTTGAGTCGCGATGGGGTAGGGCCAACGCGATTCGACGAGGCGCTCCTATGCGAGCTGCTGGTATTATAATCTTATTTGCGGTGACGATGTGCGCGTGCACGCCGGAGTCGTCCGAAGTCACGGGTTCGACCAATTCCTGTCCGGCTCGACTTGGCTCCTTTAATCCCAAGGACATGAACCAGTGCGTGAATGCCTGTCTGACCTGCGACAAGGGCACAATGGTCACATGCTCGATGTCGTGCAACCTTAAGGGTGCCAAGTAGTCGGCAGGCGAAGTTCCCTTTGCGTGGACGCCCGCCTGCCGAGCGATCCCGGCCCCCCGGCGGGTCAGCCGCGGGCCGGGTGATTTCGTCCTATGCAAGCGCGGAAGGCTTTGTTATACGCAGCCCCGCGCGAACACGGTTCGCCTTTTTCCTCGGTAGCTCAGCGGTAGAGCATCCGACTGTTAATCGGATGGTCGCTGGTTCGAATCCAGCCCGGGGAGCCAATTTCCTCTTCTCCATAGCTTCCTTGTGGTTGATCCGCGAGCCTCTGACCGGCTTCGCAACGAATGCGTTGACGGTCCAAGCCTGCTTACGCCTGCCGGTGCCTCCGCTTTTTTCCGGGCAATCGTCGTGTTGCGTTTTGCCGGCGCTTGTACCAAAAGAGCGCCGAACTTCCTTCCGCGGGTTTGGCCCGCATTTTTTCCAGGGTCCGCAGATGTCCGGTTTTTCGACCGCGCGCCAGAAAATGGTCGATGGTCAGGTGCGCACCAATGACGTCACCGACCGCAGGATTCTCGATGCCATGTTGTCGGTTCCGCGTGAGGCGTTCGCCCCAGCGAGCCGGCAAGCCTTGGCCTATCTCGACCTCGATCTCGATGTCGGAGCGGACGGGGCCAGGCGGTTCCTGATCAAGCCGGCCCTCACGGCCAAGATGCTGCAGGCGGCCGAGATCACCGAAACCGACAACGTCCTCGTCGTTGGCTGTGCGACCGGGTACATCGCGGCCCTGGCCGCGAAGCTTGCCGGCAGGGTAACCGCCACGGAGCCCGATTCGGCTCTGGTTGCGAAGGCCAACGAGACCTTGGCCGGACTGGGGCTCGGTAACGTGACCTGCAAGGCCGCAGCGTGCCCCGATGGCGATCCGGCCGGCGCACCCTATGACGCGATTATCCTGAATGGGGCGACCGAGATCACGCCGGAAGGTCTCCTCGGGCAGCTCAGGGAGGGCGGACGGCTGGTCGGGGTCTTCGCGGGAACCGTGCCGCAGCGAGCCGTCATTGTGACCCGGTCCCATGGCGAGTTCGGACACCGGACCCTGTTTGACGCTGCCGCTCCGGTCCTGCCGGGCCTGGAACGCGCTCCAGCCTTCGTTTTTTGACGGGATTCGGCCGTTAAGGTCCCGTTCTGAATCGGGAGTGTGGCAGAGAAGCTGCACGTTGAGAGTTTCCTCGGGAATTTGGTCTAGAGGTGGTTCCGTAGTGCTTAGCCGCGGAATATGTTGTGCAGGGGTCCTGACTCGAAAAACAGTGTACCGGTTCACGCGCTCGAGCCGGCGGCAAGAATGAACGGAATTCTGGGATGCATGGGGTGAAGCTCTTCACCGGAGCAGCGATTTCGGTTCTCCTGATGGCACTTGCCGGCCCGGCGCCTGTCCTTGCGGACACGATCGAGGCAGCGCTGGTGCGCGCCTATCAGAACAACCCGCAAATGAACGCGCAGCGCGCCGCGGTGCGGGCGACTGACGAAAACGTCCCGCAGGCACTGTCCGGCTACCGGCCGAAAGTCGCGCTCACCGCAAGTGTCGGCTACCAGTACACGGACACGCTCGGCACACAGGGCGGCAACGCGAACACGCTGGTCAGAACCCAGATCAACGGCGCGAACGCGCCGCGCAGCGCAGGAATGACGGTCTCGCAGACGCTGTTCAACGGGAACCAGACCGCCAACCGCACGCGCGCCGCCGAGAGCCAGGTTTCCGGCGCGCGGGAGGCGCTCCGCGTCCTCGAGCAGAGCGTGCTGCTCTCCGCTGCGACCATCTACATGGACTATCTGCGCGATTCGGCAGCCGTCGAGGTGCAGAGGAGCAACGTGCGCGTCCTCGAGCAGACGCTGAAGCAGACTCGCGATCGTTTCAACGTGGGCGAGGTGACGCGCACCGACGTCGCCCAGTCGGAAGCGCAGCTCGCCGCGGGCAAGACTCAGGAGCAGGCCGCCGAATCGCAGTTGGTGACGACGAGGGCGAACTTCCGCCGCATCATCGGCAACGAACCCGGAAGTCTGTCTCCGGGCGCGCCGGTCGACCGGTTTCTGCCGAGGACGTTGGCTTCGGCCGTCGAGTTGGGCCTGATCGAGAATCCCAACGTCACGGCGGCGATGTACGGCATCGACATCAACTTCCTGCAGGTCAAGATCGCCGAGGGCGCGCTGCTGCCGACCATCACGCTGCAGGCATCGGTGCAACAGTCGTATGAACAGACTCTGATCCAATACCGATCCTTTGGTGCCTCTGCCATCGCTCA
The DNA here is from genome assembly GCF_016213215.1 of Bradyrhizobium sp. Taxonomy (GTDB): domain Bacteria; phylum Pseudomonadota; class Alphaproteobacteria; order Rhizobiales; family Xanthobacteraceae; genus Bradyrhizobium. The sequence continues at coordinate 6,002 of NZ_JACRAW010000005.1, read as the reverse complement.
GGCCTCTGTGCCGCTCTACCAGGGCGGTGCGGAATATTCGCTGATCCGTCAGTCCAAGGAAAACCTGGCGCAGCAGCGGCTCAACCTCGAAACGACACGCGATCAGACCCGCGCCAGCGTGGTGCAGGCGTGGGGTCAGCTGGTTGCGACGAAGGCGCAGGTGCAGTCGGCGCAGGCGCAGGTGCAGGCCTCGGAAATCGCGCTGAACGGCGTGCGCGAAGAGGCCAAGGCCGGCCAGCGCACCACGCTCGATGTGCTGAATGCGCAGCAGGCGCTCGTCAATGCTCGCATCAACCTCGTGAACGCGCAGCATGATCGCGTGGTCGCGTCTTATTCCGTGCTCAGCGCGGTGGGCCGCCTGTCGCCTCAGGTGCTCGGGCTGCCGACTACCACCTACGATGCGAGCGTGCATTATCATCAGGTTCGCGACAGCTGGTTCGGCATGCGTACGCCTGACGGGCGTTAAGCCAGCGTCATCCGCATCGTCGGCTTCGCAGTATGGCGAGGTCGGAAGGTGCGTTGCTTGCAAATTCAAGAGCATGACGTAGCCTTCCCTGAAGTGGCAGGTCGATTCGCGCTGCGTGATGCGTCCCGTCTGCAATGCTCGTTCTCGCGATCAGGGCAGGGGCTGAGCAGCGAGTCGCACCGGTGCTTGAATTGGGGACAAGTCCGGCTTGCGCACCGAAAATGCCGGACGGCTCGTCGGCAAACCGGCCAATCCCGTCGCGCTTTGGTGTAGAACGACGCATGCGAGGGCGTTGACATGTGGAGTCGGAAATGACGCAGCCTGCAAAGGTGCAAGAACCCTCCATGGAGGAGATTCTGGCCTCGATCCGGCGCATCATTGCCGATGATGAGGCCAAACCGCCGATCGCGGAAAAGGCGCCGCCGCCAGCAGCCAAGCCGCCCGTCATTAGCGACATTCCGCCGTCGAAGATCGCGCCGTCCAAACCGGTCGTGGAGAAGGCTGCGACGCCACCTCCTGCCGCACCCAGGCCCGCACCGAAACCAGCACCGGCACCAGCACCCGCACCAGCGCCCGCAGTGGCGTCCGCTGCGGGCAACAGCCAGGACGACATCGATGCGTTGCTGGCCGGTCTCGACCATGCGACCTCGCCGGAGGAGGTCCGCGCCGCCGAGCCCGAGCCGGAGCCCGAGCCCGAGCCGGAGCCGGAAGTTCTGGAATTGACCGACGAGATGGCGGTGCCGGAGCCGCCCCCGCCGCAGACTCCGCCCCCGCCGCAGACTCCGCCCCCGCCGCAGCCCAGTTTCCGGAGAGTTGAGCCGCGGGACGATCTCGAATTCACCGAAGCGCCGCCGCCGCGTCCCGTGCCTCGCACGCCGGTGTTCGAACAACCGTCGTTCGATGCGCCGCCGCCACCGCCGCAGCAGGCGATCCTGTCGAGTTCGACCGTTTCGGCGGTCGAATCCGCATTCAACACGCTGGCTCATACCGTGCTCAGCAACAATGCGCGGACGCTGGAGGATCTGGTTAAGGAAATGCTCCGTCCGATGTTGAAGTCGTGGCTGGACGACAATCTGCCGGGCCTGGTCGAGAGGATCGTGAAGGCGGAAATCGAGCGGGTTTCGCGCGGGAGGTAGCGCCGCCGGCGCGGATGGGCCCTGATTCAGCCTCCGTTTCCGACTTAAGTTGACGATCGATCGGCCCTGCCTGAATTCGGGCGTTACTTGGCTGGTTGACTCGGACCGCTGCGGCGGCTTTCTAGCTCCCCCATGATCGAGAAAAATTACCAGCCCGCCGACATTGAAGCTCCCATGTCCCTGGTTTGGGAGGACAGCCGCGCGTTCAAGGCCGGGCGTCCCGACCGGCGCGACGCGCAGCCCTTTACCATTGTGATCCCGCCGCCGAACGTGACGGGTTCCCTTCACATGGGCCATGCGCTCAACAACACCTTGCAGGACATTCTCTGCCGCTTCGAGCGCATGCGCGGCCGCGATGTGTTGTGGCAACCGGGTACAGATCATGCCGGCATCGCCACTCAGATGGTGGTCGAGCGCCAACTCATGGAGCGCCAGCAGCCCGGCCGGCGGGAAATGGGACGCGAGAAGTTCCTCCAACGGGTCTGGCGGTGGAAGGCCGAGAGCGGTGACACGATCATCAATCAGTTGAAGCGCCTTGGCGCTTCCTGCGACTGGTCGCGCGAGCGCTTCACCATGGACGAGGGGTTGTCGCGGGCGGTCGTCAAGGTGTTCGTCGAACTGCACCGCCAGGGCCTCATCTACAAAGACAAGCGGCTGGTGAACTGGGATCCGAAGCTGCTGACCGCGGTCTCCGATCTCGAAGTGCAGCAGGTCGAGGTCAAGGGCAGCCTCTGGTATTTGCGCTATCCGATCGAAGGCAGGACCTTCAGCCCCGATGATCCGACAAGCTTCATCGTCGTTGCGACCACCCGTCCCGAGACCATGCTCGGCGACACCGGCGTTGCCGTGCACCCCGAGGACGAGCGCTACCGCGACCTCGTCGGCAAGAAGGTGATCCTGCCGCTGGTCGGCCGCAAGATTTCGATCGTTGCCGACGAATACTCCGATCCCGAGAAGGGCTCGGGCGCGGTGAAGGTCACGCCGGCGCACGACTTCAACGACTTCGAGGTCGGCAAGCGCCACGGCCTCGGGCAGATCAGCGTGCTCGATCAGGAAGGCAAGCTCTCCCTCGTCGCCAATGAGGATTATCTGCGCGGTCTGCCGGAAGGCGCGCTGATGTTTGCGGAAGAGTTCGACGGCACCGACCGCTTCGCCGCGCGCAAGCAGATTGTCGCGCGCCTCGAAGATTTCGGCTTCCTCGATCGCATCGAGCCGCACACCCACGTGGTGCCGCATGGTGACCGCTCCGGCGTCGTGATCGAGCCATTCCTGACCGATCAGTGGTATGTCGATGCCAAGACGCTGGCGCAGCCGGCGATCGCGGCCGTCCGCTCCGGACGGACCACTTTCGTCCCCAGGAACTGGGAGAAGACCTATTTCGATTGGATGGAGAACATCCAGCCCTGGTGCATTTCCCGCCAGCTGTGGTGGGGTCACCAGATTCCGGCCTGGTACGGGCCCGACGGCAAGGCGTTCGTCGCCGAGACCGAGGAGGAAGCCGTCGGCAACGCACTCGCCTACTACGTCGAGCAGGAGGTCATCACGCCGGAGCAGGGGCGCGAGATGGCGCTCGACCGCAACAAGCGCGCCGGCTTCATTACGCGCGACGAGGACGTGCTCGATACCTGGTTCTCTTCCGCGCTGTGGCCGTTCTCGACCCTCGGCTGGCCCGACGATACGCCCGAAGTTCAGCGCTATTACCCCACCGACGTGCTGGTGACGGGTTTCGACATCATCTTTTTCTGGGTCGCCAGGATGATGATGATGGGCCTGCACTTCATGAAGGAAGTGCCGTTCTCGACGGTCTACATCCACGCCCTCGTGCGCGACGAGAAGGGGGCCAAGATGTCGAAGTCGAAAGGCAACGTCATCGACCCCTTGCAGCTGATCGACGAGTACGGCGCCGACGCGCTGCGCTTCACTCTCGCCGCCATGGCCGCCCAGGGCCGCGACATCAAGCTCGCCGCAAGCCGCGTCGAGGGTTATCGCAACTTCGCGACCAAGTTGTGGAACGCCTGCCGTTTCGCCGAGATGAACGCCTGCGCCAAGCCGGCCGACTTCGATCCTGCCAGCACGAAGGATACGCTCAACCGCTGGATCGCGCATGAAACCGCGAACGCCTCGCGCCTGGTAACGGAAGCGCTGGAGGCCTATCGGTTCAATGACGCGGCGAATGCGATGTACCGCTTCGTCTGGAACGTCTATTGCGACTGGTATCTGGAACTCGCCAAGCCGATGCTGCTCGGCGAAGACGGGCCGGCCAAGACCGAGACACGCGCCACCATCGCCTGGGCGCGCGACGAAATCCTGAAGTTGTTGCATCCCTTCATGCCGTTCATCACCGAGGCGCTCTGGAAGACGACGGCGGAGCGCGAAGGTCTTCTTGCGTTGGCGCCCTGGCCGCTCCAGCCAAAGGAGCTGACAACCGAGCAGTTGGTCATGATCTCGGCCGCCGTCCCGAACGATCCGCTCATGCCGCCCATCCTGCCGGTGTTCAATGCGACCGTGTTCGCGGATGCCGAGGCTGAGGCCGAGATCGGCTGGGTGGTCGATCTCGTCACCGCGATCCGCTCCGTGCGGGCCGAGATGAACATAGCGCCCGCAACGCTCACCGCGCTGGCGTTGGTGGGTGCGTCGGACGAGACGAAGGCCCGTGCGCCGCGCTGGACCGACGTCATCAAGCGCATGGCGCGCCTGTCGGACATTTCCTTCGCTGATCGCGCGCCCGACGGGGCCGTGCAGCTTCTGGTGCGCGGCGAGGTCGCGGCTCTGCCGCTGAAGGGCGTGATCGATCTGGCCGCGGAACGGACGCGGCTGGAGAAGGAAATCGCCAAGGCTGAGGCCGACATCAAGCGCGTGGACGGCAAGCTGGCGAACGAGAAGTTCGTCGCCAATGCGCCGGAAGAAGTCGTCGAGGAAGAGCGCGAGAAGCGCGAGGCGGCGGTTGAGCGCAAGACCAAGCTTCTGGAAGCGCTGGAGCGCCTGAAGAAGCTCGCCTGATGGGGCCGTCATTCCGGGGCGGCCCGCAGGGCCGAACCCGGAATCTCGAGATTCCGGGTCTGGTCCTTCGGACCATCCCGGAATGACAGTCAAACGGGAAACGGCTTGCTGAGGAATTTCGAGCCTTTCAGGCCGTAGCGCCACGGCAGCTCGACGGCCTTGGTGATGCCGATCCGCACGCCTGCGACGACCTCGACCGGACCAGTGCGTGCGTGCAGTGAGAACGGCTCCCGGTCGAGCGGCAGTCCGTTGTGCGCAACAGCGACGCCGATTGCCTCGGTCAATTTGCCTGGACCCGAACACAGCGCGTGCACATCGTTCAGATGGCGCCGTCGCCGCATGGTCGCGATGCCATGCGTCGGCTCGAGCGCGCGGATCAGGATGGCGCTCGCCGAGCCTTCCTCCTCGCACACGAAATTGACGCACCAGTGGATGCCGTAGGAGCGGTAGACGTAGGCAAAGCCGGGAGGGCCGAACATCACCCGGTTGCGCGACGTCGGCCCGCGGAAAGAATGCGCTGCGGGGTCGGTATGGTGATAGGCTTCGACTTCCACGATGATGCCGCCGACGCCGTTGACCAGCAGGGTAGCGCCGATCAGGTCGGGCGCGACGTCGTGAACGCTGCGGGCGAAGAAGGCGCGCCTCAGCGGCTTGCCGAGGGCAGGCCTGACCGGCTTCGAAGCTGGAGCCATTTGAGGTGAGAATCGGTTGATCGCTGAGCGGGACGCGGCCGAACTCTGCCATTTTCCCTGAGCCGGGGCGAGCCGGGTTGCGGGCATGGCCGATACGGACTAGGTAAGGCTTCACCAGCCCGGAAATCCCATGGTCGTCGTTGTCGATACCGTTTCGCCGAACCCCCTGCGCCCGCGTCACCCGGAAAAGGTGAACCGGCCGGACGCGGCTTCGCCGCCGAAACCGGCGTGGATCCGCGTGAAGGCGCCGAGCACGCGTGGGTATGCCGACACACGCCATATCGTGAAGGAAAACGGTCTCGTCACCGTGTGCGAGGAGGCGGGCTGCCCGAACATCGGCGAGTGCTGGGACAAGAAGCACGCCACCTTCATGATCATGGGCGACACCTGCACGCGCGCCTGTTCGTTCTGCAACGTCAAGACCGGCCTGCCCAATGCGCTCGATGCGTCCGAGCCGGAATACGTCGCCGAAGCCACCGCCAAGCTCGGGCTGACCCACGTCGTGGTGACCTCGGTCGACCGCGACGATCTTGCCGACGGGGGCGCCGAGCACTTTGCCAGGACGATCCGCGCCATCCGCGCGCGCTGTCCCGCTACCTCGATCGAGGTTCTCACCCCCGACTTCCTGCGCAAGGACGGCGCGCTCGAGGTCGTCGTGGCGGCCAAGCCCGACGTCTTCAACCACAATCTGGAAACCGTGCCCTCGCG
>NZ_JACRAW010000025.1 GCF_016213215.1 Bradyrhizobium sp. | reverse complement strand
GAGCACCACGACCTTCGCCGGGGCGCGGTTCGATCATAAGGCTGCCACGGCGGCCTGCGCGACCTGTCACAATGGCGCAACGGCGCTCGGCAAGCCGCCGAAGCACGTTGCGACCAGTGCGTCCTGCGAGACCTGTCACAAGAGCACCACGACCTTCGCCGGGGCGCGGTTCGATCATAGGGCTGCCACGGCGGCCTGTGCGACCTGTCACAACGGCGCAGCGGCGCTCGGAAAACCGCCAAAGCACGTTGCGACCAGTGCGTCCTGCGAGACCTGTCACAAGAGCACCACGACCTTCGCCGGCGCGCGGTTCGACCATAAGGCTGCAACGGCGGCCTGTGCGACCTGTCACAACGGGAGCACGGCCGTCGGCAAGTCGCCAAAGCACGTTGCGACCACCGCGTCCTGCGAGACCTGTCACAAGAGCACCACGACCTTCGCCGGGGCGCGGTTCGATCATAGAACTGCGACGGCGTCCTGCGCGACATGCCACAACGGCGCGACGGCGCTCGGCAAGCCGGCGAAGCATGTGATGACGACGGCGGCATGCGATAGCTGCCACAAGAGCACGGTGTCATTCAGCACCGCGCGGATGGATCACACCAACCTGACGGTCCCGTGCGTCAATTGCCACAACGGCACGAACGCCGCGGGCAAGGGACCAAAGCACTTTGTCGCGACGCAGCCCTGCGAAACCTGCCATCGCGCGAACGGCTGGACGTTGGTGACCTACCGGCACGCCTCGGCCAGCTATCCGAACCACTCCGCCACGATCGCCTGCAGCGGCTGTCACGTCAGCAATTCGCAGGTGGTCCCTTGGAAGTTCGCGACCTACAAGCCTGATTGCGCCGCCTGCCATGCCGGCGACTTCAAGCCGCAGCAGCACGTCAAGTCGTCCAAGCCGGTGCCGATCTACTACACGGTTGCCGAGCTGAAGGACTGTACCGGCGCCTGTCACCTGTATGCGGACCGGTCGATGACCACGATTCTGACGCGGCGTCAGAAACAGCATCGTGTGAATGGAGGCGCCTGGTGATCGCCTTCGCTTCCAAGCGATCTTGTCGGCGCCGGCGCAGGTCGATCTATGGTCGAGCGGCGGTCCTGCTCAGTTTGCTTTCGGTGGGCATTGTCCTCCCGGTTTCAGGTACGCGTGGCCAGCCGGTAATCGACCAGTTCGTCTCCAGCGCGGCTGTGACCTCGAGCGGCAATTGCAGCGTGCTTCGCGTCAATTTCAACTGGCGGATTCGCTATACCGGTCATTTCCCGCCGGATCGCGGCACTCAATTGCGTATCTCCCTCCAGCTCATCGATCGCGACGCGGTCGTTGATACCGCGTTGTTCCCGCGCGAGGGGGTCAGGGTCGATAATGGCGGAGCCGCCGGAATCGTATCGGTTTCTCTTGCCCTGGATCAGTCCATCGGCCTGGTGCTGCAGATTCAATTCGCCCGACCTACCGCATATCAAGTCATGCAGTCCGGCAGCTTCGAGCAGGTTGCCGTCGTGATTTCGAAGAACGGATCGGCTGCCGGATGCAAGATCGGCGATCTTGGCAAGGGCGCTGGCGCTGGGAAGGATCGCAAGCCTCAGGACCTCGGACCGGACAGCGGCACTTCCGTGCGCGCCAAACCGGCCCGGACGGGCAGCTTGTTGGAGAGCGATGTGAAGGTCGTCGACGCTTCGATGGATGAGGCGCGGGCGGCCATCAAGAAGAACAACTTCGCGGAGGCCATCGAAATTCTGAAGAAGGTCCTGAGATATCCGGAAAACAAGTCCAGCGCGGAAGCACAGGAACTGCTCGGCGTGGCCCGGTTGAAGGCGGGGCAGCGCGCGGCAGCGAGGACCGAATTCGAGGACTATTTGCGGCGCTACCCGACCGGAGATGGGGCAGACCGTGTCCGGCAGCGTGTTGCGGGAATTCTCACCGCTGAAGGCGCCGCACCCGAGAAATTGCGCGGCGGAGTCGATCTGGCCGGGCAGGTGAAGAAGCCCGGTGCAAACCGCGAAACACGTTGGTCGATGTCCGGCAGCGTTTCGGGATTCTACATCACGGATGACAGCGCGAACACCGTGAAGGACTTGTCGACGGCGCCGAACCCGAACGCCGATCCGGACGCCCACCGCTCGCACCAGAATGCGCTGCTGGCCAACTACGACATGTTTGGTACGGCCGACAACGATCGTATCAAGGCCAAGTTCAAGCTCGCCTTCACCCAGGAGCACCAGCTCGACAGGGGGACCGACAAGTACGGCGTCTCGACCGCAATGGTGGACTATACGCTGAAGGAATACGATCTGACCGCCCGGATTGGCCGCCAGTCGCGCAACACGGGTGGCGTCATCGGCCGCTTCGACGGCGCCGTCCTGAGCTGGCAGCAAAGCCCCGACCTGCGCCTGAACGTACTCGCGGGATCGCCGAATTGGAGCCGTTTCGATGCGCCCTTTGCCGCTGGCAAGACGCTCTACGGCGCCAGCGTCGATTTCGGCAAGTGGTTCGGGGTGCTTGAGACCAGTCTGTTCGCGATCGGGCAATTCGACCGCGACATCGTCGATCGCCAGGCGATCGGCGCCGAATTTCGCTATTTCGACAAGAACAAGTCGGCATTGGGAACGATCGATTACGACGTCCACTTCCAGCAGCTCAACGCCGCAATCTTCTCAGGTACTTACACTCTGGAGGACAAGTCGGTTATCAACACCGCGCTGGACTACCGAAAGGTGCCTTATCTTTCGACCTGGAACGCCCTGCAGGGACAGCCGTTCCTCACCCTCTACGACATGATGAAGTTCAACACGGCGGCGGAAGTCAGGCAGTTTGCGATCGACCGCACGCCGACTTTCGAGTCCGCGATGGTGAGCTATTCCCGGCCGCTGAACGAGACCTACCAGATCGGTGCCGATGCGACCGTGACCAATCTGTCCGGGACCTTGCCTTCGGGCGGAGTGGATGGAACGCCGGCGAGCGGGCTCGAATACTATTTGTCGACGCAGCTGACGGGGACAGGAATCTTCAAGCCCGGCGACCTGTTCATGGGCGCGGTTCGCTATGCGAACCTCTCCGACTCCAGGATCTATGTGCTCGACCTCAACACCCGCTATCCGATAACGGCGGATCTCAGTGTAAGTCCACGGTTGAGGCTCGGCTATCGCACGGGTGTGGGAACGGACCTCCAGGAAATGACCGTGCTTCCCTCATTCATGGTCAACTATGTCTGGTGGAAAGGCGTCAGCTTGGAGGCCGAGATCGGCACCAAATATGTCGACAGCACCCTTAACAACGTGAAGTCGACCACGAAGGAGATCTTCGCCACCCTCGGCGTCCGGAAGGATTTCGGCGCCGACGGCGTCAGCCAGTGTCACGGTACGGCGATCAGCTGCGCGTGGGCGAAGCCGGCAATGCCGGCCACGGGCCAGAGCGGCGGCTCGTCTTCGCCCGTCTTCGCGGGTTACGCGATCGAGACGGGATTGAGATACTGGTTCAGCTCGGCGAAAAACCGGTACAACTATTACGCAGATACGACCGACTCGATGGCGGTGTCGCGCCTCAATTACGGTGGACTGACCGGCCATTCCGGCGAACTCTTCTTCCGTATCGACGCCCTCGAGGGCCCGCTCGCCAATGTATTCGTGAAGGGATATGTCGGTGGAGGAAAGATCGCCCGGGGCAAGCTTTACGACGAAGATTTTCAGCCCTTCGTAGACCCGTACTCGATGACCAGCAGCGCCGTGAGTGGGCGGCTGCAATATGCCAGCATCGATCTCGGCTACAACTTCTTCCAGATCGACCGATTCCGTTTTGGCGCCTTCGTGGGATATCACCACTGGCTGGAAACCGTCGATGCGCGCGGCTGCACGCAAGTTGGCGGCCATCCGTTCATTTGCGCGCCCGCGCTTGCTTCGGATCTGAAGGTCATCACCGAGCAGGATCGGTGGGAAACCGGGCGGGCCGGCGTTTCGGTCGAGGCACGTCTGTTGGATCGCCTGACCTGGCAGGCCGAAATGGCCTACGCGTGGACGGCTCAGAACGCGATCGACACCCACTATTTCACCTTCGGCCGGGATCCGGCCTCGGGCTGGGGGTACGGTTTCCAGGCGGAAACGGTTCTCAAGTATGAGCTGAACGACAGCTTCAACATCGGTATTGGCGGTCGCTGGTGGCATTTCAATACAGATGCCACCGATACATTCAGTCAGCTCCTTCGGTACACGACCGACCGGTATGGCGTATTCGTTCAGGGAGCCTATAAGTTCAACTAGAACGAGAATGAATGGGAGCTTGTGAAGCGATGAATTTCGTTGCCAGGTCGATTGGAGGCTACAAGGACTACAACGTCTTCTTCGACACGGCGCTGGCCCAGCTCCGCGACGAGCGCCGCTATCGCGTCTTCGCCGATCTGGAACGTATTGCGGGGCGGTTTCCACGCGCCATCTGGCATTCTCCGAACGGTCCGCGCGAAGTCGTGATCTGGTGCTCAAACGACTATCTCGGCATGGCCCAACACCCGGAAGTGGTGAGCGCGATGGTCGCGGCCGCCTGGCGAATGGGCATTGGAGCCGGCGGCACGCGCAACATCGCAGGCACCAATCATCCGCTTGTCGAGCTGGAGCGCGAGCTTGCCTCCCTGCATGGCAAGGAGGGGGCGCTGGTGTTCACCTCCGGCTATGTTTCGAACCAGACCGGTATCGCCACGGTCGCGAGATTGCTGCCTAACTGCCTTCTGCTGTCCGACGCACTGAACCACAACTCCATGATCGAGGGCATACGCCATTCAGGCGCGGAACGGCAGATCTGGCGTCACAACGATACCGGGCATCTCGAACAATTGCTGCGCGCGGCCGATCCGGATCGTCCGAAGCTGATCCTGTGCGAAAGCCTCTATTCAATGGACGGCGACGTTGCCCCGCTGCACCGGATCTGCGACCTCGCCGAAGGGTACGGCGCGATGACCTATGTCGACGAAGTTCATGCGGTCGGCATGTATGGGCCGCACGGCGGTGGCATCGCGGATCGCGACGGCGCGATGGCCCGCATCGACATTATTGAGGGCACGCTGGCCAAGGCTTTCGGTTGTCTCGGCGGCTACATTGCGGCGAACGCCAACGTGATCGATGCGGTGCGCTCCTACGCGCCAGGCTTCATCTTCACGACGGCCTTGCCCCCGCCGATCTGCGCGGCGGCGACCGCCGCGATCCGCCACCTGAAGGCCTCGAACACGGAACGCGAGCGTCATCAGGATCGGGCTGCACGGTTGAAGTCGGTCCTCGGCGCCGCGCGCCTTCCGGTGATGGCGAGCGATACGCATATCGTCCCGGTGCATGTCGGCGATCCCGAGAAGTGCAAGCTGGCCTCCGACCTTCTGTTGTCGCATCACGGCATCTACATCCAGCCGATCAACTATCCAACGGTGCCGCGCGGAAACGAACGGCTGCGGATCACGCCGTCGCCCTATCATGATGACGCGCTGATCGATAGCCTGGCCGAAGCCCTGGACGCGGTCTGGGATCGCCTCGAGCTTCCTCGTCGCGAAGTCCAGGGCAGGTTCGGATAGGGGAGCGCCTGAAGCAAAATGCGAGCGCGATACGCAAGCGGCTTGTAGAGCGCCCGACGGCACAGCTGGAAACGGCACTCGATTGGCCCCGGGCCCTGGCGCGAGGCAGAATGGCACGTACCTCGCGAAGCTGATTAACGCAAGAAATTCACCGGAGGCCAATTCATTGATATAGCGGCAGTATAGAAGCGGGAGGACGGACAATGCTCTATCCGGAGTCAGACACGGTGAAGGCGCTCCGGCGCCGGCTGGAGTCATTCATGGACCGTCACGTCTATCCGAACGAAGAGCGCTTCTACAAGGAAGCCGAGGAGCTCGGCCCCTGGAAGGTCTACCCTGTCGTCGAAGAGCTGAAGCCGAAAGCCCGAGCCGAAGGCCTCTGGAACCTGTTCCTGCCCGACAGCGAGCATGGTGCTGGCCTGACTAACCTGGAATACGCGCCGCTCTGCGAGATCATGGGCCGCTCCCATCTTGCGCCTGAGCTCTTCAACTGCTCCGCGCCGGATACCGGAAACATGGAAGTACTGGCGCGATACGGCACCAAGGAGCAGCAGGAGCGCTGGCTCAAGCCGCTGCTCGAAGGAGAAATCCGGTCATGCTTTGCGATGACGGAGCCCGCCGTGGCCTCCAGCGATGCAACCAACATCGAGAGTTCGATCGTGGGGGATGGTGACCACTACGTCGTCAACGGCAGGAAATGGTACACGACCAACGCGACCGATCCCCGGTGCAGGATCTGCATCTTCATGGGCAAGACCGACCCGAACAATCCAGATCGGTATCGGCAGCAATCGATGATCCTTGTGCCCATGGATACGCCGGGCGTGGAGGTGTTGCGGCCGATCCCGGTGTTCGGCTTCTACGGAGTGCCCGATCGCGCGTCCGAGGTCATCTTCAAGAACGTGCGCGTGCCGGCGAGCAATATGCTGCTCGGAGAAGGCCGCGGTTTCGAGATCGCGCAGGGTCGTCTGGGCCCGGGCCGGATCCATCACTGCATGCGCCTGATCGGCCTTGCGGAGCGCACTCTTGAGAAGATGTGTCGACGCACGGCCAGCCGGGTCGCCTTCGGCAAGCCGGTTTCGGAGCAGACGGTGACGCAGGAGCGCATCGCGCAGGCGCGCATCATGATCGAGCAGGCGCGGCTACTCACGCTCAATGCCGCCCACGCGATGGATACCGTCGGCAACAAGGTGGCAAAGGCCGAAATTGCGATGATCAAGGTGGCGGTGCCGAACATGGCCTGCCAAATCGTTGATTGGGCGATCCAGGCGCACGGCGGCGGTGGCACGAGCAATGACTTCGGGCTGACCGCCGCCTACGCCACGGCGCGCCTGCTACGGCTGGCAGATGGCCCCGACGAGGTCCACCGCAACCAGATCGCCCGCCTGGAGCTAAAGAAATACAGGAACTGACCGAAATCTTCGCCGAGTGCGCATTTGGCCCTGCACTGGATCACATTAGCGGACGTGATCGCGCGCAGACGCGAAACAGTCAGGCGCGCGCTGCAGCCTCCAGTGCGCCCCCGCCGCCAGACCGACGCTCGCGAGCAAGATAACCGGATACTGCGTCTGCGCGCATCGGCTTCGCGAAGTAATAGCCCTGGATCAAGCCGCAGCCCAGGCGCTTGAGGCTGTCGAGCTGCGCTTTCGTCTCGACTCCCTCGGCGACGCAGGTGATCTCCATATCGGCACATAAGCCGGTCAGCGATTTGATGATATTGTGACTTACGGCGTTGTCGTTGATATCGGCGACAAAGCTGCGGTCCACCTTGATCTTGTCGAGAGGCAGGCGATGGATATGGCTCAGTGAGGAATAGCCGGTGCCGAAATCGTCGAGAGATATGCCGCAGCCCATGGCCTTTAGCATCGAGATCGACTGCTCGGCCCTTGCGAAATCGAATGTCACCGCCGTCTCGGTGATTTCAAAGTCGATGCGGTGCGGCGCCACTCCGCTAGCCTCGATCGTGGCGATCAACGGAAGAATGCCCTCGGGCGAACAGATGTCGTGGGCCGACAGATTGAACGAGATGCGGAGGTGGTCAGGCCAGTTCCTGGCGGCGGCGAGCGCCTTGACCAGCAGTGCCCGCGTCAATGAGCGGATAAGCCCGATGCGCTCGGCGGCAGGAATGAAGTCGTTGGGCGAGACCAGCCCCAGCCTCGGGCTGTTCCACCGCGCCAGGACCTCGAACCCGGTGGTATGCTCGCGGATCGCGTCAATGATCGGCTGGTAGACCAGCTCCATCTCCGTATCGAAGTCGGCGGCGCGCAGCAGGTGCTCGATGATGCCCCGGCTGCGGATCTCCGCATCGAGTTCGGCCGAGAAGATGACGGTGCGGCCGCGCATTCGCCGCTTGGCGTGATAGAGCGCATAGTCGGCACACTCGTAAAGCGCCTCTGCGCTTGTGGCCGAGCGGGGATAAAGGGCGAAGCCGATCGAGCAGGAGAGGCCGGTGTGGGCATTGTCGAGCTGATAGGGCAGCTTGACCTGATTGCAAATCACCTCACCGATGGCGGTGAGGTCTTCATCGCTGGGATCGCCGCACACGATCAGCCCGAACTCGTCGCCGCCAAGCCTGGCAACGTGGACGCGGCGAGGCACGAAGCCCTCGCAGGTTTCGCGGATGCGTCGGCCAGCCTCGATCAGCACCCGGTCCCCGACCGTATGGCCATAGGTATCATTGACGGGCTTGAAGCCGTCGAGATCGATGATGCCCACCGCAATCTGGGTACCGTCTTTCTCGGCTTCGGCGAAGGCGGTGGTGAGTTCGGCGAAGAAGCAGCGGCGGTTAGGCAGTTCGGTCAGAGAATCCAGATTGGCGAGGCGGAAGTTCTCGTCTGACAACGCCTGCGTCGCGGCCTGTTCCGCGATCAGGGACTTGCGGCTGGCGACAAGGTCGGCAAAGTCACGGTAGTAGATGAACAGCACCGTCACCATTGCGCCCGACACCAGCAGGTTGTTCACTGCAATCGCCCTCAAGGTGGGCTCGCCGGTCGCGAAGAAGTAGACAACATAGGGAATGTCGACGACCAAAGTCACAATCAGAGCCGCCGATCGCAGGTGCATCAGACAGAAGATGCAGCCGATGACGGTAACCGCCATATAGAACGCGACCTGTCCCTTGGCGAAAGGATCGCCATAGGGATAGAGCTGGAACGACCAGGCGGTGAAGAGCACGCCGAGAATGACAGCGAGCAAGTTGGTGACGCGCAGATTGTGCAGGATCTCTTTGTCGCTGAGTACGAGATTACGCTGGCGCAACCACCAGAACATCCTGAATGCGCAGAGTGCCGATAATCCGGCTGGTACCGCTATCGTTAGCCAGGCGGGCGCCAGCGGCACATAGGTGTAGGCCACCGCAAGGCTGTTGGTGATCAGAATGAAGTAGAGCAGCGGAATCTGCTTCGAGAAGGCCTCGAACTGGGCGCGCGTCAGATCAGGGTTATCGGCAGGCACGCGGAACAGCAGCGTCGCAGCAACCAGGTGAGATCGTAAGTCAAAGATGCGCATCGGAAAACCAGCCCGGATTCCATCAACTCTGCCTCAGCCTGCATGTGAGGGGTAAAGTTCGCGTTAGATGCAGCGGCCGCGGTATGCCGTGCCACGGTTTCTAGCTACCGCGGGCGTTTGGGCGATGTGCATTCAGTGAGGTCGCGTTAAGGATAATCGGCAGGAAGAGCCCTGCCGGCGAACTACGCGTTGCGCACCGAGGGAAAGCTTTCAAGACAACAGTGTCACGCGATCGCAATTGCAGGCTTTCTGCCTTCATCGCGCAACCAGTGCTGAGTGCGCAGTCGCCCGACAGTTCCAGCATTCATAGAACGAAGGCCTTTTGTGCGGCGTCGGCTACAGGGTCTCTTGAACTTCGGCTTGTTGAAGCAGCCTCAGCGCTTGAACAACCCCATCAGCGTCGCCTTGGCGAGTGTGTTGAAGTTGAGGTTGAAGCCGACAACCGCAGCCGAGGTGTCAGGCGTGACCGGAAGTTTCTCCTGAGAAACGGCAAATACCGTGAAAATGTAGCGGTGAGGATGATCGTTCGGAGGCGGACACGGCCCGCCGTAACCGGCCGCTCCAAAATCCGTGCGCGTCTGCATGGCTCCGTCCGGCAGCTTTGGCGAACGCGGATTGCCGGCATCCAGCGCCAGTTCCGTGACCGAAGCGGGAATATTCACCACCAGCCAATGCCAGAATCCGCTGCCTGTCGGGGCGTCCGGATCATAGCAGGTCACCGCGAAGCTCTTGGTCCCGCTTGGCGCATCCGACCAGGCCAGATGTGGTGACCGGTTGCCGCCGGCGCAACCGAACCCGAAATCTTTCGAAAGGATGTGAGCCTCGGGCAGGTAGTCGCCGTCGCGGAAGCTTTGGCTGGTCAATTTGAAGGACATGACTTTTCCTCCCATGCGCGATTTTCAGGTGGCTGGAACGATATCTTCGTTCTTTCTTTTTGCAACAGGCTCGGCCTGTCTCGGATCGGTCGAATATCTAGGTACCGGTTCGGGCCGCGGTGTCATCGAGACAAGGAGCCGCCGGCGCCGGTTTTCGGCCGGCACAGGCTGATCGAAGGCGCGATTTCGGGTCTGGCACCGCCGCGTTATGCGTCCCCTGGCCGCGGCGTGTCGGCTTTGTGACGCATTCATGAATGATCTAACGCAAAGAGTCCCATTTCGGCTGGGCCATAAAGGCTGCATCGTTTCTGATTTTCCGGTGGAGCCGTGAAGACCCAGATCATCAAAGAGCTCGGTGAAGTCGAAATTCTGCTGCCCTCGCTTGTCGCGGAAGGGCTTGCGGCCAACGACCGCATCAAGGTCCGCATGAGTGCGCTCCAGGCCGCCGCGCAGCATGCGAGGGAGCCTGATCGACCCGTTCATGACTTGGCCGCCGAAAGCCGCGCCGCCGGTATCGCCCCTGCCGCCATCGCGGCATTGATCGGCGGTGCACATCTGGAGGGCGAGAGCCGGATGGCGGCGCCGAGTCTCGGCAAGCTGATCAAGGAAATGGCGGATGACGCTGCGGACATGATCCCCGCGGTCAGCGCCGGGAATGTTGCGGAAGGCGCAAGCGCGAATGCGCGGCTGGAGGCGATCCGGGCCGCAGGGTTGCTCGAGCCTACCAACGAAATCGAGCTTGCGCGCATCGTCAAGCTGACCGGCGTCACACAGGACGGGGACAGCCTGCATCGGCTCGTGATGGACCTGCACAAGGCGCTCAACGGTCTTGCGGGGTCCTGCGCGGAGGAGATCCTGGCCGGAGCCCATGTATTTGGTCTTGAGGCTGAAGACCACGCGCCGGTCGAAAGCTTCATGAGGGGATTGAACGAGACGCGCGCGCTGAAATTCAATCATCCTGGTCTTGATACCATGGCCACGCGGTCGGGCGGCCGCCTGCTGATCCAGAACGACGTCGGGACGACCGACGCACATGTCGTCGTGATCGCAGTCAAGGGCAATGAGGTGACGATCACCCATACCGACGTGCACCGGGCCCGCGCAAAATTCTTTGTCTCACTGCTCGACAGGTTCGAGGCCAGATGGAGCGGCCTCGATCGCCACATCGCGTCCGGTTTGGGCGAGGACAATGCCTTCTATCTCGTGACAGGGCAGTACCAGGGCACGACTGACGCCCAGCGCAATGACTTTCTGGCTGCGGTGGGCGCGGCTCTGGTGTTTCTGATCGACTGGAACAAGGCGCGCAAGCTGCTTCGCAATTGGGTGGCGAAGGACGATGCCACGCGTGTCCTTGAATGGGCGGCACGCAGTCGGATCGGGCATCGCGCTTTCCTGGAACTCGGCGGAAACGAACTGCTGGGGTCGGCGGTGCGCAACGCCGCGCCGTCCCGCATCGGCTTTGGCGAACGGCTGGTCCAGGCGCTCGGACGCAAGGCGGCCTTCGACTTCCTCAAGACCGCGCTGCGTGTTTCCACCCAGGCGCTTCGCGCCGGGCAGTCGGTCAGATTGGTTCGCGACCAGATCGAGGCGGATCTGATCCGGCACCTGGAACGCGTCGACAGTGAACTGCTGGCGATTGTCTTGCGCCAGGTCGCTTTGGCGCACGATCTGGTAACCGCGATCGTCCGTCACGTCGCGGCATTGGAGGCTGGTCAGCAGGCGGACGGCAAGCTTCTGGCGACACGCGCCGGGCACATCGAGCAGAAAGCGGATCGCATCGCTATCGACGCGCGGAAGGAGGTTGCCCGCCTCAATGCGCAGCCAATCGTCGCGCTAATGATCGATCGTGTCGAGGAAGCGATCGACGAATTGGAGCAGGCCGCGTTCGTCGCCTCGCTCATGCCTGGACGGATCGACCCGGCTCTGCCGTCTGCGCTTGGAGAATTGTGCAGGGTCGCCATGACAACGACCGAGATCGCCGCGGCCGGGCTTGCTGCGGCAACCGACGTGCCGGATGGACGTCGTGCCGATTCCGAGGATGCGTTAGCTGCCGTGACGCGGCTGCTCGACACTGAGCACGCTGCGGATTCCCTGGAGCGCGCGATCACCGCGATGGTGTTCGGGGGCGGATTCGAGGTTGGGGCGGCGCTCTCCGTGCTCGAGTTCGCCCGCGCCATCGAACGCGCCACCGACCGCTTCGCCGGTTTCGGCCATTTGCTGCGTCGGCACATCATGATCGATCTGGCAGCCTGAGGGGGAGAAAATGCGTATCGTGCGTATCGGCGGCCAGTCGACCGAGTTGCACGGTGCGGGCGAGATCGGCGCCAAGGCGGCAAATCTTGCGCGAATGGCAGCCTTCGGCCTGTCGGTGCCGCCTGCGTTTGTCCTGCCGATCCGGCTGTGCGCCGATATCATCGAGGAAAAGGCGCATGCCCAGCATGACCTGCGTGAGGGGCTCAGCGAGGGAATGGCGTTTCTGGAAAGCGCGACCGGCAAGCGGTTCGGTGATCGCCGCCGGCCGCTATTGGTCTCGGTGCGATCCGGGGCGGCTCGATCGATGCCGGGCATGCTGGACACCGTACTGAACGTGGGCTGCACCACGGATGCCGTACAAGGATTGATCCGGGCCACGGGACGGCCGCGCCTCGCATGGGATTGCCGCCGCCGCTTCCTGGAGAGCTTCGGGCAAACTGTGATCGGTTTCGATCTTGCGCCGTTTGAGGCGCGCTGTTCAGAACTGATCGCCAGCGAGGGTGTTGCGAGCGATCGTGAACTCGACGGCGAGGCGATCGAGCGGCTGGCCGTCGACGAGCAGGCGCTGATCGAAGATCGTGATGATGGCTGGCTAGAGGATGCCACCGTGCAGTTGGACCGTGCCGCAAGGGCGGTCTACCAGTCCTGGATGAGCGAGCGCGCGCAGGCCTATCGGTGCCTGCAAAAGCTTGATGGCCTGGAAGGGACTGCGGTGACGGTTCAGGCCATGGTGTTCGGCAATGGCGGGCTCGCGTCAGGTGCCGGCGTCGCTTTCTCGCGGGATCCCTCCACCGGGGCATCCCGGCCGATGATCGATCTTGTGCTCGATGCACAAGGCGAAGACGTCGTTTCGGGACGCCGAACGCCGGATTCCGAAGAAGTTATTGCGCGCGCGCTGCCGCGGATCGATGTTGAAATCACCCAAGTGTTGAAGCGGCTGGAAAGGGAGTTCGGCGACGTCCAGGACGTCGAATTCACAGTCGAGGACGGCAAGCTCTGGGTTCTTCAGACCCGCGCGGCAAAGCGCACGCCGCGTGCCGCAGTCCGGATCGCGATCGATCTTGTGCACGAAGGCCTGATTTCGCCGCAACAGGCGCTGGAGCGCATCGCCGATATCGATCTCGCCTCGCTGACTGAAGTCTCGCTCGTGTCGGCCGGTGAACCGGTCGGCTCGGGCATCGGCGCCTCCGGCGGCATCGCGGTAGGGCGAGCGGCGTTTGACTCCGACAGCGCGCAACGCCTGGCGGCGTCGGGTGAGCCGGTTATTCTGGTGCGCCCGGACACCAGCACCGCCGACGTGACAGGCTTCGCCGCCGCCGCTGGTATCGTGACGGCGGTGGGGGCGCGCACCGCTCATGCGGCGCTGGTCGCGCGCCAAATGGGCAAGCCCTCTGTGGTAGGCTGCAAAGACCTGAAGATCGATGTTGCCGTGGGACGGGCAGAGCTCTCCAAGGCCACGATCTCGGAAGGGGACTGGATCACTATCGAGGGCGATACGGGCAAGCTCTACCTCGGGCGCGGCGAGACGGTGGGCAGGCGTCCCGAGGCCGAGCTTGCCGAAATTGCGAGATGGCGATCGCTGGCTAAGAAACAAGAGGACGATGCGGCCGCGCCGAAGGCGAGCTCCATCGGAGCTGCATGAACTTCCGGCGCGAGCCGCTGCCGGCCTGTGCAAGGTGGATCCCGGCTACGGCGGCCTCGGGATTCTAAAGCGTGTTGATCGGGACCTTCAGAAACGTCTTCCCGCTTGCATCCGGTCGGGGCAGGTGGCCTGCCCGGATGTTGACCTGGAGCGAGGGGATGATCAGGCGCGGCATCGAAAGTGTCTTGTCGCGCGCCTCGCGAAGGGCCGTGAACTCGTCCTCGGTGACGCCGTCATGGGCGTGAATGTTGTGCGCTCGTTCTTCTGCGACCGTTGTTTCCCACCGAATTTCCCGGCCGTTGGGTGCGTAGTCGTGGCACATGAACAGCCGCGTCTCCGGCGGCAACGTTTCGAGAATCTTGCGGATGGAGCGGAATAGAATTCTGGCGTTGCCGCCGGGGAAATCGGCGCGCGCGCTGCCGCCGTCCGGCATGAAGAGGGTATCGCCGACGAACGCCGCGTCACCGATCACGTGGGTGGTACACGCGGGCGTATGCCCCGGCGTGTGCATCACGAAACCGTTCATCGTGCCGATGGCATAGGTCTCGCCGTCCTTGAAAAGGCGGTCGAACTGACTGCCGTCACGGCGAAACTCGGTGCCTTCGTTGAACACTTTCCCGAACGTTTCCTGCACCGTCAGGATGTGCTCGCCGATGCCGATCTTTCCACCGAGCTTTTCCTGGATATAGGGAGAAGCTGAGAGGTGATCGGCGTGAGCGTGGGTCTCGATCAGCCATTCGAGCTTGAGCTCGTTCACCCTGATGTAGTCGATGAGGATGTCCGCCGATTTGTAGGCAATGCGGCCGGCGGCATAATCGATGTCCATGACCGGATCGACGATTGCGCAGGACGACGAGAGCGGATCCTTCACGACGTAGCTGATCGTGTTGGTCTCCGGTTCGAAGAACCCCGCGACCTTGGGCTTGATCGAAAGGTCGACCGGATAGGACATGGCGCTCCTCCACTCCTTTGATCCCGGCTATCGCCGAGTTTGCCCCGCCCCTGTGACCGTATCCGAATCCATATGGCGACCGCCGCGGCGGTCGCCAAGTCCGGTAGCAAATGGCCGCGGAACGATCCGGGGCCTTCCGGCTCGATGTGCCGTTCCGCGCCGCTTCGGGACGGCTCAGTAACTAAGCCGCCTTGCCCGAGTTTGTGCCGCAGGTGTTGATGCCAAGCAACGAATAGGGCGGGCACCAGCCGATCAAGGCCGTTCCCAGCGGAATAAGACCCAACAATCCCCAAAGCGATTGGGGACCCACAAAAACCAGACTCAGGACGATCAGCCCCACGACAACGCGTATTAGCCGATCGATCTTGCCAACATTCTGAACCATAAGTGCCTCCGCAATTGATTACGGCGGGAACCTTAGCGGCGTCGGCCGAGCCCGTATGTAACTAAGTCACCAAGTGGACAGCTTGGGCCCGATCAGCCGAAGGCGGGCGGGCGTCAGCCCTGCTGTGCCAGACGGAAAAGCGCGGGCCTGTTGGTGATTTCCACGACTCCCCTGGAGGCTTTGACCCAGCCCTGCCGCGCGAATTCATGCAATTGGCGGCTGATGACCTCGCGGGCGCTGCCGAGCTCGTTGGCGAAATCCTGGTGCGTTGCGGAAATCTGTCCGCGTTCGCCGGCGAGTTGCAGCAGTTTTTGAGCCAGTCTGACGTCGATGCGCGAGAACGCCACCTCCTCGATGAGACGAAACAGGTTGGTCAGGCGGCGGCTGAAGGCGGCGAACACGAACTGGCGAAACTCCCGGGAGTTTGCCATCAGTTCATCAAACAGGGCGCGCGGCATCGCCACGGCGCGGACCTTCGTTTCGGCTATTCCTTCCGCCTGGTATTCCTCGTAACCCATCAGGCAGGCGGTGGTCAGAGCGCAGCTCTCGCCAGCTTGAACCCGGTACAGCACGATCTCCCGGCCCGATTCAGACGTCTGCTGGACGCGAATACTACCGTCCAGCAGCAACAGGAAATTCTCCGGTGCCTGTCCTGGGCCGAAAATCCGGCTGCCTTCCGGAAGTTCGATGATCAGGCTCGAGTCGCGCAATCTGGTCAGCACCGCCGGCGGCAGCTCTCGCAGGAGAGGGAAAGAACTGGTCCAGTCCTCCTTCTGAGGCATCATGCGGCTCTCGTTCTTGCGTTGCGGGATCGGGCTGGGCCGAAACAAGGTCAACTATACCACGCAGCTTGTTTGGTCGTTGATCGCGCTCAAGGGAGCTGGGTCAATCCACCTGCCTATGACCAAATCAGCCTCGGGTTGGCCGGCATAGGGCGCAACGAGATGTTGCGTTCATCTATCCAAGGTTGCAAGGAGAGCTTCTTCTGGCGCATGGGTCGGACGGCCATACCTGCAGTGCGAAAAACTCGCGCTGCGGCACACGGCAGGTGATCAGGGGTGGACGCCGAATCGAATGGGCAAAGTCAGGGCGTCCGGATCGCCATGAAGTTTGTGCCCCGACAAAGAGGGGCGGCAGCCCTCCGCCTATCGTTTAGGACGTCAGCCGCGGGCGACGCGCCTGCGCTCCCTATATCCAACCAACCGCCGCGATGACTGTAATCGAGATCGATCATGCCCGCACACGCGCCGGCAGAGGCGCAGTTCGCGCCTCGCGCGTGGTCCCGCAGTCCGTCGCAGGCCGCCTGCGGCGGATCAAATGGGCGATCCTCAGCCTGACCCTTTCAATCTATTACGTCACGCCGTTCCTGCGCTGGGACCGCGGGCCGAACGCGCCTGATCAGGCGGTGCTGCTGGACTTCGTGCACGGACGGCTTTACGCGTTCTCGATCGAGATCTGGCCGCAGGACCTCTACATCGTCACGGGCCTGCTCATTCTCGCTTCCGTCATCCTGATCCTTGCCAATTCGCTCGCCGGTCGCGTCTGGTGCGGCTTTGCCTGCCCACAAACCGTATGGACCGACCTGTTTCTTCTGGTCGAACGCCGGGTCGAGGGCGATCGCCGCGAGCGCCTGAAAAACATGGATGCAGCCCTGACTTGGGGCAGGGCAGTTCAAGTCGCGACAAAGCACTGTCTTTGGCTGCTCATCTCCCTTCTGACCGGCGGCACGCTGATCTTCTACTTTACCGACGCGCCTGCCCTCGTTCGCGGGCTCTTCGCAGGCGACTTATCGCCGACCGCCTTGACCTGGATCACCGTGTTCACCGGCACGACCTATGGTCTTGCCGGATTTGCGCGCGAACAGGTCTGTACCTTCATGTGCCCGTGGCCCCGACTGCAGGGTGCGATCTGGGATCCGGAAGCCGTTACGGTCAACTATCGCGATTATCGCGGCGAGCAGCGGATGTCGGCCAAGAAGGCCGCCGAGCTCCGAGCACGAGGCGAGCCGTCCGGCGACTGCGTCGATTGCGGTCTGTGCGTCAATGTCTGCCCGATCGGAATCGATATCCGGCAAGGTCCGAACTTCGCCTGTATCAATTGCGGATTGTGCGTGGACGCGTGCGATAGCGTCATGGCCAGGCTCGAGCGACCGCGCGGATTGATCGACTACGAGAGCTGGAGGAACATCGAGCGCGGCCGCCGCGGCGAAACCCGCGTCTCCCGCCTCGTGCGCCCGAAGACGGTCGCGCTAGCGATTACTTCGCTCGCATTGATGGCCGGCCTTGCCGTGCTGTTGGCAACCAGGGCGACGGGCGCTATAGCAATCCAGCACGACCGGGACCCCATCGCGGTCGCGCTGTCCGACGGATCGGTCAGGAACGGCTACACGGTCAAGCTGCTGAACAAGTCGCCCGTAGCGCACCACTACACATTGGCGATTGAAGGCATAGATGGCAGCATGACCATTGTCGGAAACGATAATGGAGCTCCCGTCACCGTTGAGCCGGACGGATCGGAATCGCTGCGGGTGACCGTGACGATGGCGAGACCGAAAGATTGCGAGCTACGCTTTCTCGCAAAGGATGAAACCGGCAGGACGGTACTGTCGGCTCGGGACAGGTTCGTGACTCGTTGAATGGAAGGGAGCCCTTCAACCGAGTCGAAATGGCAGCAGGTTAACAAGTGCAGACGAAGAAACAAATGTCCGATCGACAACCACCAGTGAGCGCCGAGGAGCAGGCTGCGCGCCGTAACCTCCTGGTCCAGGACGTCATCGAACGGACCGGAATCACAGAGGGAATGATCGCAGAACTCGTCACCAGGTTTTACGCAAGGGTGCAACAGGATGCGCTGTTGGCGCCTATCTTCACCCGCGTGCAGGACTGGGACGATCATCTGGCAAGATTGAAGAATTTCTGGTCCTCGGTCGTGTTGACCACGGGCCGGTATCACGGTCAGCCGATGCGAACGCATCTGCCGCTGCCGGTGGCCGGCGATCATTTCGACCGCTGGCTCGATCTGTTCGAGAAGACGGCACGAGAAGTCTGTCCGCCGGCGGCAGCCGCGCACTTCATCGACAAGGCGAGGCGCATCGCCGATAGTTTCGAGATGGCCACGGCGACGCAGGCCGGACGCATCGCGTCGCCGCGCCACATATTCAGATCCTAAGGTATGGTCTTCTTCGTTCGAAGCGGGCGAACTCGCGTGAGAGGAGTTGCGCTTGCCGACCTCGACGCTTCGCGTTTTCGAAATGCGCCGGGCTGATCTACCCTCTCGATGAAAGCGAGCGCCTAAAGCGAGGTGTCACGAACGAAGCATTTCGCCGCCTTGTTTTTGGCTGAGTTTCAGCGTCAGCTTGCGTAGGACACGCTGAAGAAATAGCAGGGTTGCGACCTGGGGACCGGTGGAAGGGATGCGGCGGACGGAAAGGTCCGCCGCATTTTTCTTGCTATTTGCCTGTGCGCTCGACCTTGCTCTTTTCCTTGGCGTTCATCTGCTTGACCATCGGATCCTGGGTCACCTGGCCGGTGGTGTTCGTCGTTGAAGCTGGCGGAGCATCGTTCGGAACCGAGGACTGCTCAGGACCGGACGGCCGAGTCGCGGTGGCCGGCGGCGGGTTGGTCTGAGCGGTTGCCGCCTGCACGCTCACGAGAATGGCGCTCGCCAGCAGCGATACCGCGAGCGCCCGAGGGTTGATTTTCATCGATCTGGCTCCTGTCAGATCGATGAAACGGAAATCAAAGCCTTACGTTCCGCCTCAAGTCTCCAATTGCTTGCCGATCGGCAGCGCCCGGATTCGCTTTCCGGTCGCCGCGAATATTGCGTTGATCAGCGCCGGTGCGAACGGAGGAAGGCCCGGCTCGCCGACGCCGCTGGGTGGCGTATCGGGACCGGGAGACACGATATAGACGTTCGTCACGGCAGGAGATTCGTCGATCCGAATCACCGGGAAGTCGCCGAAATTCTTCTGCTGTACCTTGCCGTCCTTGAAAGTGATCTCGCCATATTTGGCGAGACTGAGGCCCATGATCATGGCGCCCTCGATCTGCGACTGGATGCGCTCGGGGTTCACGTAGGTGCCGCAATCGATGGCCGTATCGACCCGCGGCACCGTAATCTTCCCTTTCTCGTCGACCGCGACCTCGATGATGGTGGCGACATAGCTGACGAAGCTGCGGTGCGCGGCAATGCCGAGCCCGTGGCCCTTGGGCACAGAACGTCCCCATTCGCCCTTATCCGCAACGAACTCGACCACCTTGCGAAGGCGCGCGGTATCGATCGGATAGCTGGCGTAGGGCTCGCCATAGTTCCAGGGATCCTTTACCGAGGAGAGATTGACGGTCCTCGGCGAGCCGATCAGCTCGAGCAGCATCTCCTTCTGGTCACGGCCCGTCGCATGGGCCAGTTCGCCGACCATGGATTGCACGGCGAAGGCGCGCGGGATGTTCGAGACCGACCGGAACCAGCCGATACGCGTATGCGCTGCGGCTTCAGGGTTCTCGCACTGCACGTTGGCGATCTCGAATGGCATGTCGATCAGGCCCATGCCGAGTTCGAAGGGGGCCTGGTGTACCGCCCCCGCCTCAAAGGTGGAGGCGATACTGGGCGCCACGCTGCGGTGCCGCCATGCGATCACCTTGCCGTTCTCGTCGAGGCCGGCCTCGATGCGTTCGACGGAAACCGTGTGCAGGAAGCCGTTATGGATGTCGTCTTCGCGTGTCCATTGCACCGTGACCGGCGTACCCAGTTCCTTCGAGAGCAGGGCGGCTTCCAGGACGAAATCGCATTTAGACTTGCGCCCGAACCCGCCGCCGAGCAGCGTAACGTTGACGGTGACATTCTCTTCGGGAATGCCGAGCGTCTTTGCGACATCTTCGCGCGTTCCGCCCGGGCTTTGCACCGGCGCCCAGATCTCGGCCTTGTTGCCCTTGACCTCAGCCACCGCGACCGGCGGCTCCATGCTGACGTGAGCAAGGTGCGGCAGATAGTATTCGCCAACAATCACCTTGTCGGCGATCTTCAAGGCGGCATCCACGTCGCCTTCCTTGCGTACGATCAGGCCCGGCTTGCGCGCGGCCTCCTCGAGTGCGGCCCTGTAGGCGACCGAGTCGTATTTGCCGTTGGGGCCGTCGTCCCAGACGATCTTCAGCGCATCGCGGCCCTTGATCGCCGCCCCGGTATTCCGTGCGATCACGGCAACGCCGCCGAGCGGCTGGAACTTGGCAGGCCATGGCCATCCCCTGACCTGCATGACCTTCTCAACCCCGGACACCTTGAGGGCGGCAGTGGGATCGAACGACACCAGCTTGCCGCCGGTGACGGGCGGACGGGCAACGACGGCGTATCTCATCCCGGGCAGGCGAACGTCGGCCCCATAGCGCGCCGCGCCCGTCGTGATGTCGTGCACATCGACCACGCTGATCTCGCCTTTGCCGAGATAGCGGAAATCCTTGGGATTCTTGAGCTTCAACCCCTCGATGCTCGGCACCGACTCTTTCGCTGCATCCGCGGCGAGATCGCCAAAGCCGACGCGTCGTCCACTGGCACTGTGCACGACCTCATGATTGACGGCCCTGACCTCGTTTGCCGGGACGCCCCAGCGCTTGGCCGCGGCCTTTTCCAGCATGGTGCGTGCCGAGGCGCCGATCTGCCGCATCGGCATCAGGTAATGCCGCGTGCTGCGCGATCCGTCCGTATCCTGGTTGCCGTATTTGATTTCGTCGCCAGGGGGCTGCTGGACCCGGACACGCGACCAGTCCGCTTCCATCTCTTCGGCGACGATCAGGGGCAGGCTGGTTCGCACGCCCGTACCCATTTCAGAACGATGCGCGAGAATGGTGACCATGCCGTCGGAGGCGATCGACACGAACACGCGCGGGTCGACCACGGTGCCGTGCGGCATCTGGGTCGCGCCGGTCTCGTAGGCAAAGCTCGGGCGCGGCATCACGGGGGCGGCGAGCACGAAGCCTCCCGCAATGCCAGTCCTTTCAGGATGCTGCGACGTGAAACGTTCTCAACCTTCATGGCTTTCTCAAAGCCGCGAAGCTTTCCGGAATTTGCGATGAAGTTCATGACTACACCCCCGTCGACGCGAGATGGACCGCGTTTTCGATGCGCTGGTAGCAGCCACAGCGGCAGATGTTGCCTGACATCGCCTCGCGGATCTGGTCATGGGATGGCCTGGGATTGTCCATCAGCAGTGCGGCATGATCTGTCCGGTCTGGCAGAAGCCGCATTGGGGAACGTTGAGCTGGCGCCACGCCTTTTGAACCGGATGATCGCCGGCAGGGTGAAGGCCTTCAATGGTGGTGACTTCGCGGCCTGACATCGCAGACATCGGAGTGACGCAGGAGCGTACGGCTTGCTTGTCTACGATCACCGTGCACACGCCGCACAGGGCCTGACCGCACCCGTACTTGGTGCCAGTCAGGCCCAACTCGTCGCGCAAGAACCAGAGTAGCGGAAGATCCGGATCGCCATCCCAGTTCTGCTCCTGGCCGTTGATTCTCATCTTGGTCATGCTCGTCCCTCGCTCTTCTTAAGCTGTTCTTCGTGCGGCCGATGTGAAGCGGTGATGCTAGCAGAATCGGTGAACCTGCCGACATCACAGCCCGGTGTGTTGTAATTTGTTGTTTGCGGGCCGCAGCTTCTCGTCTCGGACAAGCGCCGACGCTGTTTACTGCAGACAAACAGGCTGACCGCTGAACCCTGCCTTGCGGGGTGCAGGAAAAAGAAATGCTTCGTCCTGCATTCACGCGGACGAAGCACTCAGTTTGGGAGGGAGCTTGACGCCAATGCCGTCCATCGACGACATCAATTACTTACGCAGACAGCCCTGGAACCCGTGGCATTCGCCCGCCGGCGGCGATCTCCGCCACCGGCGCGAGCGCTGTTGCCGTCATGCCGCCTTGGCTTTGGCGACATGGGTGGAAATCGCATCCATCAGGGCCGGTGACAGGCAGTCATACGGCTCGAGCCCGAGTTCCTTGAGACGAGACCGAATTTCGCCCATCTGCTCCGGCTTCACGCCGGACTCGATCACGGAGGACACGAAGGCCGCAAAGCCCGGCGCCGCCGATCCGCCTTCCTGGAACAGTTCGGGGTGGATGAAATCCAGGCCGTAGAAGGGGTGCGCCGTGTTTTCGATGCGGCCGTACATGTGCGTGCCGCATCCCGTGCAGGCGTAGCGCTGGATCGTCGCCGACTGATCGACGATCTTCAGCTTGTCGCCGTTCTCGAGTACGGTGACGTTCTGGCGCGGGACCACGGCTACGACAGAAAAGATGGCGCCTTCCGGCTTCCAGCATTTGGTACAGCCGCAGGCGTGGTTGTGCGCGACGTCGCCCTTGATGCCGACCTTCACCGGCTTGTCCGTGCATTTGCAGACAAGGGTGCCGCCGGCAAAATTGCCCGTGCCCTGCTTGATGCCGTTGTCGATCGATGGGTGTAGACGAACAGTCATGGGTCGATCCTCCTTTTGGACTTTGATCTAGAACACGACGACCGAACGGATCGATTGTCCCTCGTGCATCAGGTCGAAACCCTTGTTGATCTCTTCGAGTTTGAGGACGTGGGTGATCATCGGATCGATCTGGATCTTTCCGTTCATGTACCAATCGACAATCTTCGGCACGTCGGTGCGTCCGCGCGCGCCGCCGAAAGCGGTGCCTTTCCATACCCGTCCCGTCACAAGCTGGAACGGGCGGGTGGAAATCTCCTTGCCGGCTTCTGCGACGCCGATGATCACGGAGACGCCCCAGCCGCGATGGCAGCATTCGAGCGCCTGGCGCATCACGGTGGTGTTGCCGGTGCAGTCGAATGTGTAGTCGGCGCCGCCGTCTGTCAGGGTGACGAGGTGCTGGACGATGTCGCCAGTGACGCTCTTTGGATTGACAAAGTGGGTCATGCCGAATTTGCGGCCCCACTCCTCCTTGGAGTCGTTGACGTCGACGCCGATGATCTTGTCGGCTCCAACCATCTTCGCACCCTGGATGACGTTCAACCCGATGCCGCCGAGCCCGAACACGACCACGTTCGATCCTGGCGTCACCTTGGCGGTGTTCACCACGGCACCGACGCCGGTCGTCACGCCGCAGCCGATGTAACAGCTCTTGTCGAAGGGCGCATCTTCCCGGATCTTGGCCACCGCGATCTCGGGCAGCACGGTGAAATTGGAGAACGTCGAGCAACCCATGTAGTGGTAGATCGGCTTGCCTTTGTAGCTGAAGCGGCTGGTCCCGTCCGGCATTACTCCCTTACCCTGCGTGGCTCGAATTGCGGTGCAGAGATTGGTCTTCTGGCTCAGGCAGCTTTTGCACTGGCGGCATTCGGGAGTGTAAAGCGGGATGACGTGATCGCCGGGTCGCACCGAGGTGACGCCGGCGCCGATCTCGCGCACGATACCGGCGCCCTCATGCCCAAGAATCGAGGGGAAAATGCCTTCGCTGTCGAAGCCGTCGAGTGTGTAGGCGTCGGTGTGGCAGATACCGGTCGCCTTGATTTCGACCAGGACTTCGCCGGCTTTCGGGCCTTCCAGATCAACTTCGATGATCTCAAGCGGCTTTTTTGCTTCGAAAGCGACAGCGGCGCGAGTCTTCATTTTCAACTCCTCATTCCCTCTTGAAGACGGTAGGACATGTTGTCATGCGCGCTCCGTGCATTCAATGTTTGCCCATGCAGGCATTCTCCGCCGCGATATAGGCTTCAGGCTTTTCCTCACGTTTGGCGGGGCGTCCGCGGCCCAATGCGTCGTTGGCGCGGGCACGGAGGTAGATGTAGAGGTCATCCATGTAGCAGGCGACGTTTGGATGGTCCCCAAAGGCCGGCATGACGTTCTCCGAAGCGGTGCTGACGTTCTTGCGACCGCTCGCGACGACGTTGAGAAAATCGCCGTAGCTCATGGTCTTCAACGAGTCCTTGAGCGCAGGCGCGTAGGTTGATCCCATGCCGTCGGGACCGTGGCAGACATGGCAATCCGAGTGGTAACGGCGGAATCCGGAATAGGTGTACCAATCCACAATGCCATCGGCCGAGATCTTGTAGGTGGGGTTTCCTTCCTTATCGAGATATTTGCCATCCTCGTTCTTGACCGCCGTCGGGTCGACGGGACCTGTCGCGAAGGCAATTCCTCCGACCGCTACGAAGATGATCGCAGCAGCCGCAAATTTGATTCTGAGCAAGCTCTTGTCCTCGGGCATCCGATGTGGGCCCGGCGCGTGGCAGCGATGTCACGCGCCGGAACGAGTTCTTTGTGCTTTACTGCGGCAGGGCGAAGACCGTGAGTGTGCCGCCGAGCGCCGTGTAGTTGCTCAGCGCCGCATAGCCGCCGACCGCGCCGAGTCCTGCTGTCGGATCGGTCAGGCCCGCGGCGAGGCCGATGCCTGCCCAGCCACCGACACCGGACAACACCGCCACGTACTGCTTGCCGTCCTGTTCGTAGGTGGTGACGTTTCCGATGATGCCGGAGGGAGTCTTGAACCTGTAGAGCTCCTTGCCGGACTTGGCGTCGACCGCTTTCAGGTAGCCTTCGAGCGTTCCGTAGAACACCACGCCGCCAGCCGTGGCAAGCGCACCCGACCAGACCGAGAACTGCTCCTTGTTCGACCAGACGATCTTGCCGGTCTTGCCGTCCCAGGCGATGAAGTTGCCCATGTGGCTTTCACCGGGAGGCGGATACATCGAGAGCGTCGCACCCACGTACGGCTGGCCCGCGGTGTAGCTCACCCTGAACGGCTCGTAGTCCATGCAGACGTGGTTGGTCGGAACGTAGAACAGCTGAGTATCCGGAGAGTAGGCTGCCGGCTGCTGATCCTTGGTGCCGAGCGCGGCAGGACAGATGCCCTTCACGTTGACGTCTTCGCCCTGCTTGTCGGTCGAATACTGATCGACGACCTTCGGACGACCGAAGGTCGGCGAGCTCTTGTTCATGTCGACGCCGGTGGTCCAGTTGACCTTGGGATCGTACTTCTCGGCGACCAGCAACTCGCCGTTGGTGCGATCCATGGTGTAGGCCAGGCCGTTACGGTCGAAGTGGGTCAAGAGCTTGCGAGGCTGACCATTGATCGACTGATCGGAAAGGATCATCTCGTTGACGCCGTCAAAGTCCCATTCGTCATGCGGCGTCATTTGATATACCCAGCGGGCCATCCCGTCGTCGGGATCGCGCGCGAAAACGGTCATCGACCACTTGTTGTCACCCGGACGCTGCTTCGGGTTCCAGGTTGAAGGATTGCCGGAGCCGTAATAGACGAGGTCGAGCTGCGGGTCATAGGACATCCAGCCCCATGTGCAGCCGCCGCCGGTCTTCCATTGATCGCCTTGCCAGGTTTTCAGACTGGAATCCTTGCCGACCGGTTTGCCCAGCGACATCGTCTTTTCGGGGTCGAACTTGAGCTGGTCGTCCGGCCCTTGCGAGTAAGCGCGCCAAACCTGCTTGCCCGATTTCAGGTCATAGGCTGTCACATGGCAGTGCACGCCGAACTCGCCGCCGGAAATGCCGACCAGGACCTTGTCCTTGATCACGTAAGGTACCGAGGTTCCGGTCTCGCCCTTGCTGGGATCGCCGTTGGTGGCGGTCCACTCGACCTTGCCGGTCTTGGCATCGAGTGCGACCAGCGTGGTGTCGGCCTGATGCAGGAAGATCTTGCCGTCGCCATAGGCAAGACCGCGATTGACCGTGTCGCAGCACATCACCGGGATGACGTTCGGGTCCTGCTTCGGCTCGTACTTCCAGACGATCTTGTGGTCCTGGGAAAGGTCAAGCGCATAGACCTTGTTCGGGAACGGCGTGTGGACGTACATCATGTTGCCGATGACCAGCGGTCCGCCCTCGTGGCCGCGCAGAACGCCGGTCGAGAACGTCCAGGCGACCTGGAGCTTGCCGACATTGGACGCGTTGATCTGGTTGAGCTTGGAGTAGCGGGTGTTGGCGTAGTCGCCGGTCGGCATCACCCAGTCCTTCGGGTTCTGCGACATCTTGATCAGCTCGTCATTGGCTGACGCGCCGCCGGCGGCAAACGCCGCCACAGAGCCAAGACAGGTTGCTAAAAGCACCTTGCGCATTGTGTTTCCTCCTAGGTCTTGTTTGTTGTTCGCGAGCTCCCACCGTGCTCGATCGCCTGGTGGATTGCCCATGCAAATGGTCTCTTCGAGGGACCAGAACGGTGCCGTGCGATTTCCTCCTCCCGATGTGAGCTGCGGGACGCGTGAACCGGTCCGCTTGTTCTTGTTTGAGCCATTGCGTAGCCGGTTCAGCGGAGGGAAACTTGCCCAAGAGAGAAGCAGCTTTGCTCGACAGCGAAGCCCGATCAAATTTTTCACGATGCGAGCGAATTCAGCGGGTTCCGTCGCGCTCGTTGTGCGAAGCGGTAAGCGGGGCGTATTCCGGTTCCGGCTTGACGGGACGAAGAGTAAGGCGGAGGATTGTAGATCTAGGAGCAGGGCCTCGCTCCAAAGATCGCCTCAATTCAAAGGAAAAGTAGATCCATGTGACCTGAGGTGGCGCGACGACGACCACGATGGTACGGATCATGGCCGATAGAATTTGTTCGCTCAGCACTTCCGGAATGACATCGAAGCAGCAGATCCAGTGCTGGATCGATGCCTTGACCGATCTTTGCGGCAAGTTCGACGTCGATCCGCTCGAGGCGTCCTCGCTTGAAGGGCGAATTAACCACACGGGCGTGTCCCGACTGAAGCTCTGCCAGATCGAGGTCAGCCAGCATCGCATTGCGCATACGACTTCATCGTCAGGGCTCAGCGATCATCCCTTCGTAAAGATCCTGTTCCAGACCTACGGCGTTTCGTATTTTGAGCAGGACGGTCGCCACATCGAGCTGACGCCTGGCGACTGTCTTGCCTATGACGTATCTTGCCCGCACACGATCGTCAGCCCCGCTTTTACGCGGCACGAAGTCGTGATCGTTCCGAAGGAATTGCTGCACGAACGCGGCTTCCGCTTCCACAAGATGTCGGCGTGCAAGCTCTCGGCGCGCACCGGCACGGGCCGCATCGCCCACGACTTCGTGCACGCGGCATTTGATGAGGCCGCGAAGCTGTCGCCCAACAGTGCCGCGGGCGTCGCCGACACGCTGATCGATTTGTTGCTGTTGCCGCTCCGCGAAGCGGACACAATCGTCGATTGCTCCGGGCCTGAGGCCATGTATGTGCGGGCGCAATTCTTCATCCGCGAGCATTTGCGTGATCCGGACCTCTGCATCGACCAAATCTCGGCGGAGCTCGGCTGCTCCAAGCGTTACTTGCACATGCTGTTCAGCGAACGCGGCACGACGGTGAGCGATTACATCTGGCAGGCGAGGCTGCAGAACTGCCGGCAAGAACTGGAGATGCACGCCGGAAAGACGATCACCGACGTGGCGTTCTCATGGGGCTTTTCGAGCTCTTCGCATTTCAGCCGCGTGTTCCGGAAGTATTTCGGCGTGGTGCCGTCGTCCATTCACAAGGCGCAGCACCCCAGCCTGCCGACAGCCGCGCGCTAAATCCCAGATCAGCGCCGCGCGAGCCGCAGCAACCAGCCCCGAAGACTTTGCGGCTATTTCTGAATGATGTTCATCCAGATTTCGCCGAGCACGGCCGGTTCGCGGGGAGGAAGGTAGGTAAGCCCGGTCGACTTGCCGAGTGCGGCCAGTGTGCCTTCCGCCTGGAGCTCCGAGAGCGCCTTGTTCACCGCGGCAAGGAGCTCCGAGTTGCTGGCCAGCCCCACGTAGCCGCGGTTGGCTCCGACAGGATAATAATATCCCGAGCCTGTAAGGCCGGTCTCCGGGTGCGTGGCGCGATATGCGTCGAACCGCCGCAAGTCGAGCAGCGTCGCGTCGAAATCGCCGCGATTCAGCGCGCCAAGCAGATCGTTCCGGCCGGGAACCAGGTGGGTGACGCTGTCGATCAAGCGCCCCTTGTCGAACGTCATCAGGATCGCGTCGCCAAGCGTGCCGCTTTCGATCACGAGTCGCAGCCCGGCAAGGTCGCCGATCCCGGTAATCTTGCGCTCGCGCGCCCTGGGGCCGAGGACGACGGTGAGAGGCGAGTAGATGTAGGGCTGGCTCGGCGCCAGCACGCCGATCGAGATGCGCCGGCGGCGATCGTCCCGGGTGGCGCCCTCGAATCCGGGAAGCTTTGCTGTCTTTGCGCCGGGAACGGCAAGGGAGTCCTTGGTCAGGGCATAGCCGCCGACAAGCGAGCAGCGTCCATCGGAAAGAAGGGCGTTGACTTCAAGCGCTGGGCTTGAGTCCTCGTCGAGTTCGCTTTCAAACCATTGGATCCTGAGCGGCCTGCCCAGGCGATCCGCGATCGCGCGGGCGAGCGCGACGTCGAAGCCGGTGTCCGGCTTGCCGCGTTGATGTGCGGAAAGTGGCGGGAGATCCTGGTCAAGGCAGATCCTCAACGGATCCTCGGACGCGCGTGCGGCAGTCACTACCGAGGCCGCAAGGAGAAGCGCCGACGCGAACGCCGCGCGGCCGCTCTTCATGGTTTCCTCCGGCTCGATATGTAGGCCCAAAGCTCCGCGATCTTTTCATCGTTCAGGAGATCCCCCCAGGGCGGCATCCTGCCGTTCTTGCCTTGCTTCACCGTGGTGACAAACCGGGTCTTGTCGTTCGGGAACGTGCGCAGGTCGGGCGTGATCGTGCCGGAGTTGACCATGTTTGGACCGTGGCAGTGCGAACATTTTTCCGCGTAGGTGGTCTTGCCCTGATCGATCAGGATCTGATTGCCTGCGGCATCCTGTTGTGTGTCATCGGAGCGAGCCGTCGCGACCTGCGCGACGGCCGCTACCGCGACAGCGGCGAGAATCGCCGCCGTCTTCCTGATATTCGGCTTCTTGAGCACGGCTGACCTGCAGTTATTGCTTGAGCGCGAACACCCACAGCGAGCCACCCGGCGGCACGTTGGCCAACCGCTCGTCGCCCGAGAACAGGGAGTAGACGCCGCCATAGCCGCTGGTCACCGCGACGTACTGCACGCCATCCTGCTGCCACGTCACGGGTTGCCCCTCGATGCCCGAGCCGGTCTGGAACTGCCAGAGCGTCTTGCCGGTGTCGGCGTCGAAGGCTTCGAACTCGCCGGTCAGCTGTCCAGTGAACACGACGCCGCCGGCAGTCGACAGCACGCCCGAGAAGCGCGGAATATCACTCGGCTCTTCCCACTTCGCCTTGCCCGTCATCGGATCGATCGCCTTGAGATGGCCGCGCGGTCCGGTGCCCCACTCCCAGAGATCGCTCAGGTCCATGCCGAGATACCATTCGCCGGCCTTGTAGACGGCAGGCACGGTCTTGTAGCGGCCGCCGAACGCGAGCGTGTTGGCATAGGCGAGGCCGGTCTGAGGGTTGAACGACATCGGTTCCCAGTTCTTGCCGCCGAGGATCGACGGATAGACCGTGACCTTCTTGCCCTCGCGCGCTTCCTTGCTGACCTCGGTCTCGATCGGCCGGCCCGTCTTCATGTCGATGCCGGTCGCCCAGTTGACCTTCACGTAAGGGTTGGCCGCGAGCAGCTTCCCGTTGGTGCGATCGAGCACATAGAAGAAGCCGTTGCGGTTGGCGTTCATCAATGCCTTGGTCGGCTTGCCTTCGATGTTCATGTCGGCGAGGACCATCTCGGCGACCGCGTCATAGTCGAACGGATTGTTCGGCGAGAACTGGAAGTGCCACTTGATCTTGCCGCTCTTCGGATCGAGCGCCAGCACCGAGCAGGTGTAGAGATTGTCGCCGGGACGAACCGCCGAATTGAACGGTCCGGGGTTGCCGACGCCCCAATACACCGTCTTCAGGTCCGGATCGTAGGAGCCGGTGATCCAAGTCGACCCGCCGCCCAGCTTCCAGGTGTCACCCTTCCAGGTGTCGCCGCCGGGCTCGTCCGGGCTCGGGATCGTGTGCGTACGCCACAGATGCTTGCCGGTGGCCGGATCCCAACCATCGATGAAGCCGCGGATGCCGAACTCTGCACCCGAGATGCCGGTTATCACGACCCCGTCGGCAACCAGCGGGGCTACCGTCATCGAATAGCCTTCCTTGATGTCGCCCGCCTTGGAGCGCCACAATTCCTTGCCGGTCTTGGCGTCGAGCGCGATCACATTGGCGTCCAGCGTGGTGCGGAAGACCTTGCCGTCGTACAGTGCGACGCCGCGATTGATGATGCCGCAGCAGACGATCCGGGGCGTCTCCGGCGGATACTCGACCTTGGTCTTCCAGATCTGCTTGCCGGTCTTGGCGTCGACCGCCATCGTCGCCGAATGCGTCGTGACGTAAATAACCCCCTGATAAACAATGGGTTGCGACTCTTCGCTGCGATCATCGGCGAAGCTGTAGTTCCAGACCGGGACGAGATTCTTGACGGTTTCCTTGTTGATTTGCTTCAGCGAGCTGAAGCGCTGCAGATCGTAGCCCATCCCATAATTCAAAACGTTTGATGTGTCGGTCGCGCCTTTGACCAACTGTTCATTGGTCTGGGCATTCACTCCATGTGATGCAAAATGTGATGCAAGAATCGCAAGGCCTGCGGCCAGCGCAACGCGTTTCATCCGATCCTCCCAATATGCGCGCCTATCTTGACGCTGCGTCTCAACACTCTGCCGGAAACCCAAAACCGTCAATACGAAAGTAGAACCTGCCCGGCAGGGGCTTGTTCAGCACGCGAGCGGCCACTCGTTTCGGTAAGTCCTTTGGGAGTCTTGCGATCTTCGATCGCGCGTCAGTTTGTTGCGCCTTTTCGCGTCTCTAGATTCAGTTCGCCGGGACACGCTGACAGCTGCCGGGGTCGGGCCTTGGCTCCACGTTTGTCGATCGGGACGTTGCAGTTGTCGGTTCGTTGCTCGTCGGTCCATTTTGGGCCAAGCCGCTCCTTGCCTGTCAGCGCGGGAATGGAGGTCCCCGGCGCGGCACCCAGTATCGGTCCTTCCTGTGCTGCAGCCTGCGCTGTGCAGCCGAAGACAAACAAGAGAACCTCAAGCAGCAGTTTATGCGTTTTCATGGGTCGCTCCCTGGGATCGTCGAGATGCGTTGGGGCGTGCGCCATCTGATTTGATATCTTCGAATTTCATTTCGCCACCCGGAACCTGCGGCCTGCGCGCAGGTTGCCCGCTGTGTCCTGTGCCAAGCGCAGGAGGCCTCAGGAGGAAAGGAGAGGCGAAATGAGCAAGAGACGAGTAGTGATGGCCGGGTGCACGATTCTCGCCTGGAGCATCGGCAGCGCTTTCGCCGGACCGTGTGACACCACGGGCCGCGCCGCCAGCGAACGGGATGCGGGTTCCGGACCAACGGTCGGTTACAATCAGCAGACCACTGGAGCTGCAGGAAGCAGCAGCAGCGAGCATCCGCCCACCAGCACGATGAATCGCGCCAGCGATGCCACGGCAACGTCCTCGCAGGACGCGCAGAAGCAAATGCAGGGTCAGCCTACGGCTGCCCAGCAGGCCCAAGGAGCCAAGCCGGGCGAGAAGATGGCGGATGATGGCTGCTGATTTCCGCGGTGCATCGCACAAGGCGAGAGCGCCACTTGCGTAGAGCAGGATGCAGTCTTACGGTTGGACATGCGCGATGGTGCGCTCAGCTAGGGAGACCCGAATGACCTGGAGAACACCAAAGATCGTCGAAGTGCCCGTGGGCATGGAAATCAACATGTACGCCTGCGCAGCGCGCAAATAATCGCCGCGATCTGCCCCGGCTTCGGCATGCGCAGCTGCCGGAGCCGAGGCAGCACTCCTTCGTGCGCGTTCCCAACCTGCGCGAGAACATTCATTCCTTTCTGAATTTCACGATTGCGGGCCGTGAAGCGCGCGGCTTCTGTCGCATCCTGCAGTTCGCCAGGGCTTCTTGCCCGGCGATACCTGCTCATTCCTCTGCTGCTGCGGAGCGCGAATGCTTGAGCGCGTGACGAAATCGCTGGCGGCAGTTGCGTTCGCGTCCGTGCTGTTTCCAGCTTGCGGCCATGCCGGGGATACGGGGTTCGATACCGAGCATCTGTTCGGCTTTATGATCGGGACCGACGTCGGAAGCCGCGGGGAGCGCGAATTCCAGAGCGAAACGACGGGGCGCTTCGGCAAGAATAATGGAAAATATCGAACGATCGGCCAGCAACTGGAATTGGAGTTCGTGCCGATACCCAACTTCCGCGTCGAGGTTGGAACCGCTTTTGCGCGGCACGATATCAACGGGGTTCCGGGTATTGAGGATCGTCGCCAACTTGCCTGGCAGGGCCTCTCCCTCGAACTCCGCTACCGGTTTATGGAACGTGATACTGCGCCTTTCGGCCTGACCTTCGCGGCAGAGAGCAACGTCAGTCGTGTGGGTGCTGTCAGCGGAGCCAGGGTTCGAAGCTACGGGACGGAATTCACGCTCGCGTTGGATCGGGAACTGGTTCCGAACGTCGTCGCGGCTTTCAACCTGACTTATCAGCCGGAGTGGACGCGCGTTGTCGAAACGGGAACGGCGCAATACGAATCTCTCGTCGGGGCGGCAGTTGGCGCGATGATCCGCGTAACGCCGGGCGTTCTTGTCGGCGGTGAAGTACGTTACTTCAGACATTATGAAGGAGTAGGCCTGGACGAATTTGCCGGGCAGGCGCTGTTCGTTGGCCCGACGACTTACTTCCAATTATCGAACCACTCGCGCCTGACGGCGACGTGGAGTGTGCAGGCGTGGGGACGGCCCGCGGGATCGAACGCGGCTCTCGATCTCGTGAATTTCGAACGACATCAGGCCCGGCTGGTCTTCGGGGTCAATTTCTAGCGCCAAATGGCTCAGTGGACGTGGCCGGGGAGCTGCCGGGCCGCACTTTTTTCCTGCGCTTCTGAAACTTCGCCCTACGGCAAAGCGTAACCCGTGTGCTACTTTGAATGCCTATTGCGAGGATATCACGCATGAATTCTGTCAACCTGATCGTGACGGTATGCGCCGTGCTCGCGCCGGCCCAATGCGAGGACACGCATCTGGTCTTATCCTTCAACGGTTCGCTGCGCCAGTGCGCCATGGCTGCCCCGCCCCATATCGCGCAGTGGGTGGGGGAGCATCCGAAGTGGACTGCCGTCAAATGGCGGTGCGAATACCCGCACACCAATGACAGGGTTGATAATGGCCACGCAAAATCATCCGGTTGAGCAAAATCACCCCGGTTGGAGCGTGGTGTGCGAAATCGCTGCAAGCTAGTTGGTGCAGTCCTTCAAGTCCTTGTCGGCGATTGAAAACACCGCATCCGCCTTGATTTCGATATCTCGGACCAGGCACTGGCGTGAGTTCGGATAGGACACCCTGGCATCGTAGCGCCCCGGTTTCGATCGCGGTGATGCGCAGGCGCTCGTCGTGGTCGACCTCCTTGTCCTTGTCGTTCAGGGTCTGGTTGGGTCCCCAGGCGTTCTTTCCGCTCGGTGAAAGCTGAAAGCCTGAAATCGTCGAAGATGTGAGATTCCACAGGCGGATGCCCTTTCCCTGAGCGGAGAGATCGCCGGGGGCGGCAAGCAGCGCCGCTATGGCCATAATCCGTCGCATCGAGTCGTCCTCCGGACGAGAACGCCGTCATTGCTTTATCAGACGGTCGCGGTTTTTCGCCTTATCGAGATTCCTGGCCCGGTCGAGGCCGATCGGGGCAACAAGCTTCAGCGAGGCGACATCGGCGCCGTCGAAATCGGCCTCGGCGATTGTTGCGCCGGTCAGGTCGGCGCCACCGAGCTGGGCGTTCCTGAGGGAAGCGCCGGTCAGATCGGCTCCCCTGAGAAAGGCGAACTCGAGGTCGACGCGAGAGAGATCAGCGTTGCGTGCGTCGATCCGCTCCAGCTTCGCGGATCTCAGAACGGCCCGCATCAGGCCCATCGACTGGTTGCGCATGTCGGCGCTGAGATTTGCGCCTGCGATCGAGGCTCCCACGAGACTCGCGCCGGTAAGGTCAGCTGCGATCCGCGCTCGTGAAAGATCGGCGCGGTCCAGGCGGCTGCGCGCCATCTGCGAGGCGAACAGGCTGGCGCCTTTCAGGCTTGCCCCCGTCAGGTCTGCATCCAGCAGCCATGCCTGGTCAAGGATCGCATGATCGAGCTTCGCGCCGACGAGCTTCGTCTTGTTGAGCCGCGCCGCGCGGAATATCGCATTGGAGAGGTCGAGCCCGGAGAGGTCGAGGCCTGACAACCTTTTTCTGGTGAAATCGGCGGGCGAGGCGACGGTCGCCCCGGCAAGCGCGGCCTCGACGTCGCTGCGCGACATTTCCGCCGAGACCATATCGGGCGATGAAAGATCGACGTCGCGCATCATGTCCTGCGCGGTCGCCGTCACTGCGACAAGACCGAGGCTGAGCGTTGCTAAGGCAATCGTCCGCATCATCGTCAATCGCATTCTAGCATGCGCCTGTCGCGCATGGCTATGAAACACTTCGATCGGCGACCGCAATGCTGGCCCGCCGCAGGATACTTGCCTTGATCGCCGCAATCTCCGCGTCGCCACGCGCGTGGCGCGGCGTGCGTACCGGCAGGTCGGCCAGAATTCGAGCCGGTCGAGCCGACAGCAGAAACACGCGATCGGCGAGACGAACCGCATCGTCCAGATTGTGGGTTACGAGGAGCGTGATCATGGTGCGGCTGCTGACCAACATCGCGATTTCCTCGCGCAGCCTGTTGGCAAGAGCGTCATCGAGCGAAGCCAGCGGTTCGTCCAGGACAAGGATGTCCGGCTCGACCGCAAACGCGCGGGCCAGAGCCACACGCCGGGCGAGACCGAGCGACAGCTCGCCGGGGTAGTGGCTGCGATGGGCATCGAGCTCGAGCAACTTGAACAGCGCCGAAAGCTTGGTCTCGTCGATGTCAGGGGCGGCCAGCCGGACGTTTTCTTCGACCGATCGCCATGGCAGCAGGCGCGGCTCCTGAAACACCATGCCGGCGCGGGCCTTCGCAGGCCGCGTAACATGGCCCTGAAAATCGTGGTCGAGGCCGAGAAGGATCCGCAGCATGGTGCTCTTGCCGCAGCCGGACGGGCCAAAGAACACCGCGACCTGCCCGGACTGCAGCGAGAACTTGAGTCCCGTGAGCACCTCGTGGCGCTCGCCTGCGGCGTTCTGGAACGTCTTGCCTGTGATGTCGACATCAAGCTGCACGGGGTCGCCACCGGGATGCCCGCGCTTCGAACGGCTGCACGAGCAGAGTTTCTATAATAAGGACCACCGCCGCGAAGGTCAGCGAATAGGCAAGCAACAGCGGGGTATCGAACAGCTGAAACGCCACGCCGATCTCGAAGCCGACGCCGTTGGGGCGCCCGAGCAGTTCGGCGACCAGCACGATTTTCCAGACCAGCGAAAGTCCGGAACGTGCGGCCGCGGCAACGTAAGGAGCAAGTTGCGGCAATATCACGTGCCGGAAGGTCCGCCAGCGCGACATCGCAAATACGGTCGCCATTTCGTCGAGCGAGCGGTCGAGCGCCCGCGTACCCTCGCGCAGGGTGACCACCGCGGTCGGAAGCTTGTTGATCGCAATCGCGGCGATCGCCGCAACCTCGGTCAGCCCCGCCCAGATATAAGCGAGCACGATCACGACAAGCGCCGGCAGATTCAGCAGCAGGATCAGCCAGGGATCGCCGAGGCGATTGGCAAGCCTGACGCGGCCCATCAGATAGCCGATGGCACCGCCCAGCGTCATTGCCAGCGCAAAGGCGAGGGCGACGCGAGCAAGCGTGGCACCGAGATGGAGGAACAGCTCGCCGGATCGGGCTTCGGCGAGCAGGACGTCGAGCACTGCGGGAGGGGAGGGCAATTTCGTGCCGTCCGCGTAAGCCGCCGCGACCCACCAGATCGCGAGAAACGAGACAAACGACAGGAGACGCAGCACGCTAGTGTTCCCTTGCGAAAGTTCGGATCATGTCGCCGCACCCTTGCCCGGCCAGTGCAGGAATCTCAAATCGGCGGCTCTACTCTCGGGGCGGCGCGCGATAGAACGTGCCGGCATCGAGCTCTGGTGCTGACCCGACGAGTTCGCGGCCTCCGACCGAGGCGAGCACACGATAGAGGACGCGCGCATCGGCCTCTTCCTCCTCGACCGGTCGGCGCGGAATTCCCTCGCGGTAGCGGTCGCGATAGGCCTTCAGCGTTGGCGGGTCGACAGTTCCGGTCAGCGGCGCGATCCTGTCCCACTCCGCATCCGAACTCGCCAGGATCTCCTTCGCCTGCCGCGTCATCGCGATGAAGCGGGCGACCACGTCGCGATTGGCGGCGGCCCAGGTCTCGTCGAAGGCATAACCAATCATCGCGGTGCGGCCCTTGGCGCCGAGCTGGGGCAGGATGTCTTCGATGCTCACGAGACGGCGGAATCCCTTGGCTTCCAGCGCGGCGCAGAAATTCCAGTAATTGAGGTTTGCATCCATCTCGCCGTCGAGGGTCTTTGCAGCCAACAGCGGCGGGGCGCCATAGACGATCGTCGCTTGCGACTTGAGGTCAATTCCCTCCTGCTTCGCGCGCGCCTGGAGCAGCAGCCAGCTCTTGTCGATCGGTCCACCGGCGATTGCGAGCTTGCGACCCTTGAGATCCGCCAGAGTCTTAATCGGCGAGGATGCCGGGACCATGATGGCACCGAGCGCGCTCGAATAGGGGTAGAACGTCAGCTTGGCGCCAAGCGCACGCTCGCGCGAGACCCATAGCCAGTCGGAAATCATGACGTCGGCTGTGCCCGCGCGCAGCGCAATCTTGCCGGACTCGGGGCTCGCAAGCTCGATCACCTCAAGCGCGAGGTTGGCCCGCTTGTCGAGCCCATGGGCGCGTACAACGGCAAGTTCCCAGGCGGCGGTCCCGGTTTTTTGCACTGCAAGGCGTATGGTGTCCGCGGCGTGGCACGTCGCAATGTGCGCCACCACAAGCAGAGCTGCAGCCGCCATCGTGCGAGCATTCACAATCATGATTTCTTGAGCCGTTTCCTCGAGCGTCTTCTTTTCAGCCATGTACTCATAGCATAGTTTCAGTCCATGCCAGTGGGAGGACCGCCGTGAAGCTTCCCGGACCGGTACGGCCAATTGTCGCCGTGTTGCTGTTGATGTCTCCAATGTGTCTCGTGCGGGCCGACGAGATCAATGACTATCCTACCGCTGCGCGCGCGGAATACGTGTTCGGCTGCCTGAAGGCGAACGGGGAGACCCGGCAGGCGATCGAGCACTGTTCCTGTTCGATCGACGTGATTGCTTCGCTGATGCCGTACGACCGCTATGTCACTGCGGAAACCGTGCTCAGCATGGCACAGGTGCGCGGGGATATGGGTGCGCAGTTTCGCACGTCCGAGCAGGCGACGAGCGCCGTCAACGAGTTGCGGCGGGCGCAGGCCGAAGCCGAGGTGAGGTGCTTCTGAGACTGCGTCCGCTGCCTGCCGTCGCCGGCGCGGCTTCAGATGCCCGGCTTGTCGATGTCCCACTCGTTCCGGAAGACGTGCCCGTCGGTATCCCTGGCCTCGGCGCGAAAGCGCTTGGCGCCGTTTGACACATATGTGAAGCGGAGGTTGGGATCCTCCGAGATGGAAATCCCGCCTTCCATCGCCAGCACCAGGCTGTCGTCTTGCCAGAGCTTGAGCTGGTCGACGAAGAATGCCGGAATGTACAACTGGGTGAGCTGGTCCATCTGCAGGCCGGAATTGTTGGGATGGCCGATCATGATCTGGGCCTCTCGCACGCCCTTCGCGCGGTCCTGGTCGGACGTTGCAAACTGCCGGAAACGCATCTGGCCAAGCCTGTTCTTCGCCTCTTCCACGTTCTTGGCCGCCGGTGCCGAGCATCCGCCGGATGCCTTGACGTAGGTCTTGACCACATAGAGCTTGCCGTCGCTCAGCTCGGCCACCGCGTGGACGTCGGTGTAGCTGTTGACCCGTACGCGGGTTGAGATTTCCGTGACGTTGGCGTCTCGGCCCAATTCGAACTTCGCCGCCATCGGCGCGGGGTTCCGGTCGATGACGAGCGTGATGGTGCGGACGCTGCGGCTATCGTCGGGTGAAAGTGTGGTCCTGAGTTTCACCGGGACGATCGCGGCATCCTCGGCGCGGTACGGCATTTCGATGGCGATGACTCCGCCGCCGTCATTCATCGGGCGATTATTGAAGATGTCCTGCACCAGGCCGGGCCAGGGATCGTAACCGTCCGTATTGTCCGCGCGCGCGAGATGCGTCCCGAGCATAACGCTCAGCATGGCGGTGCAGAGCAGGCGAAAGCAGGCTCTGAACATGGGCGCACTCTCCTCGCGACGATGGAAGAAACGGCCGCACTATAGGCGATGCAGTATGCTATTCCCATTCAATTTCGGAGAATGCGGCTGTTGCGTTGCGCGCGT
Organism: Bradyrhizobium sp.; assembly: GCF_016213215.1. GTDB lineage: Bacteria > Pseudomonadota > Alphaproteobacteria > Rhizobiales > Xanthobacteraceae > Bradyrhizobium. The sequence goes on along the minus strand of NZ_JACRAW010000025.1, from coordinate 151,789 downwards.
TGTAGTCGTCGAAAAGTTCCCAGTGCGAGCGCTCCGAGGATGCTGCTTGTCGGGCCGCCTCAGCGATCGGCCTACCGCGTGCGAAAAGCGTGCGGACGTCGGATAGGAGGGTCTGGAGATAGCGGCGCTCGTCGGCGAGCGCTGCGGGCCATTCGCTTACGTGCCCATGACCGGGAACGACACGCTGCGCGGATATCGCGGAGAGTTCGTCCAGCGCCTTCAGCCAGCCACGGAGACTGCCGTCGAGCACCGGAACATGCCTCAGGAACACGAGGTCACCGGCAAAGAGGGTTCCACTCTTCACATCCAGGACGGTGAGATCGTTGTCGCTGTGCGCGGTTGGCCAGGCCCGCAGGACAAGCGCCCGTGAACCCAGGTCGAGCGTGAGCGTGCCGTCGACCAGCACGGTCGCGGCCATGAGCCGCACGGGATTGATCAGCTCATGGCCCATGATCCGGCGGAAATTGTCGATGTAGAACTGCCCGCGGGTGGCGAGAGCGCGCGGGCAGTTGCTGTGGCCGACGAAGAGGGTTCCCTCGTGCGCAAAGGCGGCGTTACCGAACACGTGATCCGGATGGGCGTGGGTGTTGATGACGTAACGGATCGGCTCATCGGTGCGGGCGCGAATGGCCGCTAGCAACCGCTCGCCTTCGCGGACGCTTCCCCCCGTATCGATCACGGCGACCCCGCTGTCGCCGATGATGAATCCGACGTTGGCGATAGCACCTTCGTTCTCGCGCGTCATCAACGCCGTCACGCCCTCATGGACGAAGACGCCGGGAGCGATCTCGGTTACGGCCAGTGCTTGTTGCTGCGCCTGCGCGGAGGTGGATGCGCAGAGCAGGGCGAGGAAGATCGCAATCGAAGCGAGCCGGACCATGCCTTTCGTCTTGCCTTTCGGGAGAGATGTTCGATGGCGATCAGGTTGCGTCGCAACATGCGGAACGAGGCATGGTGAACATTATTTGTGCTACTGGCCACAATTGAGGCGCATAGGGTTTTGACTATCTTGAAGTTCGTCAGGCCGGATCGACCTTCGATGACAAAGAGCAAGCTACGACGCCGGTTCTTGATTGTCGCCGCTCTTACGGCGGCAGCGATGCTTGTGGATCGCGAGTGGGCCCGGGCGCAGACGAGCGACAGCGGCGATCTGTCGTTCGAACTGGTGGACCCGAAGGTCTTCAGGGTCTGTGCCGATCCGCGCAACCTGCCGTTCTCCAACGAGAAAGGCGAAGGCTTCGAAAACAAGCTGGCGGAGCTGTTTGCCGACAAGCTTCACAAGAAGCTCGACTACGTCTACTTCCCGCAGGCAACCGGCTTCGTTCGCATGACGCTCGGCGCGCACCGCTGCGACGTGATCATGGGCTTTCCTCAAGGCGGCGATCTGGTGCAGGGAACCAATCCGTATTACCGAACGGCCTATGCTCTGATCGCGAGGCAGGGCAGCGGCCTTGAGGATGTGACGACGCTGGAAGACGAGCGGTTAAAGGGCAAGCACATCGGAATCGTCGCCGGCACCCCGCCAGCGACCAATATGGCGGCCGCCGGCCTGATGGCGAACGCCAAGCCCTATCCGCTGATGATCGACACCCGTATCGCCTCCTCGGCCGAGGCAATGATCAAGGACCTGACGTCAGGCACGATCGACGCCGCCGTCCTGTGGGGTCCGATGGCCGGATTCTACGCCAAGAACGCAAGCCAGCCGCTGCAAGTCACGCCGCTGGTCAAGGAGACAAAGGGGCCGCATCTGGTCTATCGCATCGGCATGGGGGTGCGCCCCGCCGACCAGAACTGGAAGCGGCAGCTCAACCAGCTGATTCAGGAAAACCAGCCGGCCATCAACAAGATCCTGCTCGACTTCGGCGTTCCCCTGCTCGACGAGAATGATCGGCCGATCGGTGCAGAGGCGGCGACAAAGTCGCCATGAAACGTCACTTCGCGAGTTCGACCCTTCTCGCTCTCGCGCTCTCGGCTCCGTCGTTAGCGCAGCAGAACGTCCCGGAGCCCCAGGGCTACCGTACCGACAATTATCGCGCTCCGGTGCCGGCGACCCTTGCGGGCGCCCGCGTGCTTTCAACGGCCGAAGCCGAGGCCATCTGGCGCGACAAGTCCGGCGCCTTCATCGACGTCCTGCCGCGCCCACCCAGGCCGCAGAACCTGCCGGCAGGTACGGTGTGGCGCGACAAGCCGCGCTTCGATGTTCCCCGCAGCGTTTGGCTGCCCGACACCGGCTACGGCGTGCTTGCCCCAGCGACGGAAGACTATCTAAAGCAGGGTCTCGCGCGGGCGTCCGGCGGCAACATGTCCGCGCTGCTCGTGATCTACTGCCAGGCCGATTGCTGGATGGCGTGGAATGCGGCCAAGCGGGCATTGTCTTACGGCTATCGCAACGTGGCCTGGTATCCGGAAGGCACCGACGGCTGGGAGCGGGCCGACCTGCCGACGACGCAAGCGCAGCCCGAGCCGCACCCCGGTGAGAAGAAGTAGGCGACGTCTAGCAATCGCCCCGTCGCGTCCTACTCGTCGCGCAACTACTTCTTGATTTCCGTGATGGTCTTCATGCCGCCGCTACCCGTGGCCGAAAACGTCACCCTGTCCCCAGCATGGAGGTTCTCGAGCATGCGGCTATCCTTGACGCTGAACTCCTGCAGCGGGCCGCTGTTGCTCGATCCCACCGTGCCGCTTTGTTGCGCCTGGATTGCGATCGTGCCGTGGATGCGGTCGATCTTGGTGATCATGCCTCGCTCGCCTTGCTGGGCGAGTGCCCCGGGCGCGAGCATGGTGACGGCTGCAGAGCCAGCCAGAATCAGCGTTGCTATTCTCATGACGGCCTCCCGTTTGTGGGGCTTCGGCGACAAGAACGCGCCAATCGACCCAAAACATGACACGAAAGTCGTCACACGGCTTTGTGATACCGCAACTCATGATGCGGAACCAGTGGATTGGCACGACGGCGATACCGCCGGCCGGCGCTACTCGATCTCCTGCTGGATGATGCGGCTGAGGGCAAACAGCCGCTGGTCGATCGTCGTCGGTACCTCGCACACGAATTTGACGACGCGGCGGCGGTCCTCGAAAATACGCGTCTCCCAGGTCAATTGGTTGCTGAGCTCGTTGACTTTCTGCTGATCCGGGGAAGAAGCGCCCTGCAGCGCCTGCAGCGCGATCGTCGCGGAGCGGATCATGTCTGCAGCCTCGCGCTGCTTCCGGGTAGCGCGTTCCAGCCCGTTCATGACCGAGAACCGCTGCGCATTGAGCGTGTCGAACAATCCGACGAACAGAAGCTTGGCGGCCCTGGTCTTGTCCGTAGCGGTGGCCAGATATTGTGTGATCTCCTTTTGTGCCTCCTCCATCGGGGTTCGCCTCGCGGCGAGCCTACCGACGAGGCTGCTGATGTTGGCGTCGTCCTTCCATTTGTCCTGGACGTCATCAAGCGGCGGACCGGCCCACACCGCTGCCAGCGAGATTTCCGGCACCTTGGCCTGGGCGCACGGCCAATCGGGATCGCGCGGATTGGCCGGATGTCCCGGTTGTGCCGATGATGCGAGTAATAGCAGGGCAATGATCGAAATCCGCGAGCTCATGTCTCGCCTCCCGGAGGCATGCGACGGGCAAGACCTCGCGACGGATCGTAGGCGTAGATCGCACCGATCATGAAGGCGATCGTGCAGGAGCCGACCACCGCGAGTGAAATCCAGTTGACATGGCCGTACAGCGCAAACCGGATCAATTCGACCGCATGGGTGAACGGGTTCGCCTGGCATAAATAATAGAGCATCGGGCTGCCCTCCTGCACGCGCCACAGCGGATAAAGCGCGGACGAGGCAAAGAACATCGGGAAGATCACGAAGTTCATCACCCCCGCAAAATTCTCCAGCTGCTTGATTCCGGAGGAAATAAGCATGCCGAGCGAACCCAGCATCAGGCCGGACAGGACCAGCGCCGGCAGCACGGTCAGATAACCGATCGGCGGCGGAGCGATGTCCCACAACCAGGCGATCAGAAGGAAGGCGTAGACCTGCAGCAGCGACACGGCGGTCCCGGCCAGAAGCTTGCAGAACAGGAGGTACCAGCGCGGCAGCGGGCTCACCAGCAGAGTGCGCATGTTACCCATCTCGCGATCGTAGACCATCGAGAGCGAGGATTGCATGCCGTTGAAGAGCTGGATCATCGCCATCAGGCCCGGGGCGATATAGACCTCGTAGAGAATGTAGGTCTCGTAAGGCGGAATGATGTAGATGCCGAGCACCTGCCGAAAGCCTACCGCGAAGATGAAGAGCCACACCAGCGGCCGCACCAGCGCCGATACGAAGCGCTCACGCTGATGCAGGAAACGGAGGCCCTCGCGCCAGACGATCCCGGTCAGGCACGTGGCGTATTCCGAAAGCGAGAAGCCGCGTCGGCGGCTGTCGATCGTCGTGGAGCTCATGCTTCGCTGCTCCTCGGTTTTGTCGTGCCTGCCGTCAGGCGCATGAAGGCCGAGTTGATGTCCTGCGCGCCGGCTTCCGCGATCACGCGCGCGACCTGTCCGCCCGCCAGCACGCAGCCCTGATGCAGGACCACGACGTCGTCGCTGGAAGTGATCTCGTCGAACAGGTGAGTGGCCCAGAGCACGCTGATGCCCTGCTCGGTCACGAGTTGGCGGACATGGCTGATGATGTCGGCCCTGGCCTTGACGTCGAGACCGACGGTGGGCTCGTCGAGCAGCAAGAGGCGCGGGCGGTGCAGCAACGCGCGCGCGATCTCCAGTCGTCGCATCTGCCCGCCTGAGAGGTCGCGCACCTTGCTTAAGGCGCGGTCGGCAAGACCAATGCGCTCGAGCAGTGCCCGCCCACGCGCGGTTGCTTCGCGGCGGGCGATGCCGTGCAGGGCGGCGTGATAGAGGAGGTTCTGCATCAGCGAGAGATCGAGATCGAGCGTGCGCGGCTGGAACACAACGCCCATCAGCCGCAACGCTTCACCTGGGGTCGCGCCGATGTCGTGGCCGATGATGCGGATTCGTCCGCTCTGAATGCCGAACAGGCGCGTGATCAGCGAGAACAGCGTGCTCTTGCCGGCGCCGTTCAGGCCGAGCAGCGCCGTGAAGCTTGCCGGAGCGACGGTGAAGCTGACCTCGCTAAGGGCGCGTCGAGAGCCGTAGGCATGGCTGACGGTTTCGATGGACAAGGCCGGCGCCACAGCGTGATCTTGCCGCGTGGTGATGTCCGACGCCGGCTCTGCGGCTATGGCTGCGTCATGTGCGATCATGGGTGCGCGATCGTAATGCCCCAGGGCAGTTCGCCGACCTGTATCGATTTGATTACCTTCTGAGCGGCGACATCGATGACCGAGACGTCGTTGGATAGGCCGTTGGTGACCAGCAGGTATTTTTGGTCCGGGGTGAAGTCCATGTGCCAGACCCGCTGACCTACCAGCAGATATTTGGTCACCTCGTGGCTGGCGGCGTCGACAATGGCAACGCGGTTGGCTGGGCCGAGCGCGATGAACGCCGTCTTGCCGTCCCTGGTCATGCCGATGCCCACCGGCTGGATGGCCTCGCGGCGCAGGCCGGGGATGCTGAAGGTGATCTTCTTGGTGACGGCGTGCTTGACCGGATCAATGATCGAGACGGTGCCGCCGATTTCGGAGGAGACCCACAGCTCGGAACCGTCGCGCTTGAATTCGGCAAAGCGCGGCCGCGCATCGACCAGCACGTTGGCGAAGACCTGGCGCTTCTCGATATCGATGAAGTGCGCCATGTTCGTCGTCTCGGATGTGTTGATCAGGGTCTTGCCGTCCGGGCTGATGGTCATGCCTTCGGGCTCGACGCCGACCTGGATGTCGCCGAGCCGGATTCGCTTCTGAACATCAATGATGGTGACGGTGTTATCGTTCTCGTTGGCGACATAGAGGAGCTTTCCGGCCGCATCCTGCGTAAACAGTTCGGGGTCGGGCCCGGAGGGAAGGCTGTCGACCACCTCCTGGGTCTTGGTATCGATCACCTCGATCCTGTCGTCGTCGCCGACCGCCACCATGACGAACTTGCCGTCGCGTGTGAACTCGATGCCGCGCGGCCGCTGCCCCACCTTGATGGTCTTGATGACGGTCCAGCTGTCGGTGTCGATGACCGAAACGGTGTTGCTCTTCTCGTTCGAGACGTAGGCGACGAAGGCATGTGCAGGCGCCGTGGCCATAAGCCACAGCCCGATCGCCGAAAGCAGCCGAAGGCGCCTCATGCGCGATTTCTCCGTTTTCACTGCAGCTTGCATTTGGTCTCCGGCCGGTCGAGACCGAGCGTGTCGAGTTCGGATACCTGATGCAGGAAGCCTTCCTGCGGCGAAACCGAGACCACCATGCGCCCGTCGACGAGGAGAATGGGCTGGCGCAGCTGCAGGTTCCAGTCGCGCAGCGTCAGGCGCTGACCTTTGAAGGCGGCGACCGAAAAATCCGGTGCCCTGAGGAATTTGAATACCGTCCTGGTATCGCCGGAGTTGGTGCGCGATGTCGCTTCCCCGACGATCCGCCCCGCAATCCAGGCCTGCATGTCCAGCGCCGTCATTCGCCGCGAATTCAGTCTCAGGAAGCGGTTCTGGAGCTGGATCGCGCCCCATTGATCCTGCGCGGCGTCCCAGCTGCGCGGCACGAGCCCCGCCGAGCCTGCGACCGGCCGCGGGTCCCAGGTTCGGTAGGGCAGGTAGGCCGCGAAGACCTCGCTTTCATCGGCCGCGACCAGCACGTCATAGCTCGGGGCCTGCTGGGTGAAGACCGGCATCTGGCGCTGGATCAGCGTGACCCCACTGTCGGTGCGGCGCGCGCCGCCGGTATCTTCGAAGGTTCGCTCCTGCACGATCTTGGCACCGAAGCGCGTGGCGGCGCGCCGCAGCGCGTCGGCGTACAGCCTGTCCGGATCATGAGAGCCGACCACCAGCAGCCAGCGCTTCCATTGCTTCCACACGAGGTATTGGCCGAGCGCGTCCGCCAGCATCGAGCGCGTCGGCGCCACATGGATGATGTTGGCCCGGCAATCCTGTTCGCGCAGCCGGTCGTCGATCGCGCCCGCGTTGAGCAGCACCGTGCCGCGGCCGCGCAGCGCGTCGGCAGCCTTGAGCAGCGCGTCGGGACCCAGCTCGGCGATGATGAAGCCGTTCCGTTCGGCGAGCGCGGTGGCCGCCTGGCCGGCGTCTTCGCCCTCCTTGAGACGATGCTCCTGCAAGGTGAAGTGCTGATTGAGGAACTTGCCGGTGGTGTTGTTGTCCTCGATCGCGAGGCGCGCGCCGGCGATGCCGTCGTTCTCCGCCGGCTGCTCGACCAGCGACAAGGTCGATCTGACGCCGGCATGGCTGAGATAGCCGATGCCGATTTCGATGGGATCGGCGGCAAGAGCACGGCCGGCCGCCACGCTCATGATGATTGCGCCGATCAAGCATCGGATCATGAACCCTCCCGTCCCTGACCCTCGGCTGAACCGCCGATTGAGCCACTCTTGCCTTGAAAGATGACTGAATTGTCTTAGCTTGCAACCCCGCATTTTGTCGTCGACGCCGTCGTCGAGTTGAGGGATCACGATCATGAGAGCGTTGCTGGCAGGTGTTCTGCTGCTGCTCGAGCTATCGGGGCCGGCGTGCGCCGACCCGCCCAGGCTTGCGGTGTTCGATTTCGAGCTCGTCGACACCAGCCTGCAGGGCGAAGCGTATGGGTCGCGATCCGAGCAGGAGCGGCTGGTGCGCGCGGCAGATCAATTGCGCAAGCAGCTGGTCGAGTCCGGTAAGTTCCAGCTTGTCGACATCTCGCCGGTCAATGCTGCGGCGCACGGCAGCAATCTGCAGGCCTGCGGCGGTTGCGATGTGCGCCTGGCCGCGCAGATCGGCGCCGATCTAGCCATGACGGGCATCGTGCAGAAAGTCTCGAACCTCATCCTCAACATGAACATCTACCTGCGCGACGTTCATACCGGAAAGCTGGTTGTTGTCGCGAGCGCGGACATGCGCGGCAACACCGACGAATCCTGGTCGCGCGTGGTCACCTATCTCGTGCGCAACCGGCTGCTGGCCCCCAATTACGACGCCCCGCAGCCGCAGTGATATCGAAACGGATCAGGCGCTTAGGCGCGCCGCATGCCAGCGCAGATGATCGCTCATGAAGGTGGAAATGAAGTAGTAGCTGTGATCGTAGCCCGCCTGGCAGCGCAGGGTGAGCGGAATGTTCGTCTTCTCGCAGGCCGCTTGCAGCAGTTCGGGGCGAAGCTGCTGGGTCAGGAACTGGTCGGCATCGCCATAGTCGACCAGGAACGCGGAATATCGTGCGCCGTCCTCGATCAGCGCGATGGTGTCGTGCTTGCGCCAGGCCTCCTCGTCGTTGCCGAGGTAGCCTGCGAGCGCCTTGGTTCCCCAAGGCACAACGGATGGCGCCACGATCGGGGAAAAGGCGCTGGCGGCCCGGTAGCGGTCGGGCAGGCGCAGCGCGACGGTCAATGCGCCATGGCCGCCCATGGAATGCCCCATGACGGAATGCCGCTTCGGGTCGACCGGAAAGTTCGCGGCAACGAGTTGCGGCAGTTCTTCAGTCACATAGCTCCACATGCGATAGTGTTGCGCGAACGGCAGCTCGGTCGCATCAACGTAGAAGCCCGCGCCTAAACCAAAATCGTAGGCGCCTTGCGGATCGCCCGGCACCTCGGGTCCGCGTGGACTGGTGTCGGGGGCGACGAAAATCAAGCCGAGCTCGGCGCAGGCGCGTCGGTATTCGCCTTTCTCCGTCACATTAGCATGGGTGCAGGTCAGTCCCGACAGATAATAGACCACCGGAAGTCGCACGCCGTCCTGATGCTCCGGCACATAGACCGAAAACGTCATCTCGGTCTTGGTCTGAAGGCTCGCGTGCTTGTAAACGCCCTGCGTGCCGCCATGCGATTTATTGAGCGAAACGGTTTGGACAGTCATGTGAATCTCCGGCACTTCAACGAAGCGGGATTATAGCGAAGCCGAATTATAACGGCTGTGTGGCTGATTTTTGCCGCCCGTTTCGACGGCGGCCGCGCACTTGCCGGGCGGAACGGCGGACCTGCCAGCATCCGCGCGTCGTCAGGTTACGCCGCTCTCGATCGCCAGGCGTACCAATTCGGTCGAAGTGCGCACGCCAAGCTTTTGACGCATAATGGAAGAAGTGTTGGCTACCGTCTTGTAGGAGGATTGAACCAGCCAGGCGATCTCGGACAGGCTCTTCCCTGCGCTGAGCAGGCGGAGGATTTCCATCTCGCGCGGGGTCAGCTTGGAAAGCGGGTTTTGCGCCAGCGCCGGCCCCGCGAAGGCAATGCTTCGGGCAATGGCGGGCGGAAGATAAGTTTCGCCCTTGCCGACCTGGCGGATGGCCTCCGCTAGGTCGTCGGGGTCGCCGGTTTTCGAGACATAGCCCTTGGCGCCGATTTCGATCGCGCGGGCGGCGAAGGCCGGGTCGTCGTTCATGCTGAACATGATGATGCGGGTCGCGGGGGCGCGGGAAAGAATGCGCCGGGCCAGCTCGAACCCCGATATCGTCGGCAGGTTGATGTCGATGACGCAGATGTCGGGATGCTCGGCGGCAAAGATGCGCTCGCCGCTTTCGGCGTCATGGGCCTCGAGGATCACGATATCCGGTTCGTCGGCAAGAACGGCGCGGCAGCCTGAAGCGACGATCGGGTGGTCATCGACGATCAAGACGCGCATGAGCCAAAATCCCCGACGGCGGCAAGGGCGCGATGCTGCATCGCATCACGCTCCGCGCAGACACGTGGCCGCGCCACTCCTCCCATTGTGCATCTCTGGCGAGATTGCGCTACGTTGGATTAGATAGCCGGTTCCCTGGTCTGTCAACGTTCCTCCGGGTGCGGAACCGAGCGTGTAGGGTGGGGACGACTCGATGTGGCAGAAACTTTCGTTGCGGGCGCGCATCAATCTACTTCTGGCGCTCGTGCTACTGCTCGGTCTTGCGGTCAACGTGGCGCATCTGGTCCTCGATGCCGCGCCGCGCGTTCGGGCCGAAGATCAAAGCGTGACGCGGCTGGCGCGCGAATTCATCGAAATGATCGTTGCGGATTTGAAGGACGCGCCGGATCCGGACGCGAAACTGACGCAGCTCGCAAGCGATCTGAGCCGGCTTCGGCATGTCAGCGTTACGTTGCGCGATGAAGCGGGAAACCCGCTCACGAGCGTTCGTCGTGATGGTAGCGAAGGCCGACGATCGCCGCCCGCCTGGTTCGTCGCGCTGGTTCATCCCGAACAGACCGCGGTCAGCGTACCGGTTGCCATCCGCGGCAAGCCCGGCTCGCTCCTGATCACCTCGCATCCCGATGATGAAATGGCGGAGATCTGGGACGGGATCGTCACCCAGCTCGAGGTCGGCTCGGTCGTCGCGCTGGCGCTGTTTCTGGTGACCATGAGCGTGGTCAATCGCGCGCTCGCGCCGCTTCAGTCGCTTTCGCAGGCGATGAGCGAGATCGAAAGCGGGCGCTACGATGCTCGGGTACGGCCGGGCGGCGCGCCGGAGCTGGCGGAAATCTGTGCCAAGCTGAACCATTTCGCGGCGACGTTGGGCGAGGCGGTCGAGGAGAAGCGTCGCCTTGCCGAGCGCGCGGTGTCGCTTCAGGATCTGGAGCGCAAGGAGATTGCGCGCGAATTGCACGATGAGTTCGGGCCCTATCTCTTCTCGCTTCGCGCCCATGCCAGCGCCCTGACGCGGCTTTCCGAAGGCGGCGAGCCGAGCGTCGAAGCGATACGAAAGCACGGCAGCGTCATGCTGGAGCAGATCAACGCGCTCCAGCAGTTCAACCGCAGGGTTTTGGAGAAGCTGCGGCCGGTTGGGCTCGCCGAGCTTGGGCTTGTCGAGGCGATCGAAGCCCTACGACGCCTGTGGCGGCAATCCCATCCCGAGGTCGCGATCGAAACACGGGTGTCGCAGTCTCTTGGTGAGACCGGAGAAACCACCGACTTGACGATCTACCGCATGGTTCAGGAGGCCCTGACGAATGTCTTCCGTCACGCCGGCGCGACGTCCGTCAATGTCAGCATCGAGTCGGCTGAACAGGAAACAGGACCCCGGGGCAACCGCGACTGCGCGCGCGTGCGCGTCGCCGACAACGGCCAAGGCCTGAAGCCCGACCACAAGCTAGGCCTGGGGCTGACCGGCATGCGCGAGCGCATTCTGGCGTTGGGTGGCACGCTGACCATCGCCTCGGGCGAGGGCGGCTTTACGGTGGAGGCGCTAATTCCCAAGCGGCCTTAGTGAGGAAAGGCGCGTGACTGCCCAGTCGGGAGTTTTTCCCGACTATTTCGGGAACAAGACCGCAAGGCAACCCGACTTTTGCAGGTGGCGCGGCATCGTCCGCCGACTACTATCATTCTCCCGAACCGGCGACGTCACAACGGCCGGGCGGGGTTGGGACGGAGCAAATGGGCGTTCGAGGTCTCCTGTTGGCGTCAATTTCGGCGGGGCTGGCGCTCGGGACTGACGCCGTCTTCGCGCAGGACGAAGAAACGAACGTCCAGAACCTGCCGCCGGTGGAGGTTGTGGCGCCGGCAGCCGCGCCCAGGCAAGCTCGGCAGCGAGGCCCGACGCGCGAAGTTCGCCAGGTCCGCCCACGCACCAGGGTCTATGTGTACCCGACCACACCAGGTACGAGTGCAAGCGTCGATGTCGACAAGGTTCCAGCCAGCATCAACGCCGTCGATTCAAACCAGATCAGGCGCACCCGCTCACCGGACATCGCCGATGCCTTGCAGCAGTACGTGCCCGGTCTCAGCATCAATGAAGTGACCGGCAATCCATTCCAGCCTGATGTGCAGTTTCGCGGCTTCGTCGCTTCACCTCTGGCCGGCACGCCGCAGGGCCTTGCCGCCTACCAGAACGGCGTGCGCATCAACGAGGCGTTTTCCGATATTGTCAATTGGGACCTGATTCCGACCGCAGCGATCCGGTCGGCCACCATCGTGACCAACAATCCCGCCTTCGGTCTCAACGCACTCGGAGGTGCCGTAAACCTTCAAATGAAGGACGGCTTCACCTATCACGGGGCCGAGGTCGACATCATGGGTGGTTCATATGGCCGCATCCAGGGCTCGGCGCAATGGGGCAAGCAGGTCGACAATTGGGCGGTCTATGGCGCTGTCGAAGCCGCACATGACAACGGTTTCCGCAATTTCTCGTCATCGGACGTGCGGCGCTTCTACGGCGATATCGGGTATCGCTTTGAGGGCACGGAATTCCACCTCAATGGCGGCCTCGCCAACAACTTCCTCGCGGGACCTAGCACCGTTCCGGCCGAATTGCTCCAGCAATATTGGGGCGCGACCTATACGACACCGCAGACCATTGCCAACAAGGTTGGCTATCTGAACCTGACCGGCAAGGTCGAGGCAACGCCGACCTGGACCTTTGATGGCACCGCGCATGTGCGGGGCTTCAGTCAGAAGACCGTGGACGGAAACCCGACAGACACCGAGCGCTGCAGCGTGCCGGCAGGCTTTTTGTGCTTCGGCGACGACACGACGCCCGCATTCGGCCTGAACGGCCTGCAGCTTCCCGATCCGTTTGCTCCCGATGCGATTCTTAGCCAGATCGATCGCACCGGCACGCGATCGACCACGTTTGGCGTATCCGGGCAGGGGACCAACAGCGATCAGTTTTTCGGGCATGAGAATCGCTTCGTGATCGGCGCAACTTATGATGTCAGCAGCACGCGCTTTAACGCCACCTCCGAATTGGGAACGGTGGGCGAGAACTATGTCGTGACCGGAAGCGGGGTATTTCTGGGCCGATCAGGCGTTCCGACATCGATCGGCCCGGTGTCGCTTCGCACCGTCAACCAGTATCAGGGGCTCTATGTGCTCGATACGTTCAACGTGACAGATCGCTTTTCGGTTACGGCAGGCGGCCGGTTCAACGCCGCCCGCATCACGCTGCATGACCAGCTCGGCACCGCGCTCAATGGCGACCATACCTACAATCGATTCAATCCGGTCATCGGCGGCACTTACAAGATCACGCCGGAAGTGACCGCCTATGCCGGCTATTCGGAAGCCAATCGCGTGCCGACGCCGCTTGAACTCGGTTGCGCTGATCCGGCGAATCCCTGTCTGATTGGGCAGTTCCTGATCTCCGATCCGCCATTGAAGCAGGTCGTATCCAAGACCGTGGAAGCGGGCTTTCGCGGCACCAAGGAATTGAACATCGGCTCGCTTGGCTGGAAAATCGGCGGCTTCCGCGCCACCAACCACGATGACATTCTCCCGATCCCGATTCCCGGGTTAACGGGATTCGGCTTCTTCCAGAACGTCGGCTCGACGCGGAGGCAGGGTATCGAAGCCGAGGTGAGCCTCAAGTCAAATGTGCTTCAGTTCCAGGCGAGCTACGCCTTTCTGGACGCGCGCTTCCTCGATGCGCTGCAGGTCGGCTCGGACAGCCCCTTCGCCGACGCCGACGGCAATATCCAGATCCTGCCGGGCAACCAGATTCCCCGCCTGCCGCGCCATCTCGTCAAGGCCAGTGTCGAATACGCAGTCACCGACGCCTGGAAGGTCGGCGGCGACGCGCTCTTCGTCTCGAGCCAATATTTCGTCGGCGACGAGTCCAACCAGTTTCCGAAGCTGCCGTCCTATACCGTGTTCAATCTGCACACCTTCTACCAGATCAACGAGACCTTCCAGATCTACGGTCGCGTCAACAACGTCTTCGACAACCGCTACTCGACTCTCGGCACCTTCTTCGACACCGACGACGTGCCCAACTTCACCAGCGGCGGCGCGGCGTTCTCGGATCCGCGCTCGCTCAGCCCGGCCCGTCCGCGTGCGTTCTACGCCGGCCTGAGGGCGAGGTTCTGAGCCGGCGCCGTTGCTGCAACGGTCACACCCGCCTGGCGCTTTTCGCCATGCTCTATTTCCGTGGGAGATGATCTCCGCCCCAAGACCGGCGTCCCGGGTCGTTTGCAGCCGGTTACGATACCGGTATCCTGAAGCCGCAAAGCGGAGAGGCATGGATGGTAGGGATTTTCTCGCGTCGTCAATTTGCCAGTGCAACCGGGCTTTCGGCGCTCGGGATCGCGGCGACGGCAGCCGGGGCAAAGGAGCGAGAGATGAAGTCAGCACCCGATCCTCACACCGCAGGCGGCTTTCCGTATGGTTTTGTGTGGGGCACCGCCACATCTTCTTATCAGATTGAGGGAGCCGTCGATGAGGACGGGCGAGGACGCTCGATCTGGGATGTCTTCAGCCACACGCCCGGCAAGATCCTGGACGGCACCACCGGCGATCGCGCCAACGATCACTATCACCGCTACAAGGAGGACGTCCGGCTCATCAAGGAGCTCGGGGCCAAGGCCTACCGCTTTTCGGTCTCCTGGCCACGCCTGTTTCCGCAAGGGGACGGCGCGCCCAATCCCAAGGGTCTCGACTTCTACAACCGGCTTATTGACGAGCTTCTTGCCAGCGGCATCGAGCCGTGGCTGACACTCTATCATTGGGATCTGCCGCAATCCCTGCAGGAGCGGTTCGGCGGCTGGCGGTCGACTGAGACCTGCAAGGCGTTCGCCGACTACGCCGCTTTTGTGGCCGAGCGGCTCACCGATCGCGTCAAGCACATCTTCACGCTCAACGAAAGCGGAAGGTTCGTCTATTTCGGCTACGGCAGCGGCATCGACGCGCCGGGCCTCACGCTTTCCAAGGCGGAGGTCAATCAGGTCCGGCACAACAGCGCGCTGGCCCACGGTCTTGCCGTGCAGGCGATCCGCGCCCGCGGTCGTGCCGGCACCAAGATCGGTCCCGCCGAGAACATCGCAGCCTGCCTGCCCGCATTCGATGCGCCGGAACACGTTCGCGCGGCCGAGATCGCCTTGCGGGAAATGAACGCGAGCTTCCTGAACGTGGTCCTGGAAGGCAAATACACCGACGCTTTCCTCAAATGGGCCGGCGCCGACGCGCCGAAATTCTCCGCCGAGGAATTGAGGATCATTTCCTCGCCCGTCGACTTCGTCGGCCTCAATATCTATGCGCCGGAGCAATACATCGTCGCGGCCGACCACGCGCCGGGCTTTTCCGTGCTGCCGATGCCGGCCTCGTTCCCGCATATGAGTTCGGATTGGCTGAGGATCGGACCGGAGACGATCTATTGGGTGCCGCGACTTGCAGCAAAGATCTGGAATCTTGATGCGATCTACATCAGCGAAAACGGGACATCATCTGTCGATGAGCCGGCACCGGACGGCAGGATCTACGACACCGATCGCATCATGTACCTCCGCAACTATCTGGCGCAGTTGCAGCGCGCTACCGCTGAGGGCGTGCCCGTTCGCGGTTATTTCCTGTGGAGCCTGATGGACAATTTCGAGTGGGTGTTCGGCCTCAACAAGCGTTTCGGCCTGTACCACGTCGATTTCGAGACGCTGCGCCGGACGCCGAAGCTCAGCGTGTCTTTCTATCGCAACGTGATCGCGCGCAACGCCGTGGGCGTCTGACGCGGGATCTTCTTGTTGGTCGGTCCGTCCACGAACTCGGCCTCCCTATCCCCGACGGGGAGAGGTCGATTTGCTCCCGGCGATGCGAAGCATCGTCCGGTGCAAATCGGGGAAGGGGCTCAGGTCCCACCTGAGGACGTAACCCTCACCCGGCGACGCGCGCCAACCTCTCCCAATGGGAGAGGTCGACGGCGCGGATGCGACCCGGTCCGAGTTGATCCCACAGTCCCATTCGCCGGCACGTGCACGCGTTCATCGTTGCGGCCAAGCTGCGCCGTCAGCTGCTTGCTACGATCCAGAGCGTCTGAACAGACGCTCGTTGAGCCGATAAAGGCCACGCGCAAGGCCGCCGATGAACCAACCAAAAACGTACGAAATGAGCAGGCTGAGCACCAGGCCGGCATACCCTCCCGCCGGCCAAGAGTCGGGGATCAGCCCATGAAGACCGGTGATCAACGCAGGAAGGAGCGCCAGCGCGAAGTACATATGGTCGCCGCTAAGGAGCATCATTCCGATCGCCAGAACAAGAAACGCCAGGTAGATGCCTGCCGATATCACGCCGCCTTTGCTGAGCTTCATGTGCCCCACCCGCCAACTCACCTTCTTCCCGCCCAAACCGGGAGGCGGCAGCCCTTATGTTCAACACTTTGTCGTCAGAGATCCTATTATGAGTTCAACGTCAGTTGGAAGCTCGGATAGAGATTACCGACGTGCTCATGGTGAAGGTATAAGAGCCCTCTGGCTGGCAGATCCTCGCCAGTAAGCTCATCGATCAGAGGCTTAATCTCCCGCCTGATCACGTATCATCCTTCTGCCGGAGACACGGGCCGATCAATTCCAACTCAAATTCGCGACGGCACAGGGATCGGCTGCGGCTGCGCGTGATTGAAGATCACGCGCTAACGGTTCGCCTTCGGCTTGGTTGCGAATTGCGGGAAGATCTCCGCGACGATCGGGCCGTCGGTACGCCAGGAATAGCATCCGTTGACGAAATAGGGCCGTTCGGTCAACCCGGTGCGGCTGTCGAGCGAGTCGCCTCCGTCCGGGCTCTTGCCGTAGGACATGGTCTGAAACAGGGCGGTGGCCGCTGTGGCCAGCAACTCGGACAGGTGCGTGCAGCCTTCGAGCCGCCCGATCTTCTGCCGGACGACCTCGCGCCAGCCTTTTCCGATTTTCTCGCCGACCAGGCGCGCAAGGAGCGGCTGGACATGGATGCAGGTGGGATATGGCGTCGCGAGCATCGACGTCTCGGCTTCGCGAATTGTCATCTCGTCGTCGATCGCAAGCCGCAGGCAGATCTCGTGGATAGGGTCTCCCGCCTGCATCGAGCCGCGGAAGCGGTCCTGCATCGCGAACGGCTTGGTGTCGACGAGCCGCGCCTCGATTTCCCAAAGCCCGTCGTCGCGGAGATATCCCTGACACTCGACCGTTCGCCGGTGCATGGGGCGACGTTGTCTTCGTTGTTTGTCTTCAGGCTGTGGCATTCGGTATTTTCGGCGCTTCCTGTCATGCATTTCATCCGCAACGGTCCCTCGTGTCAATTGTTTGACCCGTTGTCCGGATCATTGTAGTCGCTGTCCTTCGAAAAGCAGATCGGTGGTGTTCACCCGTTGGGGATGCTGCCGAAGTAGAACTACTAGGGAGAGACGCCATGGTTGACGCGCTGATCATCGATGCCTGCAGGACGCCGCGGGGAATCGGCAAGGCCGGGAAGGGCGCGCTTTCCGGCATTCATCCGCAGCAACTGGGGGGCACGGTTCTGCGTGCTCTGGCCGACCGAACCGGCATCAATACCGCCGACGTCGACGATATCGTCTGGGGCTGCAGTTCCCAGCGTGGCCCGCAGAGCGGCGACCTCGGGCGCATGTCGGCGCTCGACGCCGGCTATGACATCCGGGCGAGCGGGGTGACGCTGGACCGCTTCTGTGGCTCCGGCATTACCAGCGTCGGCATGGCGGCCGCCTCGATCATGTCGGGGATGGAAGACCTCGTGATCGCCGGCGGCACCGAGATGATGTCCATGGAAGGCCGCCGCGGCGAGGGGCCGCTCATGATGGATGCCGGCAATCTGCGGCTGCGGGCGAAGCATCCGCAATCGCACCAGGGCGTTTGTGCCGATGCCGTCGCGACGTTGGAGGGTATCACCCGGCAGGACGTCGATGCGCTGGGCCTCGAGAGCCAGAAGCGTGCCGCGAACGCCATTGCGAACGGCCATTTCAAGAAGAGTCTGGTGCCGGTCTACCGGGAGGACGGCAGCCTTGCGCTCGATCACGAGGAATATCCGCGCCCGCAGACGACGATGGAAGGGCTCGCCGCGCTGAAGTCTGCGTTCCCTGCGATTGCCGACTATGAGCTCGACGACAAGGGTACGACCTATCGCGGTCTCATCCTGAAGAAATATCCGGGTCTTGAGATCGATTTCGTGCACCATGCCGGCAACTCGTCCGGCGTGGTGGACGGCTCGGCCGCAATCCTTCTCGCTTCGCCGGCCTACGCCAAAGCGCACGGCTTGAAGCCGCGGGCGCGTGTGGTCGCGATGGCCAACATGGGTGACTGCCCGACTCTGATGCTGAACGCGCCGGTCCCCGCCACGCGCAAGGTGCTCGCAAAAGCTGGATTGACGCTCGACGACATCGACCTGTTCGAGATCAACGAGGCGTTCGCGGTGGTGACGGAGAAATACATCCGCGATCTCAAGCTCGATCGCGCCAAGGTCAACGTCAACGGCGGCTCGATTGCCCTCGGCCATCCCATCGGGGCGACCGGCTCGATCCTGATCGGCACCGTCCTGGACGAGCTCGAACGTCGCGACCTCAGGCGCGGGCTGGTGACCATGTGTGCCGCCGGTGGCATGGCGCCGGCCATCATTATCGAACGGCTTTAAATGCGCCGGCGCTGAACGTTGATGCTGAAACTACGGTGAGAGCGCGTCTCCCTCCGGCTTCCGGCCGTGGGCTGTCGTCACGTCGGCCGCTTGGGGGGTGAAGCTTCCCCAGCTCCATCAGCTTCAAGCCTCGTGGCGGCGCGTGACGGAGGGTTGTTTCTGACTGCAGCGTTACCGACTTGGGTTGCCAGTGGCACTTCCGCGCGGGAGCCCGAGCCTGGCGCCGACCGCGCAAGTGTCGCCGCGTCGAGTCGCAACCAGTCACCAGAATCAAGCAGGCTCCCAGCGGGTGAGAAGGGCGCGCGAGCCTTGAAATCAGGGCTAAAAGCACCCTGCTCGGTTGGGACAAGCCGTTTTCCCGGTAAAAATGCTGCTTTTTTGCTTCAGTGGGCTAAAAACCCCTAAAAAAGGCAACAAAACTGTGCAGAAGCCTCTCTGTCCATGCTGGTTGGTCTAATATGCATGCGGCAACGAATCAGAGGAGACACGATGCCAGCCCAAATGACCAAATCGCAATTGATTGAGAAGATTGCGACCGCCACCGAGCTTTCCAAGCGTGACGTCAAGAGCGTGATGGAAACGCTGACCGATGTCGGCCACAAGGAGCTGAAGAAGAACGGACTCTTCCTCCTGCCCGGATTTGCCAAGTTCGTCGTGATCAAGAAGCCGGCGACCAAGGCGCGCAAGGGCACCAACCCGTTCACCGGCGAAGAGATGATGTTCAAGGCCAAGCCGGCCCGGAAGATCGTCCGCGCCCGGCCGGTCAAGGCCGCCAAGGACTCGGTCGCCTAACGGCCCCGCCCAAACAGCAAAGGCCCCCTTAATGGGGGCCTTTTTTATTTGCTGGTGTGGCGCTTGGCCCTCGGGGGACGCGTTTCGAACAGTCGTCGTGCGGCATTGCCGGCCTCGGCGGCCAGACGAAGCATCCCAATTGCAGCAGGTTGTTGAGGAAGTCGTTCAGGGAGAGCAGCACCCATGATTGTCGCCCTGGCGCTCAACCTGCATCGGCGGGCACGGGACCGATCCGTAGGAGCAGAACACGCAGCAGTCGCCTGTCTTTGGGCGCAGCAGGGTCCCACAGCCCTCACACTCATAGAAGAATTGGCAAGCCTCGGTAGGCATTTCCTCGACCTTGCGGTGCCCGCAGTGCGGGCAGGTGATCTCGGAGCGAAGTTCGGGCGAGACGGTCATGGCGACACCGGGCAGCTTGGGCACCAAGTTGTAGCCGGCTCCGCCTCGCAGCAAGCGCGGCGTTCGCCAACTCGCCTCGGCCGCTCAGGAACTTAGTGTTTGCGATCTTTGCGCCGGACGGGGGACGAGCTGAAGGGCGCGACGCGGTGCCGTGACCGCATGCCAGGACAGAGTCAGGGCGCGGTCCAATACGCGCCGGAACTTTCGGATGTTCTGGAAGCCCATGGCCGTTTCGAGCATCGCGAACAACGCGATCATCAGCAGAGCCTTTAGCGTCTCGTTGGGGATTTCTGTCATTTCGGCACCCACGCAGCCGGTCTTTGCTGCGCCCTAAGCGTCGGAGCTAAGCACAAGTCTCCGGTAGTGTTTTGCTCTGGATCAACGTGCGACAAAATCACAGCTCAGATCGCGGCGGCGGCCGGCGTCCTTGTCGGCTCCAGCGCGTCGGCAATCGCCTCGTCAATGCGCTCCAGCCAGATGAACTCAAGCCTGTCGCGGGCGCCTTGCGGGATGTCGTCGAAGTCGCGGCGGTTGCGGGCGGGCAGCATCACACGCTTCAAGCCTGCCGCAGCGGCGGCGACCACCTTCTCCTTGATGCCGCCGACCGGCAGCACCATTCCTCGCAGCGATATCTCGCCGGTCATCGCGGTGTCGTGCCTAGCCGTGCGGTTGGTCAGCAGTGAAGCGAGCGCGGTGAACATCGCAACACCGGCGCTCGGCCCGTCCTTCGGCGTCGCGCCGGCCGGGACGTGAACGTGAATGTCGCTCTTCTCGAACACAGCCGGGTCGATCCCGAGCTGCGAGGCGCGGCTCTTCACCAGCGTCAGGGCGGCTTGCGCGCTCTCGCGCATGACGTCGCCGAGCTGTCCGGTCAGGATCAGCCCGCCCTTGCCGGGGACGCGCGTTGCCTCGATGAACAGGATGTCGCCGCCTACCGGCGTCCAGGCCAGTCCGGTCGCAACTCCCGGCACGCTGGTGCGCAGCGCGATCTCTCCCTCAAAGCGCGGCGCGCCGAGAATGGAGGTGAGGTCCTTGGCCGCGACCTTCACTTGGGTCGAGGACCCTTCCGCGATCTGAACCGCTGCATGGCGGAAGATCTTGCCGATCTCGCGCTCCAATGATCGCACGCCGGCTTCACGCGTATAGCCCTTGATGATAAGCCGCAGGGCCTCGGAGTCGATCTCCGCCTGGTCGGGCTTGAGGCCATTGGCCTCGAGCTGACGGCGTACGAGATAACGGCGCGCGATTTCCAGCTTTTCGTCCTCGGTGTAGCCGGGCAGGCTGATGATCTCCATGCGATCCTGCAGGGGACCCGGGATCGTGTCGAGCATGTTGGCGGTAGCGATGAAGACCACGCGCGACAGGTCGAACGGCACACCGAGATAGTTGTCGCGGAAGTTTGCGTTCTGCTCGGGGTCGAGCACCTCCAGCATGGCTGCGGAGGGATCGCCCTGGATGCCGCGGCCCATCTTGTCGATCTCGTCCAGCATCATCACGCAATTGCGTGTGCCGGCCTTCTTGATGCCCTGAATGATGTTGCCGGGGAGGGCGCCGATATAGGTGCGGCGGTGGCCGCGGATCTCGGCCTCGTCATGCACGCCGCCGAGGCTCGCCCGCACGAATGGGCGGTCCATGGCGCGCGCGATCGACTGGCCAAGCGAGGTCTTGCCGACGCCGGGAGGGCCGACAAAGCACAGGATCGGCGCCTTGCCGTGGGGCGCGAGCTTGCGCACCGCGAGATACTCGATAATGCGCGCCTTGATCTTCTCGAGGCCAAAATGATCGTGATCGAGGATGCGGCGAGCCTCGGCGATATCGATCGGCTTTTCCTCGGGCAGGCTCCAGGGCAATTCGATCAGCCAATCGAGATAGGTGCGGACCATTCCGGCTTCGGCGGCGGCCTCAGGCATGCGCTCGTAGCGGCGCAATTCCTTGCGCGCGTGGCTTTCCGCGTCCGGCGGCATCTTTGCCTTGGCGATGGCGTCATTGAGCTCGGCGACTTCCTGGGCCTTGCCCTCGCCCTCGCCGAGCTGGCGCTGGATGGTCGCAAGCTGCTCGCGCAGGATCGCCTCGCGTTGCCGCTCGTCGAATGCAGCCTTGGTCTTCTGGCCGATCTCGTTCGTGATACGAAGCACCTCCAGCCGTTCGGCCAGGTGCTTCGACACCCTGTCCATCCGCAGCGCAAGCTCGACGGTCTCCAGAATCTCCTGCTTGTCCTGCGGCTTGATGTCCATGTAGGAGGCCGCGAGATCGGCGAGCGCGCCCGGAGAGGTCGTGTTCTGGAACATCGCGACCAATTCCGGCGGCGCTTGCGGCAGCAGCTGGATGGCTTCGATCGCCTGCCGCTGCAGGTTGAGAAAGCGCGCCTCGATCTCGGGCGAGGTCGTCGTCGGCTCCGGAATGTGCAGCACGCGTGCGGTAGGGAACGGCGTGCCGGGCAGGAAATCGAGAACGCGGGCGCGCTGCACGCCCTGGCAGACGAGGTGATGGGTTTCGTCCGGCGCGGTGACATAGCGCACAAGGTTGGCGACCGTGCAGACCCGGTACAGCTCGTCGGGGCCTGGATCGTCCGTCTCGGCATTCCGCTGCAGCAGAATGCCGACGGGCCGCTGCTCGCGCACGGCCTGCTGGGCCGCGGCGATCGATTTCGGCCGGCCGATGGTGATGGGAATGACGGCGCCTGGAAACAGCACCGTGTTGCGGACCGGAATGATGATCAGCGCGTCATCCGGAATCCGGGCGGTCTCGGTCGGGGTGGCTGCGGGCGTTTCTTGTTCGGGCGACATGATCGACCTCACAGGGACTTGGCGAGGCGCAGCGCGATGCAGCCGTGCATCTCGTAGCGGCTGACGGCGTAGCGGCCGGCGGGCAGGGCGATGCGTCGTTCGAAGCGGCCCTGCGGCAGTTCGAGTCGGTGAATCCGGGCGCTGCGCAGTTCGGGGGGCAGCGTGCGATGCCCGCTGATGATCAGGATGCCGTTGTCGATCACGGTCTCGACCTGGTCGGGATCGACCCCCGGCAGGGCGACAAGAATGAGCAGCTCGCGATCGGTCTCAAGCACGTCGATGGGCGGCTCCCAGGATGCTTCCTGGCCGGCGGCGGCGGTCCTGAGGTTGAAGAACTGCTGACGAAGCCGTTCGGCGCGCGCCAGCGAGTCGATGGCTTCGGACAGCATCCAGTTCAGGGGATCTTTGGACGGCATGGGCGATCTCTCGGAATGGCCTTCTAGATAGGAAGCCTGGTTCCCCATGCAACCGGCACCAAGCAGTCCCGCTCTGAAGAAAACACCCCGCTGGCTTAGAGCGCTTGATCTTCAGCGTTCCCGATATCGCCGCCCAATTCCCCGCCCGGGGCTCCCTCGTTGCACGAAAGGCGAAGCGCCGCGGTACCGGCCGCGGCGCTTTGCTTTGGTGCAATCTGGACCCAAGGCGAGTCTGGCCTAGGCCGCCTCGCGCTGCTCTTCTTCGGCTTCGAGGTTGATCACGGAAGTGGCCAGTTCGGTCAGGGTGTGATCGGTTGCCTCTTCCTCCGCGAGCGTTGCCTGAAGGAGCTCCGCCGCATCTGGCATTCCGAGTTCCTCGGCCCAGGTCCGCAACGTGCCGTACCGGGAGATCTCGTAATGCTCGACGGCCTGCGCGGCGGCGACCAGGCCCGCATCCAGCGCCGGCGCTCCCTTGAATTCCTTCATGATCTCGGCGCCTTCGTCGGTGATGCCGTTGATGGCTTCGCAGGGCTTGCCGCGTGCGGGCTTGCCGATCATCTTGAAGACCTGGTCGAGGCGCTTCACCTGACCCTGGGTCTCGCGAAGGTGTTTGTTGAAGGCTGACGCAAGCTCCCGGGAATGGGCCGCTTTCGCCATCTTGGGCAGGGTCTTGATAATCTTGTTTTCTGCGAAGTAGATGTCCTTCAGCGTTTCATGGAAGAGATCGCTGAGCGTTTTCTGAGATTGGCGCGTCCGCCGCGCCGTCGATCGCTTCTTCTTTGCTTGTCTGGCCATAACTCCTCCTGTCGAGAATGGGGGAGGCATGTCCTTCCTCCGCCCTGCGGCGATCAAGCTTTTGCGAGGCGAAAGGTTCCCACGCGAGACGATGCCGTGCACGCGCCCTGCCGATCCGCGGCTACAGCTGCCGTTTATATGGATCTTCCCGCCGCTGGGCGGCCTGCGTGTTGCGGTCAATCTTTGCGCGTTCGTCGCGGCGAAGGCGACCGGCTTTGATGGCGCCGTAGGCGAGAAGGAGGCCCAGCACGACGACGCCGATCACCCAGAGATAGAGCATATTCACTGAGGTTTGCCCGAGGATCATTCCTATCCCGCTGTCACTCATCGTACATACTCCGCCTTGTGTCCTGGCGAGCTAAGTCAGGCGGCCATCGATCGTTCCGGACAGGCGCGGGGCGGGCAAACCTCCTGTGCCTGTCGGCATTGGACGGCGTATCCACTAAGTGAGACCGTCCGCCGGGAAGGGACTGGGGTGGGATTTCGCCTTGTCGGCTTCGTCACGCTGATTTCGACTTCGTCGGGCCCGCTGTCCCGATTCGCCGATCGTGCGGTCGGGACGCCCGGTCCGTGCCGCGATTCCGTTTTTTCGAACGCTCGTCCCACGCGCAGCTCGGTCTCCCGGCCGCGGCTGAACGATCCTGCATTGCTTTCCTTCCACGTTGCGGGTAGCTGCTTTGCAAGGAAGCTCCCGGCGTGAGCTCGCTTGCCAGCCGCTCGGGCCGGCCGCTTTGCGAGGTCGGTCACGAAGGCGCAACACGGATGAAGTTGACGGCCAGATGACAGCGGACGAGACCAGGAAGCGGCAAGCCATCATCGATGCCTGCCGGCGCATGAACGCGCTCGGCATCAATCAGGGCACGTCAGGCAATATCAGCGTTCGGCACCGGGACGGGTTGCTGATCACCCCGACCAGCGTTCCTTATGACGCGATGACGCCGGAGCAGATCGTCTTCATGGCGATGGACGGCTCGTTCGAGCCCGGCCAGAAGCCGTCGAGCGAGTGGCGGTTCCATCTCGACATCCTGCATGCACGGGGCGACGTGAACGCGGTCGTCCACGCCCATCCGCCTTACGCCACCATTCTTGCCATCATGGGCATGGAGATCCCGGCGGTCCATTACATGATCGCGGCGGCCGGCGGCGACACGATCCGCTGCGCGCCCTATGCGACGTTCGGTACCGCGGAACTATCCGACCATGCGGTCAACGCGCTGGAGGGACGCCTCGCCTGCCTGCTCGACCATCACGGCATGATCGCGCTCGGCGCGTCGCTGGAGAAGGCACTGTGGCTGGCGGTCGAGGTCGAAACCCTGGCGCGGCAATATCACGGCTGCCTTCAGATCGGTAAGCCTCCGCTCCTCACCAGCGCCGAGATCGAGCGTGTTCGGCAGAAATTCGCCGGCTATGGGCTTTCGGACACGTAACGGACAGGCATCCGGTGTACGCGCGCATTAGGCACATTGTCGATCGCAGCGGATCGAACCGGGTCCTGATGCGCATCCGCGCGCTGCTGCGCGGCAACGAACTGTATCTGATCCCGCTGGCGCTGCTGGTAGGCGCCCTTGCCGGAGCGATCGTGACGCTGATGGCCGAGATCGCCCAGGTCGCGCATGTACTGATCTACGGCATCCCGATCGACGTTCGTCTCAGCGCCAACGCCTGGGTCAACCCGTGGGCGGCGATGATCGCGCCGGCGAGCGGCGGCCTGTTGATCGGCCTCATCGAGTGGTGGCGCCGCCGCCTGAAGATCGCAAACGCGGTCGACCCCGTCGAGGCCAATGCGCTGCGCGGCGGCCGGATGTCGCTGCGCGACAGCGCTGTGGTGAGTGCGCAGACGCTGATTTCGAACGGCTGCGGCGCCTCGGTCGGCCTGGAGGCCGGCTACACGCAGATCGGTTCGGGGCTCGCTTCGCTGGTCGGCAGGTTCCTGCATTTGAGGCGCACCGATCTTCGCCTGATGGTTGGCTGCGGCGCCGCTGGCGCGATCGCCGCCGCATTCGGCGCGCCGATCACCGGCGCGTTCTACGCCTATGAGCTGATCGTCGGGGTCTACTCGGTCAGCAGCGCGGCGCCGATCCTGGCCGCCTCGCTGTCCGCGGCGCTGACGGCGCAATCGCTCGGCGGCGCGCCATATTCGCTCGAGGTGCCGCGGGTCGGCGCGGTCGGCGTCGAGCAATATCTCGCGCTCATTGGACTCGCATTGGTTGCGGCGGGGGTCGGGATTGCCGTGATGCGAAGCTCGGCTGTGGTCGAGCGTCTGTTCGCGCAACCGTGGCTTCCGCTGTGGATCAGGCCGGTGATCGGCGGCCTTTGTGTCGGCGGCATGGCCATCATCACACCGCAGGTGCTCGCGGCCGGGCACGGCGCGATGGTGCTGGACCTGCATCAGGACATGACCGCGAGCCTGATCGCGATGATCGTCGCGCTCAAGCTGATCGCCTGCCTGATTTCGCTTGCGTCCGGTTTCCGCGGCGGCCTGTTCTTCGCTTCCCTCTTCGTCGGCAGCCTGCTCGGAAAATTCTTCGCGGCCGTTCTTGTGCTGGTGAGCCCGTCCCTTGCCATCGATCCGCTCGTCAGCATGCTGACGGGCATGGCGACGCTCGGGGTGGCCATCGTCGGCGGGCCGCTGACGATGTCGTTCCTGGTCCTGGAGATGACGCGCAGCGTCGACGTCACCGCTGTCGTGCTGGCCGGCTGCATGGTCACCAGCATTTGCGTCCGCTTCCTCTTCGGCCATTCCTTCTCGACCTGGCGGCTGCATCTGCGCGGCGAGACCATCCGCAGCGCCAACGACGTCGGTTGGCTGCGCAACCTGACGGTCGAACAGATGATGCGGCCCGACGTCGGCAAGGTGCCGTCCACCACCACGATCGCCGCGACCCGCCGCGAATTCGTGCTGGGTTCGCGCCAGGCTGTCGTCGTGGTCAGCAACGCCGACGAATATGTCGGGCTGGTCATGCTGCCGGACCTGTTCTCCGGCGACCTCGACAGCATCGCGGACGACATCCAGGTGGTGGAGCTCGCCACGTTTACCGACGTCGTGCTGCTGCCGGAAATGAACGTGAAGACCGCCATGAGCGTGTTCGACGAGGCGGAAGCGGAGGTGCTTGCCGTTGTCGAATCGGCGGACAGCCGCAAAGTGATCGGCTTTTTGACCGAGTCCTTCGCCCGCCGGCGCTATGTCGAGGAAATGGACAAGGCAACGCGTGGCGTGCTCGGCGCGCTGTCGTAGGGCCGAAGCGGCTCCTGCAGATGTCGTTTGTGGCGATGCGACAAATCGCGCCCTCGAAACCGAAGCTCGCGGGGGAGTTGACCTTGATCAACCCGAAGTAGACAGTTGATTGTAGACTTCTACTTTGGCTACCAGAGGAGATTCAGATGTTGACGTGCAAGTGCTTGATCTCTCCGGCCGGCCGTCGCGTCGTACTGGCCACGATCGCGACTCTGGCCCTCGTCACACCGCAGACGCCGGTACTCGCTGCCTCCCCGGCGCCAGCGGCCAAGGACACCTCGGTAGCCATCGCCTCACATGACGTCACGGATTTCAGCTCGGTCCGCCGGCGGTACTACCGTCGAGGAGGCAATGCCGCCGGGGCGGCTTTCATGGGCATGGCGATGGGGCTGGTGGCCGGTGCGATCGCGGAGCAGCAGAGGCGCGAGTACTACGAGAACTACGGCTATTATTATGGCCCGCGTCCCTATTATGCGCCCCGGCCATATTATTACGGTCCCCGATATTACTATTCGCCGTACTAGGCTCTCCGCGTGGGGACCGTGCCTCGGGTGCGCTCCCCACTGCGCGCGGGTGAAATGTGGATGAGATCTTCGTGACGATCGCAAACATTTGATTTCGCGCAAAACGCGGATTGGCCAACGCCTCTAGCCTGCGCGTGTCGGGGGAAGGGCGGCTGCCGTTCCCGAAAGGTCAAGCTTGCGGCGACCGGTGAGTTTTTCCGTTTTCACGAACGTCGGTTGCCGTGATCCGTTCTCTTGACCGGTTATCTTGGGGGCCGGAATGCGCGCATCTCGCCTTGTCTTATTGTCGCTCATTGCAATCACGCTGAGTCCGGCCATGGCTGTGGCCGCTCAATCCCAGAGCACCAGGATTCGTTCCGACATTCGGGTCTCGCTGGACTGCGAACGCCCCATGCAGGTGCGGAATTATAGTGCCCGGGTGAACTTCGACGGTGTCCTCAACGGCGACGGCTCGGCCAATGCGGATCTGACATTCAGCGGGTTCGGTCTTTCTGCGGTCGTCCATTTCGATGCCCGCCTTGGGCGTGGCAGCCAGCCCGCGCCCGGCGGCAGCTCACAACTGCGCGTCCTGAACCCGCATGCCTTGCGCGGCATCTGGTCGCTGCCGAACAACGACCTGATGATCGATATCAACACCTCCGGGTCGAGCTGTTCGGCTTCGATCAGGGTCGCCCTGAAGCGGGGCCATAGGGAATATACGCTGTGGAACGGCAACAAGTTCTATTACTGCAGCGCCGTCCGCGTCCTGCAGACGAGCTGCAGCGCCCAATAGCGGCGAGACCGCGCACGTGACGGGTTCTCGACAAGACCGCGCCTTTGGACATCGCATGATGCGGGCGTTCGCGCGGCCCATTCTCCTGGTGCTCTTGGGTATGTGGTTCTGCCTGTGTGCGGACGCGGCCTTCGCGGACAAGCGCGTCGCCCTCGTCATTGGCATGTCTGAATATCAGCATGTGCCGCGCCTTGAAAATCCGGCGCACGACGCCGACCTGGTTGCGGGTCTTCTCAAGAGGGCGGGCTTTGACGTCGTCACCATTCAGCATGATCTGGGCGTCGCCGCGTTGCGCCGGGCGATCAGGGATTTTTCCCTGACGGCGGCAGATGCCGACGTCGCTGTGGTCTATTTCGCCGGCCATGGCATCGAGGTCAACGGAACCAACTATCTGATCCCGGCCGACGCCAGGCTGCTCAGCGATTTCGATATCGAGGATGAGACAATATCGCTCGATCGGGTGATGTGGGCGCTCTCCGCGGTGAAGCGGCTGAGGCTCGTCATTCTTGATGCGTGCCGCGACAATCCCTTTGCCAAGACGATGAAGCGGACGATCGCAAGCCGCGCAATCGGCCGCGGCCTCGCCAAGGTCGAGCCCGACGTGGCGAACACGCTGATCGCGTTTGCCGCGAAGGCGGGCGCGCTCGCCAATGACGGGGAGGGCGCGAACAGTCCGTTCGCGGCGGCGCTCGTCAAACACATTGCCGAGCCCGGACTTGACTTGCGTATTGCCTTCGGGCGGGTGCGCGATGAGGTTCTCCGGACGACCGGAAACCGCCAGGAGCCGTTCGTGTACGGCTCGCTGGGCGGGGACACGATGGCGCTCGTGCCTCAGACGGCGAAGCCGGCCGACCCGGAAGCAACGGCGCGCGTCGATTACGAACTCGCAGCTCAGGTCGGGACCAGAGAGGCGTGGGAGTCGTTCCTGAAGCTCCATCAATCCGGTTTCTACGCGGACCTGGCCCGCGCGCAGAACGCCAAGTTGCTGACGGCCGAACAGTCTCTGGCAAGCGCCGACGAGATGCGGACAAAGGCGGAGGAGCAGGCTGCGCAGAAGGCTCAGGAGTTTCGCAAGAAGGTGGAGGAGCAGATCGCCCGTCAGCCCGCGGAGGCAAAGCAGAAGCTCTCCGGGCAAGCGAAGAAGGACCTCGAAGAGGCGCGCCTTCAGGCTGCCGAGCAGGCCAGGAAAGAACTTGATGCGGCCAAGGAGCAGGCGAGGTTATCGGAGCAAAAGGCGCAGGCAGCGCGTGCGGAACTCGAGCGTGTCCAGCGCCAGGCGGCGGCGGATGCCCGGGCGCGGGTTGAGGAGGCAAAGCGCCGGGCGAAACTGGAGGCCGAACGGCTGGCCCTAAGCACGCCGACCGAGCCGGCGGAGCCGGCACAACAGCCGCCGCAGATGGACTCCAGGGACGTCGCGCGCCTGTTGCAGGCTCATCTCAAGCGCGTCGGGTGCGACCCGGGCAATACCGATGGAAACTGGGACGACAGTTCGAAGAAGGCACTTGACCTCTTCAACCGGAATGCGAGGACCCGTGTGAATGCGAAAGTGGCAAGTCTCGATGCGCTTGATGCAGTGCGCGGCAAGACGGATCGCGTCTGTCCGTTGATCTGTGCTACGGGACAACGGGCCGAAGACAATCGCTGCGTCCAGATCAGCTGTCCAACCGGCCACTTCCTCAACTCCAGCGGCGCCTGCGAAAAACGCACCGAATCCGCGCCAAAGGCACGCACGGGCGGGCGCGGGAGCGGTCGATGCTTCACCTTCAGCGGCAGAACGTATTGTGAGTAGGCGTTGAGCCGGGACCGGTGCGGTTCATCGGGCTGATCGTGGTCCCACGAACGCATCCGTAGCCGCTTGTGGCGCTAACGTGGCGCGGCCGGGCATCGACCGGCCGGGGCTGGGCACGGCCTCTCTACACACTGCAGAACGCTCTGGGTTTGCAAGGTCCCAAGCTGCTTCCGCCCCTCGGTGCGTTCATTATTCTCAGCCTCTCCGCACGTTTCCGCACATTCAACGTGGGTTTTTTGACGGGCTCCGGAACATCGTCGCCCCCATTTCTGTTTGCTTTCACTGAAGAAGCCCCAGGCGCAGCGCGTCCCACAACCCACGCTGAGGAAACCAGTCATGGCCGTTCCAAACCAACAGCGTTCCGTGCCAGAGATCGTGAGCGATCTCTTTGGGCAATTGACCACCCTGCTGCGCAAGGAAGCGCAACTCGCCCGCACAGAACTGTCGGATAACATGGCGAGCATCGCGCGTGGCCTCGGACTTATTGTCGGCGGGGCCGTGCTGCTGGTTCCCGCGCTCGTTGTCCTGCTTCAGGGCAGATCCACGCAAAGGGAGTGACAATGGAAGCAAACCGAAGCCCAGCGCCAGGCCGTCCAATGTCCGATGACGGCCGCGGCCGGCTGGCGAACTCGCCCTCCGAAATTCCCGCGCGCGGTTGGAAGGACATTCTGCTCCGGGTCTACCAGAACATCCCCGAACACCGCGTCGTCTCGCTCGCCGCCGGTGTGACGTTCTATGTCCTGCTTGCGATATTTCCTGCTATCGCCGCGCTCGTTGCCATTTACGGCCTGTTCGCTGACCCGGCGACACTCGGCGTCCGTCTTCAGGCGATGTCCGGGATGCTGCCGAGCGGCGCGATCGACATCATCAGGGATCAGCTCACGCGGGTCGCATCGCAGCCCGGAGGCACACTGGGATTGACATTCGCCGTGAGCCTTGGGGTATCGTTGTGGAGCGCGAATGCCGCAATGAAATCGCTCTTCGATATGCTCAACATCGTCTATTCGGAGCGAGAGAAACGCGGATTTATCGCCTTGAACGCAGTCTCGCTCGTCTTTACGGCAGGCGGAATCCTTTTCGTGCTCCTCGCGCTCGGCGCCATGGTCGTACTGCCACCAGCCCTCAGATATTTCGGCCTGTCGGACATCACCGAGTTCGTTGTGCAGGTCGCCCGGTGGCCGGCGCTGTTCGTCATCGTGACTTTGGCGCTCGCGCTCATTTATCGCTACGGGCCTTCGCGCGACAAGCCGCAATGGCGTTGGATCACCTGGGGAAGCGCCTTTGCCGCTTTCGGATGGCTCGTCGCCTCTATCCTCTTCTCGTGGTACGCGGCGAACTTCGGCAAGTTCAACGAGACCTACGGATCGCTTGGGGCCGTGATTGGCTTCATGACATGGATCTGGTTATCCGCGATCGTGATCCTGATCGGAGCTGAACTCGACGCGGAGATGGAGCACCAGACTGCGCGTGACACGACCACCGGCTCTCCAAAGCCCATGGGCGCGCGCCGGGCGACAATGGCCGACACGCTCGGTGCGCCACAAGGACGTTGAGTGCCAGGCAAAATCTGATCCACCCCAACGGGCGGACCTACCGCCTCGTCGATCCCAAAGCACGCGACCCGTATTTGGCGCCGCAGCCCCCGCCCAGGTCGCGGGGAAATGAGCCGTTACGATCAAGTTGCGCGTGCGACACATACGGGCTGAAGCAGCCAGGAATCCTGCGATTTCGTTTCGGCGAAATGTTTGCCAGCGTTCATTGCTGGCGAGGGTGGGGTGTCCTTCGACGCAGACCATTCGGGGCTCTATCCAATTCAAGTCATACTCCATAGACTTGATTCAGTACTTGCAAATGGGGTTAGGCAAATGAAGATCGATGGACGATGCCACTGCGGCATCATCACATTCGAGGCTGAGGTTGATCCTGCCGCGGTGGTGATTTGTCACTGCACCGATTGCCAGACGCTGTCCGGCTCGGCCTTCCGCACTGTCGTGCCTACAAGGGAGGGAAGCTTTAGATTGCTGTCGGGCACGCCGAAGGTCTACGTCAAGACCGGCGAAAGTGGCAACAAGCGGGAGCAGACATTCTGCCCCAACTGCGGTACACCAATCTATTCGGGGCCCATCGGCAACGGCGCAAAAGTGGTGAGCTTGCGCGTCGGCACTATCCGCCAGCGCGACCAGATGGTCCCGAGTGATCAGTACTGGTTTCGCTCGGCCCAGGCGTGGCTCAGCGCATTGCCTACGATCAAAAGGAGAGAAACACAGCCGGTCTTCGATCCGAAAGGCGGCTTTGGTCGTTAGTGCGATACCGAACGCAGCACTTCTGCTTTTCGTTGCGATGCGGAATTGGTCGCTATCGGGGCATAGCGGACATCGAGTAAGCGAATTCGATCAATCTTAAGAGTCCGCGCGCCAGATCGGGCAAGTCGCTGACCTCCTCTATTCGCGTAAATGCGCCATCTCCGCTACCTCACATGTTCGGTCGAATGCCGAAATATGGAGTCGGGGAAGTCTTGGCGCGTTAGCTCCGCAATTCTGCCTGCCGGGCAAATCACCATAAAACCTGTCAAGCCCTGCCGACGAAAATATTTCGCTTTTACCGAATTCGGAAATGGCGTATAGGTCGCTCGTCTCACCCGGCACGAGGGGCGGTCGTACGTCGTCACGAAACGCGGGCTTGGGATGCGGTGGACGCGACTGCGTCGTGCGCGAAGTGGCGTTGCAGGGCGGGCCTCAAGTCCGTGAGCAAGGCTTTCGCGTGGACGAACGGCGCTGAAAGCGTCTTCGCTCAAGGCTTCGAGGGTGAGCACACGCCAGCCGTCGAACGCCTGGCGGGGACGTGCGCGGACGGCCAAATCGTGTGGTCCTGGCGCCCGAAGCTGGCGTCAAGCGGCGCGGAGGCGATTCACCCCGACCGGGTGTGAGGCGCCAAGAAATCCGCGCGGCGACGGTGGCAATAGAGCTCGTCTCACCGGGGAGATCACGACATAAGCCGTTAAAACCATTCGCGCAGGGAAGGCCGGGATGTCTCGGCTGCCCTGTGGTCCAACCCGTGTGCGTTCTGCGCACGGACCACGGGTGCCAGCCGGCACCCGGCCTTCCCTGCGCCCTCGGTTAGATAAGAGGGTGAAGAGGACGAGCAAAACTCGGGCAGAACATGCCGCGAGAACGTAGGCTTGTGCCTCATGCGTCATTGCGAGGAGCGTAAGCTCCGAAGCAATCCAGACTGTCACCGCCGATGGACTCTGGATTGCTTCGCTTCGCTCGCAAGGAAGAGAGCGGAGAGCCGCGCGCTCCAATCCGTCCCCATACGCCGAGAAGGTCGCGCCGAAGCGATAAGGGTCACGGTATATCGTGGAACATGCGATCCGACCTCTCGCCGACGGAAGTCTCCACTCGCAGGGCTGGAATGTTGCTTGCCTCCGAATGCTCCGGCTGCAATGGATAAGCGGGAAATTTCGATGATGAGAGGAATGGATGAGCCAATTCGTTATCCACGCCGGTGACTTCACCTTCAATGCCCGCTTCGAGGAGGAACTGGCGCCCAGGACCTGCGCCGCCTTCCGCAAGGCCATGCCGTTCGACAGCCAGGTCATTCACGTGCGCTGGAGCGGCGAGGCCGTGTGGATGCCGCTCGGTGATCTCGATTTCGGCGTCGGCTATGAGAACCACACCAGCTACCCCGCCCCGGGCCAGGTCATCCTCTATCCGGGGGGCATCAGCGAAACCGAAATCCTGCTCGCCTATGGCGGGGTACACTTCGCCAGCAAGGTGGGCCAGCTTGCCGGCAACCACTTCATCACCCTGACCTCGGGTCTTGAGAACCTGCCGAGGCTCGGCAAGACGGTGCTGTGGCAAGGAGCTCAGAAGATCCGCTTCGAAATGGCGTAAGAAATGGCCGAGACGAACTATCCGCGCGACCTCCGCGGCTATGGCCGCAACCCGCCCGATCCGCGCTGGCCCGGCCATGCCAGGATCGCGGTGCAGTTCGTGGTCAACTTCGAAGAGGGTGGCGAGAACAACATCCTCCACGGCGACCATGCGTCCGAGGCGTTCCTGACCGATGTGCTCGGTGCGCAGCCCTGGCCGGGTCAGCGTCACGCCAACGTGGAATCGATGTTCGAATACGGCTCGCGTGCGGGCTTCTGGCGGCTATGGCGGATCTTTACCGAACGCAAGTGGCCGACGACCGTGTTCGGTGTTGCCACTGCCTTGAAGCGCAATCCCGAAATCGTTGCCGCGATGAAGGAAGCGGGTTGGGACATCGCCAGCCACAGCCTCAAGTGGATCGAGCACAAGGAAATGACGGAGGCGCAGGAGCGTGCCGAAATCGCGGAAGCGATCCGCGTGCATGTCGAGGCCACCGGCGAGCGTCCGCTCGGCTGGTACACCGGCCGCTCCTCCATCAACACCATCAGGCTGCTGATGGAGGAAGGCGGCTTCCTCTATCTGTGCGATTCCTATGCCGACGATCTGCCGTACTGGGTGAAGGGACCGCACTGCAAGCAGCTCATCATCCCATATGCGCTCGACGCCAACGACATGCGCTTCATCAATCCGCAGGGCTTTGGCGATGGCGACCAGTTCTTCACTTACCTCAAGGACAGTTTTGACGTGCTCTATGAGGAAGGGGAGACATCGCCCAGGATGATGTCGGTCGGGCTGCACTGCCGGCTGGCCGGTCGTCCGGGCCGCGCGGCGGGGCTGATTCGCTTCCTCGACTACATCGGAAAGCACGAACGCGTCTGGGTGCCGACGCGTATCGAGATCGCCCGGCATTGGCATGACAATCTCGCGCACCTTGCCGAAGACGCTCATGTGATCGGCTAGGCAGTGGCGGCGGGGCATGCGGCAGGCGAAGCCAATCTGGATTAGGACCCGCTGACTATCCTGGCTGGCAATGCTGCGCGCGGGGTCATGGTCGACGCGAACCCGTGTGCTAGATTGTGTCGGCGCGAGGCTTGATCGACTAGTCGAAGAAGCTGCGGTAGGCGTGGCTCAAGGATTGGAAAGCAAGAGCAAATGGTGGCTGCTATCGCCGGTGTGCAGAGCTCCGCGTTGGGCGAGGCAATCGTTCGTCGCATCAATGAACTCGCCGCCATCTCGGAGAGCCCCGACTACCTCACGCGCATCTTTCTCACCAGGGAACATCGTGCGGCGGCCGATCTGATCCTCACCTGGATGCGCGAAGCGGGCATGCGCGCGCATCTCGACGCGATCGGAAACGTGTGCGCCCGCTATGAGGGCGAGCGGCCGGACCTGCCCTGCCTGATGCTCGGATCGCATTACGACACGGTTCGCGATGCCGGCAAATGGGACGGCCCGCTCGGACTGATCACGGCGATCTCCTGCGTCGCCGATCTCAGGCGCCGGGGAAAGCGGCTTCCGTTTGCGGTCGAGGTCGTCGGCTTTGCCGACGAGGAGGGCGTTCGTTATTCTTCCACGCTGCTCGGCAGCCGTGCGGTCGCCGGCACCTTCGATCGGCGCGTTCTCGATGCGCGGGACAAGGATGGCATCTCGATGCGCGAGGCGCTCACCCGGTTCGGTCTTAATCCGGACCGCATCGGTACTGCCGCGCGGACGCGCGGAGAACTGCTCGCCTACGTCGAACTGCACATCGAGCAGGGGCCGGTGCTTGAGGCGGAAGGCCTGCCGGTCGGCGTTGTCAGCGCCATCGCCGGTGCCACCCGTCTTACCGCCAGGCTGACGGGAATGGCCGGCCACGCCGGTACGGTGCCGATGGCATTGCGGCGCGATGCGCTGACGGGAGCCGCCGAATGCATCGGCATGGTGGAGGAGCTTTGCCGCGCCGACGAGGACGGCCTGGTCGGGACCGTCGGCTGCATTGACGCGGAGCCGGGCGCAGCAAATGTGATTCCGGGACAGGCCTCGTTTACGATCGACATGCGCGCGCCGACCGATGTCCATCGCCAGCGCGCGGTCACCGCCATGATGCGGCGGATCGAGGCTATCGCCGCGCGTCGGGAATTGTCGCTGCAACTCGATGTCACCCACGAGAACCGCACCGCACCCTGCGCGCCGTGGCTGACGGCGCAGATCGCAGAAGCCGTTGCGGGCGAGGGGTTCCGCGTGTTCGAATTGCCGAGCGGCGCCGGGCATGACGGCATGGCGATGATCGATGTCGCCGACATCGGCATGGTCGTCGTGCGCTGTCGTGGCGGCATCAGCCATAACCCGAGCGAGCATGTCGACACCGCAGACGCCGATGCCGGCGCGCGCGTGCTGCTGCGGCTGATCGAGAATTTCAGGCCCCGAGGGGGTTAGGGCGCATGGCTACTCACCACACCACGCGGCTTCTGGCGGCCGATGCGCTGCTGGATTCGACGGGTGGGCGCGTAGGCCTCGTGATGCGAGGAAGGGAATGGTCCACGCGGCTGATGCGTGGCCGAGCAGGACGAGCGCAATCCCGGCTTTCCCTCGGCATGGCCTGGCACTCCGCTGCGGCGGCCCAAGGCCGCCGCAGCCTCATCGGAACGCCGCCGGGCGCTGGTGGGTCATCATCGCCGTCGAGCTGGCGCAACGCCGCAAGTATGTCGGCGAGGCGGACGGTGTGGTCCATGCCTGGAACTTCGCGCAATCCCGGGCAGGATTCGACGGCATACATGTCCGATGCCCAGGACGACAGAATGATCCGCTTCTCCGGCGTGGTGAGCTCCTCATCGTTCAACACGTCGGTCGGGGAATCGTAATGGGCAGCGGGGTGAAATAGGGGGTGAAGGTCAGTCGTATCGGCGTTGATGTGGGTCATGGGTCGTGCCTCCCTTATCGCTCCTTTCCAAGGGATGGTCCTGCGGTCGAGAGACGGACGGCGGCCGTGCCGGTCGCCGTCCCTGGTTCTACGTTACTGCGCGTTGATCGCGATGCGCTTGACGTCCGGACGCGGATGGTCCGACTTCGGCAGCGAAATCGTCAGGACGCCGTTCCTGAACGACGCCTCGGCCTTGTCCTCCTGCACGTCCTCCAGCGGAATCCGTCGCTCGAAGGAGCCGTAATAGCGCTCGGTGAAGTACTTGCCTTCGCCGTTGTGCTCGGCCTTCTTCTCGCCGCGGATGGTGAGGACGCCGTTGGCGATTTCGACCTGCACGTCCTTGTCCATCATTCCGGGCAGTTCGGCCGAAACGGTCAGCGCCTTGTCGGTGTCATTGAGCTCGATTTTCGGCCAGCCGAAGCGGCCTTCCATCAGGGGCGACAGGCTCGGCGCACCGAAGCTGCGAAACGCATCGTCGAACAGACGATTCATTTCGCGATGCAACGTGAGGAATGGGTCAAAGCCCTCGCGCGCGGGCGCAAGCTCCTGATTTCTGGACCAGGGAATGAGATCACGAAAAGCCATGGTTCTCTCCTTCTCACTGACACGGGAAGGGGAGCGCGGAAGAGACGCATTCCGCGCTCGGCCTCAACGTGTCGTTGAGCCTAGGCTGCTTCCTTTTGCTCGATCTGCGGCGACGAAGAGCCTCCGGTCGCGATGGAGATCTTGCGCGGCTTCATCGCTTCCGGGATCTCGCGAACGAGATCGACGATCAGAAGGCCGTCCTTGAACGAGGCCTCCTTCACCCGGACGTAATCGGCCAGATTGAACACCCGCCGGAACGGTCGCGCGGCGATACCCTGATAGAGATATTCATGCGCCGCGCTGTCGGGCTTCCTGCCTTCGATGGTCAGGGCATTCTGTTCGGCCGTCACGGTAATGTCCTGGACGCCAAAGCCGGCCACCGCCAGCGTGATCCGGTAGGCATCTTCGCCGGAACGTTCGATGTTGTAAGGGGGATAGTTATCTTCGGTCGCCTGCCGAAGGGTACTGTCAACCAGGTCGGCCAAGTGATCGAAACCGATGGTGGAGCGCCACAGCGGCGCAAAGTCGAGGGTCCTCATAGCCAAGTCCTCCTAAGAGCAAGATGGATACGAAGGTGCGCAGGACAGGGGTTAAAGATCCCCGGTCCGGCGCCCATTGCCGGATCCGATTCGGCATCCGGCACGCCGCTCTCGCGGCGAAAAACGACTTAGAAGCCGACGCAACGGTTTCAAGGGGGTGGCGGAAAATTTTTCAGCCCGAGAAGAAGCCGGCGCGCCGGCTTTCCATGCCATTAACCAGAGCTCGATGGCTTGCGCTCAGGCCGCGAGGTCAAGCAGCCTTGAAGAGCCGCGGATCAGGACCTTGCGCCCGGCCGGAGTAATGACGTGCATGCCGTTAGTCGTGGCCACGAGGCCTAGGAGAACGAGCTGTTCGACGACGTATCCCATTGCGGGGCGCTGTTGGGCGACTGGCTTGCGCAGGGCTTTCAGGGTTTCCCATTGATCCGGCGTAAGATCGACATCGAATTCCATGCTCGTTCTGCCTCAAGGCGTGCGGTATTGACGGGCTGATACGTGCGCCACATGAAAACCGTGCGACAACATTGAGTCCGGATTTCGAAGAAAAGGTTCGCTGGCTTGGGATGGAGATAAAAGAAATTTGATCCGCAGCCGAATTGCCCCGCTGCGTTCGATCAAGAAATCGCGAGTGTGATCGGCCCGCCATATTGCGTTGCAACGTCATCATTGTTGCAGGACAGCGAGGCTGCCAGGTCTCTTTGTGGTCAGCTGAGACTCCGCCGCCCGACTTTGCTAGCATTGCTCGTACGACCAATGGCTTCGCGCGCGGGAGTGGAGTTCATGAACAGGCTGGTGGAAATTCGAAGCCAGGAATCGCTGTGCCGCGAACGGGCAGCTCTGGATTCCGAACGCAGGAGTTTCTGGCTGGCGCAGGCCGAAGAGTGGGAGCAGCGCGCGCTGGACGAGATCGCATTTCACTTCAGGGAGCGCAATCTCGCGCATGGCGACCCGCGAGTCGCCGGCTAGTCACCGAGCCTTGAAATCCGTGAGCTCCGGTCGCTACTGATACGTCGCGACGATATCTGACACCGCGCGCTCAAGCTGCTGCGCGGTCGCGCACTGGCGTATGACGCTGCAGAAGGTCGCATAGCGCGTCATCTCGGAATCGCCGAAGCCCCACGTCATGCGGCTTTCGGGATTGAGCCATACCAGCCGCTTAGACCGTTCGGAGATGCGGCGCAGGATGTCCGCGCGCGGATCGAGATTGTTGCTGCGCGCGTCTCCGAGGACGATCACGGTGGTCTGCGGAGTGAGTGTGCTCATCCACTCCTTCTCGAAATCGGCGAAAGAGGAGCCGTAATCGGACGAGCCGAAGCCGACTTTGGACATGATGTCCTTCATTGCTTCTTCGGGCGACTTGGATTCAAGGATGTCGCTGACCTCGATGAGATTCCCGGAGAAGGCGAACGAGCGCACGTCGTCGACAACTTCGTGCAGGCTGTGGATCAGGAGCAGGAAGAAGTCGGAGACCCGCGCGACGGAACCTGAGACGTCGCACAGGGCCACGATCTTCGGCCTGTCGCGGTGCTTGCGTTTCCAGGCCGTGAGAAAAGGAACTCCGCCCCAGGCCGCGTTGCGCCGCAACGTCCGGCGGACATCGAGATGGCCGCGCCGCTGGCGCTTGCGCGGCTTGCTGTAGCGTTCGCGCAGGCGCCGGGCAATCTGGCGGATAAGAAATCGCATCTGCTCGACCTGGCGCGGCTCGATCCGGGCGAGCGGCGCGTTGCGCAGGATCTCATTCCGCAGGTTCTCCGCTTCCTCGCGTCCGTAGAGGACCAGGCCCTGGGAAACCGTCTCGCGAACGCTTTCGCGAAGGCCCTCGAGCAGAGCGGTAAGTCGTTCGGCCAACGCGGGATTGGTCGCCGTCAACTCGTCGAGGTCATCGCGCAGGCGCTGGATGCCCATCGCCTCCAGAATGCGGCTGGAAAAGATTCCGCGCTGGGTGGAATAGCGGATGTCCGACAGGGATGCAGCACTCGCGGCGTTGGCTGTCGCTGCCGCGATTGCGTTGCGATTCTGTGACAGCAGCAGCTGCGCGAGCGGACCGAGTCCATCAGTTGATTGGGAGCTGCCCGCGGCAGGTGCAAGGGCTGGCACCTCGTACGACGCGGTCTCATCCGAGTCCTGGGTGCGATTCCGTTCGGACGTATCTTTCGGCGGCTCGGGCTGACTGAAGAACAGATCGAAGCAATCAGCGAGCGCGCGCTTCTCATTCTGCGTCTTGGCGAGCGTCAGCAGGAGGGTATCGCGCAGAATGCCGCGATCGGACACGCCGACCTGGCCAACGGCGCGCATCGCATCGATGCTTTCCGCGGGGGAGACATGGACCCCGGCCCCCCGCGCTGCCCTAAAGAAGCGATGGAGGTTTTCGCGCATGGCGTTCAGCCGAAAACGTTCTGGCGGATGGCCTTGGCAACGAACGTGGTGACCTGGGGCAGCGCCGCCTCGATGTCGGATTCGTACTTCAGGAGGACGTTGAGCGTGTCCTTCACGATCTGGTGGTCAAGCTCGGAAGCCTGCAGCAGCACCAGAACGCGGGCCCAATCGATGGTCTCGCTGACTGACGGCAGCTTCTTCAGGTCGAGCGTGCGGATCTCGTTGATGAAGCCGACCATCTGCCGGCGCAACGTCTGTGAAATGCCCGGCACGCGGCTTTCGACGATTCGTTCCTCCAGCTTCTGCTCGGGAAACCCAATATGCAGGTGCAGGCAGCGCCGCTTCAGCGCGTCGCCCAGATCGCGCTCGCTGTTGGAGGTCAGGATCACCGTGGGGGGCGTGATCGCAGAGACGGTGCCGAGCTCGGGAATGGTGACCTGGAAATCAGAAAGGATTTCCAGAAGCAGGGATTCGAACTCGGCATCGGACTTGTCGATCTCGTCGACCAGGAGCACACAGCCGGCGGGCTGCTCCAGCGCCTGCAGCAGGGGCCGCGGCTCGACGAATTCCTTAGAGAAGAACACGTCGCCGAAATCGTGCAACTGCTCGAGAGCGGCATGGAGCGTTGCGGCGCCGCCCAGCACCTCGCCCAGCTTGTCCTTCAGGATCTGGGTGTAGAGGAGCTGCTTGGCGTACTTCCACTCGTAAAGCGCCTTGGCTTCATCCAGCCCTTCATAGCACTGCAGACGGATCATCTTCTGGCCTCGCCATGCGGCGATCGCCTTGGCAAGCTCGGTCTTGCCGACGCCCGCGGGACCTTCGACCAGTATGGGTTTATCGATCGCTTGCGAAAGATAGACCGCGGTCGCAATCTGCCGGCTCGCGATATAGCCTTGAGCGGCAAGGCCGCTTTCTACTGCCTCGATCGAGGTCGAGGGCCGATGTTCAGCCACGAATAGGCGCTCCGGACATATTGCTGTGTGACTGTTCTGCCTGTGTTCCAGGCAAAGAACAAGCCTCGTTTAGGACATGACTATGTCCCAACGGGGCGATTTTCCGCGTCCCGCAAATAGCCGGAGAGCATTGTGCTCAGTTGAGCGGTCCATGCGCGAAGGTGCCGAACGGATCAGTGGCGAGCTTCGGGCTTTTCGACTGTGTGGCGGACCTCCGCTCCGCAGTCGACGCATTCGTATACGAAATCGATCTTGGCCATGCTCCAGTGCGGTTCGACTTCACGCACGAACATTGGCAACACGCCCATGCAGCTGGGGCAGATCACCGGTGCGGTATCGATCGCGTGATGCTGGACGTAAGCTGGCATCTCGGCTCTCCTTTGCAGGCGAACTCAACCCGCGACGAATCTACCGCCGACCGCACCAAGCCTCCCCATCAACTCTTTCGATTACAAGCGGAACGCGCGATATTTGTGGCCGGCTGTGGCATTCTTGTAACGTCGGCGGTTCCACATCGCTTTCCCCGGGGGCAATTCATGAAAATGCTGCTCGTATTCGCGCATCCCGAACACCAGAGTTTCAACGGGGCAATGTTCCAGACGGCGGTTGATACGCTCACGGCCGCGGGCCACGAGGTTGCTACCTCGGATCTCTACTCCATGCAGTTCGATCCGGTTTCCGGGCGCCACAACTTTCTCACCCTCAAGAACCCGGACTATTTCAAGCAGCAGCTCGAGGAAATGCACGCGACGGAAACCTTCGGCTTTGCCGAGGATATCGAGCGCGAAATGAAGAAGCTGGAATGGTGCGATCTGATGATCTGGCAGTTTCCGCTTTGGTGGTTCGCCCTTCCCGGCATTCTCAAAGGCTGGGTGGACCGGGTGTTCGCGATGGGACGGACTTATGGCGGGGACAGGCTCTATGCCAACGGCGTCTTTACGGGCAGGCGCGCGATGCTGTCGCTGACGACCGGCGGTCCCCAGCAGGCCTACGGCAAGGGGGGATTCAATGGCGATATCCATGCCATCCTGCGCCCCATCCATCGCGGAATCCTGCAGTTCGTCGGCTTTGACGTGCTACAGCCGCACATCGTGTACGGGCCGGTCCGGCTGGACCAGGAGCAGCGGACCGTACTCCTCGCCGCCTATGGCAGCCGCCTCAAGCACATCGGGGATGAGAGGCCGTTCGACGTCGGCATCTATTGATTTCGGATGCGACCCGGATCGGGTTCGTTCACGCACATGTAAATGGACTGAAAACCTTTCCTGCCGTTTCTCGACATCGGATCACAATCAACAATCCCAAGGAGCACGCCATGACGCACGCCATCCGCTTTCACAAGACCGGAGGTCCCGAAGTCCTGGTCTGGGAGGAGGTCAGTGTCGGCAAGCCCGGACCCGGCGAGGCGCGCATCCGCCATACCGCCGTCGGATTGAACTTCATCGACATCTATCATCGTACCGGGCTCTATCCCCTGCCGTTGCCGAGCGGGCTCGGCGGTGAAGCGGCTGGCGTCGTCGAGGAAGTGGGCGCGGGCGTCACCGATCTGAAGCCTGGCGATCGTATCGCCTACGGGGCCGCTCCGCTCGGTGCCTATTCCGAGGCGCGTCTCATTCCCGCCGAACGCCTGCTCAAGCTGCCCGACGGCATCGATGACAAGACCGCAGCGGCGATGATGCTGAAG
Source organism: Bradyrhizobium sp. (assembly GCF_016213215.1). Classification (GTDB taxonomy): domain Bacteria; phylum Pseudomonadota; class Alphaproteobacteria; order Rhizobiales; family Xanthobacteraceae; genus Bradyrhizobium. The sequence goes on along the minus strand of NZ_JACRAW010000025.1, from coordinate 109,032 downwards.
GGGCTGACGACGCAATATCTGATCCGGCAGACCTACCGGATCAAAGCTGGCGACACCATCCTGCTGCATGCGGCAGCCGGTGGGGTGGGCCTCATCCTGAGCCAGTGGGCCAAGCACCTCGGCGCAACCGTGATCGGCACGGTCGGCAGCGACGAAAAGGCCAAGCTCGCGAAGGCCCATGGCTGCGATCATGTCATCATCTATACGCGCGAGGATTTCGTGAAGCGCGTCGACGAGATCACCGGCGGAAGGAAAGTACCTGTCGTCTATGATTCCGTTGGCAAGGACACCTTCCTGAAATCGCTGGATTGCCTTGCCCCGCTCGGAGTCGCCGCCTTGTTCGGCCAGTCTTCCGGCGCGGTCGAGCCGCTCAACCTCGGCCTGCTCGCGCAGAAGGGATCGCTATTCGTCACCCGGCCGACGTTGTTCACCTATGCCGCCAAGCGCGAGAGCCTGGTCGCCATGGCCAACGAGCTGTTCGAGGTGGTGAAGTCGGGCGCGGTGAAGATCGAGGTGCACCAGACCTATGCGCTCAAGGAGGCGGCGAGGGCTCACGCGGACCTCGCCGCGCGAAAGACGACCGGATCGACGGTGCTCCTAGTCTGAAAAGCCCGCTCAGGTGCGCGGAATGGCACGAGGGTGGCGCCGCCAGCGTCAGGCCCGCTCGTGCTTGCGCAGGTCGCGGGCATGGTCGAACCGGATCGACTGAAGGTCGGTCTCATCGGGCGGAACTTCGGGAAGCGCCGCCTCGGCGAGAATCTCGTCCGTGATGTCCTCGACCAAGGAGTCCGCGATCTCGTGGATGAAGCAGATATTCCTGTACTCGCCGGATGCTACGCGGCTGACCACCTCGCGCCGGGTGATTTCGGGGTCGACGACCGCCTCGCGGCCGCGCCTGCCATAATCAATCATCACGACGAAATACTGCATGGAGACCTTCTCTGTCATCCTCGGTGGCCCGAGGATGACGTGCAGTATTTCTGAAAAGCAGAATTTCGTCAAGCCCTAATTTCTGTAAACCAGAAATTGGCTGGCGTGACGGCCTGTTCGGCGCGAATCGACGGGGCGGCCGTTCATTTCTCGTGGCCGCGGGAGCCCGACCCCTTGGTCGTCTTCCGCGTCCGCGCCGTTCTGGCGCGCAGCCGCTCGATCTGGCCTCGCGGCAGGGTGAGGCAGATCTCGCCGATCCAGTCCAGTTTCACCCCGACGATCGGCTTGGCGTTGAAACTCGTGAGGTTGACGACGGAGGGGGATTTTCCCCGCTCGACGGTTTTCAGGTAGCGCTGACCGGTCTTGAGTCGCACCACGGCCTCTTCGCCGAAGAAACTCGAGAGCGGATACCGCTGCTCCTTGTAGACGACGATGATGTCGCCGTTCTCATACTTCGGGAGCATGGAATCCCCCATTACCTCGAATGCGACGGTCTCTTCCACGATGGGGAAGGGCAGTTGAACCTCCCCAAGGCCGTCCGGCGGGACCTGCTCAAAGTCAGGCTCAATGACGGCCCCGGCGCCCACCCGACCCATGATCGGGGCGGTGTTCAGCTCAAGGTATTCCATGATCGGCAGAATTTCCGACGCCTTGATCAGGCGTTCCCCGCCCAGGATTTCGGACACGGCGCCCGGGCGCACCCCCATGGCGTCCGCCAGGCCCCCCTTGGTCTTGCCCGGTTTTGCCAGTCCCCGTTCGATCATCGCGACATCAAGCATGGTCATTTCCTCGCATAAGTCCTTGCCACTCCTCTATTTCCGAATTTCAGAATTATAGCAATTACGAAGATCCGAAATCGCGCTTGACATTGATTTCGGAATATCGGAAAGTAATGGCGTGGCGTCCGGGGCGTTTCGGGCCGATCGGCGCTCATTAAAAGGCAGACAACATGGAACCGAGCAACTGGGCGCCGGGGCATTCCGACGCGCTGCGCGAATTATTGGCCAGGGGCATGTCCTTTTCGGAGGCTGCAAGAGCCATCAACGAGAAATTCGGCACCCGCTACACGCGGAGCGCCGCGATCGGGCGCGGCAAGCGGATGGGCCTCGTTGCGCCCGATCGGGTGGAAAGCCCGCCGATCGTGCCGCCGCTGCCCAACGGGCCGCGACTGGTCCGGCCGCCCAAGACTGCGCCGCTGGATCTGGTTCGGCCGCCCATGGCGGCCTTCAGGCGCGCCGAACCGGTGAAACTGCGCTGCGTCGGCCTCAGTCCGCGGCTTCTTTCGCTGGACGAGCTTGAGCCGGGCGATTGCCGATACCCTTACGGGGGCGACAGGGACGGCGAGGCGATCGCCTTTTGCGGCCATCCCAAGCGGCAGGGTTCGAGCTATTGCGCGGCGCATTTTGACCTGACCAGAGGCCTTGGCACCGCGTCCGAGCGTGCCGCCCGTCCGGTCGTCTTGAGGCTCGTGACCAGCGCCTGACCGGACGTGCCGGAATCCCTCATCTTCATTGTGGCAAGGAGTAGTTACAAGTGGCACGGGCCAAACGCAGCAAATCGTACAGGCTGGCAAAGATCTATGATCGCCGAACGCGCGATCTGCCGCTCAACGCGGAGGTCGCCTCGGTCGATGTCGACAACCCGCTGGCGCTCGATCCGGGCGAGAAGATCGTCGTATTGCGGTCGATCCGCAATGATCCGCTCGGCCGGCTCCATTCCCACCACCAGATCGATGAGGCGCAGTACAGGGCCGGCCGCGCCTTCCAGAACGATTGGGAGCGCGCGGAGCGGGGTCCGCAGGCGATTGATCCAACCCGAGAATATGTCGATGGCGTGAGGACACGCGAACCCTTCACCGAGAGCCAGCGCCATGCGGTGCTGCGGCTCAACAGGATCGAGCGCGAGCTCGGTACCGACGGCGCGGCGCTGGTGCACGAGGTGCTGGTCCTCGGGCTGACCATGGAGCAGGTGGGGCAGCGTCGATCCGTGCGCAGCCAGCGCTGGAACGAATATTTTGCCCGCCGCTTCCGGGAATGTCTCGATCGGCTGGCGTCGATCTATGGCTTTGCAACGGCAACCCAGGGGGCCGCCGGTATTCCGCGTGGCTGATCATGAGGTTCGGCGCATTCTCGGACTCAGTCACAGGACAAGTCGCGTCTTCGCTCAGGCGAAGCCGACCCGCAGGAAGAAGATCAGAAAGCCCATACCGACGATGGCGCAGACCGCGCCGAAGGCCAGCGGAGCGGCCGAGCCTTGACGGCCTCCCGGTTCGAGCACGGCGTTGGCTGGATGCTGCGGGTCATAGTAGACCGTCACGGCCTGTCCCTCTGGATAACGGCTCGCCTCGGCTCCCGCGAGATCACGAAGGCCATAGACCCCCGTCCATCCCCAATGGGCGTTGAGACCAACCAAATCCCGCCTGCCGACCCGGTAGGCATAGCGAAGGTCGACCTGATACCGGCGAATAATCTTGATCCGTCCCTCGTCATCGTCGCTGTGTTCTTCGATCAATTCCTCGATCACGGTCGACGAGGTGATCTTTCCCGGCACGGTCGGCCATCCCGAGCTGGCGCTTGCGAGCCTGCGCTTCCCCGCGAAGGAAAGGACCGAGGCGATGGCAGCGGCGAAGGCGGCTGCGGGGAGGAGGAATGCGAAGAGAGGAACGCCGTTGCTGGTATAGAGTACCCGACCCGCGATCGTATGCGCGATCAAGACCGCTGCGATCGCGCCAAACGTCACCATCAGTGCAGTCAGCGCCGCCAAATTGCTGGTGTGCGTCGGATCCAGGACCGCATTGGCCGGATCTTTTGGGTCCACATGAACATCGACAAGGGCTCCGACCGGATAGCGTGCCACCAGCCGGCGTGCGAGCATGCGCGTCGTAAGCGGTTCGCCGCCGATCATGGTCCTGTCGCTCTCGAACTCCCGCTCGCCGACGCGGTAACGATAGCGGACGGTCGGAGTGGCGTCGTCCTGGTCATCAGACACGGGTACGAGGGGTGCATGGACCTCCGATGCCAGGATGACGCCTTCAACGCGGGTCCATCTGGCGGCGGCCGCGATCCGACTTCGCAAGCGAAGCAGGTTGAACAGCGTGCCGCCAAACAGAACTGTCGAAACTCCGGCGCCGATCTGGGTCCAGAGCAATTGGATGCTATCCATGGTCCAGCGCTTACGTTCCCGGAGCAAGGATGACGAGTTTGGGTCGGCTGCAGCGTCAAGCAGGCTACGGGTGCGGCAATACCGTATAAGGCGTCGTATAGGGTTCGACGCGCAGCGACGAGTTGGCCAGCAGTCCGATCTTGGCGGTGGGGGCCTGCTGCAGCTCGCCGTTCGCACCGCGGTGGACGTTATACTGCCACACCGTGAGATCGCCCTTCTGCGCCAGCGCGTGCGCAACCGCGCTGGCATCGTTGCCGCCGAGCGACTTGAGTTCTTCGGCAGACAGGCCGATAACAATTTCGTCCTTGACGGTAATAATCTTGAACAGGTTCATCTTGACCTCCTGCGCCCATGCGCCATGTGCACCAACAAGGGCGAGAAGCGCAAACGCGCCACCTGTGATGAGATTGCAGCGAGAAAACATCAACTCTTCCTTTGAGCTGGCGCGCCCTGATTGTTCGATGCAGCCATGGCGCCCGTGATCTGCGTGGCCGTTCGCACAGCGTTTGGTCGCGGTCGGCTGAAAGGCGGTTCAAAGCAATTAAGGTCCGCGCCTCATCAGAACTTCGCGGCTGCTGCTGCGTTCGCCTCGGTGGCGGCCGGACGCGTTCCAAGACGCGGAAAATCACCGGCGCGGTTATGGCGCCCTGGGCTGATTCGCAGCAAAGGTCGATACAAGTCTGCTGGGGAAGACGTCGCCTTCAGGGCGAAGCAGATCTCAGGCCGACGCCGTTCACCTGCGCCTATGTGTAGTTGATGCTGAGATATGCCTTCGGCTGAATCGTCGAGTTCTCAAAACGGAGAGACGCCGAAGCTGAACGGCTGCGTCACGTCATAGGCGGCTTTGGTGACGGGTACGGCATAGTTCACGGTCAGCGCCCCGAAGGGCGAGGCCCAGCTCAGACCTACGCCGACCGACGAACGCAGGATGTTCGCGTTTGCCACCTTGACCGGCTGGGCACCGAACGTCGTCGGGCCGGTATAACGGAACACCGATCCCGCATCGACGAAGGCCGAAGCCTTCAGGCCATATTCATCGGGAATGCCGGGGATGCCGCTCTGCAGTTCCGCCGTGGTCGCCCAGTACATGCTGCCGCCGACGTTATCCATGGTGCTGCCAGCCGTCACGTCGCGCGGACCGAAGCCGTTGGGGGCGAACCCGCGGACCATGCTCGGCCCGCCGAAAAAGCTGTTGAGCAGCGGGGCCTGCTGTCCGCCCCAGCCAGTGACGTAGCCGCCCTGGGCGCGAACCATGCCGACCAGACCATTATTCAGCGCGTGGTAGTAGCGCACATCCTCGGTGGTGCGCAGGAACCTTACGTCCCCGCCGAGGCCGGCGAGATCCTGCCGTAGCTGCGAGTTGATGCCGCTGGTCGGGCTCTTGCTGTTGTCGAGCGTGCTGTAAGTGGTGGTGGTGCCAACCGCCGACACCCAGGCTGGGCCAGCCAATGCGGCCTGCTGGATCGGCAGCGACACCGTCGCGCCTGATGCGAGCGGCGACAGCGTGACATCCTGGTTGTAGATCGAATAGCGCCACTGCACGCCGGTTTGCTCGCTGATCGGCGTGCCGAGCGTAAGGTTGGCGCCATAGACGTCGCTGCCGTACGACTGGTAGCTGCTGGCGAAACCTTGTCTCGCGAACAGTTCGGCGCCGCCGGTGGCACGGCTGCCAAGAAAATGGGGCTCCGAGACCGAGAGATCCACGCCGCGGGCATACTGCCCGTAGCTGAATTTGCCCTCCAAGGCCGTTCCCGTGCCGTAGAAATTACGATCGCCGAGCTTGACCTCGCCAAGCCATCCGTCCGTGGTCGAGTAGCCGCCTGAAACGAAGAAATTGCCGGTGGGCTGATCGACGGCTTCGACGTCAAGCACGACGCGATCGGAACTGGAGCCCGGTCTGGTCGAGATCTTGACGCTTCTGAAGTAGTTCAGGTTCTTCAGCCGGCGCTCGGCGCGATCGACCAGCGTCTGGTTAAAGGCATCACCTTCCGCGATGTCGAATTCACGGCGGATGACATAGTCGCGCGTGCGGCCGTTGCCGCGGATGTCGATGCGCTCGACGTAGCTGCGCGAGCCCTGATTGATGACGAAAGTGACGTCAATCCGATGAGTCAACGGGTCGCGCGCCGTGCGGGGAAGGGCGTGCGCGAAGGGATAGCCGAGCTTTGCCATCTCGATGGCCAGCGCCTCCGTGCTCTTCTCGATCGCACTGCCGTCGAACTCCGCGCCTGTTCGGGCGAACAAACGAGAGCGCAATGCTGAAGCATCCAGCCCGGGGACATTGCATTCAATGTCGATGTTGCCGAAGCGGTAGGCCTCGCCCTCATCGATCGCGAATGTCACGGCAAAACCGTGGAGCGCCGGATCATATTCGACATGCGAATCGGCGACGTTGGCATCGGCATAGCCGTGATTGCGATAATAAAGGCGAAGTCGCTCGCGATCGTTCGCGATACGATCCGGATCATAGACGTCCGAGTGGGTAAGGAAACTGAGTAGATTGCTTGCGGAGGTGTTGATCACGGCGGCTAGCTGACGACGGCCGAATGCGCGATTGCCGACGAAATTGATCTGCCGCACCGTTGTCTTCCCGCCTTCAGCGATCCTGAAGATGAGATCGACGCGATCGTTGCCACGGTCGATCGTCTCCGGCACGATGCTGACGTCATCGCGCCCGATATGCCGATAGGCTTCGAGAATCCGTCCGACGTCGGCCTGCACGGTCGCGCGCTGTAGTGAGCCGCGCGCCTTCGATTGAACCGTTGCCGAAAGATCGGAGTCCTTGATCTTCCGGTTGCCCTCGAAGGCGACGCGACCGAGTACCTTCGCCTCGGTTACCTGAACAATGACGCCTCTGCCGGCGAGACCGATCTTTACCTCGTCGAACAGTCCGGTCGCGAGCAACGCCTTCAGGGCGGCATCGAGTGTCTCGGCATCGTAATGCCCGTCCGGCGTAGGGTGAAAATAGGCGCGGACCGCCTCGGCGTCGATGCGCCGATTGCCTTCGACCCTAATCGAGCTACCCTCAACCGTCGGAGCCTCGGCGCCGGCGGGGCTGAGAGCGCAAAAACCGAGCACGGCCGCAAGCAATGCAGGCGAGACCTGAAAGCGGAGTCGCTGCCGATGCATGACTTTGCTGGTTTTCGCCACGTCTCGCCCGTCGATGGTCTGGCGGCCAGATCGAACTGCCCGGCCGGGGCGAAACAATGTCGGAGGTGGGGTCTGTTGCGGGCCAATCTTAATTGCCGCCACAATTTTGACGCAGTGCCGAGCGGGCTGAATCCAAGATTCGTCGTATAGCTGCTTCAAATACCGCCTAGCCAGGATGCGAAATAACGCTCGCGCCTACGGTCGAAAGGCTATGCGCAGACGGTGGGGAGCATCATGCGTTACACGGCCCTCGTTGTCGCCTTCCTTCTCCTGGGCAATCCTGCCCTTGCCGCAGTCACCCCCGAGATCGATCCGCGCGCTTCACTCACCGTGGTGCAGCAGTGGATCTACAACTACCGCGCCAAGCCGGATTACGCGCACGTGCCGGCGGCCGTTCGCGTGCTCTTCCATTCCCAGACCTTCAAGGAGCCGGAGAATGCAGGGATCTATGTCGGCTTCATCGCCGGTGCGATCGGCTCGAACCCGGCTAAGGCCGAGCAACTCGTAAACAGCTTCTTTCCTGTGCCACCGGAAGACGAGTGGGTGATCGTGCGCGCCGTCGCCTATTCCGGCCTGCCGGGCTGGCGCAATTTGTTGCGTCGGATCGCACAAAAGATGCCGGGCAGGCGGGTCATGATCGACAGCTATCTCAACGGCACGCTGCCCACGCTCGGCGAAATCCCGCTGGAAGAGGAGAGGCCTGGAATGCTCGACAAGCTGCGCGGCGCCTTCACCCGCAATCCCTTCGCTAAGGAGGAAAAAAAGCTCGACACCAGGATCACCTTTGCGAGCAACCAGGACCTGCTTGACACGCTTTGGGGCTATTATTTTGCGACCGGTTCGCATGCGCCAATCCTTCGGATCATGCAGATGCTGCCATGGTCCAAGAGTCGCGATACCATCGACAAGCTCACTATCGGAAGCATGGCGCGCTACACCCTTGCGAGCTACGCAGTCCGCGATGCCGCCCTGCGCGAATTCCTGCGCAGTCAGTTGCCGCGCCAGCCGGAGCCGGTGAAGGGCCCACTTTCCGAGGTGATCCGGGCCGCCGATACCGTTCAGCTCGGTCCCGTCCGAAAGGATGCCATTGCCGCGGTCGAGGAGCTCAAGACCAAGGGCTCGGATGCGCGACGCAATCTCGATTTCTGGGGCCAGGTCGGAGTCGGCGCGATAGCGCTCGGCTGCGTCTCGGCGGCCGCGCTCGGCCAGGTCGCCGTCGGCATCCCCTGTGTGATCGGCGGTTCCGCCTCGCAAGGGTTGCTGTCGTTCTGGGAAAAGCAGCAGTGAACGGCAGGGCGCCGATGGGCTGAACCGGCAAGATTGGACCGGCACACGCACCCAGGCTCAATTCATCCGGCCAACTCGGTCGGCGCCGTCGCCGTTGTCCGGGTAAACCCGCTCGCGGATTTCGGTGCCGGATTCATCCACCACTAGCACCGCCAGTGCAGGATCATTGAGGCGCGCGTCCGCACGAAGCCGCCGCGCCAGCTCCTTGCTGTGCTCGATTGCTGCGTCCACAGACGGAAATTGCAGCCCCTTCCGATCTCTGACCGGAATGCCGTCCTTCAGGTCGAAATAGAATGTTCGCATCGGAATCTTTTTGCTGTCGCGTCGCGATCTTCACAATGACACGTTGACGGTTTACTGCGATTTGCCGCACCGCCAGCAAAGCATGGGCCTTGCGCCTCGCATTGACACTGATCAAGCCCCGGGCAAGGCGAGCTGACCGTTCAGTTCGGCTTGCTGGTTCGGTTGTTCCTAGGCATACTTTCAACTTTCGAACTCGGCTTGTCCGGTGTTTGCCAGCGTGGCCGCTTGCGCCGGCGAGCTTCGAAGGAGGCCGACCTCGGTCCGGCTGCCGGGGAAGTCCGTCCGGCGACCGGATCGGCGTCAGCGCGTCCGGCCAAATGTGGTAATGCAGATAGGTTCGATAGGGAGGACGGTGGCATGACTGAACCAAAGCTCGAAGTTCCGGCCGAATTGCGCGAACTGGCTGAGAAGTCCATTGACCAGGCGCAAAAAGCCTTCGCTCTGTTTTTCGACGCCGCTGGCAAATCGATGCCCGCGCTTCCGGGGGCCGGAACGGAGGTTTCCAAGCAGGCACTTGCCTTCACGGAGCAGAACATGAAAGCGGCTTTCGAACACGCGCGGAAGCTTGTACAGGCAACCGATCTTCAAGAGGCGATGCAGATCCAGTCCGAATTCCTGAGGAGCCAGTTTACGAACGCCGGAGAACATATGCGGCAGATCACCGGCGCCTGGATGTCTGGCGACAAGGGCAGGTCCTGATCTCCGCGACCGATCTACCGGAGTGTTCGGACCTTAGGAAATCCGCGGAGACACGGTGCCGGCTGGCTACCGGAGCATGGCCGAACTCGCGGCTGCATCGACCCCTCGCGGGTGCTGCCGGTTCTGCGATAAATGCGGATGGCTGTGTGGAGTTTGCGCTCATGGCTGGAGCGGAATGTGCTCCAGCCGGCGCTCGCCCCAAAAGCGTGACGATCAGCGGAAGGAGGCGATATAGGCGGCAATGTCGGTCGCTTCAGACCGGCTCAGCGGGAAGTTCGGCATTTTTGGATGCGGCTCGAGCAGGAAGAAAGCCAGTTTATCTGCGGAAAAGCCCGGCTTGCGCGCGATCTCTGCAAAAGGAGCAACGTCGGCGCTCGCCTGCTTCTGCTCGGCCGCAACCACGTGGCAGCTCGCGCACCAGCGTTTGGCGAGGTCGGCACCGTGATTGGCATCGGCGGCGCTCGCCTCTGATCCGCACAGGACGGCGATTGCCACCAATGAAATCCCAAGATGTTTCAATCCCGCGTGCATTGCTGTTCTCCTCTGAGTTGGCAGACCTACGCCATTCTTGAGCCTCAGCGCAAGACCGCGCTGACGTAGCGGCGGGAGATGAGGTCGATCGGTGGGGAGTTTGAGACGAACGCACCCGCGAATTGTCCGGCGTGATGACCTTCGACGCCAGCTCAGGATGCTGCTTGGCGACATACATCGAACCGTCGCCGCCGTTGGAGTGCCAACCGAAGTGCCTCAGGGTCCCCTGGAACTGTCAGCAACTGCGGGAGGTGAGGGTCGGCACTACAGGCAGCTCGCCTTGCCGCGTTCCGGGCAGAGTTTCAGCGCGCTGGAGAGCGAGAACAGGAAACGCGCCGAGCGCTGTTCGTTGTCGGGGGCGCGGTAGCTGAGCGGAAGCGCGACGCCAAGATCGGCCTGGAGATCGTCCCAAAGGAACAACCGCACGCCCGCACCGGCCGAGGTCAGGGACAAGCCGTCGTTCAGGCGGTAGCCGTCGTTCCAGACCGCGCCGGCTTCGGCAAAGCCGTATAGCTGATAGCCGCTCCAGTAGCGCCAGTTGAGCTTCTGATCGAAGCGGAGCTCAAACGAGCCCGCCAGGCCGTTGTCGCCGCTGATCTCGGCGCTGCCGTAGCCGCGGCCGTAGGCCGCGCCGCCCAAATAGAATTGCTGGGATTTGAACAGCGGACCGGAGGCGATCTGGCTCGCTGCCGCCAGCTTGATAGACCAGGCTTCATTGATCGTCTGATAGCGCGTGAGCCAGGAGTCGAGCACCGAGAAACTGGACGACGCGCCATTACGCGAAACGAAGTTGTCGCCGAACCCCGAGGCCCCGAAGATTCCAAGACCCTGCCGGTAGCTCAGCGTCAGATAGTTGTTGCCGCCGAACCCGTCCTGCACGCGATAATCGGAAGTCAGGCTAACGGTACGGATATGATCGTTATAGATCGGCCCGAACACGTCGCGCTCTGACACGTTGCTGAAGCCCGCAGCCGCGGTGAGCGTCAGTGTCAATGACTGGGATTGAACGGCCGCGATGCTGCCCCGAAGCTCCAAGGCTTCCGTCTTGGTCCAGTCGTTATAGAGGCGCCGGATGTCGCCCGGGCGCACCTCGCTGTACACCGCGGATGCGCCCAGGCGCACGCCGTCAGTGCCGACCGGAGTGTCATAAGACAAGCGCCCGAATGCGAGCTCGCGCGGGTCGTTGGCGATCGTCGAAAGATTGACGGCCAGACTATCGCCCGGCGTCAGGTAGGAGTTGAACGCTCCCGTCGCGTAGGTCTGCCATGGGCCAACCGACGAGGATCCGAGATTGTCGAGCCCGAACGACGTATAGACGTGCCAAGTCTTCAGCGTGACAGTGAGACGAAAGCGGCCGCTCGTCCCGCCGATCTCCTCGATCGAACTATCCGTGATACGGACACCTGGTCGCATGTTGATCAGGAGCAGTTGTCGTTCCAGCGTTGAAAGACGCGAGGGTTGTTCGGCCAACACCGGGGCGAGCATCGGCCGAACACCGAACTCCTCGGCGCCCTCTCCTTTCAGGTTTACCTGGACGATGCTGCCCTCGATCACCTGGATCTGAACGCGCCCGTTCTGAACATCCTGGGGCGGGACGATCGCACGGCTCAGATGGAAACCGGCGGCGCGATAAATGTCGCTGATGGCGGACGCGATTGCTGCAAGGTCAGCCTGGGAGACCTGCTTTCCGAGATGGGGTCGGTAGGCGGTGGCGATGCGGTCGGGAGGAAGCACGATGGCGCCGCTCACCGAAACACCGGTCAGCACGAATTGAGGCCTCGTGTCGCCGCTGATCGCAGGGCGGGCCTGGACCGGCAGTTCTAAGGGCTGGGACGGCTGGGTCTGTTCCGATTCCTCTTCGAAATGCCTTTCGATCTGGCGCGGATCAAAGCCCTGCTGGGCGGAGGCGTCGGAAAACATCAAGAAAGACGCCAGCAGCGCGAACGCGATGCAGCGGGCCTGCCAATTGTGCTCCCCGGATGCCCCCGAGAGAGGTTCTGCGTCCGTGGAAGCCAGAACTCCCGACAGCCGCAAAGGATTCCTTAATCGCATGATTTTTCATAGTTTTTTAAGGTCAAGGATTGGTTAATGCGGCGGCCGGAATTCCTCGTTCCGGCTAATTCTATTTTGAAGGATTCTCACTAACCCTCAGAAATTGCTCTAAGCGGACTGAGGTTTCATCATGCTCGGCAGGAACGGCTTGTGGTGCGCTCTAACAATCGCGGGGCTGCTTGGAGCGGCCCCGAATGCCTTGGCGGCCGAGAATGGCGACTGGTCAGTCAGTAGGTCTTCCGGCGAGGTCTGGATCAGCACGAGCGGTGCCCAGCAGGTCGCTCTGAAGAAGCAGGAAGAGACATTGAAGCCCGGCGATACCATCCGCACCGGGCGCAACGGTCGGGTGCTCCTGGTCCGCGGCGAGGAAACCATCATGGTCTCGCCGAATTCGGTGATCGGCGTGCCGGCCGAAAAGAAGGATGGGCTCTCCACCACCATCGTGCAGAAGGCCGGCTCGATCCTGCTCGAAGTGGAAAAGCGCAACGTCAAGCATTTCGAAGTCGAGACGCCCTACCTCGCCGCAGTGGTCAAGGGAACGCAGTTCAGCGTTACCGTGAATGCCGCCAGCACCAGTGTCGAGGTGCGTCGAGGACAGGTGGAAGTGTCCGATTTCAAGACGGGTCAGATCGCCCAAGTCATGCCGGGGCAGGCGGCGACGGTTTTCGTGCATGGTAAAGCCGGCCTCACCCTCAGTGGTTCCGGCACGTTCAATCCGATTGAACAGGGCAAGCCGCGCGCTTCGACGATCGAGCGGATTCCGGTCCCGAAGTCAGGAATGCCCGCGCAGCGTGATGCGTCGAGCGGTCGCGCTATTCACGCGCTGAGCGGCTCCGGCAAGCCGATTGCTGGCGGCACTCCAAATGCGAAGCCTCAGCTTGTTGTGGGCGGCACGCCGGCCAAGGCCGGTGTTAAGCCTGGCGTGGTGCACATCTCGAACTCACTAGGCGAGGTCAAGCTCGATTTCGCGAAGGTGACTCATGGACTCGCCCATGGCCCGGCGACTTCCGATCCAAGCCGGAGCGCCTCGAAGAAGGAAACGGTCTGGACCAACGCGAAGGCGAGCGTCAACGCGAGTAGCAGCGGTCAGGCTTCTTCGAACGGCGGCAATTTCCATAGCGGCAACGGGGCTGCCAGTGGGACGAACTCGGCTGGCGCCGCGGCAGCGGTCGCTGCGGTCGTGGGAACTGGCAATGCTGGCGGCAACGGCAACGGGAATGGCGCCGCCAATGCCAACGGCTATGCCTTTGCTGGTAACGGGAATAACGGGAACGGCAACGGCAACAGCAATGGCAACGGCAATGGTAACGGAAACGGAAACGGTAACGCCTACGGCCGTTTGAAATAGCGGTTGCAGTCGCAGTTCGAGGTTCGGGGGCCACATCTCGATCGAAGGAGATGTGCGGGGGGACAAGGTGAAACAGTATCGGCCGCATATTCTTGTGGTGGTTGCCCTAGCGATCGTGCTGTCTGCGGGATGGCACGGCGCCATGCGCAACGCACTTACGGATCTGCGGTTTGGCTGGCAATCCCGCCCCGCCATCAGCGAAATCGTCGTGATCGCGATCGATTCGCCCTCCATCGATCAAATCGGCGTCTGGCCTTGGCCCCGCCGGTTGCACGCTGACCTGCTGCGGCAACTCGATCGCGCGGGCGTGCGGGATATTGCTTTCGACATCGATTTCAGCACCCCGTCTGATCCGAAGACGGACGAGGAGTTCGTGAAAGCACTGAAGGAGTCTGGCGGTTCGGTTATTCTGCCCACGTTCAGACAGCCTTCTCCGATCGGTGGCGGCATACACGTCAACCGTCCGCTGAAGCAGTTCGCCGCTCACTCATGGTCAGCGATCGTGAATGTTGCAGTCGAGCCTGATGGACTCGTGCGCCGTTACCCGTTCGGCGACAGATTGGAGGGCGAATTCCTTCCCTCGATGGCTGCGGTATTGGCCGGCCGACATGACGATCGCAGTCAAGCTTTTCTGATCGACTTCGGCATCCGCTCCCGATCTATTCCCACGGTCTCCTATGTCGACGTCCTGAGAGGCGACGCCACGACTTTGGAGAAACTGAAGGACAAGAAAGTCATCGTCGGGGGCACGGCCCTCGAGTTGGGTGATCGATTCAGCGTGCCAAACGGCGCCATCGTCTCCGGCCCCATGCTACAGGCGCTCGCCGCGGAATCGATCCTGCAGAACCGTACCCTGCGCTGGACCTCCGGCAGTGCGACGGCAATCGGCCTTGGGGGCCTCTGCCTGGCGATGATGCTGATCTGGCGTCGTTTCGCTCCCGGCACTCGCGTTGCAGCGCTGGTCGCGACCGGCGCCGTGGTCGAATTGACGGCCGCGTTTGTCCAGCTGAAGTGGCCGCTGGTGATCGATACGTCCCTGCTCGACATCGCAATCCTTGTGTACCTGTGCGCAATCGCACTCGATGAAATCGATTTCCGCGGGCTCCTGAGCCGCATTGCCGAAAGCCGGTTTCATCGCATTGCGATGTCGCTTTGCGACGGACTGGTCTGTACCGACAAGGACCACCGGATCACAGTGTGGAATCCCGGTGCCAGCACGATCTTCGGCTACCTGCCGGCAGAGATGATCGGCCGGCCTTTCGAGATACTTTGCGCCGAGAGTAACGGTGGCCGCGCCGGTACCTTTTCGATGCGAGAGGCGGCGCGGCAGGCGCTCCTGGTCCCTGGCGAAGCCGTGGTAGTGGAGTTCGAGGGGCGGCGAAAGAATGGAGAGGTTTTTCCGGTTGAGGCAAGCTTCTCGGGGTGGGAAGGTACTGATGGTTTTCAGTACGGTGCAATCCTCCGCGACATCTCGATACGAAAGCGCGAGGCCGAGCGCATCAGATATCTCGCCGAGCATGACACCCTGACGGGGCTTGCCAACCGCAACACGCTCGACAGCGTGCTAGCTGCCTTGATCGCGGCAGCGGAAACGCAGTCGGGCAAGGCGGCGCTGCTGGTAGTCGGACTCGACGGCTTCCAGCGCATCAATGATATGCTTGGCCATTCGAGCGGCGACGTCCTGCTGTGTGCCGTCGCCGAGCGGCTGAAAGCCGAGGCCGGCGGCATGGCGGTGGTGGCGCGCCTGAGCGGGGATGAGTTTGCGATCGCGATCGACTGCGCGTCCGTGAGTGAGCCCGTGGGGCAGTTCTCCGAACGCATCGCGCGCGCGTTCGATCATCCGCTTGCGGCAGGGGCACGTCATCACCGCGTGAAGGCCAGCATCGGCGTGGCAATCTATCCCGAAGGCGGCCGCAGTGCGGACGATCTGTTGAGCAACGGCCACCTCGCGCTCTGCCGTGCCAAGGCAACCCGGCGCGGTCATCATGTAGTGTTCGAACGCGCGATCCGGGAAGAACTGGAGAATCGGCTGACGCTCGAGGCGGAGCTTGCGTCAGCGATCGACCGCAACGAGTTCGAGATGTTCTATCAGCCGCAGGTTCGCTTGATGGACGGCAGCCTGATTGGTGTCGAAGCGCTGATCCGATGGCAGCATCCCGAGCGGGGTTGCGTCTCGCCGGGTGAGTTCATGCCGGTCGTCAATACGTCCGCATTGTCGGAGCGTATCGCGCGTTGGGTGTTGGATACCGCGCTGAGGCAAGCCAGGGAATGGGAGCTGGCGGGCAAGCGTATCCGCGTCTCCATCAATCTGTCGCCCTCCCAGCTGCATACGGGAGACCTCGCCGGAACGGTCTCCGAGCTGCTGCGCGCCAGCGGCCTCACGCCCTCGTTGCTGGAGCTGGAAGTCACCGAAGACATCCTGCTGATCGATGAGCAGCGCGTCCTCGATACGTTCAAGCGCATTCAAGAACTCGGCGTTCGCATCGTGTTCGATGATTTCGGCACCGGCTACGCGAGCCTCAGCTATCTGAAGAAATTCCCCCTCGACGGGCTCAAGATCGACAGATCCTTCGTCATGGACGTGCTGGGTAACTCGGACGACGCTGCGATCGTCGGTTCGACGATCACGCTGAGCAAACAGCTCGGCCTGAGCGTCGTCGCTGAAGGCATCGAAAGCCGCGCCACGGTCGAGTTTCTCCTCACCTTGGGCTGCGAGGAGGGGCAAGGCTATTTCTTTGGCCGGCCGATGCCGGCTGAAGTCTTCGAGCGCGAATTCCTGGGGTCGCAGGATACCCTGCAACGCGTTTGCAGGGCGGAAGCGGCCGCCTGAGAACCACGTTGTTCCAGTAAAGACAACCGCCGAATCGCTATCATTGGCTTGCGGACGGACGCTCGATGTTTTGGGTCGCTGACACGTGAGGGATTGCCGACCCGATGCGGCCAAGGCCGCTGCCGCGCATGACGCAGGGAAATGCCGCGACTTGCGGCTCGACATCGGCCGCGGCCTGGCGCTGTGGTTCATCTTCATCGATCACATTCCCGGAAATTCGCTCGCCTGGCTGACGCTACGCAACTAAGGCTTCAGCGACACCACCGAGGTCTTCGTGTTCGTTTCGGGAACACCTGCATGCTGGCCTATGGCAGCGCCCTGCGCGAGCAGGGCTGGGTTACGATCGTTACCCGGGCCGTGCGCCGCAGCCTGGAGATCGTGATCATGGTCGGCGCCGCAAATCTTGCAACCCGGGAAGCGCGCCTTGATCGGCGCGGTCCGAAGCTGTTCTGACGAAGTGCTCTCGGAGCGGTTTCGGCTAGCGGCGGCGGGCGACCGCGACACCGAACAGAAAGGCGACAAGAAGACTTGTGAGTGGCGCCTCACGAGCAATCGCGCTGATGGTCGCAAGCGGCTTACCCGGTCTGCGCGCGTCCTCGAGGGCCGAAGTGAGGTTGTCGACCGCGGCGCGCAGGCCTGCCGTGACCTCGCCGAGCGTGCGGGATACGTCTGTTGCAGTGTCGATAGCGCGCTCAGCCATCCCGGGCTGGAGGGTGGGGGAGGATGGTTCCATGCTCATCTCTGGAGCCCTGTGCCTGATCTTCCCGATGCGCCGGATGGGGGGAGCGGCCGCCGCCCTTGGCTATCCTCGCGAGCGCCTGTTCTGGACAGCGGGGGTCTCTCGACCATTTGGCTATCCGTGATAGTCGCCGTTGTGAACGGCGGCGACGGCGTCGCGTTAAGAATGCGGTTCGCCGCATTTGGTTCCCGGCCCACCGCCGAACTTTCCGAGGCGGCGACATTCCGAAACCGTCGCGATTCTCTGCTAGCCTGAGTGTCGGATGGCCCATCAGGAGGTTGTCGTGATCGACCGGACGAAGTCGGATCGGCCCATGCGGATCGCCGTGCTCGGCGCTCCCATCGATATGGGAGCCTCGCAGCGCGGGACCTTGATGGGGCCTGCGGCGCTCAGGACGGCGGGTCTTCTGAGCTTGCTCGAAACTCTCGAGCTTGAAGTCGAGGACTACGGCGATCTCTCAGTTGTCGGCGTCCGCGAACTGACCGACGCGCCGCCTGACAAGGCCAACCACTATCGCGAGATCCAACGGTGGACCGGCATCGTAAGCAAGCGCGGTTACGAGATAGCCCAGACCGGTGCCGTGCCGATCTTTCTCGGCGGCGACCACACGCTGTCCATGGGTTCGGTCAACGCAGTGGCTCGCCATTGGCACGAGCAGGGCCGTGAGCTTTTCGTCCTGTGGCTCGATGCGCACGCCGACTACAACACGCCGGCAACGACAATATCGGCAAACATGCACGGGATGTCGGCAGCATTCCTGTGTGGTGAACCGGGCCTCGAGAGGCTCTTGGGTGCTGAACCGCGCGCCTCCATCGCTCCCGATCAGCTGGAACTGTTCGGCATCCGTTCGATGGACAAGCTGGAACGCGAGCTGCTGCGCGAACGCCGCGTCGGCATCGCGGACATGCGCCAGATCGACGAGTTCGGGGTCGCGGTTCTGGTCCGGCGAATCATCGACAAGGTGAAGGCCCGTGGCGGCGTGCTGCATGTCAGCTTCGACGTCGACTTTCTAGATCCCTGCGTCGCCCCCGGCGTGGGCACGACTGTGCCCGGCGGGGCGACTTACCGCGAGGCGCATCTCGTGATGGAGCTCCTGCACGACTCCGGCCTGGTTCGTTCGATGGATGTCGTCGAACTCAATCCATTTCTCGACGAGCGAGGGCGGACCGCACGCATCGCCGTCGAACTGGTCGGCAGCCTGTTCGGCCAGCAGATCACAGACCGGACGACCCCCAGCAACGCGATTTTTCCGGGCGAATGAACAGCCGCGAGCGGTGCGGAGCCCTTAGAGTACGCGAATGCGACGATGCTGTCCGGCAGCGTGCGTCCGCGTCACGCGTCTGGGAACTTCGCATGCGCCGTTTGAGTTGTTAGTGGGAGGTCATTGCAGGGCCGATAACGATGGACGCTGATCGCGAAAGAGGAAGGTCGCCTTCCACCTCGATGATCCGCCACCCGGGGATAATCGCGCTGGCGGTTGCAGTATTTGGAATTGGCGCAATCGTGGTTGTCGACTATGGACCGTGGAGCAGGGCGAAGATTCAGACTGCGGAACTCGCCATGTACCGGACGACCGGCGAAGCAGCCCGTGCCGCCGGAGCGGCAGTCACGCCGACCACGCCGAAGTCCCCGATCGAACCGGAACAGGCGGGGCCGAATATCTCGCGTAGAGTGAATCCCGTGATCCCCTAGCGCACGGTCAAGAGGCCTTTCGCCCATAGTTTAACAGTCCACCTGTTGTTTTCGGCGGATGTGCGCGCAGAGCTTCTTCATTGAGTTCGGTGCCCCAGCCGGGCCGGTCCGGAACGATGAGGTGTCCGTCTTGGATTTCGGGAAGGTGAGTGAAGAGTTCCTGATCCCAAGCCAGGCGATCGATATCGATTTCCATGATTCGCAGGTTCGGTACCGCGGCGCAGAAATGCGCGTTCATCATCGAGCACAGATGACCGTAGAAATTGTGCGGAGCAACGTTTAGCTCGAAAGCTTCTGCCGCGGCGGCAATCTTCATCGACTGCCAGACTCCGTTCCATGGCGTGTCGATAATGGCCACATCCATCGCCTGCTCGCGGAAATAGGGCAGGAACTCGCGGAGCCCCAGCAGCGTCTCGCAGGAGGAAATGGGGTGCGGGCTTTGTCTGCGGACGTAGCCGAGCGCCTCCGGGTTGAAGCTGTCGATCTCGACCCAGAACATGTCGAGATCCGCGATCGTGCGCAGGATCTTCAGATAGCCTTCGGTCTTGGCGTTGAAGTTGCAATCGAGGAGGAGATCGACATCCGGTCCAGCGCCGTCGCGGATTGCCTCAAGATGCATGCGCAGGTCGTGCAGGACCTTGCGGTCGACGTTGATTTCCGCCGCGAAGGGTGAACCAAAGCCGGGCCGCCAGCCCGTGGGTTTGCCGTCGTCGTAGGTGAAGATGTTGGTCTTGAGCGCGGTGAATTTCCTCTCGCGCACCTCGCGCCCCATCGCCTTCACGCCATCGAGGCTTTCGATCGGCGGCTTATACCAACTCGGGTGGTTGATACGCCAGGTGGCGCAATGGGACCAGTACAAGCGGACCCGGTCGCGAATCTTCCCGCCAAGCAGCTCGTAACAGGGAACGCCGAGCGACTTGGCCTTGGCATCGAGCAAAGCATTCTCGATCGCTCCCAATGCCTGGGCGACCACGCCGCCCGCCGCCGGACGTGTTGCCGCGAACAGTTCGGCATGGATGCGTTCGTGCCGGAAGATATTCTGTCCGATCACGCGGGTCGACAGGCGCTGGATCGCCGCGGTCACGCCTGGAGACCCGAAACCCTCGTCGAATTCACTCCAGCCTACGACGCCGTCTTCGGTTGTGAGCTTGACGAAATGGTAGTTTCGCCAGCCGGCGTCGCAGGAAAGGACGTCGAGGCCGGTTGCCTTTGATGATTTCGTCATATCGCTCCCTTCTTGCTTTGCCCCTTTTTCGATTAGGCTTTTTGCCCATTATGCCCATGCTTCCGCATTCGATCTATCCCTCCGCGCAAGCGGGCTGAACCATGGGAGCCGACGAATGGGGCTGGTGCCCGTTGGCGGCCAGCCTTTGAATTGCTGCGCACGAAGGGTCGGACACCCGTCCGGCCACGATCTTTCCTTAGATCGTCCTGAAAATGCGCCAGTATCTGACATTTTCGGCCACAATCGGAACCGACCATCCGGCCATGAAGACGTTAGCCGTTATGTCGATTCTGGCGCTGCTCACGATGGGGGGAGCCGCCATTTCCGACCAGCTTCTCATCAGCAATCGGCAGGCGGCGCAAATCGTGAACTAGCGCCCGCTCGGCAAGCGTTATCTTGGGGGATGATGCGATGCTTTCCGTAGACCAGTTTCTCAGGTTGATCAGCGTTCCGGCCCTGTTCGCGGCCTTTATCATTGCATCGCAGATTTCGGCGGCGCTCACTCCGACCTAAGCCACACGTGGCCGAGCGCAGCGGCGGCCTGATCGGGCCGAGCTGAGGCGTCCCGGTATCAGTTTACGGATTTCCGCAAGAACGCCTAATGAGGGAGCCTCCGCTTTCGTGGGTGCGACCGTTCTGTGTCGCCTCAGCCGATCACGAAGGACCCGAACAGGGCGAGGACGGCGAGCGCCATGAGCGCCGTCCCGACCCATCCAAGCCCTATCAGCCATGAGCGTGCCCTAAAGCGGCCCATCAGCTTGGAGCTTGAGACGATCACCATCATCATCGCCATGATCGGTACGGCGACGATGCCGTTGAGGACGGCGCTCCAAACCAGCATGTTGATGGCGTCGATGCCGGTGAAGCCAAGGCCGAATCCGATGACAGTGGCAGCTGCGATGATGGTGTAGAAGCCCACCGCGTCCGGTGCCTTTGCTTCCAGCGTGGCAGGCCATCCGAAGACTTCAGAGACGCCGTACGCGGCAGAACCGGCCAATACCGGTATGGCCAGCATGCCAGTGCCGATGATTCCGACCGCAAAGAGCAGAAAGGTGAACTCGCCGGCGAGGGGCCGCAACGCCTCGGCGGCTTGTGTCGCCGAGTTGATGCTGGTGATGCCGTTGGCGTTCAGGACGGCGGCCGTGGTCAGAATGATGAAGAACGCAATGGCATTCGAGAAGATCATGCCGATGATCGTGTCGAGCCTGATGCGCTCGAGCTCGGTATCGCCGCCGCTGGCGACCTCGCGAAGCGGGCGCCGGTTCTTGCCCCGGTTCATTTCCTCGACTTCCTGCGAAGCCTGCCAGAAAAACAGATAGGGGCTGATGGTGGTGCCGAGAACGGCCACCACCATGAGAAAGTAGTCGGCGCTCACATTCGGCTTCGGCCAGACGGCCGCGAGCAATGCGGTACTCCAGGGGATCTCCACCATCAGCGCAGTGCCGACATAGGCGAACAGGGCGAGCGTGAGAAACTTCAGAACTGGAGCGTAGCGGCGATAGGGGACGAACACCTGCAGCAAGGTCGATGTCGCCGCAAAAATGAGCGCGTGCTCGTGATTGAGCCCGCCGATCACCAGCGATAGCGACTCGGCCATCGCGGCGATGTCGGCGGCGATATTGAAAGTGTTGGCTGCAACGAGCAGAGAGATCAGCGTGAGCACGACCCAGCGCGGCGCGACCTCCACGACGTTTGCCGCAAGACCTTTTCCGGTCACACGACCGATCCGCGCGCTGACGAGCTGGATTGCGATCATGAACGGGGTGGTCAGGAACACCGTCCATAACAGGCCGAAGCCGAACTTCGCCCCTGCCTGTGAATACGTCGCAATGCCCGACGGATCGTCGTCGGCCGCTCCCGTCACCAATCCCGGACCGAGCAGGCGCAACAGCATCCTTGCGTTCTTCTTGGATCCGGAGAGGGTGGTTTCGGCCATGAAGGAATGCTGTTTGATAGGTCCTGTGCCTGACGCGCCATTAGCTCTCTTCCATGTAAACGCGAGCCAAGCAACGAAGGTTCCGCGGGTCGGACGACCCGACGATTTCAGGGGCCGGTCACATCGAAACGCTGCTGATGCGTTTGACACGTCGGGCAAATCACAGGCATATCGCCATCATCGAAAAATCATCGACTCCGCGGTTGGTATCGACCGCGGGATTTTTGTTGGCCGAGTTGTCCATCCGGTATCGATCGGTTTCCGCCGGGTTAGCGTATGCTGACGAACTTGCCCCAGGCGGCGGCCAGTCCCGCGCCGACCAGCACGATGAGTGGATTGTCGCAGAACGGACTGCCGTAGGTGCACATGGTGGTGCCGAGCGCGCCGATCTCGCGATTGCCCGCGGCATAGAACAGTCCAGACAGCACGACCAACATAGTGGCGACGAAGTACATCGGTCCCTCCTGTTCGACGCACGGACATAGGCCGTGCTGCGCAATGACCGGCGTTGGTTGACCTCGCTGATTTGCCGATCATCAGGCGGTTGACACGTCGGGCAAATCAGGGGCATATCGACATCATCGAAAAAATCATAAGGCCCGCGCCGCGCAAATCGGCAGCGGGCTTTTTCATGTGCACTGCACTCATTCGCAAGTCGGTTTCAACCGGCCAAAAGCATTTGCTGCATTTTTGATAAAGTTTGACACGTCGGGCAAAGGTGCTTGGGCTTGGGTCAACCGATCCGCTGGCGGGGTTTGCATCCGTAACAGCCAACCTTGTGGTCTCGTTCTATTTCGCCAAGCGCGGGTTTGAGAATGTGGCGAGGATTATCCGGCGGTGAGTGATAGAGCTGACGAGATCCGGGCGATTGTCGTTCAGACACTTGCCGAGCAGCAAAAGCTGCAGCACGAAAGCATCGACTCGATCGTCCTGAAGGCCGTTGCCACCACGCTGAATTCGTTCGGCCTCGACGAGGATGATCGGCGCGAGCTGCGCGCCGATCTCGCGCACTTACGGCGCTGGCGCAAGAGCGTCGAGCAGGCCCAAAGCTATACCTTCAAGGCTGCAATTACCGTGATCGTCGCGGGTTTCCTTGGTGCTCTGTGGCTAGGGATCAAGGTCGCGTTGGGAAGGTAGAGCTGACTCCGGTTCGCCCGCTTTCGGTCTATGCCAGATCATGACGAGGTGCTAATTCTGCGCCATTAGGGCATGGGGCATGACTTTCGTATCGTGGCAATTCGGCATTTTCGCTGCGGTAGTATTCGGGGCGTACTACTTCCCGCCGTTCAGGAAATGCCAGGTCCAGTTGCTGGTGATCGCCAGCATTTTCTTCTATGGTTATGGACAGCCCGAACTGGTGCCGCTTCTCCTCCTTGCGGTGCTCGGCACCTATGTCTTCCTTCTCCTGGCCTTCCGCAATCGTGCGACCTGGATGCCTGTCGTCATCACCTTCAACCTCGCGTTGCTCGCGTTTTTCAAGTACAAGTTTCTGTTTCTTGATGCGGCATCGAGCCGCCTGAGCGACATTGCGCTCGTCGATTTCCTGTTGAGACTGCCGCTTCCGATCGGCATTTCGTTCTTCGTGTTTCACAACATCAGTCTGCTGGTCGACCTTTCTCGGCAGAAAGGCGAGCCTGTCAGTCTGACCGGCGTCTTTCTTTATATCATATTTTTCCCACAGCTGGTTTCGGGTCCGATCACCCGTGCCGCGATTTTCATGCCGCAGATCGCGCCGAAACGCCTGCAGGATGTTCAATTTGTTGATGCGGCCAGATGGATTCTGATCGGATACTTCTTCAAGCTTTATGTGGCGAACAACCTCAATGAGATGACGTCCTATATGGACTTTCCTCTCTATGAGACTCTTCAGACGCAGGACCGGTGGCTTCTCGTTCTCCTTTACAGCTACCAAATCTATGCGGATTTCTTCGGCTACTCCGCGGTTGCGATTGGCCTTGGGTTGCTGTTCGGTTACCGACTCCCGATCAATTTCAATCTGCCGTACATATCCACTTCGTTCTCGGAGTTCTGGACTCGCTGGCACATCTCTTTGTCCACGTGGTTACGAACATACCTCTATGTTCCGCTCGGAGGTAATCGGCACGGCGCCGCAAGAACCTATCTAAATCTGATGATTGTCATGATGCTTGGCGGACTCTGGCATGGAGCCGGTCTGAGCTATGCGCTCTGGGGAACAATGCACGGAATGCTGCTGGTGATCGAGCGTCCTCTCCTGGATCGTCTCCATGCAATTGATTCGGCAAGTTTGCGAGCGGTTCGCATGCTGGTCGTGTTCTTCTGCGTCACGATGCTCTGGATATTCTTCAAACTGCCGGATTTCGGCCAAGCACTGGATTACCTGAAGGGTATGTTCGTGCCGACCAACAATCCCAATCCCCCAAAGCTGTTCTACAATCTTGCGCTGCTCTATTCTTTGCCGGTCCTGATTCAGCATCTCGGTTTTGGATCGTTGGCGTCTCAGCGTTTGTCGCGGTGGGAGCCCTACTTGTATGGTCTGATGGGTGCGCTGGCATTCCTGGAAGCAGGCCCAGACACTGCATTCATCTATTTCCAATTCTGACGGATCAATGCGGGAAGGAATGGGCTGGTTATCTAGATGCCTGCTCGGCGCCGTGATGCTTGTGCTGGCGTGCCGAGTCGCGACGGCATGGTTCGGTGCTGGCCTTGCGCAGCCGACGGTCACAACGCGCGACGGCAGCCTAGTCACGCTCAATCGCTATGTCCGAGAACCGATGCCTGATGTTGTTCTCGTCGGAAGCTCCGTTACCTTCCGGTTGAAGGAAGATTACTTTCTGAATGGGAAGGTGCGAAACCTGGCCCTGGCAGGTGGATCGCCGCTGACCGGGTTGATGGTCGTCGCAAATCAACCCAAGCTTCCCAAGATCATTCTGATCGAAACGAATGTCCTGTCTCGGGCGGTCGACACGCGACTGGTTGAGAAATTTGCGGGAATGAGCCGACCTGATCCGCTGTTCTTTCGTCCGGTTAGGACCGCCGTGGCAGCGTATGAGACCTGGCTGCACTCCCCGCCTGGTTACGCGCAGATGCATGCGGCACGCGACAAGCTGCTCAGCCAGGCGCCAAGCAACTTCGATAACCACGTCTTTGCCGAGCGTGCACTTCGGCAGATGAACGAGGAGTATCCGGTCGAAGCCGTTCGGGCCAATGTGGAGGAGCTGAGGCGGCAGCTCGAATTAATTGAGGGCCGTGGGGCGAAAGCTCTCCTAATCGAGGTACCCTATTCGCAAGCGATCGAAGGGTCTCGCTTTGTTGAGCTCACGAAAGAGAGTCTCCGCAGCGCATTCCCGGATCCAGCGTTGTGGCTTCAAATTGATGCACCGAGAGCCGAACTGCGTTGGGCTGACGGCGTCCATCTAGATGAGCGCTCCGCTGTGCTTGTCGTGCGATCGATCGAAAAGGCTCTCGCAGACAGGTCAACCACCAAGCCTTCCAACTGAGATACTTCCTGGTTCGATTTCACCGATAGTTCGGCACGACGGCGTATCTGGACAAGCCTTCGTCCGACGGGAGTCCTGTGCGGCGATCCTGTTGGGGTCGCACGTCGAAACCCGCAAAGAAGCAACCGGCCGTAACTTGGTCGAACGGACCTCAACGTGGGATCCCTGGGAGAGCGCATGTACCGAATTCGGGCGGTGGATGGAGGTGATGAGGAGATCGCCGAGACGTTGAGCGACCTTCACCGTCTGACATTCTTCGATAGCGCTCCTATCCCGGACTTCGAATCGGGCTGCTGGTGGTTTGCCTGTTGCGCTAGCCAGCCAATCGGGTTTGCCGGTCTTGTTCCGTCGACGCATGTGCCTAATTCCGGATATTTTTGCCGTGTTGGCATACTGAGGCCGCATTGGGGCCGTGGGCTTCAGCTGCGCCTGACGCGCGCGCTGGAAGCGCAAGCGCGCCGCAATGGCTGGGATTCCGTCGTCTCGGACACGACGGACAACCCGGTCTCGGCCAATAACTTCATCAGAGCGGGGTATCGGCTGTACCAACCACAATTTCCCTGGGGATGGGCGAACACGCTCTACTGGAGCAGGCAAATGAAAGCCCGCTAAGGCGCAATCCGATGCGTTCTTGAGCCCGGCAGCCAATGGCTGCCGGGCTTTTTTTGCTGTCTGGCGAAATTCTCCTTGGTCGATCGATAGGTCCGTACACCGGCGGGGACCAGTCGAAGGGCTGGATACCGAAGTAGCTGTGGACTTGTCGAAGCGGTCCCTTAATGTCGGGGCCCTAAAGGCAAGATAGCCGATAACGAGGGAACGCTGATTATGACTGCCAAGCCGCAGTTGCCGGAGCGCGGGGCGCGGGCAACTGGAAGTCCCACCGCGCTCGATGGCGTGTTGGTCATCGATTTTACCAGGGTGGTTGCGGGGCCCGCCTGTACTCAGACGCTCGCCGATTTTGGCGCGGAGGTGATCAAGATCGAGAACCCGGACGGCGGAGATGATACGCGGGCCTACGAGCACGCCGAGATCGGGGGTGAGAGTGCTGCCTACCTCAGCTTGAATCGCAGCAAAAGAGGAATTGCGCTGGATCTCGGGGTGCCAGCAGCTCGCGAGGTCGCTCGAGAGCTTATCAGCAAGGCAGACGTGGTGGTGGAGAACTTCTCCGGCGGGGTCATGAAAAAGTTCGGACTCGATTACGAGTCCGTGGCCGCAACCAATCCGCGGCTGATCTATTGCTCGATCTCGGCGTACGGGCGGAAAGGCCCGTTTGCAACTCGCCCAGGATTTGATCCCATCACTCAGGCCGAAAGCGGCTTCATGTCGCTCAACGGCTTCCCCGATGGCCCACCGGTTCGTACCGGCCCGCCGATTGTTGACGTCGCGACGGGGATGGCGGCCTGCAACGCCATCCTGCTTGCTCTGCTTGCCCGCGATCGGCTTGGCCGCGGACAAAATGTCGAAGTCGCATTGTTCGATATGGCCATGGCAATGACGAGCTTCTTCGGCATGGCCTATTTGATCAGCGGCCAAAATCCGGGCCGTTTTGGCAACTCCCCGAATGGCGTACCCACGGTGGGCATGTACGAAGCCTCGGACGGTCCGCTCTACATGGCGTGCGCGAATGAGCGGCTGTTTCGCCGGTTGGTCACCGAGGTGTTCGACCGGCCGGATCTTCTTGCCGATCCTCGGTTCGCTGTTCGCAAAGCACGGCTGGACAACAAGGAGCAGCTTCGCGCCACCTTTGCCGAGATTTTCGCAGGCGACCGGCTCGAGAACTGGATCGCCAAGATGAAGGAGGCCAATGTTCCGGTTGGCTATCTTCGAACCGTCGAGGAGGGGTTTAATGCGCCGGAGGCGCGCGAACGCGATCGGCTAAGCCGGATTCCACACCCAACAGCAGGGTGGGTTCCGAACATCGAGTCACCGATCAATATGAGCCTGACACCGGCCACAGATCCCGTAGCTGCGCCTCTCTTGGGCGAGCACACCAGGCAAGTGTTGCGGACAACGCTCGGCTATGATGACGGCCGGATCGCCGAGCTTGCCGGCATTGGCGTCTTCGGGAAGGCTCTTGCGGTCGATGAATCTTAAGCTGCTGCTGGCAGACCTGCCGCGCTCCGACAGTAGGGCGCGCCAGCCTTGGCTTGATTTGGCGGAGGTTCAGCCGCATAACTGTCCTACTGTGAGGGACGTCAGATGGCGGGTGTTGGTCAAAAGCCAAGCGTAACTCAGATTGCCGGAGCCGAGTCCGACGACGCAGCCTACGCGCTGTTGATTGCTCGAGCGCAGGAGCTCATCCCGCGATTGAAGACGCGGGCGGCACGGACCGAAGAGCTTCGCCGGCTGCCCCCGGAGACCGAGCGCGATTTGCACGAGGCCGGTCTGTTCAGGATCGTTCAGCCCAAGCGTGTTGGCGGAGCCGAACTCGATTATGTTGCGCTCATCGATTGTGCCGACTTGCTTGGACGAGCTGATGCATCCGTGGCCTGGAATGTCGTCAACCTTGCAAGCCACCACTGGATGCTGGGCATGTTCGACGAGAGGGCGCAGGACCGGGTCTGGGGCAGCGCGCCAGATGCGTTGATCGCATCCTCGTTCATCTTTCCGGCGGGAAGGGCAACGAAAATCGAGGGGGGCTATCAGTTGCGCGGTAGCTGGCCGTTCTCCTCGGGTGTCGCCTCCTGCGAATGGAACAGGCTCGCCAGCGTCGTCTACTCTGACGATGAGGCCGACGGTATCGGATATCGGATCTTCCTGCTTCCCAGGAGCGACTACAGGATTCTAGACACCTGGGACGCAGCTGGGCTGCGCGGAACCGGCTCGAATGACGTAGAGGTCAGGGACGCCTTTGTCGCCGATTACATGAGTGTTGCCGTCAGCGATCTTGCCGGCGGCCCGACGCCAGGAAGTGCGGCCAACCCAAACCCGCTTTATACGTTGCCCGTGTTCTCGTTGTTCCCGTACGTGCTGTCCGGCGTAGCTACCGGGAATGCGCAGGCGTGCCTTGATGATTACGTCGAGGTCACGCGGCACCGTGCATCGACCTACAACCGCGCCAAGCTGGGTGACTTGCAGAGCACGCAGATCAAAATCGCAGATGCTTCGGCAAAGATCGATGCCGCGCGACTGATCATGCGTTCCACTTGTGTCGAAGCAATGGAACAAGCGCGTCGCAGCCAGATCCCTGATATGGCGACCAAGACCAGGTACCGCCGCGATGGTGCCTTTTCCGTCAACCTCTGCACTGCTGCTGTCTCGATGCTGTTTGCGGCAAGTGGCGCGAGGGGACTACTCACGAGCGGGGTGTTGCAGCGGCAATTTCGCGACGCCCACGCAATCAACTCCCATCTCGCGTTCAGCTTCGACGCAGCCGGAACGAACTACGGCCGCGTGGCGCTTGGTTTGCCGTCCGAAAACCTGACGCTTTGAGGCCGGCCAATGAACGACGCGCCAAAGCATCCGACCGCGGTCCCGGCCAATGAATTGGCGAGCGACAGCTCGCCCATTGATCCGCGTGATTTCCGCAACGCTCTCGGTACTTACGGCACAGGCGTTACGATCATCACGGCCGTCGCGTCTGACGGTAAACCGTACGGTTTCACCTGCAATTCGTTTGCCTCGGTATCGCTGAACCCGCCGCTCGTCCTTTGGAGTCTGGTGATCTATTCCTCGAGCCTGACGGTTTTCCAGGACGCCAGCCATTTCGCGGTCAATGTGCTCGGCACTTCGCAGCAGGGACTCGCAAACAAATTTGCCAGATCGTCTGAGGACAAGTTCGCGGGAGTCGATTGGACGCCAGGGCTCGGCGGCGCTCCTCTTCTTCCGGAATGCGTTGCCAATTTCCAATGCCGCGCCGTGAACCGCTATTACGGCGGCGATCACGTGATCTTTCTCGGAGCTGTTGAAGCTTACTCCTACAATCGGAAGGAGCCGTTGCTGTTTGCGCGCGGCACCTACGGCCGGTTTATGGCTGCCGACGACCGCTCTAAGGCCGACAATTCCGCCTGATGGACGAGATCAGTCCGGTCCCCAACTACGCGGTGGATCCCGATGTCGCCAAATCTCCGGCAACCGTCGTTCAAGGTTGATGCCGGCCTTCCATCTCCACACGTGGTTTCCGGGGGAGGGGTTCGGCCACGTCGTGACCCATCATGTGCCGATTGGCACTTTCGACGGGCCACATCCGTTCTTCGGCAAGCTGCTGTAGTCAGCTTGCCTTGGACATTTCCTCGTCTTCCGGCGAGTTAAGATAAACGCCGGACATGGTGTCGACCCAGCACAGATGGTCGTGCACCTTCTTTACCCCATCGATGTTTTCGGCCGCTACGACGGCCGCCTGCCGAGAGCGCTCCTCGGTGATGACACCGCTCAAATGAACGATGCCGTCACGAACGATAACGTTCAGGCCGAATGGGCACCAGTCGTTCTTTTCCAGCACCTCAATAATGCGGTTGCGAATATGATCGTCATCCGCAGTCGGGTCGGGCACCTGCTTGGCGAGGCTTGCCACGGCCTGGAGCAGGTTGGCGCGGGAAACAATGCCGACTACCTCGTCGCCGCGAACAACCGGCAGTCGTTTGACATTGTTTCTTTCCATCAGGTTGGCGATTTCCGCCAGCGAAGTATCTTCAGTGATGGTCAACGGCGGGGCGGTCATGATTTCGGAAACCTTCCGGCCGTGCTCATGCACAAAATCGCTGGCCGACTTGCCCGGGCCAAGAATGAACTTCAACCACCGCCCGCGCTTGCGCTGAGTTCCGATCTCGCTGCGGCGAATGAAGTCCCCCTCGGAAACGATGCCGACGAGCTTGCCGGCCTCATCCACCACCGGCAAGCCACTGACGTGCCGCTCGAGCATCATATTCGCGGCTTCTACGATGGTAGTTTCGGGTGTGACCGAAATGACCGATCGGGTCATGATTTGGTGGGCGCGCATGGAGGTCTCCGGAAGTTCGAGCGATTATCGGAAATAGGCTAATCCAAGGGACGCTGGCCGATTTGACCCATATCAATGGGGACAGCACCCCCTTGATGCAGCTCAATGTGGTGCCAATTACTAACCATATCTTCCAACTTCGAATCTTGCGACAAGCTAGGAGGTCGGGATGACTGAATCGGCCAGATTCCATGATGTCACGGCCGAACTGGCGGAGTCCAATGCGATCGCTCGACTGGGCGAGGCGAACAAGCATGCCATGGACTTCCTGTTCGGTGCACAACGGATTTTTCTCGAGGAAGTCGTTTTCATGAACGACGAGCTCCTGGAGCGGTTTCGGACCGAGTCGCATCTATTCGCTGAATATATTTCGAAACTGGCCGGGTCTCATTCCGTCAAGGATCTTAGGACCATGTGTCAGGAGTGCGGTCAGCATCAGCTCGACTTTATCAGGCGCGACTGTGAACGGATTTTTAAGCATGGCGAAAGGCTAATTGAGACAACGTCGAAGCTGGTCGACAGCCGGCCGCGAATTTGATTTGAGTTCGCAGGCGCCACCAGTTTCGAATATCAACAACTGAAGAGCCGAAGGAATGAGTGTCGTTACGACCTCGACCCTCGTCAAGCCCGAGCTTGTAAAGCCCACCGTAGTGTCAGAGGTCCCTCTGCCGGTGAGGTTTGCGGGTGACAGTGATGTTCGTGGCGTTACCGTCGAGCAGCCTGCTTCCGAGTCCCGACTGGGATCCGACTCCTATGAGGCCGATCGGGCCTTCCACGCCATGGTGGCGCGGCTGACTGGCGGAATTTCGCCGGTTGCCATGTCACTCGCCTATATCGATTGGGCCGCGCACCTGATCGCTGCCCCGCAGCGTCAGATGGCAATCGTGCAGGACGCGTGGCGCAATGCCGGTCGCCTATTCGGGGCTGCACTCCACGCCGGCTCGCCAAACCAGGAACCATGGTCGATCATCAAGCCGCAGCCACAGGACCGGCGTTTTTCGGCGCCCGAATGGCGGAATCCGCTCTTCAATTTGCTGGCGCAGGAGTTTCTGGCAAGGGAGCAATGGTGGCACAAGGCCACGACCGGCGTGCGTGGCGTTGCGCCGGCGAACGAAGCGGTCGTCGAGTTCTCTGTGCGGCAGGTGCTCGATATGCTCGCGCCATCGAATTTCATAGCCACCAATCCTGAAGTGCTACAGAAGGCGCTTCAGAGTGGTGGGGAGAACTTTGTTCGGGGCTGGCAGAACTGGTGCAGCGACCTGAGGCGGGCGCTGTCGGGCGGCAAGGCGGCTGCCGCCGATCAGCCATTCGTGGTTGGAAAGACGGTCGCCACTTCACGCGGAAAGGTGGTTTACCGGAACAAACTGATCGAGCTGATCCAGTACTCTCCAACCACCGAAATGGTGCATCCGGAACCAATCCTGATCGTGCCGGCGTGGATCATGAAGTTCTACATTCTCGATCTGTCGTCGCGCAATTCATTGGTGAAATACCTGACCGGCGAGGGCTTTACGGTCTTCATGATTTCCTGGCGTAATCCTGGCGCGGACGATCGCGAGATCGCTTTCGATGACTATCGCAAGTTGGGCGTCAGGGCCGCACTTGATACCATCGGATGCATTGTTCCGCGTCGCAGGATCCATACGCTCGGCTATTGCCTCGGCGGCACCTTGCTGTCGATCACCAGCGCTGCGATGGCGCGCGACGGCGACAACAGGTTGAGGTCGATCACGCTGCTGGCGGCGCAGACCGATTTCACGGAAGCCGGCGAGTTGACGCTGTTCATCAACGAAAGCCAGGTCGCATTTCTTGAAGACGTGATGTGGGAGCGCGGCTTCCTTGATACCACGCAGATGGCGGGCGCGTTCCAGCTCCTGCGTTCCAATGACTTGATCTGGTCGCACCTTTCGCACGACTACCTGATGGGTGAGCGCGCGCAATCCAGCGACCTCATGGCCTGGAACGCCGATGCCACGCGCCTGCCGTACCGAATGCATTCGGAATACTTGCGCAGGCTCTTCCTCAATAACGCTCTGGCCGAGGGACGATATCTAGTTGACGGCAAGCCGATCGCGCTTTCTGATATCCACGCTCCGATGTTCGTGGTTGGAACGCTGAGGGATCACGTGGCGCCCTGGAAGTCCACATACAAGATCCACTACCAGGTCGATGCGGACGTCACCTACGTTTTGACAAGCGGCGGTCACAATGCCGGAATAGTAGCGCCGCCCGGCGA
The DNA here is from genome assembly GCF_016213215.1 of Bradyrhizobium sp. GTDB lineage: Bacteria > Pseudomonadota > Alphaproteobacteria > Rhizobiales > Xanthobacteraceae > Bradyrhizobium. The sequence continues at coordinate 76,494 of NZ_JACRAW010000025.1, read as the reverse complement.
GAACGGGCACGTCTATCAAGTCATGATGAAGGCTGCGGATGCGCCCTATATCGGTCCCGACGAGTGGTTGAAGGTCGCCCCGCGCTTTGAAGGGTCGTGGTGGCCGGAATGGGTCAGTTGGCTCAAGGCGCATTCCGGCGAGCCCTGCGAGCCGCCGCGAATGGGTTTTGATGCGACCGAGGATCTGCCTGATGCGCCCGGTGATTACGTCCGCACCTAACGGGCTCTCTGAGCGTCAAACACGAAACAGCTTCAACTTGTCCAGCTTGTCGTAGGCCGTTGCCGCCGTTAGCAGCAGCCGCTTTTCCCGTTTGCGGCTGATGAAGTGAGGGATCGCATCGGACTTCTCGCCATACAAGGCGGCGGCCAGCGCTTCTCCACGTGCAGCATCATTGAGCTGACCGAGGCAGCGCTGCGCCTTGCGCAGATGCTTGAGGGCGGTTTTCTGCTTCGAGAACCGTTTGTCCGAAAACAGATCCTGAAGCGATTCAATCGAATAGGTCAGGCGCTTGTTGAGCAGCCTCAATTGATGGCGCTCGTTGACATTCATATCCTTGAGCTTGCGGGATTTCTTTAGGAGTTTTTTTTCCCATGCCGCCAGTTGTTGCGTGGCGAAGGTGCCGATAGGAGTGCCGCGCGCCTTGACCTCCTCCTTGCTCTTTGAGGTGGACCACGGCCCACCGTCGATCCAGTTTGAGGTGTTTTCAATCAGGTTCCGGTATCGCGCGGATTTGAGCACCCGTGCCAGCAGCCGGTGTCCCAATTCCCGCTTTTCGTTCCAGGATTGGACTTGGGATAGGGCCTTCGGATCACCCCCTGCCGCCCGTCTGATTGTGTCGATCGCTACGTCCAGGTCCCGCACCTTGCCGAGCTGGCCGTTCAACCATTTCAATCCGGCCCAAATGCGCCGGCGTTCCGTATCGTCAATTATCGGGGAGAAGAAACGGATCGTGGTGCGCAGATGCGTGAGCGCAATTCGTATGTCATGCAGAGCGGTAACGTCGCCATCACAAGTGCCGTCGTGCTGCGCCGCGACCGCATCGAGGTAACGGCGCGCCATGATCCGGAAGGCGACATCACACGCCATGGCCGAGTTCAGCCGGGAAAAGCCCCGAGTAGACGCCCGGCCGGTGTTGTCGGCTGTCCGAAACGCTGTTTCAAACTGCGCCATACGCTCCGGCCAATCAGATGGCCTGCCCCTTGTCAGCGATCCGGCTTCGACACTGTTCGAGCGTCTGCTCGGGTGTCCCGGATGCATCGATGATCGTCCAACCGACGCTACCAATACTATATTGCTCCTGTAGCGCCGCAACCTCCGGCGTGGCGTCCGAGGCGTCGCCTTGCCGATGGCCGACGCGTGCCTGCCGGATCGCCAAATCGGCCACAAGGAAGAAGGCTGAAAGCGGCACTCTGAGCTCGCTCGCGATTTTGGCAACAGCGGTTCGCTCGTCCTCTTGTGCGAACACGGCATCGACAATGGCCGAATGGCCATGCGCCAGGACAGAATTCGCGCGCCGCAGGAGCGTCGCATAAACCTGTTCGCCGGCCTCGCGGCGATAGGCGTCCGCCGGCAGCCGTTCTGTTTCGCCTACCCCGAACAATTGCTTTCGCAGGACATCGCTGCGGAACACAACGGCTCCGGGCTGTGGCGCCACGAAGGGCGCAAGCGCACGCGCCAGAACTGATTTTCCGGTACCCGATAATCCACCGATGGCAATCAATCGAGGCGCGGGGGGACGAATCAAGGATTGCGCAAGCTTGAAATATTCGTGTGCGTCCGCGAGTGAGCCGGCGTGATCGGCGTTTGGCCGCTCGAGCCGGGCGATCAGCACCTGTGCGCGGATCGCAGCCCGCATGGATAGAAACAGAGCAAGTGCTGCTAGCCCTTCAAGATTTTCGACCGAAGTCGTCCCGAGATAGCGGTTGAGCACGACATTGGCCGCCAAGGGTTGCCCATAACGCAGGAGATCCATCAACGGAAAAGCGAGGTCGTAGAGCACATCGACAGAGGCGATCGTTGGGTCGAATTCGATGGCATCGAACAGGACGGGCCGATCCGCGATCAGGACGATGTTCGCCAAATGCAGGTCACCGTGGCAGCGCCGCACATGGCCGCTTCGGCCGCGTTCTTCGAGGAGACCCCGGACACAGGCGAATATCTCATGCGAGGTCCTTCCCAGGTCTTCGATCTCGCTCGCCGGAAAACGGGCGCCATTCTGCAGACCTGCGGTGTTGCTGTCGATGAGAGCTGGAATCGACTTGATCCAGCGCGCTGCATCGGCGCCAGGGGCGATGGCATGCGAGACCGAGATCGCATCGGCGATGTCGGAGGCGAGCTTCGCGTCGAGAGGACCGGCTTTGGAGAGATGATCGAGCGTTTGCTGCTCGTCAAAACGGGACATTTCCACCGCAAATTCGATCGGCACGCCTTTGCCGTCCACGCTCAGCAATCCGTCCGGGTCTTGCGTGATTGCTACGACCCCCCGATAGATCCGCGGCGCAAAGGGCCGGTTGATCCTGATCTCTTCTTCGCAGGCGGCCTTGCGCTTTTCCAGGGTCGAATAGTCGAGAAATGGAAAGTGGACTGCCCTTTTTATCTTCAGGGCCCGGTCACCTTCCAGAAATACGGAAGCTGCGTGCGTGTCGATCCGCAGCGTGCCAGGATGAACAGCCGGATCGGTGAGGTACGCGAACACGCGCTCCTGGATCGCTGCGTCGTTTTGGGTTGAAGCATCCATTGGACGAGTCAAGGTCTGAGCACCGCGGCGCCAAGGATTTGTCCTGTCCTCAATTTGTTCAGGACTTCGTTGGCTTCGGCCAGTGGAAATGCGGACGTTTGCGTGTGGACGCGGGCCTGTGGCGCGACCCGGAGAAAATCCATCCCATCCTGTCGCGTGAGGTTCGCGACGGACACCAGTTGCCGTTCGTCCCACAGCAGATGATAGGGAAAGCTTGGAATGTCGCTCATGTGAATCCCGGCGCAAACGACACGACCGCCCTTGCGTACCGCTCGCAGGGCCCGAGGAACCAGTTCTCCTGCAGGCGCATAGATAATGGCCGCATCGAGCGGAACGTCGGGCGCCTGATCCGAGGCGCCTGCCCATGCTGCGCCGAGCTGGCGAGCAAAGTCCTGCGCGGCAGTATCGGCGGCGCGCGTGAAAGCATAGACGGAGCGTCCTTGCCAGAGCGCGACCTGGGTAACGATGTGACCCGCGGCGCCGAAGCCGTAGATCCCAAGCCGCTCGGCGTTTCCGGCCATGACCAGCGAGCGCCAGCCTATCAAACCCGCGCACAATAGCGGGGCGATGGCAACATCGTCGCCGTCTTCACCAAGCGGAAAGGCATAACGAGCATCGGCAATCGTATGCGTGGCAAAGCCACCGTCACGCGTATAGCCGGTAAAGAGCGGAGCATCGCAGAGATTCTCCATCCCCTTGCTGCAGAAACGGCAAGTGCCGCAGGTATGGCCGAGCCAGGGAATTCCGACGCGATCGCCGATCTGGTGGGTCGTGACATGCGGACCGATGAAATCGACACGACCCACGATCTCGTGACCAGGGACGATCGGGTATTTGATGTCTGGAAGTTCGGCATCGGCGACGTGCAGGTCGGTGCGGCAAACGCCGCATGCACTCACCTTCACACGAATCTCTCCTTCGCCCGGGATCAGATCTGGACGCTCTTCCATCTGGAGCGGCGCTCGCGGGGTTTGCAATACCATCGCACGCATTAGCTTCTCCAGAGCGGACCGGAAACAGCATAACGCATAAGGGCAGAGAGCGGCCAGTCCTTGACGTTCCTCAGGAGACCATTTGGGCCCCGCGAACCGGATTGATGAGAATCAAAGGAACGAGATAACGTTTCGCTATAAGTTCAACGCGATAATCGCGATTCTCGCCTCTACGCCGCGACCGGGTGGCGAAATAATAACAGTCATCAGATAGCCAACCTGCTGGGTCATGACGTGGCACCCTGCCGCCGCAGATTGACCAAGCATGCCCTTAGGTACCCGCACCGATGCCCAACCGGACAATCAAAGGCTTGTCGACTTCCCGATTGAACAACTTGCTGGCGCCGCTGTCGGTCGCGCTTGTCGGTGGAAGTCCGCGCGACGGTTCCGTCGGCCGGGCCGTACTGGAGAACATCCGAAAGGCCCGGTTCAAGGGCGAATTCGGATTGGTCAATTCGCGCTATGCTGAAATCTGCGGCATTCCGGCCGTCACCAGCGTAGACAAGCTACCGTTCGTTCCCGAGCTCGTCGTGATCACAGCGCCGGCAAGCGCGATCCCGGGGATCATCGACCAGGCCGGAAAACGCGGCACGGCGGGAGCCCTGATCATCACGGCCGGCCTTGGCCACGGTCCCGGCTCGATCGCGGAGATCACGGGACAGATCGCACAGAAATACGGCATGCGGCTGATAGGGCCGAATTGCCTCGGCATCATGATGCCGAACGCCAACCTGAATGCCAGCTTCTCGGCTCACATGCCCGGACCAGGGAACCTGGCGCTGATTTCTCAATCAGGCGCGATTGCCGCTGGCATGGTGGATTGGGCGGCGCAGCGTGGCGTGGGGTTCTCCGGCATCGTTTCGATCGGAGACCAGCTCGACATCGATATCTCCGACCTGCTGGATTATTTTGCGCTGGACGCCAAGACGAGGGCAATCCTGCTCTATGTCGAGGCGATCAAGGATGCCCGGAAGTTCATGTCGGCTGCACGCGCGGCCGCAAGGGTGAAACCCGTTGTCGTCGTCAAGTCGGGGCGAATGGCGCAGGGTGCAAAGGCCGCTGCTACCCATACCGGAGCGCTTGCCGGCTCGGATGCGGTTTATGATGCAGCGTTCCGACGCGCCGGTATTCTGCGCGTGTCCGACCTTCGCGAGCTGTTTGACTGCGCAGAGACGCTCGGCCGCGTCGAGTCGCCGACCGGAAAGCGGTTGGCGATCCTGACCAATGGCGGCGGCATCGGCGTGCTGGCGACTGATCGGCTGGTCGAACTCGAGGGGATTCCGGCGCCGCTGACCCCGGACACACGGCAGAAGCTCGACGCCGTTCTGCCGCCGACCTGGTCTAAGTCAAATCCGATCGACATCATTGGGGATGCCAATGCAGCGCGTTATGCGGCTGCCCTGGAGGTGTTGCTGGCCGATTCCGGCAATGATGCGGTTCTCGTAGTGAATGTTCAGACCGCGATCGCATCAGCAGAGGAGATCGCAATCGTTGTGACCGAGCTCGTCAAGAAGTATCGCGAGCGACATCGCCGCTGGGCGAAGCCGGTCCTTGCGGCCTGGGTTGGCGCGGATCAGAACATCATCGACAGTCTCAGCAGCGCCGGCATTCCGAACTATCCGACCGAGGACGATGCCGTACGCGGATTCATGCATCTCGTCCGCCATCGCGAGGTGGTCGACGAATTGGCCCAGGTACCGCCCGCAATGCCTGATACGTTCGCGCCTGATGTCGACAAGGCGAGGCAGATCGTTGCGGCGGCAATGGCCGATGGTCGCAGATGGCTCGATCCGGTGGAAATCAAGCGATTGCTCGAGACCTACGACATCGACATGGTTCCGACCTATGCGGCAGCCGACGTCGAGCAGGCGGTCGAATACGCCAAGGAAATCTTCGCGCAGGGCGCGACCGTAGTGCTGAAGATCTTGTCGCGAGATATCATCCACAAGTCGGACGTTGGCGGCGTTGTCCTCAATCTTACGAAACCCGACGCGGTCCGGATGGCAGCGGGCGGCATCATGGCACGCGCAAAGCAACTTCGCCCCGACGCACGCATTTCGGGCGTCATCGTGCAGGCCATGGTCGTCAAGGCGAAGGCTCGTGAGTTGATCCTGGGCCTCGCCGATGATCCGACCTTCGGGACCGTGGTCGTGTTCGGACGCGGCGGCACGGCTGTCGAGATCATCAACGACAAGGCCCTCGCATTGCCGCCGCTCGATCTGAAGCTTGCTCGCGACCTCATCGAGCGCACCAGGGTTTCCAGGTTGTTGCGCGCGTATCGTGACGTCCCGGCGGTGAAGGAGGATGCGGTTGCGATGGTCCTTGTTAAGTTGGCGCAGATGGCCGCCGACATTCCCGAGATCCGGGAACTGGACATCAACCCCCTGCTGGCAGATGAGACTGGGGTAATGGCCGTTGATGCGCGCATTGCGGTCGGGCAACCAGAAGGCAAGTTTGCAGGCTCAGGTCCCGGCAATTTTGCAGTGCGGGCCTATCCCTCGCAGTGGGAGCGGCACATCGAGGTGAAGGGCGCATGGCGTGTCTTTGTCCGCCCGATCAGGCCCGAAGACGAGCCGATCCTCCACGAATTCCTGCACCACGTGACGGCCCACGACCTCCGTCTGCGATTCTTCGCCCCGATGAAGGAGTTCACCCACGAATTCATCGCGCGTCTTACCCAACTCGACTACGCGCGTGCCATGGCATTCATCGCCTTCGATGAAATTACTCATGAGATGATCGGCGTGGTTCGGATTCACTCCGACGCGCTGTATGAGAGCGGAGAGTACGCGATTATGCTTCGTTCCGACCTCAAGGGCAGGGGTCTGGGATGGGCATTGATGCAACTGATCATCGAATATGCAAGATCAGAAGGCCTCAGCGAGATCTCGGGCGATGTGCTCAAGGAGAACACCGTGATGCTGGATATGTGCCGGCAACTGGGCTTCGAAGTGAAGCCGGATCCGGTTGAGCCGGACATATGCAATGTGCGGCTCGATCTCTGAGGCCACCGAGGAGCCGACCTGAGGCGCAGGAAGCCCAAAGGGACGAAAAAGCCGGGCTGGTCTCAAAGGCGCGAGACTGTAGTCACGCGGTAGGTGTGCAGTTTCTTGCCTTCGTTGATCGAGACGTATTCGCCGGCCACAAAGCGCTCGTCAGCGAAATGAAAGCCGACCTCGTCCGGCATATCGGCGTCCGCATCGTAGTGGAAAGCCCAGCCGTTACCTCCACGATGAACGAGATGGCCATGCGCGTCACCTTCGCCCGGCCGCAACCGGGTCACACGGCATGCCTCGCGATGCTGCCGCCATAGCTCTGCGTCGATGCGGTCGTCAGCCGCAAGCGGCGCAATAAGGACATAGGCAACGCCGGCATCGCCTTCGGGATGGCCGTGCTCGCGCGCCAACTCGATCCTTATCCGTCGAAAGTGTGCTGGAAGTGACGTGTTTAGGATCGGCTTAGGGGTTTTGTTGGGCATTTCAGGATTGCTCCTCATTCGCAATCTTATTTGTTCTAACTACTTTTGGTCGGATGCGGCTGCCCTCGCAACATGATTCGGGTCGGCTGCCCTTTCCGCCGGCTTCTTCAGGCTCTTGATGATGATGGTAATCAGTGGGGTAATCAGCAACGGCAGGATTCCGTTCAGCGGGTGGTGAATGATGCCGGACACCTGCGACTGCAACGCGCGTGCTTCGACCTGCAGAGCGTCAACCGACGCCCCGTGGATTTCGTTAGCCAGATCGAGCTCGCGGCCCGAAGGAGGCCTGCCCGCGATCACGAAAAGTATGGCTGCGATCGCGAAATTCATTGCGGCGAGGATAGCCGCGGCCGCCATGGCGCTCCAGATCTGGACCAGCGCGAAATAGGCCGCCAGCTCGAGCATCAAAAGTCCGAACGTGGCGATCAGGGCGGCGAACGCGCGCAGTCCAAGCCCGACCAGTAAATGACGCAGCCTGATGTCGGCGATGATTCTGTCCGTGCGCCAGAGTACGCGCAGATGTTTGACGACGTTTTCCGGGTCCACGCTAGTTCCTCCTCAGCATGAAGCCGACCACGACGCCGAGCGCAAAGGCTGACGCAAGCGAGGCGACCGGGCGTTCGGCGATAAGCCCTCGGAGCAGATCTTCTTCCTCGTTGAGCGTCCCGCCAAGCTCGTTGAGGGCCGTCTTGATTTGATCCGCGAGCGAGTCGGCCCGGCTCTTGGACATGTCGGGAACCTCTTCCCCGGTCGTGCCCAAGAGGCGGGATACATCGACCTTCAGGGCCTTCAGTTCGTCACTCAACCTGCCCGCGTCGAACATGGATTATACTCCCAACTGCCGTATAGAATCCTAGGCACCCGCGAGGCATCTTTGTTGATTTGCCTCAAGAGTGCGAAACGGGTGTAATTTGCGTTGAGCCCTCATGCCAACACATAGAAATATTTGTACTAATCTGGAATCGACTGCCCGAAGAGGAGCAAGGCCTTGAACTCCGAACCCTTCTTAGCGGCGACCCCATCGGGAGATGTGCTTGAACTGCGTCCGGCCGGGTCCTGGATTGCGGCCAATGTGGCCAAGCTGGAGGCGCTGTCCGACGGCGTATCCGCGCAGCTGGCGCGGGCGAGGTCCGTGAGGCTCGATATAGCCGGGGTCAGCGAACTCGATACGCTCGGAGCCTGGCTGATCGAAAAGCTGTCCCGGCGCGCGATATCCGCCGGTCGTTCTGCGGAAATCGTCGGCGTTGCCGACAATTATGCTGGTCTGATCGATGAGGTGCGGCAGGTCAATCGGCACAACCCGCCGCCTTTAATCGCGCCGAGTCCGATCTTTGCCAAGCTGAACGACATCGGTCAGTCCACCGTCAGCGCCAGGGAAGACATTGCCGTGTTCCTGCAGATGCTGGGATCGCTGTTTATGGCGATTGTTGCCGTGCTGCGCCGGCCGCAAACGCTGCGGATGACGTCACTGGTCTACCAGCTCTACCGCATCGGCTGGCAGGCCATTCCGATAATTGCTCTGATTACATTCCTGATCGGCGCGATTATCGCGCAACAGGGCTTTTTCCACTTCAGAAGATTCGGAGCCGAATCTTATACCGTGGACATGGTCGGCATCCTGGTCCTGCGCGAACTCGGGGTTCTGATCGTCGCGATCATGGTCGCCGGCCGTTCGGGCAGCGCCTACACCGCCGAGCTTGGTTCGATGAAAATGCGCGAGGAGATCGATGCCCTTTCGACCATGGGTCTCGACCCGATCGATGTGCTGATTCTGCCGCGAATCACCGCCTTAGTTATTGCGCTGCCGATCCTCACCTTCATTGGCTCGATAGCAGCACTTTATGGCGGCGGCATTGTTGCGCAATTCTATGGTGACATGGGACCAGCGATCTACATCGCCCGGGTTCACGACGCCATAACGGTCGCCCACTTCAAGGTAGGAATTCTGAAGGCGCCCTTCATGGCGCTGGTGATCGGTATCGTAGCCTGCAGCGAAGGCCTGCGCGTCAAGGGCAGCGCCGAGTCGCTCGGCAAGCAGACGACGACGTCGGTGGTAAAGTCGATCTTCCTCGTCATCGTGCTTGACGGGCTGTTCGCCGTCTTTTTTGCATCGATTGGAATGTAGTAATGCAGGAAGGCGACTCCGAGATCGCAATTCGGGTACGCAACCTTGTCGTCGGCTTCGGACGGCAGATCGTTCTCGACAACTTGTCGCTAGATGTCCGCAAGGGTGAGATTCTCGGACTTGTAGGCGCATCGGGCGGCGGAAAATCGGTGCTGATGCGCACGATCATCGGTCTCATTCCGCGGCGAAGCGGAGAGATTGAGGTGATGGGGCAGGCGATCGGTGGTGCTCACGAGCGCAGCACCCAGGCCGCGGCGGGCATGTGGGGCATCCTGTTTCAGCAGGGCGCACTGTTTTCGTCGTTGACCGTGCGGCAGAATATCCAGTTTCCGCTACGCGAGAACCTAGTGGCCTCGCAGGAATTGATGGACGAGATCGCCACGGCAAAACTTGAGATGGTCGGCTTGCTACCCGAGGACGGTGACAAATATCCGGCCGAATTGTCCGGCGGAATGACAAAGCGTGTGGCGCTGGCGCGCTCGCTCGCGCTCGATCCGGCGATCGTCTTTCTCGACGAGCCGACATCCGGCCTGGACCCGATCGCCGCGGGTGACTTCGATGCGTTGATCAAAACGTTGCAGAAGACGCTCGGATTGACCGTGTTCATGGTCACTCATGACCTCGCGAGTCTCAATACGGTCTGCGATCGCGTTGCGGCGCTGGCTGACGGAAAAATCGTGGCGATCGGTCCGATGAGCGAATTGCTTGAATCCGAGCATCCCTGGGTGCGGGCCTATTTCCATGGCAAGCGCTCGCAAATGCTGCAACCTCAGACGAGTTGAGACATGGAAACCCGCGCTCCTTACGTCCTCATCGGCGCCTTCGTTTTGGCGGCGATCATCGCCGTGTTCGGCTTCGTCTACTGGTTGAATAACACCGGAGGATTAGGGCCCCGCACCGCCTACCACGTGCAGTTTCAGGGCCCCGTGCCAGGCCTCCTGGTCGGCGCCGGAGTGCTGTTTAACGGTATTCGCGTAGGCGAGGTGACGGAGCTTTCCCTTGTTCCGGACAGTCCCCGCTACGTCAGTGCGACGATCTCAGTGGCGAGGAACACGCCGGTACGCGCCGATACCAAGGTGGGCCTGGAGTTCCAGGGCCTCACGGGCGTTCCCGTTATCGCGCTGGAGGGCGGAACGGGATCGACAAAACCCGGCGAAATGCCGACCTTGATCGCCGAGCCTAGCGCGGGTCAGGGCATGACCCAAGCGGCGCGCGACGCATTGCGGCGGGTCGATTCGGTGCTTGAGGAGAATTCGGGGCCGCTCAAGGACACGATCGCCAATTTCAAGACCTTCTCGGAGGGGCTCGCGCGCAACACTGGCAAGCTCGACAGCATTGTGGCTGGTCTGGAAAAGATGACAGGTGGCGGGACACCGGCGCAGAAAGTCACCTACGACCTCCGCGCCCCGCAGGATCTCGGACCTGCCAACAAGACCCTCAAGGGCCAATTGGCTATTCCAGAGCCCACGGCGGTAGCGATGCTGGAGACACAGCGGATGCTGTTCGCTCCCGCCAAGGATTACCCGGGCTTTGCCGACTTTCTCTGGGCCGACAGCATACCGAAGCTGTTGCAGGCCCGTCTGATCGACAGTTTCGAGAACTACGATATTGCTCATGCGCCCTTGCGGGCGGCGGATGTCGGCCAGGCCGAATACCAGCTGCTGCTCGACATCAGGCGCTTTGCAATCGCTACCGAGGGCGCGCCAGCGGCGGAAGTCGTGCTGTCGGCGAGGCTGGTGGACAAGAACGGGAAGGTCGTCGCCTCGCGCCTGTTTGAGGAGAGGCAAAAGCTGGACAAGGTCGAGCCGGCTTCGGCGGTCGAAGCTTTCAATGCGGCTTTCGGCCGAATCGCGAAGACATTGATCGGCTGGACCGTGCAAGCGGCCTGAGGCGGGCGCCATCGGCTCAGTCATTCAAGGGTCTTCAGATAGGACAACAGGTCGTAGATCTGGTCAGGGTTCAGCTCGAACGCTGGCATTTCGGCGTGACCGACGTAGATACCCTCGGCAAGCGCCTCTCCAAGCGTCTCGATAGGATAGCGCTGGTGCAGGGTTCGGAACGGCGGGGCGGTCTTGAGCGGACTTCCGGATATCCGGTCGATCGCGTGGCAGCGAGCGCAGTTGGCCCTTGCAAAGGCCTTGCCGCGCTGCTCGGCCTTGGAGGCTGCCAAGACGGGCGTGGTCAGGAGTAGGGCGATCAGGGTCTGGCGAAGGACGAATTGCAGCATTACCGGGCAGATTTTTGAATAATTAGGTTAGTTTAGGCCGCTAAGGCCCGCCCCGTTTGATCTGAGTCAACTGCCATCTGAACGTTCGGGTAAGATGCGAGCCGTGGGGGTCGCGTACAACGACGTAGCCTGCGCCCCCGCTGGAGTGGTGGATGAAGCATTCTTTAGTCGCGGTCGAGCCGAATGGGCATATCTGCAGTGATTGCTCGGTCCGCAAATTCAGCGTCTGCGCATCGCTTGACGCGAACGAAGTGCGCGATTTCGAGCATTTGGGACGGCATGTGGCGTTCGCGCCCTGCGAGACCATCTTTTCCGAAGAAGAACTAACGTCCTCCTTCTACAATGTTCTTGATGGAGTGATGCGGCTTTACAAGCTGCTGCCCGACGGACGCAGGCAGATCGTAGGCTTCGCCCTGCCCGGCGATTTCCTGGGGATGAACATTTCGGGCCGACACAACTTCTCCGCCGATGCGATTGGACCTGTCATCGTTTGCCAGTTTCCCAAAGCTGCATTCGCTCGCTTTATCGAGGAAAAGCCGCACCTGTTACGTCGCATCAACGAGCTTGCGATTCGGGAACTGAGCCAGGCGAGGGATCACATGGTCCTGCTCGGGCGTCGCTCCGCAGAGGAAAAAGTTGCTACATTCCTGCTCTGCTGGCGCGAAAGGCTTATCCTGCTGTACGGGCCATCGAATACCGTGCCGCTGCCCATGAGTCGGCAGGACATCGCCGATTTTCTCGGTCTGACCATCGAGACGGTCAGCCGCACCTTTACCAAGCTCGAGCGCGACCGCATCATCGAGATCATTCCGGGCGGTATCAGCTTCCTGGATCTGGCGCGGGCCGAGGCCTTGGCCGCAGCCTAGAAGTATCCTGGGGGAAGGCCGGAGGATGCTTTCCCGGACCCAGATCAACGATGGCTGTCTGATGCACCCGATGATGCCCTGAATTTCAAGGGAGGGGCCGCATGCCTGCTGATGCATTGTTGGTCACCATTGCCGTCGTAACGGGAGTTGTGGCCTTTGCGCTCCCCAACGTACAATCTTGAGGCGCGTTGTCGGTGACGGCGCAGCCTTTGGCTGCGGGCTTGCAGACGCCGCCCGCCTTGCCCGTCTAAAATTGTCAATCTCCTTTCCAGTTGAAAAGCCCGCTGCTGTTGACTAGGGAGGAACTAGATACCTTGCAGTCTGAGGAGCATTGCGGCGTGCCCCAGGACAAGACGGGAGGTGCCCGTTCATCGGGCAGCAAATTGTCGGTACTGCGCAAGCACCCGATCTTCTCTGATCTTGAGCCCGAGGCGCTCGATCAGCTTTGTCGCTACGCCAAGCACACCACCTTCAAGCGTGGGTCGACGATCGCTGCCAAGGGAGACCCCGGCAACAGTCTCTTTGCGGTCATCTCGGGCACGGTGAAGATCTCTTCCTCCTCTCCCCACGGCCGCAGCGCAATCCTCAATCTGATCGGTCCCGGCGAGATCTTTGGGGAGATCGCCGTCCTCGACGGAGCGCCACGGACGGCGGATGCCACGGCGAACACCAACTGTGAAGTCTACATTATCGACCGTCGGGATTTCCTTCCGTTCGTGCGTAGCCAGCCGGCGCTGGCCATGAAATTCATCGAATTGTTGTGTGCGCGACTGCGCTGGACCAGCCAGCAGGTCGAGCAAGTCATTCTTCAGAATCTGCCAGCCCGGCTCGCCAGCGCGCTGCTCGGCCTGACCGAGAAACACAAGCTGGACTCCGGCCGCGGGACGATCGCGATCACGCAGCAGGAGATTAGCGAGATGGTCGGCATGACGCGCGAAAGCATCAACAAGCAGTTGCGGGCCTGGTCCGCGCGCAATTGGGTTCGCCTCGAGCACGGCGCCATTGTCGTCCTGAACGCCGAATCGCTGCGCGACCTGGCTGAAAGTGGCGCGGACACCGAATAATCTTTAGAGATGGCCGGCACCGGACTCGCGGCAAATCGCCAGGCGTCGCCGTCCCAGATGTCGGATTCCAGCGAAAGATTATCGCAACGATACGGATGATCTCGGCAAGCAAACTGTTCTGCAAATTCCCTCACGACGTCGCAACTCAAGTGGATAGCTCATCGCAAGCTATCGAGGATGGCGACGGCGCGCGTCCAGCCAGCCGAGGCACGTTCGATCTTGACCGGAAAACAACACACGGTGAATCCAACTGAGGGCAGCTGCTCGAGGTTGTGCAGCTTCTCGAGATGACAATATCCGATGTGACGGCCCGCCTTGTGGCCCTCCCAGATTAGACTCGCATCTCTGGTGTCCGCATATCTTTTTGCCGTATAGACAAACGGCGCGTCCCAACTCCAGCCGTCGGTGCCAGTCAGTCGCACGCCGCGTTCGAGCAGATACATGGTCGCTTCATAGCCCATGCCGCAGCCGGAATTGACGTAGTCGGGTCCGCCGTATTTGGCGCCGGCACTGGTGTTGACCACGACGATTTCGAGCGGCGAAAGCGTGTGTCCGATACGCGTGAGCTCGTCTTTCACGTCTCCCGCGGTCGCCACGTACCCATCCGGCAAATGGCGGAAGTCGAGTTTGACTCCCGGCTGCATGCACCACTCGAGCGGCACTTCGTCGATCGTCCAAGCGCGTTCGCCGCGGTTCATGGTCGGGTGAAAGTGCCAGGGTGCGTCCAGATGCGTGCCGTTGTGTGTGGAAAGCGACACCTGCTCGACCGCCCAGCCTTGCCCCTCGGGCAGATCATCGGCCTTTAGGCCGTCGAAGAACTGCAGCATGCGCGGCAGCCCCTGCTGGTGATCGACATACTGGATGGTCGGGTGATTGCCTGGCGGATCGGCCTGCACGTCGTTTTGCAGCGGCACGGAAATGTCGATCAGCCTGCGCGCCATGGGGCTCCTCATCATTGTTGTCTTCAGTTTGTCGCCGAACTTTCTGAACCGTCGAGAGCCCGTCAAGCCTGTACCAGGCATGAGGCTACGCTATTACGCCAGTGCTCCTGCCGAATAGTCGGGAGCTATGGTCCGGTAGCCGCCACCGCAAGAAAAGGCCGGCGAGCGGATACGATGCCGCTGCATCGGTCCAGCCGATTTGGTTGGTGTTCCAGACCCGCGGCAAATTCCGGAACAGTTTGCGCTCCACAGGTCCCAAGCCGAATTCACATGAGCATTACCGGATAAATGCCCTTCGGCAAGCCGGTATTTTGGTGTTACTTATCTTGGCATGAACCAGCAAGCCAAAATCGAGATCCGCCACTCGACCTGTCCGCACGATTGCCCATCGGCCTGTGCACTCGACGTCGAGGTCATCGGACGCCAGACCATCGGCCGGGTTCGCGGCTCGAAGCGGCAGACCTATACGGCCGGCGTTGTCTGCGCCAAGGTCGCCCGCTATGCGGAGCGCATCCATCATCCCGAGCGGGTGATTCATCCGCTGCGTCGGACCGGGCCGAAAGGTTCGGGGCAGTTTGCGCGCATCTCCTGGGACGAGGCGCTCGACGAAATTGCCCACCGCTTCAACGCAGCGGAACGCGAGTTCGGGGCGGAGTCTGTCTGGCCCTATTACTATGCCGGAACCATGGGCCTTGTGATGCGTGACGGCCTCAACCGCCTCACGCACGCGAAGAAGTATTCGCGATTTTATTCCACCATCTGCGCCAATGTCGCGCGGGTCGGGTTTGCGGTCGGGACCGGCAAGATCGCCGGCGTCGATCCTCGCGAAATGGCAGTTTCTGATCTTGTCGTGATCTGGGGCACCAATCCGGTGAACACCCAGGTCAACGTGATGACGCACGCCTCCCGCGCCCGCAAGGAGCGGGGCGCCAGGATCGCCGCGGTCGACATCTACGACAATGAGACCATGAAGCAGGCTGACATCAAGATCATCCTGCGCCCCGGCACCGATGGTGCGTTTGCCTGCGGCGTCATGCACGCGCTGTTCCGCGACGGGTACGCCGATCGCGCCTATCTGGAACGCTACACTGATTGCCCCGGTGAACTTGAGGCGCACCTGAAGAGCCGCACGCCGGAATGGGCGTCGGCCATCTGCGGCTTGCCGGCCGCCGAGATCGAGGCGTTCGCCGGCGCGGTCGGCGAGACCAAGCGCACCTTCTTCCGGCTTGGCTACGGCTTCACCCGGAGCCGCAACGGCGCCGCGCAGATGCATGCGGCAGCGTGCATTCCGGCGGTGACCGGGGCCTGGCAATATGAGGGCGGTGGCGCATTCTTCAACAATTACGCGCTGTGGCATTTCAACGAATCGATCATCGAAGGCCATGACGCGATCGATCTTTCGACGCGGACGCTCGACCAGTCCAAGATCGGCCGCATCCTGACCGGCGATGCCGAAGCGCTACAGCGCAAGGGGCCGGTCAAGGCCATGCTGATCCAGAACACCAATCCGATGTCGGTCGCTCCCGAACAGGCGCTGGTGCGCAAGGGTTTTGCCCGCGAGGATCTGTTCGTTGCCGTGCATGAGCAGTTCACGACCGAGACCGCGCAGATGGCTGATATCGTTCTGCCGGCGACCATGTTCATGGAGCACGACGACGTCTATTACGGCGGCGGCCATCAGTACATCTCGGTCGGCGCGAAGTTGATCGATCCGCCGGGCGAATGCCGCTCCAACCATGAGGTGCTTCAGGCTCTGGCGCGCCGCGTTGGAGCGGTCCATTGGGGATTTGAGATGTCGGCGCGCGAATTGATCGACGCGACGCTCAAGCTGAGCGGCCACGGCGACATTGAGGCACTTGAAGCCGACGTTTGGCGCGACCTGCAGCCGGACTTCCGCACCTCGCATTATCTCGACGGCTTTGCCCATTCCGACAAGAAGTTCCATTTCAAGGCCGACTGGGCCCATCCGCCGTTCGGCCTGCCGATGGGCGAACTCACAAAGATGCCTTCGCTGCCGGACCACTGGGACGTCATCGAGCACGCGGATGAGGCTCATCCGTTCCGGCTGGCGACCAGCCCGTCGCGCAGCTTCCTGAACACGACCTTCAACGAGACGCCGTCGTCACAGGCCCGCGAGGGCAAGGCGAGTGTGATGATCCATCCCTTGGATGCGGCAACGCTCGGCATCAAAGAGGGCGATGCGGTTACGCTCGGCAACGGCCGCGGCGAGACGACGCTGCTCGCCAATTTGTTCGACGGCGTGCGCCGCGGTGTCGTGATTGCTGAGTCGATCCATCCGAACAAGGATCACATCGGGAGCCGCGGCATCAACATGCTGACCGGCGCTGATACCGTTGCGCCGATCGGCGGCGCGGCCTTCCACGACAACAAGGTCTGGATCCGGAAGGCGAACGCCAGCGCTTGACGAGGTCGCGTCGGACTACGGCGAGCACTTCGTGACGCCGTAACCGACGAACTCTAGGTTCTTGCGTGTACACGCTGATGTTGTCCGACAGGCGAGTAGCGGATCCAGATTTCCGTCGCATACGAGGCGAAATCGTTCTTGCGGTCGGCCTGCTTCCTGTCGCAAATGCTGATCAGGATAAGGCAACAGGCGGACAGGCCATGAGCGAAAACGTTATCATCAACAAGCGCGGACAGGCTTTGTGGATCACCATTAATCGTCCAGATAAGCGCAACGCGCTCAACGGGGACGTCATTGCCCGGATCGCGCAAGGCTATCGGCAGGCGCATGAGGAAAGTGACGTGCGCGTCATCGTCCTTACCGGCGCGGGCGACAAGGCATTTTGCGCGGGTGCCGACCTTCAGAACAGCGGCGCGGCTTTCGCGATGGATTACTCCCGGCCGAACGTCGACTATGCCGACCTCCTGCGGCTGGCTCAGAATTCGACCAAGCCTGCGATCGCAAGGGTTGGCGGCGTCTGCATGGCCGGCGGAATGGGTTTGTTGTGCATGACCGACATGGCGATCGCTGCCGATCAGGTGATCTTCGGTCTTCCGGAAGTGAAGGTCGGCGTGTTCCCGATGCAGGTGCTGAGCCTCCTGCAATCGATTGCGCCGCCGCGTCTCGTCAACGAGTGGGCGCTGACGGGCGAGCCATTCGACGCAAATAGCGCGCTTGCCGCAGGATTGCTCAACTATGTCGTCCCCGCCGCTGAACTCGACGCCAAGATCGAGTGGCTGATCGGACGCCTTATCGACAAATCGCCGACGGCAATCCGGCGTGGCAAATACGCGATGCGCGCGATTGCCTCTATGTCATTCGACGAAAGCATCGCGTTTACAGAAGGCCAGATCGCACTCTTGGCGTTGACGGAAGATGCGAAGGAGGGCCTCCGGGCCTTCTCCGAGAAACGCAAGCCGTCGTGGACTGGCCGCTGACGGGCCGCTTGGAGGCGGATGGCGGACCGGTGGAAGGAGCTATCCCGCTTTCGCCTTCAGTCCGGCCGCCTCGATGCCGGCGACGGCGCACGCCTCGTCATTATCCGAGGTGTCGCCGCTGATCCCCACAGCGCCGAGCAGGGTGCTGCCTTCCTGGATCAGCACGCCGCCCGGCACGGGAACGAGGCGCCCCTGGGCCAGCGTGTTCACAGCATTGATGAAGTAGGCCTGCTCCTGCGCACGCTGGAACAGCGCGCGCGAACCCATGCCCATCGCGAGCGCGCCATACGCCTTGCCATGGGCAACCTCGGCGCGCAGCAGGCTGGTGCCGTCCTGCGCGGCCGCGATCTTGATGCAGCCGCGGGCGTCGAGAACGGTCACGACAAGAGGCTTCAATCCGAGTTCGGTGGCTTTGGCCAGCGCGGCATCGAGGATCTTGCGGGCGACGTCGAGCTTGAGCTCAGCCATGATTGGGCTCCTCTGTGGCAGATGAGGGTGGATGATTGGATTTCGCCCTCTCCAGGCTCATCGCCAGGACGCGCGCAACATGAAGGGCGTTGCGCCGGGCACCTTCCTTGATCTGGTGGCGACAGGACGTGCCGTCCGCGACGATCAGGGTGTCATCGTCCGCGCGCCGCACCGCGGGCAAGAGCGACAGCTCGGCCATCTCCATCGATGCGTCATAGGTGTCCGCGCCGTAGCCGAAGGCGCCTGCCATGCCGCAGCAGCTAGATTCGACCGTCTCGACCTTCAGTCCGGGAATGAGGCGAAGCACCTTCTCAACGGGCTTGAACGCGCCAAACGACTTCTGGTGACAATGGCCGTGTACCAGGGCCTTGCCAGCCACCCCGCTCAGGGGCAATCGCAATCGGCCGGCCTCCGCCTCGCGTACCAAGAACTCCTCGAACAGCATCGCGTGCGCACTGACTGTTTTCGCGTCATCATCTTTGCGAAGCGACAGCAGCTCGTCGCGGAGCGTCAACAGGCAGCTAGGCTCCAGCCCAACGATCGGCACGCCGCGCGCGGCGAACGGCGCGTACGCCTCGACCAGCCGGTCGAGCTCGGCGCGCGCCTCATCGACCAGTCCCGCCGACAGGAAGGTCCTCCCGCAGCAGAGCGAGCGGCTTCCCTTGGAAGGCTTCGGCAGGTGCACGCGGTAGCCAGCCTCGGTCAGCACGCGAAGTGCCGCATCGAGGTTCTCGCGTTCGTAGACGCGGTTGAATGTGTCGGCAAACAACACGACCTCGCGGCCTGCCGCGGGTCCTATCGCCTCGGCTTCGGACTTGAATACGTCGCGCCGGAAAGCCGGCAAGGCGCGACGCGCGCTGATACCGGCGAAGCGCTCGAACAATTCGCGCAAGATCAGGCTGTTGTTGCGCCAATTGACGAGCGGGGCAAAGCGCGCGGCAAGATCGGCATAGCGCGGCAGGTAGCCGACGAGGCGGTCGCGCAGCGAGAGTCCAATACGTGCGGCGCGCGCGGCAAGCACTTCGATCTTCATCTTGGCCATATCGATGCCAGTGGGGCATTCATGACGACACGCCTTGCAGGAGACGCAGAGCTTCATGGTCTCCATCATCTCGTCGCAGGCCAACGCATCCGGTCCCAACTGACCCGAGATCGCAAGCCGCAGGGTGTTGGCGCGGCCGCGTGTGACGTCCTTCTCGTTGCGGGTCGCGCGATAGGACGGACACATCACACCGCCTTCGAGCTTGCGGCAGGCGCCGTTGTTGTTGCACATCTCGATTGCGCCCTGGAAGCCGCCGCCGGCGCCCGGATAGGCGGACCAATCGAGCACCGTGTTTAATTCGCCGACGCGATAGTCCGGCCGATAACGGAACAGCGAACGGTCGTCCATCTTAGGGGCGTTGATGATCTTGCCGGGATTAAGGACGTTCTCGGGATCAAAACGGCGCTTGACCTCCTTGAAGTCGGCGAGGATGCGCTGGCCGAACATGGTCTCGTGAAATTCCGAGCGCACGATGCCGTCGCCGTGCTCGCCGGAATGAGAGCCCTTGTATTCGCGGACCATCGCGAAGGCTTCCTCGGCGATGGCGCGCATCGCCTTGACGTCCTTCTCGAGCTTCAGATTAAGCACCGGGCGCACATGCAGGCAGCCTTCGGAGGCGTGCGCATACATCGTGCCGCTGGTGCCATGTTTCTTGAAGATGTCATTGAGGCGGGCGGTGTAGTCGGCGAGGTTAGGCAGGGGGACCGCGCAATCCTCGACAAAGGACACCGGCTTGCCTTCCTGCTTCATCGACATCATGACGTTGAGGCCGGCGGCGCGGAATTCGGCAATGCCGGCCTGCAGCGCTGGGTCGGTGACCTCGACCACGCCTCCCAATTTGCGAGGAGAATTGTTCCAGCCGAAACCGAGGTCCGCCATCAATTCGGAAAGGCGTTTCAGTCGTCCGAGGTTTTCCGCCTGGTCCTCCTCGGCAAACTCGACCACCAGCACCGCGTCCGGATCGCCGCGTATGGCGGCGCCGATGACCGGCTGGAACATTGCAATGTCGCGGCCGAGCGCGATCATGGTGCGGTCGACCAGCTCCACCGCGATGGGCTTGAGCTTTATCAGGTGCTGCGCGGCGTCCATCGCCTCGTAGAAGCTGCCGAAGTGGCAGACCCCGACAGCCTTGTTGCGGATCAGTGGCCAAAGCTTCAACTCGAGCTTGGTGGTGAAGGCGAGAGTACCTTCCGAGCCGACCAGGAGGTGCGCCAAGTTGTTCGGAACGTTGCGCGGCACCAGCGCGTCGAGATTGTAGCCGCCGACGCGCCGCTGCACCTTCGGAAATCGTGCCGCGATCTCTTCCGCCTCCCGCTCGCCGAGATCAAGCATGTCACGGAAGAGCGCCAGACCGCCGCCCCCGGCCTTGACTGGGGAAAGATCACGCGCCACCTCGCCGAATTGTAGGAGCGTGCCGTCGGCGAGCGCCGCCTCCATGGACATCGTGTTGTCGCGCATGGTCCCGTACCGCAGCGAACGGCCGCCGCAGGAATTGTTCCCGGCCATGCCACCGATGGTGGCGCGGGACGCGGTGGAGACGTCGACCGGAAACCACAATCCATGCTTCTTGAGATGGCGGTTGAGGTCATCGAGCACCATTCCCGGTTCGACTACGCAGCTACGGCTCGCAACATCTATCGAGATCACGCGGTTGAGGTGTTTGGAAAAATCGACGACAACGCCGTTGTTGATCGCCTGGCCGCATTGCGAGGTGCCGCCGCCGCGGGGAGTAACCGTCGTGCCGTGGTCGCGGGCAATGGCGAGCGCGCTCAGCGCCTCGTCCATGGTGCGCGGGATCACCACGCCAAGGGGCATGATCTGATAGAAGGAGGCGTCCGTCGCGTACCGGCCGCGGCTGAACGGGTCGAACAGCACCTCGCCTGAAATCTCACGCTTCAGACGCGCGGCCAAGCCGCTGTCGTCAGCCGATTTGTCTCGAGCCGAATTCTGTCTGTTTTCGGCCGCTTTAGCCGCCATTGCTTCAATCTCGCCTTTCGCCGTCAACGTCTTGCCTGCCGTCCCTGGCCTTGGCAAGGCGAACATCTGGTCCTTGTGCATTGACGGCACCTGCCCGCCGGGGGACAAGCCCTGCGAATAGTGTTATTCGAGCGGCTCACCAAGCCAAGGCAAGATCTGGAAGGACACCATGACCGTGCACACTGGAAGGCATTTTCTCCAGATTCCGGGACCGACCAATGTGCCCGACCGGGTGTTGCGGGCCATGGACATGCCGACGCTGGATCACCGCGGACCGGAGTTCGCCGAGCTCGGCTTCGAAGTTCTCGCTGCAATGCAGCGTATGTTCCGCACCAAACAGCCGGTGATCATCTATCCTTCGTCCGGGACGGGGGCTTGGGAAGCGGCGATCGTCAATGCGCTGGCGCCCGCCGACAAGGTCCTGATGTGCGAGACCGGCCAGTTTGCCGTTTTGTGGCGCGGCATCGCCGCAAAATTCAAGCTCGATGTCGATTTCGTTCCAGGCGACTGGCGCCACGGCGCCGATGTCGACCAGATCGAGTCCCGGCTCGCCGCCGATCGCGAGCACAAGATCAAGGCAGTCATGATCGTGCACAACGAGACCTCGACGGGCTGCGTGACCCCGCCGCTCGAGGTCCGCAAGGCGCTCGACCGCGTCAAGCATCCGGCGCTGTTGATGGTCGACACCATCTCGGGCCTCGGTTCCCTGGAATACGAGCACGACAGCTGGGGCATCGACGTGTCGGTCGCCGGGTCCCAGAAGGGCCTGATGCTGCCGCCGGGGCTCGGCTTCAACGCCGTCTCGGAACGGGCGCTTGCCGCAGCCAAGGCAAATCCGGGCATGCGGTCCTATTGGGACTGGCAGGAGGTCATCAATTTTAACAAGGCCGGCACCTTCCCTTACACGCCCGCCACCAACCTGCTGATGGGCCTGAAGGAGGCCGTCAGGATGCTGGAGGAGGAGGGGCTTGAGAATGTCTTTGCGCGCCACAAGCGCCACAGCGCCGCGACGCGCTCCGCGATGAAGGTCTGGGGCCTCGAGCCGCAGTGCCAGGACGCCAATGCCCACTCGCCAGCGCTGACCGGCGTTCGCATGCCGGATGGCCACGACGCCGACAATTTCCGGAAAGTGGTGCTCGAGAATTACGACATGTCGCTCGGCACCGGTCTCAACAAGATCAAAGGCAAGGTATTCCGGATCGGCCATATCGGTCATTTCAATGACTTGATGCTGATGGGTACGCTGTCGGGCGTCGAGATGGGCCTGGATCTAGCGAACGTTCCGCATCGCGGTGGCGGCGTGCTGGCAGCCATGGAGGTCCTGAAAAGCCGGGACGTGGTGTCGATGACCAAGGCCGCCGTCGCATGAACATCAGTTTCGATTTGACCAGAGAGCGCGCATGAATGCCGTCATGACGACCAATGGAGACCTGCTCTACTCCGTCGAGGATGGCATGGCGCGGATTACGTTCAACCGGCCGCAGGCGCGTAATGCGCTGACCTTTGCGATGTACGAGCAGATGGCCTCGATCTGCGAGGACATCAACGCCGATCGCTCAATCAAGGCTTTGATCCTCACCGGCGCCGGCGACAAGGCGTTCGCGTCCGGCACCGACATTTCGCAATTTCGCGCCTTCAAGACGGCCCAGGACGCGCTGGACTACGAGGCCAGGATCGATCGCGTGCTCGGCACGCTGGAGCAGTGCCGGGTACCCGTCATTGCGGCCATTGCCGGCGCCTGCACCGGCGGCGGCGCTGGCATCGCCGCCTGCTGCGACATCAGGATCGGCACCGAGGCAACGCGGATCGGTTTTCCGATCGCGCGCACGCTCGGCAACTGCCTGTCGATGTCAAACATCAGCCGCCTGGTTGCGCTGGTTGGACCGGCGCGGACCAAGGATCTGATCTTCAAGGCGCGGCTGGTCGAGGCCCCGGAAGCGTTGGCGCTCGGGCTGTTGAACGAAGTGGTCCCGGACGTGCCGACGCTGCAACGTCGTGCCGAGGAGACGGCGAAGCTCGTGGCCAGCCATGCCCCGCTCACGCTTGAGGCCACAAAGGAGGCAGTACGCCGTATCCGGCGAACGCTGTCGCGCGACGAAGGCGAGGATTTGATTCTCAAGGCCTATATGAGCGAGGATTTCCGGGAAGGTATGGAAGCCTTTCTCAACAAGCGCCCGCCCAACTGGAAGGGCAAATAGCTAGCTCGCGTGCCCGGCTGAATTCGAAAAGTCATAAGTGGCGGGTAGCGCAGCCGCTTGAACTCCCTGCCGTTAGCCCGCACAATGCGGCGGCAACAACCTTCGGCGTCACGGGTCTATAGAAACCAGGGGAGAAGCACGTGCGAAAGATAATCACGGCCGCGTCCATTGCAGCGGCGTTCTCGGCGAGTGCGCCGGCGTTCGCGGGATGGGAACCCACCAAGCCTGTTGAGATCGTGGTTGCAGCCGGCGCGGGCGGCGCATCCGACCAGATGGCGCGGATGATGCAGGCCGCGATCCAGAAGAACAATCTGATGAAGCAGCCGATCGTGGTCTCGCTGAAGGGCGGGGCCTCGGGCGCTGAAGCGCTCATGTACATGAAGTCCAGTGAAGGCGATGCCAACAAGGTGCTGATTGCCTATTCGCTGATCTACATGCTGCCGCTGTCCGCCAAGATTCCCTTCAACTGGCGTGATCTGACCCCCGTCGCGGTCGTCGCGCTGGATCAGTTCGTGCTGTGGGACAACGCCGCAGGGCCCAAGTCGGTCAAGGAGTTCGTCGCCGCCGCCAAAGCCGCGGGTTCTCCATTCAAGATGGGCGGCACTGGGTCGAAGCGCGAGGATCACGTGCTGACCGTGTTCCTCGAACAGAAGACCGGCGCGAAATTCTCCTATCTGCCCTACAAGTCCGGCGGCGAGGCTGCGACCCAGTTGGTCGGTAACCATACCGAGTCCAACGTCAACAATCCGTCCGAGAATCTCGAGGTCTGGCGCGCCGGCCAGGTTCGGCCGCTGTGCGTGTTCGACGAGGAGCGGATTTCCTACAAGGCCAAGGTGACGGAGACGCAGTCCTGGCACGACATCCCGACCTGCAAGGAGGAGGGGATCGACGTTCAGTATCTCATGCTGCGCGCCATGTTCCTGCCGGGCAAGGTGACACCCGAGCAGCAGGCCTTCTATGTCGACCTGTTCCAGAAGGTGACCCAGACGACGGAATACAAGGAATACATGGAAAAGCAGGCGCTGAAGCCGATTTTCATTACCGGCAAGGACATGCTGAAGTTCCTTGAGGAGGACGATGCCCTAAACAAGCAGCTGATGACCGAAGCGGGATTCGTCGCGAAGTGATCATCTTTCCGTCTCCCCGCTTGTGACCGCTTGTGGGGGAGGGCGCGGTCAGGGGGAAACTCCGCAAGCGCAATCGTGGAAGATCTCCCTCACTCGCGCCTTCGGCGCAACCTCCTCCCGCAAGCGGCGAGAAGTGAAAAGCCAGACAGCTCACCATCGTGGTCCATGTCCAATTCCGATCTTGAAATCGTTGTCGACGATCCGACCGCTCCCGAAGAAGATTCGCCCGCAGTAGTCGATACGAGAGTCATCGAGATCATCGTCTCGCTGCTTTTGTTCGCGCTCGCCGTCACGCTCGGCTACGACAATTGGCGCACCGGTATCTCGTGGGATGCAACCGGTCCCGAGCCTGGCTATTTCCCTTTTTACCTGTCGGTCATTCTCGCCGGGGGCAGCCTCTACGGGCTGATTGCCGCGTCGTTGTCGCGCCAGGGATATTCAGCCACCTTCGTTACCCGCGCGCAGCTCCGGCGGGTGATGGCGGTGTTCTTTCCGACCCTGCTGTTCTGCCTCATCATGCAGCTTCTGGGGCTTTACGTTGCGAGCTTCCTGCTGATTGCCGGCTTCATGCGCGTAATCGGAAAGATCGCGTTGTGGAAGTCGCTGCTGACCGCCTTGGTCTTCACGGCGATCATGTTCGTGACCTTCGACATCGCCTTCGATGTCATCATGCCAAAGGGGCCGCTTGAGGCGGCGTTCGGCCACTAACGCGCGCGGGAACTAGATGGAAGCCTTCGGTCTCCTCTTGCACGGTTTTGCCGTCCTTCTGACGGGGAAGACCCTGCTCCTGATGATGGTTGGGCTTGTACTCGGCATTTTCGTCGGCGTCCTGCCTGGCCTCGGCGGTCCTAACGGCGTTGCGATCCTGCTGCCCCTGACTTTCACCATGGACCCGACCTCGGCGATCGTGATGCTTTCGTGCATCTATTGGGGCGCCCTGTTCGGTGGAGCAATCACCTCCATTCTGTTCAACATCCCGGGCGAAGCCTGGTCGGTCGCGACCACCTTCGACGGCTATCCCATGGCGCAGCAGGGCAGGGCGGCCGAAGCATTGACCGCCGCCTTCACCTCGTCCTTCGTGGGCTCGCTGGTCGCGGTCCTCCTGATCACCTTCCTCGCGCCGCTGATCTCCTCGTTCGCGCTCAGATTCGGTCCCCCGGAGTTTTTCGCGGTCTATCTGCTGACGTTTTGCTCCTTTGTCGGGCTTGGTCGGGAGGCAAAACACAAGACGGTCATCTCGATGTCCCTCGGGCTTCTGCTTGCCAGCATCGGCATGGACACGGTGTCCGGCCAGTTGCGCATGACATTCGGCTCGGCGGAGCTGTTGCGCGGGATCAATTTCCTCGTCGCGGTGATCGGCCTGTTCGGTATCAGCGAGATCCTCTTGACCATGGAGGAACGTCTGGCGCTGCGGGGGCATGCCGCCGGCATCAGCCTGCGCGTCGTACTGTCGGTGTGGCGCGATCTGCCGAAATACTGGATGACGCTGCTGCGTTCCTCATTCATCGGCTGTTGGCTCGGGATCACGCCGGGTGGGGCGATCGCCGCTTCGTTCATGGGCTATAACCTGGCAAAACGTTTTTCCAAGAACCCGGAAAGTTTCGGTAAGGGCCGCATCGAGGGTGTGTTCGCGCCGGAGACCGCCGCCCATGCTTCGGGGACCGCGGCGCTGCTGCCGATGCTGGCCCTCGGCATTCCCGGCTCCGGGACTGCGGCCATCCTGCTTGGCGGCCTTATGGTGTGGGGGCTCAACCCCGGGCCGCTGCTGTTCGTCGAGCACAAGGACTTTGTCTGGGGGCTGATCGCCTCGATGTACCTTGGCAACGTGGTCGGCCTCGTGCTGGTTTTGACCACGGTGCCAATCTTCGCTTCGATCCTGCGGGTACCGTTCGCGGCGGTCGCGCCGATGATCGTGGTGTCCTGCGCGATCGGCGCGTATGCCATTCAGAACGCCATGTTTGACATCTGGCTCATGCTCGGCTTCGGCGTGGTCGGGTATGTGTTCAAGAAGATCGGCGTTCCCCTGGCCCCTTTCACGCTGGCGCTCGTGCTCGGCAGCCGCGCCGAGGATGCCTTTCGCCTCTCGATGATCGGCTCGGGCGGCGACCTGAAAGTGTTCTGGTCGAATGGACTCGTCGGCACGATCACGACGCTCGCGATCGTGCTGTTGTTCTGGCCGGTGATCGACAGGCTCTTCGGCAGCCTCGGACGGCTGTGGCGGCCGGCTAAAGCGTGATCCGAAGCAGCTTGCGCGAAGTCTCGGCATTCTTCGGATTGTTCAGTCTGGCCAGCGCCTTGTCGCTGTTTACTCAACGTTAACCGAGAGGCGATGCGAGCGTTCAAAAACGTCCGACATCAGCGGGGTGCAGATGAGCGCAATTGATGTTCTGGCCGGAGCCATGGAGCGGAACGGTTCCCCGGCGCCGCTGTCACGGCCTCTCGCCGCAAGTCGTAATCAATATTGGCTGCCTTTGCACCAAGCGACGACCGGCTCGGGACTCACCGCGACAGCCGCCGCAACTCGGCACGCGCCTTTTCGGCGAGCGGATCGTCGCTGTGGCGCGCAATGAAAAGCTCGAGTGCCTCGGCCGTTCCCTTCCGGCGGGCAAGTTCATACTCCTCGGCGACCGCGATTGCGGGATCCCGGGCAGGCGGAACCGTGGGGTCGCGTACTTGCTTACCGATTTCGTCTGCAGCAGCCTTGTTGGCCATGACTGGCTGTCCGTCTGAGAGGGGATGATCCGCGCCGAGCGCCATGATGGTGCTAAAGATGCCGGCCGCAAGGGGTCGCAGCTTCATGACATCGCTCCGAATTCGCTGAGCCTGTGTTCCGCCGGTCGTAAAAATACCGGGTTTTCGATTAGAAGTTGTTGAACCACGCCGCACAAGCCAAAATTAAACCAAACGTATTGATCTAAGGCTAGCATCAGCACAGCGTCCGAATCAGGCTGCGCGTGAGGTTCTCAGGAGACTCTATTGGCGACCGCCGTAACTGTAAGCGCCACCAACAATGCGGAGATCGATGGCCTGCTTTTCTACTTCAAATGGGCGGGCACGATCACCTATAGTTTTCCGAATTCTCCGAGCGACTATCCCGTCAACTACTCCATCGACAATGAGCCGACCACGCCGGGCTTCGCTCAGGCGCCTAGCCAAATGCAGGCGGCGGTCAACTACGCCGTTACGCTGATCCTGGGCTACACCAACGCCACCATCCAGTACGCCGGAACCGACGGTGCGGACATTATGGTGGCACAATCCCCCGCCGCCAATCCGACCTCTTACGCCTACTATCCCTGGGGCGCTCCGGCCGGCGGTGATGTCTGGTTCGGCACCGCCTACAACTATTCGCTGGCGTCGTTCGGCAACTATTACTTCCTGACCGCGCTGCATGAGCTAGGTCACGCCTTCGGCCTCAAGCACAGCCACGAGACGGGAGGTGTCGCCAACGTCGCTGTGCCGACGGCGCATGATGATCTCGAATACACCCTCATGAGCTATCGTAGCTATGTGAGCGGGCCGCTGAGCGGTTACACGAACGAGGCCTATGGATATCCGCAGACCTATATGGCCAACGATATCCTCGCGTTGCAAACGCTTTATGGTGCGAACTACTCTACCCACAGCGAGAACACGGTCTACACTTGGAGCCCGACCACCGGGCAGGAATTCATCAACGGTGTCGCGCAACTGGCGCCGGGCGGCGGTGTCGGAGGTTCGGCCAACCGCATCTTCGAGACGATCTGGGACGGCGGCGGTGTCGATACCTACGACCTGTCGAACTACACGACGAACCTGACGATCAATCTCAATCCCGGCGCCGTGTCGGTGTTCTCGTCCGTACAATTGGCCTATCTTGGCAACGGCCATTATGCGTCCGGCAACGTCTACAATGCCTATCTGTACAACAACGACCCGCGCTCGTACATCGACAACGCCAATGGCGGGTCAGGCAACGATACGCTGATCGGCAATGCGATCGCAAACGCGCTGAACGGTGGTGCTGGCAACGACACGCTGACAGGCGGTGCGGGAAATGACACGCTCATTGCCGGCATAGGCGCCGACACGGCGGTCTATTCGGGCATTTCGGCAAACTATCTCATCACCTACAATGCGAATTCGCAAACGTGGACGATAAGCGACCAGCGACCCGGGGCGCCTGACGGCATCGATACCGTTTACGGCGTGGAATATTTCCAGTTTGCCGACGGCACGGTCAGCTTGCCGTCATCGCCCGATCTGACGGCTTCTTTCGACAGCGTCAGCAGCACGACCATCGCAGCGGGCGGCACCACGTCCGTTGACTTCTGGCTCGTGAACTTCGGCATTGCAGCAGCTGCAGCATCGACCTCGGGGCTCTATCTCTCGACAGACGCGACGATCAGCACGAGCGACACCTTGCTGACCACGGTTGCCTCTCTGGCACTGACAGCCAACGGCACAACGGGCTATTACGATCATCAGATCGTGTCATTGGCGCTCCCCAGCAACCTGGCTCCGGGCACCTACTATATCGGGGGGATCGCGGACTATGATAATGTGATTGCCGAGAGCAACGAGGCGAACAACACCCACAACGTAACGCAGATCACGGTCACCGGACCGGC
The DNA here is from genome assembly GCF_016213215.1 of Bradyrhizobium sp. Lineage (GTDB taxonomy): Bacteria > Pseudomonadota > Alphaproteobacteria > Rhizobiales > Xanthobacteraceae > Bradyrhizobium. The sequence continues at coordinate 47,239 of NZ_JACRAW010000025.1, read as the reverse complement.
GCAGGCCGATCTGACGGCTTCTTTCGATAGCGTCAGCAGCACGACCATCGCAGCGGGCGGCACCACGTCCGTTGACTTCTGGCTTGTGAACTTCGGCAAGGGAGCAGCCGCAGCATCGACCTCGGGGCTCTATCTCTCGACGGACGCGACAATCAGCACGAGCGACACCTTGCTGACCACGGTTGCCTCTCTGGCACTGACAGCCAACGGTACGGCGGGCTATTACGATCATCAGGCCGTGTCATTGGCGCTCCCCAGCAACCTGGCTCCGGGCACCTATTATATCGGGGGGATCGCGGACTATGATAATGCGATTGCCGAGAGCAACGAGGCGAACAACAACCATAACGTAACGCCGATTACGGTGCTTGCTCCATCCGCAGCGCTGGCAAACGCGGAAAACGACTCTTTTGTATTCCTCTCAGCTTCGTCTGATGCCGGCAATACGATCGGACCAGATCTCGGCCACTTGGCTTCGCTTTTCGGCCCCGAAAAGGGAGTGCTTTCCAGTATTGAGACGAACTTGGCGGATGCGGTCGGCGGTGCCGGACAGCCCGATGCCAGCCACACGAACTTTCATTTCCTCGACCCGATGGACCATTTTATCATCCGCTGAAGCGCCCGCAGGCAAGTTCTGGGGCTCCCGCCCCATCCGGGTATCGACTTTGGGTGGAGTATCTGCTTGATCATGGACGGCCATAGACGAGAGCGGGCCTGGGGACGTCCGGTGCTCGGTTCGTGATCCGTTGCTGGCGGCTCTCAGCGGACTCAAAGCCTTGAGCACTACCTGTCTTTCATCCAATAGACGCCGCGGCTGGGGAGCCCTATGAACGTGCCTGGCCGCGCCCGTCGACTTATCCAGGGCTGGTCGGCAAATGCAGTGCAGACGACGTTGGGAATAGCCCAACAGGTCCTCCTCGTTCCGGTTTTTCTGCGCTTCTGGACGAGTGACCTGCTTGCGGCCTGGCTCGTCATCTACGCGGCCGCGAGCATCGTCTTTGTGGCCGACGCCGGTCTGCAGCTCCGTGCCATCAATCGTTTCCTGGCGTTCAGGTCGAGCGCTGATCCTGACGGGCGGACGGCAAGCTTCCATGCGGGGATGCAGCGGATCTATTTCGCGGTCGCCGCCGGGGTCTGCCTGCTGCTGCTGATCGGCGCACGGCTGCTACCACCGTCGTCGACGCTTGGTTTCCAGGCCGTTTCGGATTTTGACGCCGCCTTTCTCGTGATGACGATCGGTACGGCTCTAACGCTGCCCTCGAACCTGGCCTCCGGGCTTTATCGCGCGCGCGGCAAGTACGGCCGGGCAGTCTGGCTGCAGAACTGCGCTATGGCGCTCGCGCTGCCGGCGCAGCTGTTTGCGATCCTTGCAGTCGGCACCCTGCTGTCGGTTGCTGTTGCGTATATTACCATCCAGGTCGCGGTCGCGCTCTATCTGGTTGCGATTGAAGCTCCGCGCCTGTTTCCATTCTTGCGCCGCGGCCGCGGACGTCAGCATTGGCGATGGAGCATCGGGCAATTTGGGCCGGCCTTTCCGTTCGCCGTCGCCGGCATCACTGAACTGGCGCTGCTCAATGCGCCGGTCCTATTGGTCAGTGCGCTGGTTTCCGACCGAATCGCCGTCGCGCAATGGGCTCTTACACGGGTCGCCGCCGGGCTGCTCCGCGCGCTATGCGTCCAAGTGACCCTGCCGGTTGCTGCCGAACTCGGCTACGATCACGCCACCGGCGACAGGGAGCGAACGCGCCGGCTCTATGCGCGCGGGTCGGCCCTGGTGACGGCTCTGGCGAGCCTGATTGTCTCCGGCCTTCTGCCGTTCTGGCCCGACTTCTTCGACTTGTGGACACGGGGCAGCATTCCCTACAATGCCCCGCTTACCATTACGCTGCTCGTCGGCGCCGGCATCGTTGCGCCCTCGATACTGGCGCTTGGCTTTGCCAATTACAGCAACCGCGGCGATCTTTTGGCCCGAAGCAAGGGACTGCAGCTCGTGGTGTTTCTGGGCCTGTCGCTCGTCCTTATCCGCGCCCTAGGCCCGCTTGGCGCAGCGATTGCGCTGGTTGCGAGCGATCTTTCCATCCAGTTCGGCCTCCTTGCCCTGACGATCATGCGGGAGACGCTGCAACGCCCGTTTCAGCACGTCGCGTTCCTGGCTCTTCTTGCCGCAGGCATCCTGTTGCCAGGATGGGGAATCGGGGTCGTGGTGGCATCGCTGGTGCCCGGCGCCGGTCTTTCGCACTTTGTCGGCGAATGCGCGATCTGGCTGGCTCTATTGAGCCTCATCGCCAGTCCTCTCGCGAGCAGGGGCGTTCGCGAGCGTCTTGCCGGTTCAATTCCGGGCTGACGGCACCAGAGTAGGTCCTGTTGCCTGGCGCGAATTTAGCGCCGGGTCAGCACCAAGCGGTTCTTCAGGCGTTCCAGATGGAACGCGAGCTGGCGGCGGCCTGCTTCGATCTCAGAGGCAAAGTGCTGCAGTCGGTCGTAGCCCGCCTTGCGCAACCGCTCGCGAGTCTCGGCCGAGCGGACGCTGACAATTGCCTCTGCCAATGAGTGCGGATCGTCGTAATCGAACAGGAGGGCTGCGTCGCCGGCCTGCGCCTTGAAGGCCTCAGGGTAGATGACCGGCGTTCCGAGCGTCCAAGCTTCGAGCGGTGGGATGTTTGTCGGGCCGAAATAGGTTGGCATCACCAGCGCCAATGCACCGCGGTAGAGTGCTGCAAGTTCGGAAGACTCGACAAACCCGATGATGGAGACTTTGTCAGTCAGCCCGTAGTCCGCGATCATTGCTCTGATCTTGTCGATAAAGCCGCGGTCCGACCCGCATAGCACCAGCCTTTCGCTGGAGCCCTGCTTCTGCAACAGGGCAAGCGCAGCCAAAAGAGCGGCGTGATTCTTGTGCGGCCAGAACTGAGCCGGATAGAATAAATAACCGGGCTCGATTCCGTATTTCTTTAGAACGGCCGCGTCGGCTGCTTCATCCGGCGCAGATCTGCTCACATAGGTCGACGGCGATAGCGGGATGCAGATCGCGCGGTCGCGCTCCATCCCGTAGCGCCGGCAAAGCAGGTCGATCAGTTCGGGCGCATTCGCGATCACCAAGGCCGACTTGATGCTTGCAAACCCGAACAGGGCTTCGCGGCGTTCGAACTCGCCGAACGACCGCACTTCCTCGAATTCGGGAGCGTCGCGGTGACAGCCGTCGAAGATTGCGATGATGAATGGCAGCTTGTTAAGCAGCAGATATCTTTTCGACGTCGAGGTGAAGTAGACGGCGTCGATACCAGACCTGATGAGGATCTTTTCAAAAAGGGACGTCCATCGCAGGGCGATCTGGAGAACATCGAACAGCCGGGAATATTTCAGAAGTAGATGCAGCTTGTCCAAGGCGCCCAATTTCAGCAGCTTGCCTTCGACACCAAACTCCTTCAGGATCTGCAGGGTCTTCCGATCCTGGGAAAACACCACGATCTCGTTACCGGATTTCGCGGCCCATTCGCGAAACCAGAGCATGTCGTTCAGTGGCTGCTGAAACCCGCCTCCGATCTCCAAAGGCTGTTCCAACATCACGGCGAAGCGAAGCGGTTTCACGGGTAGGTTCTCTTGCGGACGATCGAGAGGCGGCTTAGGTCTTCTCAAAAACAGCTGGAATTAGACAGGTCTTGAGCGGCGCGACTTTGGCCATTTTGCCCTGCACCGTCAAGGGCGCAGAGCTCAAGGAATCGCAGCCCGTCAGCTTCCCTGAACAAGCCTGAGGATTTCCCGCACACGGCTTTCGAAGGTGTGGGATTTCAGCGTCCTGGCCTGCCCGGCGGCGGCGATCGCGGCACGGCTGTCCTCGTCCTTCAGATATCGATCGATCATCGCGAGGCATTCGTCGATCGAGCGCCAGGCTGCGACCTCGCTGTTGGGCTCGAACAGGGTATGCAGATTTTCCTTGAAGTCGGTGAGCAGGAATGCGCCGACGCCAGTCGCTTCGAACAGGCGCGCGTTTCCGGCTTCGCGCCGGGCAAGATCGATATGCGAGTTGAGGGTAATTCGTGACCTTCTGAGCACCTCATACATGGCTTTGCCCCAGACCTCGCCTTGGAAGCAGCGATGGAGCGGGGACGAAGGGGGCAGGGACGGATCGAGGTTGCCCCACAACTTCAGGCGATAGCGCTCGGCAACGGCCTCGAGCAGCGCCGTTCTCTGTTGATGATCGGACGAGACGGTGCCGACGAAGGAGACGTCAATGTTGGGAGCAGCCGCCATCTCAGGTAGGGTATCGAGAACGGCGGGAGCGAAAGCAAGGTGCACGACCTCGGCCCTTACGCCGGCGCTTCGGAAAGACTGCACGATCCGGAGCAGTTGCGAAATCATCAGATTGTAGACCGTCCAATCCTCTCCGCGTGACGGTTCGATGCCGACCTGTCCGACCAGGATGGGACGGCCGATTCCCTTGATCCGGCGCACCAGTCGCGTGTCGATGTGGAAAAGATCCTGGTTGAGCACGAGATCCGGCTTGAACTCCTCGATCTGCGCGAGGAGGATTTGCTCCGATTGCACATCCAGCCGCGGGCTCAGCCCCACTTTGCGCGCCAAGGGCCGCAGCATCGGCTTGAAGGGTGCGACTGCGCGCTGCAACCATCCCGGCAGCGCGTGCCGGGTAGACACTCCGGGCGGCGGCAATTCGATAGCCATGCCACGCTCGCGCGCCCACGCCGATTGAAGCAAGGGGTTGTTGACATGGATGTCCGCGGCTGGGTGTCCCAGCGCGGTGAAACTGCGCGAGTAGAAATCGGCGACGCCGAAGAGGCTCGCGTTCCGCGCCACCATCTGCTCAGCATAGGAGGCGTTCTGAAGCCCTGGCGCGCGCTGGTACAGCCAGGCCAGGAAGCGCGGATAATCGGAGTTGAGGATGAGTACGCGCATCAAGAGCCACGCCGCGCCTGCTCTGACTCGGGCAGAGGCTGGTCTGCTTCGGTCGAATCAAAGATTGACCGGGGTACGACATACCACAGCAGGAACAGGAGAGCGGCGCCATTCGACAGGAGCGTCGTCGCAAGTGGCACATTTACGAGGACGTGGGTTATCATCCCGCTGGACAAGATCACAAAACTTGCTGGGAGTCCGGCCGATGCTCGGTTGGAGATAGCGATAACAAGACCGCAGCCCGCAGCAGAAAGCGGCGCCAAGCCCAGCCCTAACGATGCGATACCTTCAGTCGCAAACAAAGAGGCGTTCGCGTGACCAAGATTGTACGTGTTCAACATCACGACTGAAAGCTGTTCGCTGTAGGGGCATGTCAACAAATACTTCAGAAAATTCATCTGGCAGAAATGGGTGAGTTCGTGCGTCGAGAAGAAATCACTGTAAAGCTCCAATACCGCAGACGGAACGGCAACCATCCTGAAGTTGACTGCCGAAAAATAGCTGAAGAGAACCTGGTATGGTGCGACACCGGAACTAAAGAGCGCCACAAGGACGACGCCTAGGCATATCGGAATCAGCAAGCTCAACAAGACGGTTATTCTTGGGCTGTGCACTCGGCAAAGGACCGCCAGGAACAGCAGCCAGATCGGTCCAAAGATTGTCAATTTGGAAAGCGTCACCGGATAGAAAAGAAGAAGGAGAAACAAAGCTGCTCCAGCAAGAAGGAACTTGCCTCGCACGAAAGATATCGCGAATGCAAAGGGAAGTAGCGCGTTCGAGGTGGTGCCGATCAAGTATCGGAGGATCGTTGGGAACTCGAGTTCGTTCCGGAAGCGATAGATATCTGCTATTCCTACAATTCGAAAACTGTAGCGTGCCCCATACGCAATTACACAGACCGCTATGACTATCAGCGAATAAACGAGCCAGTCGAGTTGCCGCTTCGAAAGAGCAATAGTTCGTCGAAACGGAGAGGTGACAAGCAGCGCTGGAGCAAGGAACGCCAGTATCGAAGCGATTGCCGAAATGGCGCCAGCCCAATGGTTGTACTCAAGGCGAGAGAAATTTGCGAGCCACAGGTAGCCCAGAACCATTGTGTAGAAATAGAAACCTATCAAGTACCCGAAACTGAATTTGCAGATTACGAACCCTAGCGAGACGAGCGCGAAGAGACTGACCAAGAGAATTGCCGCCGGCAGTTGGCTGCGGTCGAACGTGAAAACGCCAATGTACTCATAATAATGCGCAACATAGACGAGCGAAAGAGAGCACGATGCTATGTGGACGCAAAGGAGCGCGATTATCAGTCCCCTTTGATTTGCGAGAGAGTAAAGCTTGGGGTCCGTCATTGCTTACTTTCAAGGAACGAGCTCGGCATCAAATACCAAAGCAGGAAGAGAACTGCTGCCCCATAGGTCACGAGGGCGATCGAAAGCGGGACGTTGAGCAAGAGTTGCGGCATCATTCCGCTGGAAACCAGCACGAACCGAGGCGGAAGTCCGCTTGATAGCCGGTTAGCCACCGCAACGACGAGGCCGCCGACCAGGGCAGCCACAGGGGCGAAGACCGGCCCGACGGAGGCGATGCCTTCGGTCGCGAACAGCGAGGCGTTGAGGTTACCGCCGATTCCGAAATAGTTGTAGATGACGATCGCCAAGGGGGCTTGATACGGGCAACCCCAGGCGGCCTTCACGACACCTATCTGGCAGTAATAGGTCAGGGGGTGATTGGAAAAGAAATATCCATAGTAGTCCATGGCAAGGGACGGAATGGCAAACATGCGCAGGTTTATCACGTAGAAATAGGATGCCGCTGGTCCGGTCAGAGCGGTATCGCTCCTTACCAGCGGGAATAGGAGTAGTCCGATGAGCATGGGGCCGAACACCGACAGCAGACATGTTGTACGGGCACCGAAGAATCGGAAAGCGATCACCAGGAGCAGAAGCCAGACCGGCGCAAAGAACGCGAGCTTCGTAAGCGTGATCGGGTAGAAGCAGGCAAGAAGGAGCAATACCAACGCCGCGCGAAGTCTCTGGCCGCGCTCGATGAAGCACGCGAACGCAAACGGCAGCAAGGTGCTGGAAGTGATTCCGATCCCGTAGCTCAATGCTTTCGGGAAGACGATCTGGTCGCGGAAGGCGTAAATGTGCTCGATATCAATGAACCGAAAATTGTAGCTGGACCCCATCACGATGATTGCGATCGCAAGCGCGAAAACGAACAGCAGCAGTCGATCTAGCGCGCTCGGAGAAAGCACGTAGAGCTGGCGTACCGGTGAGCCAATGAAGAGGGCGGGAAACAGAAAGGCCGTTGAGGCCGCGAGGGTGGATACAAACGCCAGGAGATGGTCATACGGAAGCTCCGAAAAGACGTTCAGCCAGACATACCCGAGCAGCATCGTGTAAAGGCTGAAGCTGACGCTGTAGCCGAATGTGAAGGGAGCTGTCGCAAACAGCAGCGACAGGGCTGCCATCGGGAGCACCATCGCGGTTGCAACCAATAATTGTTGGGGATAAAAGACGAAATGATAGTGGGGATAAATCAGCGCAACGCAGATCAGCGAGATACAGCAGAGGCCGACGTGCGAGAGAACGAGCAAGGCAAGTCTGAAACTCTCGCCACGCAGCTGGAGAGCGGCATCCATGGGCGTCGCCCACTGACGCTCAATGCGTGAGGTATTTCTGCTGGTCACGACGGGAACCGGGTGAAGGCGGTCCAAAACTACACTTCTTGATCTTTAGGACGGTTTGTTAATATACATCAAGCCTTTTCAGGCAGGCTCCAGTGCTCCTTTCGTTTTCGCCGAGACAGTTCTCATGATTAGGTTTGGCCTGATCGGTTGCGGACGCATCGCCAAGCGTCATGCCGACCTCCTGGGCGGCGGTCACATCTCTGGGGCGAGGTTGGTCGCGGTCTGCGATCCGATACGCGCTCGGGCCGACGAGGTTGCCGCGAAATTTGGTGTTACTGCGCATTATGATCTCGGCGAGTTGCTGGCTCGATCGGACCTCGATGCTGTTGCCGTCTTGACGCCGAGCGGCATGCATCCAGAACACGCGATTGCCAGCGCGAAGGCCGGGAAGCACGTCATTGTCGAGAAGCCGATGGCCCTTCGGCTACAGGACGCCGATGACATGATCCGCGCTTGCGACGAGGCAGGAGTGAAGCTCTTTGTCGTCAAGCAAAATCGTTTCAACGTTCCTGTCGTCAAGGCGCGCGAGGCTTTGAGGGCCGGCCGATTTGGCAAGCTCATTCTGGGGACGGTGCGCGTCCGCTGGTGCAGGGACCAGGCCTACTACGACCAGGATGCCTGGCGCGGCACCTGGGCCTACGACGGTGGCGTGCTTACGAACCAGGCCAGCCATCACATCGATATGCTGGAATGGTTTTTCGGTGACGTGATCAGCGTCCATGCCCGTGCAACGACGGCGCTGGTGAATATCGAAACCGAGGACACGGCGGTTGCGACCTTGAAGTTCCGCAGTGGCGCATTGGGTATCATCGAAGCGACCACGGCGACCCGTCCGAAGGATCTTGAGGGCTCGCTTTCCATTCTCGGGGAAAAAGGCACGGTGGAAATCGCCGGATTTGCGGTGAACCGGATTCGGCACTGGCGGTTCGTCGACGAGTTTCCGTCCGACAAGGAGGTCGTTGAGAAATTCTCGGTCAATCCTCCAAACGTCTACGGGTTCGGTCATCAGGCCTACTACGAGCACGTGGTCGACTGCCTCACGAACCGGCGCTCGGCGCTGGTCGATGGCCTCGAGGGGCGCAAGAGCCTGGAGTTGATCTCGGCGCTTTACGAGTCGATTGAAACGGGGCAGGAGGTGGCTCTCCGATTCATGCCGCGCCTCAGCCGCCTTGGCGTCGCAACGTGAACAGGCCCGATCTGCACAGCGCTGCCATCCGCAACGACGTCGAGTTTGGCGCGCGTGTGAAGGTCGTCGAACCGTGCAACCTCTACGGCTGCAGGATCGGCGATGACTGTTTCATCGGGCCGTTCACCGAGATCCAGAAAGGCGCGGCGGTCGGCGCCCGCACGCGCGTGCAGTCGCACAGCTTCATCTGCGAACTCGTCACGATCGGCGAGGACTGCTTCGTCGGTCACGGGGTGATGTTCATCAACGATTCCTTTTCCTCGGGCGGACCGGCCCGCGGAGCCAAGGAGCTCTGGCGCGAAACGAGGATCGGCGATCGGGTTTCCATCGGCTCCAACGCCACGATCTTGCCGGTAAAGATCGTTGATGATGTCGTGATCGGGGCGGGAGCAGTGGTAACCAGGGACATCACGGTTGCCGGTGTCTACGCCGGAAATCCGGCACGTCGGCTTCGGACAGGCAAATAGGGGCTCGTATGGCGGTACCTTTCGCCGATCTGCAGCTTCAGTACCAGACCATCAAGGACGAGGTCGACGCGGCGATTGCTGCCGTGATCCGCGACAGCGCCTTTATTCGCGGCCCCTATGTCGAAGCTTTCGAGCGCGACTTTGCCAACGCCGCGGGCGTCAAGCACTGCGTGTCCTGCGCCAATGGGACCGATGCCCTGTACCTTGCGATGGCGGCCCTGAAGGTCAGGCCCGGGGACGAGGTGATCACGACCGCGCATTCCTGGATTTCGACCTCGGCAATGATCACCCATGCCGGCGCCAACGTCGTGTTCTGCGACACGGACGGCACGACGTTCACCATCGACCCGGCGGCAGTCGAGGCCGCGATCACCCCGCGTACGGTCGGCATTGTCCCTGTCCATCTCTATGGTCAGCCGGCGGACATGGAAGCGATCATGGCAATCGCCAGAAAGCATGGCCTCTGGGTGATCGAGGATTGCGCGCAGGCTCATCTGGCCCAGTTCAAGGGGCAGCCGATCGGGACGTTTGGCAATGCCGCGACCTATTCGTTCTATCCCGGCAAGAATCTGGGAGCGATGGGAGATGCCGGGGCGGTCGTCACCGACGACGCCGCGCTCGCCGAGCACATTGCGATGCTGGCCCGTCATGGCGGACTCGTAAAGCACCAGCACCAGATCGAGGGCATCAACAGTCGGCTCGACGGAATGCAGGCGGCGATCCTGTCCGCCAAGCTTCGGCATCTCACAGCCTGGACGCGAGCGCGCCAACACGCCGCAGTCTTCTATGATACGGCATTGAACCAGATCGAGGATGTGGAGGTGCCGCAGGTCGCACCAGGGCGAACCCATGTCTATCATCTCTATACGATCCGGCATCCCCGGCGCGAGGCACTGGCGGCTTACCTGAAGGCGAATGGTGTCCAGACCGCGATCAATTACCCGACGGCGCTGCCGCTTCTGCCAGCGTACGCACGGCTGAAGCATCGTCCAGAGCACTTCCCCAAGGCTTATCGCGATCAGAACCGCATATTGTCCCTCCCACTGTTCGCTGAAATCACCAATGACCAGCAGCAGCTGGTGGTCGATCTCATTCGCAGTTTTTGATCGACCAAGGGGCGCGAAATGGCCGCACGCCCTGCAGCACCGCCGTAGTCGCAATCCGCGGAATTCCGGGGCGTCGCAGTGTGCGGATGTCGGAAAAGTCGATATCAATCAGTGTCTTAGCGTGTTGTGGGCGGCGAGCTGGTGGTGGCTGATCGTGGGGAACCGGTCGTCAACAGCGATGCCTGTTTGAGCATTCGAACTGGCGTTGCATGGCCGTTCTGTTAGAAGCGTCGCTTGCCACGGTGCTTCGGCGAAGTTGAGAAAGGTAGGGACGCGACCTTGCAGAAAGTGCTGGTAACAGGCGCCGCTGGATTTATCGGATCGCATCTCACGGAAGAGCTGGTGCGAAGGAATTTCGGTGTCCGCGCGTTTGTGCACTACAACAGCATGGGCTCGCAGGGCTGGCTGGATACGTCGCCGTGCGAGATCCGGGAGAATTTGGAGTTTTTTTCGGGGGACATCCGCGATCCGAATGGCGTGCGCACTGCCATGCAAGGGTGTGATGTAGTGCTTCACCTGGCGGCTCTGATCGCCATCCCCTATTCGTACCACTCGCCGGATACCTACGTCGAAACGAACGTCAGGGGCACCCTCAATGTCCTGCAGGCCGCCCGGGATCTCGGGATCTCCCACCTCGTCCACACGTCAACCAGCGAGGTCTACGGTACTGCCCAGTTCGTTCCGATTACGGAAGATCACCGGCTGCAGGGGCAGTCGCCTTACTCCGCCACCAAGATCGGAGCGGATCAGTTAGCGCTGTCGTTCGAGCGCTCGTTCGGTACCCCGGTCACGGTCGTACGTCCGTTCAACACCTACGGTCCCCGGCAGTCCGCGCGGGCTGTGATTCCGACCATCATCACTCAGATCGCGGCTGGTCAGCGTCGGATCAAGCTAGGCAGCATCCACCCGACGCGTGATTTCAACTATGTCGCCGATACCGTCGGTGGCTTCCTGGCGGCGCTTGAGACCAGATCCGGCGTTGGCGAAGTCATCAACATCGGTAGCGGGTTCGAGATCTCGATCGGGGATACCGCGCGACTGATCGCGGAGATGATGGGCGCCGAGATCGAAATCGAGCATGAGGACGTCCGCGTCCGCCCGGAGCGCAGCGAGGTCGATCGCCTCTGGGCCAGCAACGCCAAGGCGCAAGAGCTGCTGGGATGGTCGCCGCGCTTTGCTGGAGTCGCCGGGCTGCGCAAGGGTCTGGAGCAGACGATCTCCTGGTTCAGCAATCAGGGGAACCTGTCTCGCTATCGTGCGAACGTCTACAATTTGTGACCCTGATGAGCAATTCGCCCGCGCAAGCCAATAGCAACCGTCCGGCGACGCTCGACATCAGGCTTATCCTCGAGGCGGTCGACTTCGTTCTCGGTAGTGCCGCACGTCCGGTGGAATTGCATGAACCCCGGTTTGGCGAGCGTGAGCGCGAGCTAGTGCTTGATTGCATCGATACGAACTGGGTTTCCTCTGCGGGAAAGTATGTGACCCGGTTCGAGGAGATGTGCGCCGCGGCAACCGGAGCCCGTCACGGCGTTGCTATCGTAAATGGCACCGCAGCTCTCCATGCCGCGTTGCTGCTCGAGGGCGTGCAGACAAATGACGAGGTCCTGCTGCCAGCCGTCACCTTCGTTGCGACCGCCAATGCCGTCAGCCACGCCGGCGCCATTCCGCATTTCGTCGACTCGACCTGGGACACGCTGGGGCTGGATCCGGCTGGGCTGGAAGCTCATCTGGACGATATCGCGGTGCGGCGGAACGGCGAATGGGTGAACAGGCACACGGGTCGGCGACTGCGCGCGGTGGTTCCGGTTCATATTTTCGGTCATCCGGTTGACGTGGCGGCGCTGGGCGCGGTGGCGGCGAAATACGATCTAGTGGTCGTCGAGGACGCAACGGAATCGCTCGGCTCGACCCTGAAAGGGCAGGCGTGCGGCACGTTCGGTCATTCCGCTGTGTTAAGCTTCAACGGGAACAAGATTGTCACCACCGGCGGCGGCGGCATGATCGTCACAAATGACGACGAGTACGCTCGGCGGGCACGTCATTTCACCAGCACAGCCAAGAAGCCGCACCTCTGGGCGTTCGAGCACGATGAGGTCGGGTACAACTACCGTCTGCCGAATCTCAATGCCGCGCTCGGCTGCGCGCAGATGGAGAGACTCTTGGCGATGGTCGACGCCAAGCGAGAACTTGCCGAGCGTTATCTTGCGGCTTTCAATAAGTTCTCCGGAGCGAGCGTCTATCGCGAGCCGGCCGGGGCGCGCAGCAACTATTGGCTGAATACGCTCGTGCTTGATCCGGAATGCGCCGGCGCGCGCGACGCGCTGCTGTCGGCCTTGCACGAACACGGCGTTCGCGCTCGTCCATTGTGGACGCCGATGCACATGCTTCCAATGTATCGGAACTGCCCGCGCTCGCCGCTTCGCGTTGCGGAGGATATGTATGCGCGCTGCATCAATCTCCCGAGCAGCCCGTTCCTTGCCGCCGGCGGGCAGCCAAGCGCGAACAAGAGCTGATGCCCCGTATCGTCTTTTTTACCATTCACAGCACGACGGCGTGGTGGAAATACCTGGCTTCGCAGATTGATTTCGCCGATGCCGTGGTCCTGAGCGATCTGCGCGGGGACGGGGATTATTCGCTGGTGAACGATTTCAATCGCTTCGTGCGCAGGGCTGATGCGGCGAAGGCGGCGATCGCGCGGTTCGGCGACGAGGGGTGTGCCGACATCATTCTTCGATGCCGGGTCCTAAGGAGCATCGACCGCAATCTCGCGCTTCGGATGATCGGCGGCATGGCGCAGGCCATCGAACATGCCTTCGACGAACTCGCGCCCGAACTCGTCATGACTTTCACCATCGACCGGTACGTCATGGATGTCATGGAAAGGACGGCACGGGAGCGCGGGATCGATCTTCTTGAGATGACTACCTCGATCATTCCTGACCAAGTGATGTTCATGCGCCGGGGACGGCCGGTCTGGCTTCGCGAGCCTTCCAGCGAGGATATCGAGGCGGCCGTCGGCCAGCTCTGCCAAGAGGATTTCGCGCCAGCCTATGTGCGTGACGCCACGCGCTTCTCGCGCGCGAGATTCTGGCGTGTGTTCAGCTACTACGCGGTGCGCGGCGCGTTCTTCAATCTCTGGCGCTTCCTCAAACGCGACCCGTACAATTGCCACTACATGGATGCGCTGAAGCGGCTGAAGCACAAGGTTCGCATCCGCGATGTCGCGGTCCTCAGGCTTCTTGATCCGGATTGGGAAAAGCGGCTTGGCGAGGTGCCGCGCCAGCGTCGAGTGTTCCTGGGGCTGCAGCTGTTTCCGGAAGCCTCGATGGACTACTGGCTGAGCTCAAGAGACATGCTCGCGCATGATGACGTGGTGGTGCGCTATTGCGAGGTGCTTGGCCGCGCGGGTTACCGGATTTTCGTCAAGGATCATCCGCTCCAGTTTGGCTTCCGCCAGCGCGAGCTGTTTGAACGGTTGGCGGGGCTGCCGCACGTTACGCTGGTGCCATATGACGTGCCGGCCAACCTGTTGATCGCCAAATGCGCGATTTCGCTCACCTTCACGGGAACGATCGGATTCCAGGCCGCGCTGGCAGGGCTCTGTTCCATAGCAACAGAGCCTTACTATGCGACAGAGCGGCATTTCCTCCATATCCGCAACGTCGGCGAGATCGACCATCTGATCGATAGGCTAGAGCAATGGCACTTCCCTGACGATCTTGCGAGGACCCGGTTCGAGATCATGCGGCATCTCGCCTCGATCAGCGTCGAGGGCGACTATTTCGGCTGGCGCAAATTCGATCCCGAGAGTGAGGCCGCGCGCGAGTCCGCGAAGTCGCTGGTCCGCTCGCTTAACGCCCATTTGCCAAGATTTCTCAAGTCCTACAGAAGCGCCGCTTGAGGTCTTCGCGGCGTTCGCAACCCACGACGGCGGGCGGCAAGCCCGATGGAACAGCGCGATGCACTCTCGTCTGGTAGACCTTGTAAAGCGGCCTGCGATCGCGGGCACGGTCTCTGCCTTGATTCTGCGCGCAGTGACGCTGGCGAGCCGCTTTCTGCTCTCGCTCCTGCTTGCGCGGATGCTGTCGCCTGCCGAAATGGGCGAGTACGGCCTAATAACCGCCGCGCTGGCCTTCGCACTGCTCGCGACCGGACTCGAATTCTATTCGTATACGCTGCGCGAACTGGTGCCAGCGAGCCCGTTACGGCGTGCCCGTATCATCGTAGACCAGATGGCGCTTGCCTCGGCGGCGTTGATAGTCGTCGGGCTTGTTGTCGCGGCGGCTGCTCTCGCGGGGGGATTTCCCGCGCATCTTGCCCCGTGGTTTCTGTTGATCCTGCTCACCGAGCACGTCTCCCTGGAGGCGACGCGCATCCTGATCATCACCTGGCGGCCGGTGCGGGCCTATATCGGCGTATTCCTTCGCGGCGGCATCTGGGTCTATGCGATCGCGCTGCTCATGTTCGTCGTGCCATCGACGCGTTCGCTCGAGACGGTGCTGGTCTGGTGGGCCCTGGGAGGCGTGCTTTCGATCGCATTCGCGGCGTTCTCGTTGTCCGAAATGCCGTGGCGAGAGCTCGGGGGCTATCGACCCGACTGGAAAGAGATTCTCAAGGGCTTGCGGACGGCACGCCCATTCATGCTGACCGCGGCCGGCGCGCTGGTCATTTCCTATGTCGATCGCTTTGTCATCGATCGCTTCGTCGGACGCGATGCGCTCGGCATCTATACGTTCTATTCGACGATCCTGATCGGCCTGTTGTCGCTCGGCGCGTCGGTATCGCACCAGTTCCTGCCGAAGGTCATCGCCGGATATGCGGCGGGCATGGAGGCCTACCGCACGGCCCTGCGCACTTTCGTCTGGTCGATGCTTGCGCTGGCGTCAGCGACAATGGTTATCTCCGGCGTCGCTATGGGACCGATGCTTGGCTTGCTCGGCCTGTCGACCTATGCGTCGGATATTTGGGTGTTCTATGCCATGCTGCCCGGGATCTTCCTGCGGATGATGGCCGATGTGCCATCCTATGCGCTCTATGCGGCGCGATCCGACAAATATCTTCTGCTCTGTAATGTTGGCTCCGCGCTGGTATCTACGCTGCTCAACTTCCTTCTGGTGCCGGTCCTCGGGATCTATGGTGCGGCACTGGCCGGCGGCGTCGCGAATGCGGCCCTATTCGTTTCGCTGGTGGCTTTTGCCGCCTACAGGATTCGCCAAGGCAAAGGGGAACCGGCGTCACCGCAGGGCGTCGGCCTTCCCACTGATCCCGACATGCTCTATCCGTAACCCGAGCGCATCCTGCGAGGCCGCGGCCGGCCGCCATTACGGTGTCAGTATGACCTTGCTACACAACCTTGGATTATCAAACGGTTCGACTGCCAAAATGCAGCGGCTAATTTGGTTGGCTGGCGGTCTGTCGTCACCCGCGATTCTGATCCTGTTGGTCTGGTTCGCGGCGTTCGCCAGTGTCGCGATTGGCCCAATCGATTATCCCGGACAGCCGTCCGCAGTGGCGTCGGGGTTGATTGCGGCCGGAACCGCGCTGTTCCTGGCGGGATTTGTTGGCGGAAAGTTCGTCTTCAACACCTGGTTCGCACGCCAGGCAGAAATGTCTGCATCTACGGCCGTGACATTGAATCGTGTGGTGCTTGTGACATCGCTGATGGGGATCGTCGGAATCGGACTGATCGCCGTTGATCGCACGATGCTGAGCGGCGTGAGAAACATTGAGTATTCCGAGCTGTTGCGCTGCGCCCCCGGATTGGTGGATGCGATCGCGATAAAACGTACGCCACTGCTTTACCTCGGATATCTCACTTTCTCCTTCGGCTTTGTGTCAGTGGTGCTGTTCCTGCTGAAGGGTGAGGAAATCAAAGGCTGGGCGGCGGCGCTTGCCCAATTGTCCCTGATTTCTCCGGTCGGCTACGCATTGCTCTATTCGGGTCGGATGTCGATCCTGTTCGTGCTTGTGCTGATCGTTGCGGCGATGCTGGTTCGTCTCAGCGAGCGCCGGCCGCCTTTCCCGCGCGGCCATCACCTGTTGCTCAAGTTAGCGGTGGCCGTCGGTGTCTTTGCAGTCTATTCGAACTCGATGTGGGCCAGCCGGC
This sequence comes from Bradyrhizobium sp., assembly GCF_016213215.1. GTDB lineage: Bacteria > Pseudomonadota > Alphaproteobacteria > Rhizobiales > Xanthobacteraceae > Bradyrhizobium. Next base: position 30,768 of record NZ_JACRAW010000025.1, on the reverse strand, counting down.
AAATGTTCTGCAACCAGATGTTTCCGCTGATTCAAGAACTGGCGCAGGAAAAGACTGAGCGGGACTCCCGACTGTCTGGTGACACCGCTCCGGGCCGGAAAGACATCCGGTCGTATTCCAGTTCCCTTATCACCGCGAGCGACCTCAATCAAAAGGTCGCGGAAGCGAGGGCTGCGAGGGCCATCCCGTCTGCGGCAATGGCGGCGGAGGACATCCTGGCTATAATGTTGGAAACGTGGAACGTGAAGCCGCGTGGATACGTCACGTCGGCCATGCAATCTGGTTATATTTCACCCCCAGAGGCTCTGATCGGGCTCAGTACCTATTTCTATCTGAGCCACGGTGTACGGACGGTCGATGTCGTCTGGCATGCGCGCGACAAGATCAGTCCCAAATGGGGGGTCTACGAGGTCGGCGTGCTTTCGCCGATCCTTCGGGTGTTCTTCCCGGGCAGCGAGCAAGTGACTCTCATGGAAACGGAGCTGCGGTCCGCGGGGATCTTTGGGTTCTTTCCGACCGTGTGGGTCGCTGCGTTCATTGATTTCGGGATCTTTGGCGCGATCGTCTACGTCCTGATCTGGGGATTCGCCGCTGGCTGGAGCGCGGCGGGGCACATGCGCTCCACGTTGATCACGCCGGCGCTGCTCCTCATCTTTGTCCTCGCCAGTATACTGTTGAGCCCGATCCAGGGACCGCTGGGAGTGGCCAACTCCGCGCTGGTCCTGCTCTCGATCCTCGTCACCGGAATAGCCCTCGATGTGATGACGGTGGGATGGGGTTCGCGACGCAAAACGGGTAAGCTTCACCTCAGCAGCACGGCGAGTTGAGGCGGCGTTCAGCGCGCCGATCGAAGCCATGCCGCGGTTGCCGCGACGCCTTGCTCCATAGTGTATGGGAGTGGACCGCACACTGCCGCGGTGGGCTTGAGGTCGAACTGGTACTGCGTCAGCACGTTGTTCAGGCGGAACGAATTGAACGGAAATCCCTTCATTCCGATCGCATTCACGGCATCGCCGCAGAGGGCGAGCATACGGGCGATGCCGACGGGCACGTGGGGAATGGGCCGCGCGCCGAATGCACGCTGGAACGCGTCGCACCAGGCAAGCAGGTCGATCGGCTCGTAATCGGCGAGATAGAACATCTTGCGATGGATCTGCTCAGCCGGAGCCTGGAGCAGGCGCCAGTACTGGAATGCGATGTTCTCGATATAGCTGTAGGACTTCCACAGCGGCTTGTTTCCGACGTGGAAGTAGTATCCGCGCTCCATCATGTGCAGAAAGCGCTGATAATGCGTGCTCATGCCGGGGCCCCACACAGTCGTCGGACGCGCCAGGCACCATTCGCGCCCGGCGCCGTCTTCCTCGCGCACGATCTGTTCGGTGCGGATCTTGCTCTTTCCGTACAGTGTGTCGGCGTTGTAGTCGGTTTCGCTCCGTGGCACATAGCCGACGCGGCAGACGAGCTGCGACGAGGTCCAGATTGCCCGCCGGATCGAGGGCGTCGAGCGAACGGCGGCGAGCAGGTTCTCTACGCCTTCGATATTGGCGGCGTAGCCTGCAAGATTGGTTTTTTCATCGAGGTCGATGCGGGCCGCAAGATGAACCAGCGTGTCCGGAGCATAGCCCTGCACGGCCTCGCTGAGCCGGCCAGCATCGAGGATGTCGCAGACAAGGTCGGTTGCGGCACCCGATGCCTTATCGAGCCCGGCGACGTCGCAGCCTTCGGCCCGGAGGCGGCGCACCACCGCCTGACCGATAAAGCCGGAGCTGCCGGTCACTAGAACTTTCATGCTGATTTCGCTGCTTTCGAAAGGTGCGCGGTCGCTTGACCAGCAGGTCGCGCTGATCTAGCAAACCGAACAATCGATTGCAAATCGAGGCGAATTTCTTCTCGCTGAAGGTACTCTTGCGATCGGATCGCCTCCTCCCAGCCTTTTCGACGCGCGCGCTTTCATGAAGGCATTTTGTTCAGGCGTGTTCCAGGCCATCAATGGCGCCTTGGAGCCGATGGGCTTGCGCCTGATGCGCAGCCGATGCGTCACGGCATCCCGCAGTTTGCCAACATCGTGCGCTTCTGTGACGAGGCCGGGTTTGCGGTTTATGACGTGCTGGAGGTGCGCGTGCGCGCGCTCGACGGTGCGCTCGCAGATTAATCTCGCCTTTGTTCGCAAGGACAGCCCGCTGCGCAGCCAGGTCGCTTGCCGCGGTAGGGCGGAATCGGCACTTCGCTGATACCGGCTATACGCACAGCTGGCGCCCTATCGGCGAGTGTGTCGGCTGTCGTCATGTCGGAGTCTCCGAAGGCGTACAGAACTTTATTTCCCTGCCGCCGTACGTCAGCAACCGCGCGAGGGCTCATGCGACGGTTTCCGGCGCGTCCGACGGCGTCACAGGTCATGGAAGTGCTTGGGGAAAGCGCGACCGATGTCGATCTTTCGGAGAGTTTCGGCGATCTTCTCCGAAGCTCCGCCGCGGCCGTAGGGCGGCTCGATCGACCTGTCGGGTTGGAACGTGCCTTCAAGGATGCTGCGAAGGCTCGCGACGATCGCCGCCTGGTCGGCCGGACAGTCGATGATCGATGCGGCGCGAAGCCGACCCCGCTGCCGATCACCGATATTGATCGATGGCACTCCGGCCGCAGGCGCCTCGAGGATGCCGCTGGAGGAGTTGCCAATCACCGCATCGGTCAGCCGCAGCGCCGCCCAATAGCGCTCGCTGCCGAGCGAGGAGAAAAGGTACGCCCGGCCTGGGCGCGCTGCCACAAACGCGGTGATCGCTTCGTCGATCGCACGATAGCCGGGATCGGCGTTGACGCCGGTGAAGATGAAACTGCGGTCCTCGACCTGTTCCAGCGCACCCAGCAACGCGGAAATATTTCCTTTGTCCGTATCCGGCTGTGCCGTGGTTGGGTGAAGGGTGACCAGCAGGAAGCGTTCCGGGCCGCTGATACCGAGCTCCGCATAGAGCTCGGTACGGGTCATCGGGCGCGCAGCGCTGGCGAAATCCAGACCCGGCGCGCCGACGCTGAAGACGAAGTCCGGATTCTCACCCATCTGGATCACGCGGCGCCGATAGGGCTCGGCGGCGACGAAGTGCAGGCACGCCATCTTGGTGATGGCGTGGCGTATAGCGTCGTCGAAGGCGCCGGCGGTGACTTCTCCGCCATGGATATGCGCGATCGGGACGTTCAGCATCATAGCCGCGACCGCCGCCGACAGGATCTCGAAGCGGTCGCCAAGCACCACCGCGATGTCGGGGGCGAGCCGTGGAAACACATCGGCGAAGCCGCTGATGCCGATGCCGGTGCCGCGGGCGACCGTCTCGGCGCGGTCGTCATCGAGCTTGAGGTCGACCTTCGCTGCGATCGGAAGGCCGTCGGCCTCGATGATCCGCCACGTTTCGCCGAACTTGGGCAGCAGGTGCATGCCGCAGGCGATGACACTGAGATCGATGTCATCCATTTTCTGCAGACGCGTCAGAATGCCCCGCAGCAACCCATAGTCTGCGCGCGACCCCGTGACGACGGCGATGCGGCGGCGTGTTGCGCTCATGATTGCTGTCGCCAGGGCGAGGCATCGAGCATGCCGTGCTCGATCACGTATGATGCATAGGCGAGGTCGGCCGCGGTCTCGATCTCGATCGAGTGCATGCGGTCCATCAGGATGCCGTAGCTGGTCGTGGGGTCGGCGTAGATCTTGCGGTGCTTGCGCATGGCATCCCAACCGATCAGGTAAAGAGCGCCGTTCATGGTCACTTCGGGCGGCTGGTCCTGCCGGCGCTGGGCCGGCATCTTGAGCATTTTCTCGACGATGCCGCCGATCGAACCGTCCGCTGCAAGCGTGCCGACGAAGACCGAGGATACCTCCGTCTCACGCATGCCGACCACGAGGCTCGCCCTGCGTGCGACGGAGAGTTCGACGGCCTGATCGAAATGCTCGGGCAGCGCGAAGGGCGAGGAAGGCTCAAGCAGCATGATGGCGTCGTAGCGCCGCCCCTCGTTCGTCTCGATCCAGTCCATGGCGTGAAGCACGACGTCGTTGGATGAGGCGGTATCGGTTGCGAGTTCGGTCGGGCGCTCGAACAGCATCTCGGCGCCATGTCGGACTGCTTCAGCCCGGATTTCCGGGCTGTCGCTGGAGACTATCAGCCGCGTGCAATAGCGCGACTGCCGGGCCGCCCTGGCCTTGTATCCGATCAGGCTGAGGCCTCCGATCTCGCGCAAGTTCTTCCCCGGCAAACCTTTCGATCCACCGCGGCCTACGAGCAGGAACAGTATCTGCACCGAATCGGTCATTTTGTTTGCAACAATCCCGCCGTTTGCGCGTGGGCGCGATGGTTCACCGTCCCCGGGGCTTGAGAACGCGCAAGAAGCCCGCCTGCGTTGCTTTTACCAGTGTACTCGACTAAGACAACTGCTTGATCAGAGGGCAAATTCGACCGCCCGCACCGCTCCGCCACGAAAACTCATGCATCGCCGAACCCTGATCATTGCCGAGGCTGGCGTCAACCATAACGGTGATTGCGCCCGCGCGCTCGCGCTGGTGGAAGCCGCCGGGCGCGCGGGGGCCGATGTGGTCAAGTTTCAATCGTTCCGCGCAGAGCGGCTGGCAACCGAGCAGGCGGCAAAAGCGAGCTACCAGCGAGCTACCACCGGGAGCGAGGAGTCGCAGCTTGAGATGTTGCGCGCACTCGAACTCAGCGATGAGGACGAAGAGCGCATTGCGGGCGCCTGCGTCGCCGCCAATATCACCTACATGTCGACGCCGTTCGATGCCGACAGCGCAACACATCTCGTCCGGCGAATCGGCGTTACCACGTTGAAAGTTGGATCTGGCGATCTGACGAACGCGCCGCTGCTGTTGCATCTTGCCCGTTTCCGGCTGCCCATCATTCTGTCGACCGGCATGGCGACGCTTACGGAAGTGGAGCAGGCACTCGGAGTTATCGCGTTCGGCTATCTCCGCGAGGCCAGCGCGCGACCGACGCCGGCCGACTTCGCGAACGTCCTGCTCGATCGCGACGCCTGGACGGAGCTGCGCAGCAAGGTCACCCTCCTGCATTGCACGACCGAGTATCCGGCCGATCCGCATTCAATCAATCTGCGCGCGATGGCGACGCTGCGCGACGCGTTCGGACTTCCTGTCGGGTTCTCGGATCACAGCCGCGGCATTCATATCTCGGCGGCCGCCGTGGCGCTTGGCGCGGCCGTCGTCGAAAAGCATATGACGCTCGACCGTAACCTGCCCGGACCCGATCACCGCGCTTCAATCGAGCCGGACGAAATGGCGGCGATGGTGTCAGCGATCCGCGATATCGAGGCATCGCTCGGCGACGGGCGCAAGATTCCGGCGCCGGAAGAGTTGCCAAATCGAGCGGTGGCGCGCAGGAGCCTTGTCGCGATTCGTCCCATTCGCAGCGGCGAGCGCTTCTCGGAGGAGAATCTCGGCGTCAAACGGCCGGGGACCGGAATCCCACCGATTGAATACTGGATGTATCTGGGCAAAACGGCGTCGCGCGACTACGCGGTGGATGAGGCCCTGGAACCATGAGCCTCATTGTGCTCTGTGCTGGTGGTCATGCCCGCGTTGTCATAGAGGCATTGCTCAGTCGCGGCATACGTCCCGTCGGCGTGACCGATCGCAACGCGACGCGCGTCGGCGAGCTTGTCGGCGGAATTCCGATCATTGGTCCGGACGAAGAAGTTCTGAAAGTGGCCGCCGCTTCGGTCGAGCTCGCCAATGGACTTGGAAACCGAGCCTCGCGTTCGGATTCGGGGCTGTCGGGCCGGCGCGATCTGTTTGGCCATTTCGCCGCACTAGGGTACAGGTTTCCTGTGATCTCGCATGCCTCTGCGGTGATCGCGTCGGATGTAACGCTCGGGGACGGAGTGCAGGTGATGGCTGGTGCCGTCATCCAGCCGGCCGCTCGCATCGGCCGGAACGTGCTAATCAACACCCGCGCCGTGGTGGAGCACGATTGCTGGGTTGGCGATCACGCGCATGTTGCGCCTGGCGCCGTGCTGTGCGGCGGCGTTTCCGTCGGGGAAGGCGCCCATATCGGTGCCGGGGCGGTGGTTCTGGGCGGCGTTAGCGTGGGGGCGGGCTCCGTCGTGGCGGCGGGCGGGGTGGTCGCGAAGGACGTCGCGGCCGGATCTTTTGCCGGTGCCAACCGGGGTTAATTCGTCATGAAGGAAGTGTTCGTCGTCACGGAAGACACGCCCCTGATCGAGACGCTGCGGCGAATCGACCAGGGTCATCTGCAGCTCGCTGTCGTTGTGCGAGACGAAAAGATCGTCGGAACCGTGACGGACGGCGATGTGCGCCGCGCGCTGCTTGGCGGCGTCGGGCTTGACGCTTCGGTCGATCTCGTCATGAACCGCTCGCCGATCACCGCGCCGGTCGGAATAACCAATGCGGCTGCGCTGAACCTGATGCGCAAGCATTCCATCCACCAGCTGCCGATCGTCGACTTGGAAGGAAGGGTGGTCGAGGTCAAGCTGATCGACGACCTGGCTCTAACCCCGCAATCCGAGCACTGGGTGGTGCTGATGGCGGGCGGCATCGGTTCTCGGCTCAAGCCGCTGACCGACGATCTTCCGAAGCCCCTCATTCGCGTCGGCGACAAGCCGATCCTAGAGACGGTGCTCGGCGGCTTCGTCAAGGCGGGATTCGGCAGGTTCTTCATCTCGGTCAATTACAAAGCGGAGATGATCCGGGAATATTTCGGCGACGGCTCGGCATGGGGCGTCGAGATCAACTATCTGCAGGAGAACGACCGTCTCGGCACTGCTGGGGCGCTTTCGCTCCTGCCCGAACGGCCGAAACAGCCGTTTTTCGTCATGAACGGTGATTTGCTGACGACGGTGAATTTCGAGCAGATGCTGAATTATCATCGCGAGCATCAGGCGTTCTCCACTATCTGCGTTCGCGAGCATTCGGTCACCGTGCCGTTCGGGGTGATTGATTTCGACGAAAATCGCCTGCTCGGAATTCGCGAGAAGCCGACCAAGAAATTCTTCGTCAATGCCGGCGTCTATCTGCTCGATCCCGGCGTGCTGGACTATGTTGCCGCCAACGAGGCGATAGATATGCCGACCCTGATCGGGCGGACCATTGCAGATAGCAAGCGGTCTGTGGTGTTCCCGCTGCGGGAATACTGGATCGATGTCGGCCGGCTCGACGACCTGCAGCGCGCTTCCGACGAATTCCAGAGGATCTTCGGGTGAGCAAGGAACGTTCACTGCGCGAAATGATGTCGCTTGACGGGCGCGTGGCGCTCATTACCGGCGGAGCGGGTCATATCGGCCGCGCGATCGCGAGCGGCCTGGCCGAACTCGATGCAAGCGTCGCGATCGTCGATATTGCGGCGTCCGCCGGCGAAGAAGTCGCGACCATGCTCGGCGAAAGCTGGCCGGTGAAGACCGCGATGTTTGCGTGCGACTTCGAACAACCTGAGGCCGTGAAGGACCTGCCGCGGCGCGTGCGGGAGAAATTCGGGCGGATCGATATCATCGTCAATTGCGCCGCCTTCGTCGGCACCAGCGGTCTTGAAGGGTGGGCCGTCCCCTTCGAGCAGCAATCTCCCGCGACCTGGCGGCGCGCGCTCGAGGTCAACCTGACTGCGCCGTTCATTCTGATTCAGGCCGCCGCGGAAGACCTGGCCCAGTCGGGACGGGGCAGCGTGATCAATATCTCCTCGATTTACGGCCTCGCGGGCCCGGACTGGCGGCTCTATGAGGGAACCGGCCTCGGCAATCCGGCGGCCTATGCGGCCAGCAAGGGCGGGCTGATCCAGATGACACGATGGCTGGCCACCACCATGGCCCCGCGGGTCCGTGTCAATGCGGTGGCGCCCGGAGGCGTGTTCAGGGCCACACCGGAGCCGTTTTTGAGCCGTTATGTGGCCCGGACGCCGCTTGCGCGCATGGCCCGGGAAGACGATATGAAGGGCGCTGTGGCCTATCTGGCGAGCGACCTGTCGGCCTATGTGACCGGCCAGTGCATTGCGGTCGACGGGGGCTGGACCGCGTGGTAAGCCCGCACCAATTCACCCAATCGCGAGAATCCTCGAAATGTTGAGCTGTAGCAAGTGCTTGTTGCCGGAGACGGCGGAAGCGACGTCGTTTGATGAGTCCGGCACGTGCAGCGTTTGCCGCCAGATCGAGGTCCGCGATACCCAGATCGACTGGGACGACCGCTATAAGCAGCTGCTCGAGCTCGTCGGGCAGTACCGCGACAAGGGCCTCTATGATTGCATCGTGCCGTACTCCGGCGGCAAGGACAGCGTGTTCCAGCTCTGGTACGTGGTGCGCAAGCTCGGCCTGAAGCCGCTTGTGGTGCGCTTCGACCATTGGTTCTATCGACCGCTGATCGAGGAGAACAACACCAAGGTCTTCAAGCAGCTCGGCGTCGACGTCCTGAACTTCACACCGAACTGGCACGTCGTGCGCGAACTGATGCTCGAGTCGCTCAAGCGCCGTGGCGACTTCTGCTGGCACTGTCACACCGGCATCTACGCCCACACCATGCAGATCGCCCTCCGCTACGAGACCCCGCTGTTGATCTGGGGCGAGAGTCTCGCGGAGTATCAGTCGTTCTATTCCTACGACGAGATGGAAGAGGTCGACGAGAAGCGTTTCAACCGCGCCATGAACCTCGGCATCACCGCCGATGACATGTACGAGTTCCTCGGCGGTCGAATTTCCAAACGCGACCTCTATCCGTTCGTTTATCCGCCGCGCAAGGAACTGATGCGCATCAAGTGCCGTTCGATTTGCCTCGGCAGCTACATCAAATGGGACACCAAGAAGCACGTCGAGATCATCAAGAACGAGCTTGGCTGGAAGGGGCAGGAGGTCGAGGGCATTCCGCCCGAGTACGACTATGAAAAGGTCGAGTGCTTCTTTCAGGGCGTGCGCGACTATCTCAAATACATCAAGCGCGGCATGGGCCGGACCAATCACCTCGCCAATATAGACATCCGCAACAAGCGCATGACCCGCGAACAGGGCGAGGCGCTGGTGCGCGAATATGATGGCAAGCGACCGCCGAGCCTCGATCTGTTCCTGGATTATCTGCAGCTGAGCGAGGACCAGTTCCTCGGCATCGCGATGAGGCATGAGGTCAGCCCGTGGCAGTTCTCGCCCAATCAGGTCGAGGCTGGCCGGCGCATGCCCGACATGGACAAGTGGGACCACACGCAGGTGTCGTGGCCGAACCATCCAGGCGTGGAGATCGGCGGCAAGGGCTAATCGAGTCGTGAAAGGCGGGCGGACCATGGCGCCCGGGGAGCAGGGTGATGTCAGATGTTGCGATCGTCGATTATGGCATCAACAACGTGCGGTCGGTCCGCAACGTGGTCGAGTATTGCGGTTACAACCCCATTGTGACCCATGATGCGGATGCCATTGCGGACGCTTCGCACGTTATCCTTCCCGGGGTCGGTGCTTTCGGCGATGCCATGAACAACATCCGTTCGCGTGGCCTCAATGAGGTGCTCGAACGCCATGTCCGGGAGAAGGGCAAACCTTTTTTGGCCGTGTGCCTCGGCATGCAGCTCTTGGCCAGGACGTCGGAAGAGCACGCGGAGGACGGCTTGCCGCATTGCGGGCTCGGCTGGTTTGAGGCGGATGTCGTCCGGCTGATGCCGAACGATCCGGCTTTGAAGATCCCGCATATGGGCTGGAACATGGTGGCAAAGGAGCGCAGCCATCCCATTCTCGCCAATATCCGCGACAGCAACCTCGCGTTCTATTTCGTGCACAGCTTTGCAATGCGCTGCAACGATTCGGACGATGTGGTCGGATATGCGCAATACGGCCAGCCGGTGACGGCGATCATCGCCCGGGAGAATATTGTTGCCACCCAGTTTCATCCGGAAAAAAGCCAGGACAGCGGGATCGAGCTGATGAGCAACTTCCTGCGCTGGAATCCCTGAAGACGCGCCATGCTGAAGAAGCGACTGATACCGAAATTCCTCCTCCGCGACGGCAGGCTCGTCAAGTATGTCAGGTTCTTCGAGAACGAGCGCGCGGCCGGAAACCCCGTGACGACGGCCAAGGTCTACAACGACTACGGCGTCGACGAGCTCATCGTGCTCGACATCGTGCCGAGCGCCGCTTCGCGAGGCCGAGTCGTCGAGATCATCGAGCGGATGTCGGAAGAGATTTTCATGCCGTTCACAGTCGGCGGCGGGGTCAAGACGCTGGAAGACGTCAACATGCTGCTGCGTGCCGGCGCCGACAAGGTGTCGGTCAATTCGGAAGCGGTGCGGCGGCCTGAATTCCTGCGCGAGGCGGCACGGACCTTCGGCGACCAGTGCATGACGGTATCGATCGACTACAAGCGAATAAGTCCCAATCATGCCAGCGTGTTCATCGACGGCGGGCGCCAGCACGTTGCGCTCGATCCCATCGAATGGGCTCTTCGCTGCGAGGACCTGCACTGCGGGGAGGTCTTGCTCGGATCGATCGATCGCGACGGTACCATGACCGGCTACGATCTCGACATGATCCACAAGGCGGCCAATGTGCTGAGCGTGCCCTTGATCGTGTCGGGCGGCTGCGGTTCACTGCAGCATGCGATTGACGCGCTGGAGGCCGGCGCATCCGCGGTGGCGATCTCGTCGATGTTCCTGTTTACCGATCACAGCCCGATCAAGCTGCGCAGCCATCTCTTCTCGCGCGGTCTCGACGTGCGGGCCAGTACCAGCAGCAGGAACTAGCATCGTGCAGCTCTCGCTAGATCGCCGCGACCTTTCGCTCTATGTGCGCAAGCAGTTCGAGAACCTGTTTCCGGACGGGGCCGACCTTGCCGACCTACCTAAGTTCGTCGAGCTTGCGCTTGGCCGGATCGAGTATTGCTTCTCGCGCGTCAGGCTGAAGGGATTCTTTGCCGACGGTCGGGCGCGATTTTCGCACTGGCACTCCGACCAGTACGCGATCTTTCTCTACTATCTTGCCAATAGCGCATTCCGGGAGCGGCCCGGCCATCCGATCGCCGACAAGGCCTACGCGCTCAACAAGGCACTGCACGCGCTGGATGCGTTCTACGAGGTCGAACTGCCGGATGTATTCGCGGTCCAGCATCCGGTCGGCACGGTGCTCGGCCGGGGCAGGTATTCGGACTACTTCATCTGCTATCATAACTGCACTGTCGGCGCGAACCTCGACAACGACTATCCCTCGTTCGGCCGCGGTGTCGTCATGTATGGCGGCAGCCGGGTGATCGGAAAAACGTCGGTCGGCGACAACAGCTTCGTGTCGACGGGCGCGATCATCATCGACGGCGGGGCGCTTGAAGCCGACAGCATCCTGCACGGCATCTATCCGAATGCGGGTCGCTCGCGTACCGCCCGCAACGTGGTGCGCGATATCTTCGGCGTTTGAAAACCCTCAGGTCAGCCGCTTGAAGCCGGAATGCGCGACCGGGCCGCGCAGCAGCTGCTTGACCGCCTTCTGGTCGATGGCGGTCCGCAGGTCGCGAAAGACCGCATTCACCGCTTCCAGATAACGGTCGACATGGGCATCGGTGTGCGCCCACATCGCATAGAACGAGCCGGTGGCGAAGATGCCGCGGTCGAGCATCATCTGCGTGAACAGGGTGCGCACTTCCTGCGCTTCCGGCACATCAAAGGCGAAATGCCCGAGCGGCGAGATGCCGGACACATGAACGGGCAAGCCGGCCTCGCGCGCGGCTTCGGCCCAGCCCTGCTGCACGCGCGCGCCGATCCGCATGAGGTGCCTGGAGACGTTCAGTTCGCGGTGCTTGCGCAACGTCGCCAGCGCCGCGACCGGGCCGACGCGTTCGGTCCAGGCGGTCGAGCTGATGAAGGTCTCCTGGGCGGCGTCCATTACCGAGGCCCGCCCGAGAATCGCCGCCATCGGAAATCCGTTGGCGATGGCTTTGGCAAATACCGCGACGTCGGGATTGACGCCGTAGGCGAGGTGCGCTCCGGCCGAGTTGATGCGAAAGCCCGATGTCACCTCGTCAAAGATCAGCACGGCGCCGCAGCGGTCCGCGAGCGCGCGAATTCCCTTGATGAATTCGGGGGTCGGCTCGCTGCTGCGCACCGGCTCCATCACGATCGCAGCCAGCCGATCGCCGTTCGCGGCGACAATGGCCTCGATCTCGTCGAGCCGGTTATAGTGGAACGGATGCATCAACCCGGCAAGCCCGCGCGGCACACCCTTGGTGTCGAGGCCCGGCAGCAAATGACCATCCAGTGCAGTGGTCTCGCCGAGATTGGCACTGAGATACCAGTCGTGCCAGCCGTGATAGCCGCAGAACGCCAGCATGTCGCGGCCCGTCGCGGCGCGTGCGATCCGGATCCCGATCGCCATCGCCTCGCCCCCGGCGCGGCCGAAACGGACCATGTCTGCCCACGGGTGCAATTCGATCAGGAGTTCCGCAAGCTCGATGTCTTCCGCGGGATTCAGGGTGCACATCGAGCCCAAATCGATCGCTGTCTTCACCGCGGCATTGACGTCGGGATCGGCAAAGCCAAGCACAGTGGCGCCGATGCCGCAGTAGCTCATGTCGAGATAGGTCCGCCCGTCGAGGTCGACGACTTCTGCGCCTCTTGCGGACTTGAAGTAGGTCGGCCACTGCTCCGGCAAGAACATTTCCGGCCGTTTTGACAACAGTTGCGTGCCGCCGGGCATGAGTTGGCGTGCGCGCCGATAGCGGATCTGACCAGTGCTCAACATCCTCTGTCTCCGACCGAATTTCTACGTCGGTAACCGAAGCACCATGAGCGTGCAAGGCCTCTATTACGAGGCGCAGACCGAGGCGGTTGCAGGCAACGAACGGCTGACTGCACCCTGTTTCGTCAACCTGGCTGGAACGCCCTAGCATCGGGGGCATGCGGGTGCCACGGATCGACGCGAATTTGCCTGAGGCCCCCAATAACCATTGTATTCTTGCCCTTTTCTCTGTAGTTGGGCCGCGATAGGTGAATAGTTGATCAAAAGAGGCGCTATCGGAAAAGGACCGGCGTTCGGGACCTGGCAGGGCTCGAACGGGTTCGTTTACCGTATCTTTCCGCAGGCTATCCGCGACAGCGATGCAATGAGCGTGGCGAGACCGGGGAGATTGAACTACCGCTAGCAGATGCGTGGTTCACGGCAATTGTTGAGAGACCAAGATGACTTCGAACAGGACTGACGGATCCGATCCAATCGAGCTCAGTATTGTCATTCCGGTCTTCAACGAGAAGGATAATATCCAGGCGCTGATCGACGAAATCAACAGTGTTGGCAGCAAGGACGGCTGGAAGTACGAAATCATCGTCGTTGACGATGGATCAACCGATGGCAGCGCACAGGCGGCGGGTTCGAAGCCGAACGTCACGGTCATTCGGTTCCGGCGAAATTTCGGGCAGACTGCGGCGTTCGATGCCGGATTTCACGCAGCTCGATACAAGTACATCGTTACGATGGATGGCGATGGCCAGAATGATCCAAACGACATCCCCAATCTGATTGCGCATCTGAATGCCAACGATCTCGATGTCGTCAGCGGCTGGCGGGTCGATCGTCAGGACACGGTTTCCAAGCACGTGATATCTCGTGGCGCAAATCTGCTGCGCAAGATCTTCCTGAACGACAGTATTCATGACAGCGGATGCTCGTTGAAGATTTACCGGCGCGAATGCTTCGACAGTGTCCGGCTCTATGGCGAGATGCATCGGTTCGTTCCTGCTCTCCTTGAAATGCGCGGATTCTCGATCGGGGAAATAGCCGTCAATCACCGGCCACGCCGAAGTGGAAAGACGAAATACAATGCGGTTAGAACCATCAAGGGGCTGGCTGATATCGTGCTGCTGTGGTTCTGGCGCACCTACTCGGTGAGGCCGATCCATTTGCTCGGTGGCATCGGCGTTCTGTTTTTTCTCATCTCGGCATTCTTCGGCATACGCACGCTTTACTTGTTTGTCGCCGATCAGAAATTGTCGAGTACGCTGGAGCCGCTCTTGACCGTCTTCAGTTTCATTGCCGGCCTTCTGTTTCTTTCGCTTGGCATTCTTACCGATATTCTCATCAAGATTTACTATGCGATCGTGCCGGAACCTTACTACTCGGTGTGGGAGGTCATCCGAAACGGCACTACAGAACGGGGTAAGGAGCATCTCGAGGGCTTCGAGCGAAGGGGGCATGGGTCCCGGCCGAACGCCGATTGATTGAGCGCTGGTTTTCCGATGATCTGCTCTTTGACTAGCTCATGCTGAAACAGGTTGGCATCAGCGCATTTCCCCTTTCGAAGGGGCACGACACGGGACGCGGGCTTGAGCGGGTGATCGCGGAGCTTGTCTCGGGTCTGGAGACTTTGGGGCAGCCCTACGCCTTCCATGAGCGGAGCATTCTCCGCAACGAGGTGGTTGCCGTCTTGCACAGCGCGAAATTCCTGTGGGACTTGCGCGGGCATCACCACGATGTCTGGTTTGGCGTATATCCTGTGGCCGGAATTTTTCCGATCCTCAGCGGGAAACGCCCGGTCGTTACGGGAGTGTACGATCTCATCCCGTTCTTTGCGCCGGGATACGACAACTGGCTCAAATATTTCATCAAGCGGCGCTGCATCGAATTCGCCTGCCGACACAGCGACGGCCTCATCGTGCCGTTTTCCTCCACGGCCGAACAGATCGTAAGTATGTTTGGGGTTCCGCCCGATCGAATTCGGGTGATCCCACTCGGGATCGATCACAAGCGTTTCTGGTTTGACTCGACGATTCATAAGCGCAGGTCGCGGATCGGATTCCTGGGTGAAGCAAAGCGGGCAAAGGGGCTTGATACCGCGATCCTGGCTTTCGCCGAGGTCGCAAAGCAGGATCCGGACGCATTTCTCGTCATAGCAAGCGGCGGGAACGAAATCGAAGAGATGAAGGAACTCGCCAGCAAGACTATTCCGGCAGGGCGCTATGAGTTTGTCGGTTTCGTGCCGGAGGACGGGATGAGACAGTTCTATTCCGAGCTGGACCTGTTTCTGTTTCCCTCACGGTACGGGTTCGGGATGAGCGCCGTCGAAGCCATGGCATGCGGAACGCCCGCCATCGCCGGGCGCACTCTCGATTCGACGGATTTTTTCACCCATGAACTGTCCCTGGTCGATCCGAATTCGCCGGCCGAACTGTCGAAGCGCATAATGCTCCTTCTGGCCGACCGTCAGCGCTATGACGAGTTGCGCAAATGGGCGCTGGCGAGCGTCCAGTCCCTGTCATGGACCGCGATGGCGGAGAAGTACCTGGAGTTCTGGAAAGAGATCCAGGCGCGGTACGCGTCGGGGGTTCGCTCTTCGAGTCCTGAATGAGATCGCGTTGCTAGCGCGTGTCGGCGGGCGTTCGCGCCTACCGGCAATCGTCTCGGAGCGGATCGTTGTTCCGGTTCACCGGCAGCGAAGACAGGCATCGTGAAGAAACGGGCATTGTGAACCGCGCAGGCAGCACGCTTGCCGCAGGCCGGCGAGACGCGTATTGTTTTTTGCAACCGTAGGATTGTTTCACCATTGTCGGCCGCAGTTTCAGTGCCACCCCGGGGCCCGTTGCGTGGCGCCATCAGGATTCTGGTGACGTTGGGACTCCTGGCGGCAACGCTCTTGTCGGTTGTCACGTACTTTTCGGCGCTGTCCCAATACTCGACGGCTGACCAGACTTCGACGGCGAAGCGCCTGGAAGCGTTTCTGACGAATGTGAAGTCGATCCAGTTGAGCGAAGGCTCCCTGATCTCGGATCTTGTTGTGGCAGTTCCGGGTCGATGGCTGAACGCGGCGCTCGGCCATTTCTACCAACTCAACGATCCGATCATCGGCGACGTTCATTACACGGCAATTCTGCCGTTTGCGGCAATCCAGGTCGTCGTGGCGTTGGCGGTCATCGCGTATCTGGCCGTGCTCATCGTCAGGCTCGCGTCTTTGAGCCGGGGGCGGCTGAACGCGTTTCTCCTGACCCTGCTGGTGGTGATGAATTTCCCGATGCTCAAGGGCATCGCGAAGGTCCTCAAATACGATATTCTATCTACGCTCTTCGCTGCGATCGCCATCCTTCACTATATCGGATATCGCGCTCTGGGACGGAACGGCGTGGGCGTCGTCGCGGTGTTCTGCGGTCTCGCCTATCTCGAGAAGGATACGTCGCTTTCGATCACGCTCCTGATCTGCTGGATCGAGCTGCTGCTGATACCGCTCTTCGTGCCGGCTGTGTGGGCCGCCGTCTACACTGCGGTGCGGTTTGCGGTCACCTTCACGGCGATCTTTCTGGTCACGTGCTGCCTGCTCGTGCCGAAAATCTGGCTGAACCCGCGCCAGATGTTTTCGATATTTGACAGCGTGCCGCTGTATTTGGTCAACATCCAGCCCTCGCTCGCCGTGTTGCTGGTCGCGGTACTCCTGCTGGCCTATCTTGGATTGCCGGAGTTGCGGAGACGGTGGCCCGCTCTCGTGCCGCTGAAGGCGTCGGCTTTGGCGGTCACGACATTCTTTACGATCGTCTCGCTGGCGGTCGTCGCGCTTGGCGCGTCCGCGATATTGTTCCAGTCCAACATTCTCTTTGATCCGACGATTGCAGGCAACGACATCGACGTCGAAGCGTTGCGAGCGAAATCGATCTATGTGGCGAGGCCGATCGCCTACAGCGCGATCACGACGATGGACCATAGCGCCTTGCTTCAGCATCTGAAGATGTTCTGGAGCATGGTACGCGCGATTTTCTATACGCTGCCGGAGATCACCTTGTCGATGATCGTCGGAGCCGCGCCATTGTTTCTGGTGGTTGTGCGAAAAAGCCCGTCGCTGCGTGCCGCCCATGCAGCGCCGCTTTTCTTGCTGCTGCTGTTCCCGGTCGCACTGCTGGCCGTGTTCAGCCTCGCCGACCTGCCGTTCGAGCCGAAATATCTCGTTCTGGTAAGTCTCATGCTGACGATTTACGGCGTCTATCCCGTTCTGCTTTGGCTCGACCACGTCAGGCCTTCGGTTGCGGCGGCGGTCCAGGCGACGATCGCGGCGTTGATGGTGCTGGTCGCGCTGTCGGCCGCGCCGTCGTACCTGAGGTACAAGAATATCCTGCGGGATCGCGCGCAGGAGAATGCCGCGCCGCTCGACATGAATCACTATATCTGGTGGACGTGGCCGGGATGGGGCGAAACCGCATATCCGATAAGTCGGTATATCGAAAGGAACGCCGCGGGCCCGGTTACCGTGGCATTCGATTACTGGGCACCGTTCTACACCGCGCCAGGGCAAACCTGGGTCGCCGCCGACTTCAGCAAATGCCGCTCGATGGATGATCTGAAGCAGCGCCTGCAGGAACTGAAGACGCAGTCCGTGGACTTCATGATCGTGAGCAAGAACATGAGCAACAGGCAGTGGTGCCTCAACGGAATCTTGCGTCGAATGCGCGACAAAGCCGTGTTCGTCGATACCCAGCAGGGGATTGAATACGGCTGGTTGTTCAGCTTCGCCGATGTCGTTGAGGCGTTTCGCCGCTAAAGTGCGTTGAGATTGATTAGATCATCGTCGCGCTTTGGGTTTTTGCTTGAGCGTGGTCCTTTCGGAAAACCGGTGCCGACTTTTCCGGATCACGCTCTGGCTCCGCGGGCGAGGGAGAGGTCGAAGCGTCGCTGAAGACCGAACCAATCAAAATTGCATGGTCCCTGACGAGAATCAAGGGCAGGCCTCCGGACCGAAAGTGGGGCCAGGTTGAGCTCCAGCGGCAGCTTGTTTTCATCGCCGAATACCTTTCGCGGCGCATGCGCGGCGCAATGCACGTTCCCCGCCAACGGGCTGACCCTTCGTTGTCGAGGCCCCGAAGGATCTTAGACCTGTCCCGAAAGGGGGAGGCGCTGAGATTCGGCTGGTTCGACGAGAGGCAGCTGCAGGGCCAAGGAATCCTGCGATTCGGTCAGAAGAGGGGTGTCGCCGAATGCGACCGGCGGCTCGGGCTTTCGTCACCATGATTCGGCTAAAATTGGCCCGAGCCCCCTCGATTTTCACCGCAAATTATGTTCTTAAGCCCTGTCTCCGGCCGATCCGGTGCATCGTAACGTCTTGTTTCCCAAAACGACGGGCCACGATATGTTCGTAAAGAAATGCCGCATGTGCGGGGGCGAGCGTCTTTCTCTCTTCCTTGATCTGGGAGAAATGCCGCCCGCCGATCAGTTCCTGCACAAGGAGCAGTTGGGTCAGCATCGAGACTCGTATCCGCTTCAGGTGGCGGTCTGCGAGGACTGCGGGTTGATCCAGCTCAACTATGTCGTTCCGCCGGAAATTCTCTATTGCGATGATTATCCCTATGAATCATCGACCACCTCAGCCGGCCGCCGGCACTGGGGCGAATTTGCGCAAACGACGTCGCGCTTGCTCCATCTGACCGCGAACGATCTCGTGGTCGACATCGGCAGCAACGTCGGAGTCCTCCTGCAGATGTTCAAAGAGCAGGGGACGAAGGTTCTTGGCGTTGATCCTGCCGCCAATATCGCGGAGATAGCCAACAAGAACGGGATCGAGACCATTGCCGCGTTCTTCAACAGCACAACGGCCCGACAGATTGTCGCGAGCAAGGGGCAGGCAACGGTCATAACGGGCACCAACGTGTTCGCCCATGTCGGCGATCTGCACGATTTGATGGGCGCGGTCACCACGCTCCTCGCCGAGCGCGGCACCTTCATCATTGAAGCGCCGTATTTTCTCGAGCTACTGCATAGCCTGGAATACGACACGATCTATCACGAGCACCTGTCCTATCTGTCGCTCAAGCCTCTTGTGGGGTTTTTCAGGCAGTTCGGCATGGAAATCTTCGATGCGCAGCTTCGCGACATCCATGGCGGATCGATCCGCTTGTTTGTGCGCCGGATCGGAACGTCGGCCGATCCTGTCGCTCCGATCGTCGACCAAATGCTTGCAAATGAAGAACGGGAGCGGATTCACGAACTGGATACTCTCAAGCAGTTCGCGCAAAACGTGGCCAACAATCGCAAGGCGCTTCGCGAGTTGCTGATCAGTCTGAAAAAGAGCGGCAACAGGATTGTGGCAGTGAGCGCGCCGGCGAAGGGAATGACGCTGCTGAATTATTGCGGCTTGGGAACCGAGTTCCTCGACTTCGTTACGGAAAAATCGAAGCTGAAGATCGGACGCTACACGCCGGGGATGCGTATTGAAGTCGTTCCGGACGATATGTTACTAACGCACCAGCCCGACTATGCGCTTCTTCTTGCATGGAATTTTGCGGAAGAAATAATGAACAACCTGAAGGAATTCTCGGACCGGGGAGGCAAGTTCATCATCCCCATTCCGACGCCGCGGATCGTCGGCTGACACCACCCAGACGCTCCTGCCCGGCGCTTCTGTAGTTTCTGTTTTTGGGCAGTAGGGGTTACGAGATGGATGTGACGAAAGTTCCGATCGCGTTTCAGGATCAACGCGGGGAAATCATCGATGTGCTCAAGGAAGGGCATATCGAATACGTAACGATCATCCGCAGCCGCAAAGGCGCGGTTCGCGCCAACCATTATCACAAGGAAACCTACCAGTACCTTTATGTGCTGGACGGAAAGCTTCGTGTGGTTTCGCAAATGCCGGGCAAAGAGCCGACGGAAGTGATCTTGGTCCCCAACGATTTGATCCTCAATGTTCCCCATGAACGGCACGCGTTTGAAGCTCTCGAAGACACGACGTTTCTCGTGCTGACGCGCGGTCCGCGCGGCGGCGAGGATTACGAGACCGATACGTTTCGCCTTGATCAGCCCTTGATAGTGCCGAGGTCGTAGTGGAACCGGGGTCGTTTATCCCGGTTTCCGAGCCCCTGATCGGCGACAATACGCTGCCGCTGGTGAAGGAGTGTGTCGAAACGGGTTGGGTTTCCTCGGAGGGACGTTTCATCCCCGAATTCGAGGGAAAATGGTCGCAATACTGCGGCGCGGCGCATGGCGTTGCTGTGAGCAATGGAACCACAGCGCTCCAGGTAGCCATGAAGGCGTTGAACCTCGAGCCCGGCTCCGAGGTCATCATTCCCTCCTACACAATCATTTCGTGCGCCATTGCTGTGCTCGAAGCCGACTGCGTGCCGGTGCTGGTGGATTGCGATCCCGAGACCTGGTGCATGGATCCCGACCAGGTGGAGGCCGCGATTACCTCCCGGACGCGAGCGATCATGCCGGTCCACATGTTCGGTCATCCGGTCGATATGCGGCGCATCCTCAAGATCGCAGCCCGGCACGATCTGCGCATCGTTGAGGATGCTGCCGAAGCCCACGGTGCGGAAGTCGAAGGCCGCCGTGTCGGCGGACTCGGCGACATGGCCTGTTTCAGCTTTTACGCGAACAAGATCATCACGACCGGCGAAGGCGGGATGGTTGTCACCAGCAACGACGACTACGCCGACCGGTTACGATCCTTGCGCAATCTTTGTTTCCGTCCGGAGCGGCGGTTCTATCATACGGAAATCGGCCACAACTATCGCCTGACGAATCTCCAGGCTGCGGTCGGAGTGGCGCAGGTCAATCGTGTCGACGATCATATCCGGCGTAAACGCCAGATGGCCAAGGCCTATCACGAGCGGCTCTCGGAGCTGCCGCAAATCGCGCTGCCGGTGGAGCGGGATTGGGCCAAGAACGTATACTGGATGTACTGCCTCGTGCTTGCGGATGACGTTCCCTTCGACGCCGTGGAGTTTGCCAAACGCCTGCGCGCGAAGGGGATTGACACGCGGCCGCTGTTTCTCGGCATGCACGAGCAGCCCGTTCTGCGCGAACGGGGGCTGTTTGCCGGAAGCAGCTATCCTGTGACCGAGCGGCTTGCGCGCCGCGGCCTCTATGTGCCTTCGGGTCTCACCTTGACAGAGATGCAGATCGATCGCGTTTGCGCAGCGGTCAGGGATGTCATTTCATGACCGGGGTTTTCAACGACTCGTATGCGGCGGCCTATGACACGGTCTATGCCGAAAAGGACTATGCCGCCGAATGCGAGGCGATGGGAAAGCTGATCGCCAAATTCGGGCGCGGCGAGATTCGGAAGCTCCTGGACCTCGGCTGCGGAACCGGTAAGCATGCCGTCATATTCGCCAGGAGCGGATTTGACGTGACCGGTGTCGACCGCTCCGAACCAATGGTGGCGCGTGCGCGAGAACGCGCAAGGCAGCAAAAGCTTGAAGCCAATCCGGGATTTCAGTGCGGCGATATCAGGAACTTCTCGGCCGAACAGCCGTTCGACGCAGCGCTGATGAACTTCAACGTCATCGGCTATCTATCGAGCAATGATGACGTTCTGAACGCGTTCGGCTCTGCGCGAAGGAATTTGCGCCGCGACGGCCTGCTGATTGCCGATTTCTGGTATGGGCCCGCGGTGGTCGCTGACCCCCCCGGAGAAAATACGCGGGAGTTCGAAAGCGAGGACGTGCGGCTCGTTCGATCCTCGTCGGGCCGCCATTTACCCGACAGCCAGTGCTGTGAAATGTCGATCAAGGTGACGCGTTTGAAGGGCGATCGGGTGATCGATGAGGCGGTGGAGACGCATCGGGTCAGATATTTCTTTCCGCTGGAGCTCGAGCTCATGCTTCGAATCAGCGGATTCCGTCTGACGGCGCTGACGGGTTTTCCGGATATCGACGCTCCCGCGAGCGCCCGTAAATGGGCTGCCGCCATGGTCGCGACGGCGGTCTGAATCCTCCCGATGCAGATGGGCGGCCTTCGCATCCTCACCTCGTTCCATTTGTCGAGCAGGCTCGTTTCGGAAGAAGCGGCGTCCGGTCTCCAGCATGCTCAGCTGGTTTGCGGACCGGGCTCCTTGGTCGCCGCCAGCAGGTACATCACTGCGGCCATGTTCAGGAAGGTATAGTCCTCGAGTTTTTCAAACGGCCAGAGGCGTCGGGCGAATTCAGCTCCGGCACGCCAGTGAAGAACGCGGTTCACCTTTATGGTCAAGCCGTTTTCCTCCAGCATGCGCGCGACGTTCGAGCGCGTGACCGTAAACTGACTCCACTCCAGCGGATCTTTCGCAGCCTTGAAGAAGTTTACCGGGTTCCAGACAATCGGTTCGCAGACCACGACTACGCCGCCGGGGTTCAGGTGGTCGCGAATCGATTCAATCGACGCTCGCGCGTCCTCGAAGTGATGCATCGCGCCGCTGCAGAAGATCGCATCGAAGGTCTTGTCGGTGGCAATGTTCTCCGCCGCCGAGACGACATACTCGACGTCGAATTTTCCAAGCCGGATTTTCGCCTTCTCGAGCATCCGCGGCGAGATGTCCGATAGGGTGTAGCGGATGTTGCGATGGGCGTTGGTTTCGAGGAAATGGAAGGCATGAATGCCTGTCCCCCCGCCAAGCTCCATGATGTCGTATCGGCCGAGCGACGGCAGGTTGTCGAACATCACTTTCGAGATTTGGTCGATCTTGTAGAGGTGGTTCGAATTCTCGCGATTGTATGTTTCGTCGAAATGATCGGCGATGGATTCGTAGTGCTGAAGATTGTCTTCCCGTGCGGACATTATCCGGCGCCCCTCTGAGACAGGCCTGATTGGAACTTTCCTTCTAACTTGCCACGCCGCCCGCGAATTCACAACTGATCGCGGGCCCTGCGGAGATGCGTCTGCGCGGGCGGTTTACTCGCGCCGCCGGTAGAGTTCGAAGGTCCGGTCTCCCACGGTGAAAGTCGCGGTCAGTCGGAAGTGCATCGCCACCACGTCGCCGAATGGAATGCCGTCGCGCACCGTGCGGCCGAGCGGATCGCCGTAGCTCTGGCGGCGCTCGATCAGAAGGGTGCTATATCCCTGGGTCAGGGCGCGACGCATGCTGCCCTCGCTCCAAAATCCCGCTTCCCAGACCACGGAGTCTATCTTGTCACGATCGTCTTTCGTCAAACCGGGTCTTGGTTCGCGGAAGTTCAGCGGAAGATACAATGACCGCGGCTCGATGACACCTCCGGCCAGCCAGACCGCCTGCGCCGCCTCGACGCGATCGCACAGGACCAGGACCCGGCCCGTAGGCGGGAGCCGTGGCCGCAGCTCGGTCGAAAGCTGCGTCGCGGCTGCTCTGACATTGTCGGACTCCGGACGCAGCAGGGTTGGAAAGGACGGAGAGATCTGCATCGCCACAGCCGTGATGCACAGGTAGCCGAACGCTGCGTACATCGGACGCGGACTACGCGTCAGCCTGAAAATTTCGCCGAGCAGGCTGGCCACGCTCAGGGCCCCCACCGGCAGGAAATAGTTCGTGTACGGAATGATGCAGTTGAGGCAGTAGGACAGCGACAGGAGATAATGAAGTATGGTGGTGATCCAGAAATAAGCCAGGATCAGGTCGATCGGCTTCACCCGACGTTCGCTGCTCTCGCGCCAAACGGAAAAAATCCGAAGCGCGATCGTCACTAGGGTGACGCTTGCCACGGCGAAGTAAGGCTGAAAAAAATAAATATAGAAATACCTAGGAACTTCGCGGAGCGGGAGCACGGGATCCAGCGGTGAAACGGTGAGCGGCAGGATTCCGGAGATCGGTGCGGGCGGTATGCCCACGGCTGCTGCGATCTGCGCCAACCCCGGTACGTCCAGAACGACCTGCAGCAATCCCGGTCCGAACACCCATACCGTGACCACGGACGCCGTGATGAAGGTGAAAAAGGCGACCGCAAGGCACTCGATCCTTCGCCGCGGTTCGATCAGCAGCGCCCAGCCGGCCAGGATCATGACGATCGGCATCATATCGGGTCGGGTGAACAGGAGTGCCCACAGAATGATGCCTGATGCGCCATACGCGATCCGTCGCGATCTCACCGTGAGAAGCACGAGAATGAGCGCCACGGAAAGGCAGCTCACCATCGCGTAGGGCGTGGCTGTCGCGAAATAGGTCATGGTGACGGGGTAGCCGGCGACGAGGACGGTCGCGCCGACGCCGGCGAGGCGCGAACGGCCGAGATGCGCGCCAGTCAGATAAACCAGCACGAGGCATGCGACCGCGAAAAGGATCATCAGCGCCCGGCCGGGGAGGTAGCCGATGCCGAACAGCCACTCGGTCGAACCGACGCTGTAGAACGACAGCGGCATGTAGAATGTCGGATCGATCGTTGAATAGGGCGGGATCTGACCGGTCAGATACCAGTAGCCCTTCATCAGGTACTTGCCCTCGTCCATCCAGGTATCGAGCGTGAGTGCGTTGAAACCGAGTTGGGCGATTGCAAAGAGAAGGCAAGGAGCCAGCATCCAGAGTGCGAAGCGGTCGCTTGCTTTGGCCATGAGATCTTCAGTTCTTGTCCGCATCGGCTCTACGAGCATCGGCAAATCAGCGCGCAGTGGAGGTTGGTGAGTACTTGCTGGCAGGCCAGCACTATGGATTTGATATTCCGTCCGAGGCGGACGGCGCTGCGACTCGAAAGTGCAAACGGCGCCACTCCAGTAGACTTCCAACGATCGCGAGCATGCCATTGACCGCTATGATGAGCGCCGAAAGCGCCACCGCATCCACCATTGAAACGTTCTGCATGTGAAGCAGAGCCACCAGCGCGCCTCCCGCGGTCATTTGACCGATCGTAATAGGAATGAGCCCGGCGACGCTCGTCAACCCTGCGACCCAGCACCAATCGTAAAAGTCCATGTTGACCCCGATTCCGACCGCCAAGACCATGAACGTCAGAACGTTGACGATGTGCACCAGCGCGCCGACCAGTACCCCCGCCATGACCCGCCACGGGTTGCTGACCGCTGCGTGCCATTGTTCAATCGCCCTGCGCAATTCCCTTGCGATCGCGGACGAATAGGCGGGTGCCCTGCTCTCGAACCATGTTGCAATACGTTCAGCATGGAAGAAGAAGGCATCATGGCGCAGTGCGACCAGTATGGCGACCAGCAGCATCAGTCCGATCAGCGCTATTTGCTGGAGCTTCTGTGGATAGTGGCTCGAGGACATCGCGAACCCGAGCACCGAAACGGTGAGGAGTCCGATGAAGGAAGTCAACCGGTCCGTGAACACCGATACCGTCGCGCCGCTGACATTGCCGGATTCACGGGAGATCAGGTAGATCTTTGCGGCTTCTCCGCTGGCCTGACCCAGAAAGAAAAAGCTGTAGAATTGGCCGATCAGCGCCGCCTTGAAAAGCTCCGCTACCCCGATCGCCGGTATGACGAAGCGCCATTTGATGGCAGTCAAGCCGACAGCGATCATGGACAGGACAAAGGCCCCCGCGACTTCGCTGAAACTAGACCGAAGAATGACGGCGTAAATTTCCCGAATGCCGCTGAGCCAAACAACTACCCCTATGATGGCCGGGACGATCACTAGCTTCAGGAGCGATAGGAGCGGCCTCATTGAGAATCTCTCTGTGCTCCACTCATGCGAACGGACCAGCTTTGCGCGCGACCAAAGCGACGAAACCAATTCGAAAGGGACGGTGATATCGGGCGAGGCGCTTATTGGACGTATCCGCCGTCATTCATCGCTCTCGCTTGTCACGGCACGGACGCGTGCATCATTCAGGAGTTCGAGCATGTCCCGAATTTGCCTTTTGTTGTCAAGCTTTAAGGCTGGAGAGATCCGCTCGTAACGGACCCAGAAAGGCGGGAAAGGGGAACCCCTGTCCGAGCAGCCGGAGCTTGGCCGCTGGCCCGGCCTCCGGGGCGGTGTTCTGACTGCGTTATGTGCAACCGACGAGAGCGACTTGCGGCACCGCGTGACGCATTGCCGGTCGCGTTAAGCTTGCGCTGTTCGCAGGGATTGGAGAATCACCTTGCGGTAGCGCGCAAGCGCGTCCACTTCACCGTATTTCACCGCCAGCTTTGCCGCGCGTTGGCCTTTCTGCGCCGTGCCAGCGCGATCCTGCGCTGCTTGACGGATCGCTTCCGCCAGCCTGACGGGATCTTCGGGAGGCACGGCCCAGCCCACATTGTCTTCTTTCACCACCAGCGCCGCTTCCGAGTCTGATTCCGCCGACACCATGATCGGGCGCCCGACAGCGAGCAGATTGTAAAACCGGCTTGGCACCGAGACGCCCGCGGTGTTGCGGCGGTACGGAATGATCCAGAGATCGGCTGACGAGAGAAAATCAACGAGCTCGCTTTCCGGCACGGGCTCTATCAGCGTGACGTTTTCCAGCCGTTGAGAATTCTGCAGCTCGAGAAGTTCTTTCCAGCCAAGGCCCCAGCCCGACAGAAGAAAGTGAATGTCAGGATCGTGCCTGAGCAGCTGCGCTGCTTCGAAGACAGTTCGGGGGCTGTGGGTAAAGCCAAGATTGCCCGACAGCCCCACCACGAGCTTTTGCTGTTGGTCGCGCCTGAACGGGTTGGCCGGGTCGATCTCGCGATAGCCGCCTGGCAGCAATGTCCAGTTGGGGATGAAATGGATCTTGTCGGGACGAACCCCGGAGTAGCGCAGGAGCAAAGGTCCGACGTCGCGCCCGATGGTGATGATCGCATCCGAGGCGCGGAAAATGAGCCCGTTGGCAAACCTTATGAGCCGTGTGGTGAGCGAGGAGGGCCTGGCCATTCCGGCGGCGATGAGGGCCTCCGGATAAAGATCGTAGATCAGCAGCACAGCCGCGGCGCCGCGGAGCTTTGCCCCAAGAATAGCAAAATAGGGCAGCGTGAACGGGGTCGTGACACAGAACACGACGTCACGCGCAGAGGTGCGAGTCAGCACGGAAAACAGCATTCGTCCTGCAAGGAGAACGATGGAAATCATGCGCTTGACAAGCGCGCCTTTCTCCGGGGTCCAGCTCGGTATCGCGATCACCTCGGGATTGCAGGGACCAGTCGTGCCGGAGTTCGGCGAGGCTGACAAGACAACAACCCTGTTGTCGGCCGCAAGCGCGTTCGCGATAGCACCTATGTAGGTTGCCGTGGTGCTTGGATCCGGAGGAAAGCACTGCGTGGCAATCAGGACCTTCGGTGTCTTGTGCATTTGATGACGTGTTGAGGGCCGGAGCGGCTGTCAGCTGGAAGGAGTCGTATGTTCGCGGAGATACGCCTGATACGCGAGCCTGATTCCCTCCTGCAGCGGGGTTCGCGCGCGCCAGCCGAGCTGGGCGAGGCGGCTGACGTCGAGCAGCTTGCGCGGGGTGCCGTCGGGGCGTGAAGTGTCGAAGGTGATCTCGCCGCGATAGCCGACAACTTCGGCGACGACGCGGGCGAATTCGGCGATGGTGATGTCCTTGCCAGTGCCGATATTGATCAGCTTCTCGTCCGAATAGGTCTTCATCAGGTGCACGCAGGCATCCGCGAGATCATCGACATAGAGGAACTCGCGCCGCGGCGTGCCGGTGCCCCACACCACCGTGCTCGCGGCACCGGACAGCTTCGCCTCGTGGAAACGGCGGATCAGGGCGGCGACCACGTGGCTGTATTCGGGATGATAATTGTCGCCCGGACCAAAGAGGTTGGTCGGCATCACGCTGATGAAATCGGAGCCGTACTGGCTGCGATAGGCTTCGACCATCTTGATACCCGCGATCTTGGCGATCGCGTAGGGCTCGTTGGTGGGCTCGAGCGGTCCGGTCAGCATCGAATCCTCGCGCAACGGCTGCGACGCAAGCTTGGGATAGATGCAGGAGGAGCCCAAGAACATCAGCTTCTCGGCGCCATGCACATGCGCGGCGTGGATCACGTTGCTGGCAATCGCGATGTTGTCGTAGATGAACTCGGCCCGCAAAGTGTTGTTGGCGACGATGCCGCCGACCTTGGCGGCAGCCATGAACACCACTTGCGGACGCACTTTGGCAAACCACTCGAACACCGCCGCCTGGTGGCGCAAATCGATCTCGCCTCGATCGACCGTGAGTAGCCGCACGTCTTCCTGCGCCAGACGGCGCACCAGCGCGCTGCCGACCATGCCGTGGTGGCCGGCGACAAAGACGGTCTTGTTCTTCAGTTCAAACCCGCTTCTTGTCATTTTAGACCGCCTGGCGTGCGCAACATCGCTCGCAATCATTTCCCTGATGAGCTGTCGAAAAGTCGTCTAACGCATCTTGCTTCTTTCGTCGCGACTTCTTTTCCAGTGTGAATCGGTTGTCAAGCGAACTCCCGGGCAGGCAACTCCCTTGAGCAGGGCACTGATTACCTCGGCATGGCCGCTTTGGTGTCAACAGCCGGGAGTCGACCGAACCCACTGTTCAGAGGCTGGTGGATCGACTCGCCTAGGGCAGTTTCAACGCTTCCCGCACAAATATTTCGAGGTTTCCTGTCTGAAACAACAGACCCTGAATACCGGCCGCCCGGGCCGCCTCCAGGTCGGTGGGCTGGTCGCCGATCAGGATGCTGTTGGCGGCTGCCACAGGAAAACGTTCCAACAGGTCGGTTATCATTCCGGGTCCCGGCTTGCGCCGTGGGCTCACCCGACGATACCGCTCGACGGCGGCGTCCGGGTGATCGGGACAATGCTCAAAGGCATCAACATGCGCGCCGATGGTGGCCAACTCGTCCGCCATCCACCGGTGCAGGGCGTGGACGTGGCTTTCCTCGTAGAACCCGCGCGCCACGCCGGACTGGTTGGTGATGACGAACGCAAAATATCCGGCATCGTTTACGAGTTTGACCGCCTCGCGCGCACGCTCCATCCACTGGAACTTGCTCGCCTCGAATACGTAGCCGGCGTCGTGGTTGAGAACGCCATCGCGGTCGAAGAAGACGGCCGGGCGAGTCAGTCTTTCCTTCAATTCGAGAGCGGCGCGCGCAAACTCATCGGGGAAGTCGATATCCGTGAAATACCCGTGATACGCGGTTCCTCGCACCGCACCGCTTGCGATCGGCTTCTCAAACACTTGCTCGAGCGAAGCAGGATGACGGGGGATTTTGGCAAGGATTCGCCGGTCAATAACGCAGATGCCGGACACAATGGGACACGTCCTGCCCTGTCCGGGCGCGAGCAACCCCGAAACGATGTCTCCGTCCAGCGAAACCCTTGCATGCCGGTCGTCCTTTGTGGCGGCGAGCAGGGCGGCATGGACGAGGCTGTCGGCCGAACGCGAGATCAGGTCCAGCAGGTTGAAATCGAAGAATGAATTCGCATTGAGGAGCAGAAAACGGCTGTTCAGCAGATTCCAGGCGCGGCCAAGAGCGCCACCGACGCCCACGCATTCCCTCTCGATGGCGACTGACAGCCGCGACCTGCCTCTGACCGTGGCGTGGTAACCGGCTTCGATCAGGCCGGATGTGTCATCTGTGAGAAGGAGTATTTCGTCGAACAGGTCGTAACGCGCAACTTCGTCGATCAGCACGTCCAGAAAAGTGCGCCCCCCGATGTGAAGCCTCAGGCAGCTCGGCTGACACGAGGGCTCGTCACCCCTGAAGTTGCCAATGGATATGACGGATTGCCGCAGCATTGTTTGCGGCTCTTGTTCACCGTCTTGCCGGTAGTTTGTCAAGAATATACCGGCTGCAAAACGACAGAGCGCCCGCCGCGCGGATGCGGGGACGGGCGCTCACGCTTCGTCCGCAGAAGGAGGTTCAGGCCCAGCCGGGCCTGCGCACGCTCAATGAGCTTCCGTCTGAAGCAAACGTCACCAGTGCCGAGATACGCTCTCCGATGCTCGGCTTCGGAAAGGCTGCGCCATATGCGGGATGATGCTGATAATCGACAACTGGCAGGTGATCATACGTATATGGGTTCGTATATGGGTGAAGTGTCATGGTGCCGCCTCCCTCCAATGAACCGCGCTTTTGTTTAAGCGGGAGGCAATCACGTCATCGACATCAATCAATGTCGGAGGTGTCTTCAATCGCGACGGCAGGGGTGATTGCAGACCCAGGTTTTCGGGCGATCGGGGTTCAATCCTGAGTAGATGCAACAGGATGGGGAGGTTTGACGATCCAGTAGGCCCGCCCATTCGTATTCGGATCGGTATTGTCGCTCGCGGAAAAGAAGACTGTGGCGCCGTTCGTTCTTCGATGCGCAAACCGGCCGTGGCCAAATGCCCCAATGTCGCCATTCGAACTGTGTGCGGGCCCCAGACGAGTAGTGTTTTCGAACAGCGCAACGGGTGAGCGATGCGGTTCCTCATCGGTGTCGACGACAGATTCGAACAAGGTCGGCCGCTCGCTGGCGAAGCCAAATCCGTTCGTCCTTGTGAACGGCTTGAGGAGCAAGATCTTCTCGCCCGCAACGTTCGGTCCGGCCGTGAAGTTGGTGTCGGGGTGATAGGAGATCTTCGCCCAAGACACCGCGCCGAAATAGAGCGCTGTCCCGATCAGGGCTGTGGCGATTTTGGCACGTTTGCCCCAAGCAAAGCCAATTCCACGCAGTGAGAACATACCGGACCTCCCGCACCAATACGGCGGAGGAACCTAGACCCGCGGGCGCCGCGAGGAAATGGAGTTCCCGTCAGCGCCCAATGAAGCGCTGACAGTGCCGCAATTTGCGACCGCTTCGCGATCGCATCTAGGTATGATCCGGCCCCGAAGGGCCGCGTTAGCGCAAAACGGGCACCGGTTTTCCACGCGACAAACGCAAAGCGTTTGCGCGCAGATCATGCTCAATCAGGAACCTGGAGCACGATCTGATTGCCTGGTCCCATCTCGCTCCAGGAATCAAGCACCAGGAATCAAGCACCAGGAATCAAGCACCAGGGATCAAGCATATGTGACCGTGGCTCGATCGCGCCGCAGGGGAGCCTAGCTTCGCTCGTCAGCAATCACCTTGCCGTCGTTCGGCAGCGTGCCCGGGGTCACCAGTTCGACATTGCCGCCGAGCTTGGTCACGGTGCGCAATGTGCCTGCGACCTCGGCGCGCAGCGCCACGGTCGCCTCCGCGCATTCCGCCCGTAAGTTCATCGCGTCGGTCTCGCCCTGGCGGGCGACAACCAGGCGCAGCAG
>NZ_JACRAW010000021.1 GCF_016213215.1 Bradyrhizobium sp. | reverse complement strand
CGCCATCGCCTCTCGACCTTTCGGGGTCAGAGGAGCATTCTTGTGGACGTCCATTCGGTTCTCCGCGAATCGCTGGTGTTTGGCGACTTCAGAGTTCCCGGTCAGGGCCGAATGGACAACCTCCTGAAAGTTCACAGCTAGTCCGCGACGTCGTCGCGCCCCGGAAGACACCCGTTAACCTAGCCGTCCGTCTGCATGCTGCTGACGGCGGGGGCGATCCCGAGCTTGGCTTCCAGGACGGCAAGGCGCTGTTTCAGCGACTCATTCTCCTCGCGGGCCAGTCGGGCCATATCCTTGACCGCCTCGAACTCCTCGCGCTTGACGAGATCCATATCGCTCAGGATCCGTTCCGCCTGGTTGCGAAGCACCGAGTCGACCTCGCGCTTGACGCCTTGCGCCGCGCCGGCGGCGTCGTTCATCAACCGTCCGATCTCGTCGAAAAACCGGTTCGTGGTCTGGGTCATGGCGAAATCTCCGGTAGCGTGGAACAAACCTGCTTCGCATCAGACAATGGCGATCCCGACGCGGCGCTTCAAGGGGCTTTGAAGGCGCCCCACCCTTGCCTTGTCATGCTGCAGTTTACTTGCAATCGTATTGAAAGGATCGCGGGCTGCAAGAATCAGCTGCAAGAATCACAGGGCGCAGGACAACGGCATGGTCAACCAGCACATCAAAATCCCGATCAAGGGTGGTAGAGCAACTCGTTGATGCCCCTTCTTCTGATCGACTTTCCCGTTTTCGATCCGGTCGCGATCGCGATCGGACCTTTCGCGATCCGCTGGTACGCACTGGCCTATATCGGCGGCATCGTCCTGGGCTGGATCTATGCGCGCTCGCTGCTCAAGAACGAGAAGCTGTGGGGCGGGCCGGCGCCGATCTCGCTCCCCCAGATGGACGACTTCATCCTCTGGGTTACCATCGGCATCATCGTCGGCGGCCGCACCGGCTATGTGCTGTTCTACAACCTGCCCTTCTTCATCCAGCATCCGCTCGAGATCTTCGAACTGTGGAAGGGCGGCATGTCCTTCCACGGCGGATTTTTGGGCTGCGTCATTGCCGTGATGTGGTTCGCGCGCAGGAACAACATCTCGATCCTGTCGCTCGGCGACGTCACCACCGCGGTCGGACCGATCGGGCTATTCCTCGGGCGGCTGGCCAATTTCATCAACAGCGAGCTATGGGGCCGCGCTGCCGACCCCAGCCTGCCCTGGGCCGTGGTGTTTCCCAATGGCGGGCCGCTGCCGCGCCATCCGAGCCAGCTCTACGAAGCGGGCCTTGAAGGCATCCTGCTGTTCACGGTACTCGGCATCATGATCCGCTTCGGTGCGTTGAGGCGGCCGGGACTGATCCTCGGCAGCTTCATCGCGATCTACGGGCTCGCCCGCGTCGTCGGGGAGCTCTTCCGCGAACCCGACCCGCAGCTCGGATTTCTGTGGGGCGGCCTCACCATGGGTATGCTGCTGTCGGTCCCCATGGTTATTGTCGGCGCAATCACTATGGTAATGGCCGTGCGCCGCACGGCGCCGAAGCCGGCGGAAGCCGTTCGTTAATTCGTTCCAGAGCAGGCCGTGGCCGAAACCTCTCCGCTCCTTTCCGAGATCAAGAAGCTGATCGCCTCGTCCGGTCCGATGCCGGTGTGGCGGTACATGGAACTGTGCCTGATGCACCCGCGCTACGGCTATTACGTCTCGCGCGATCCCTTGGGGCGGGAGGGCGATTTCACCACCGCACCGGAAGTCAGTCAGATGTTCGGCGAGCTCCTGGGGCTGTGGGCCGCATCGGTGTGGAAGGCGATCGGCTCGCCTTCGATGCTCCGGCTCATCGAACTCGGCCCGGGGCGCGGCACCATGATGGCGGACGTCCTGCGCGCCATGCGCGTGGTGCCGCCGCTCTACCAGGCGCTCAGCGTACACCTCGTCGAGGTCAACCCCGTGCTGCGGGAGAAGCAGAAGTCGATGCTGTCCGCGATGCGCAACATCGCCTGGCACGACACCATCGACGCCGTGCCGGAGGGCCCCTGCATCATCTTCGCCAACGAATATTTCGACGTGCTGCCGATTCACCAGGTGGTCAGGCGCGAGACCGGCTGGCACGAGCGCGTCATCAACTTCGACAGCAACGGCAGGCTCGTGTTCGACGCGGCCGAGGATCCGATCCCGCGCTTCGAGGTGTTGCTGCCGCCTCTGGTGCGCGCGGCTCCCACCGGCGCCGTGTTCGAGTGGCGTCCGGATGCCGAGATGATGAAGCTCGCCACGCGCGTGCGCGACCAGGGCGGCGCGGGGCTGATCATCGATTACGGTCACATGCGCAGCGACGCCGGCGACACGTTTCAGGCGATTGCGCGGCACACCTATACCGATCCCTTGAAGGCGCCGGGTCAGGCGGACGTTACCGCCCATGTCGATTTCCAGGCGCTCGCGCGCGCCGCCGAGGACGTCGGTGCCCGGGTGCACGGCCCGGTCACCCAGGGTGAATTCCTTAAGCGGCTCGGCATCGAGACCAGGGCGCTCACCTTGATGCAGAAGGCCACCGCCGAGGTTTCCGGCGACATCTCGGCAGCCTTGAAACGCCTGACCGACCCCGGACGCGGCGGCATGGGCTCGATGTTCAAGGTGCTGGGCATCTCCGCGCCCGGTCTGACGTCGCTGGCGGGACTGAGCGATGAGAAGCAGGCCGAAGGAGCTGAGCGATGAGCCTGGCCTCGCCGCTGCTTTCGGCGATCCCCGGCGTGCGCCACGCCTTCTTCACCCGCGAGGGCGGGGTGTCCGAAGGCGTCTATGCCGGTCTCAACGGCGGCACCGGATCGAACGACGATCCCGCCGCCGTGGCCGAGAACCGCCGCCGCATGGCGGAACGGCTTGGCGTTGCGCCCGGACACCTGCTCAGCCTGTACCAGGTCCATTCGCCCGACGTGGTGATTGCAAGCGGCCCGTGGGAAAATGGCGCGCGCCCGAAGGCGGATGCCATCGTCACGCGCAGTGAGGGGCTCGCCATCGGCGTCACCACGGCCGATTGCGGTCCCATCCTGTTCGCCGATCCCACTGCACGCGTGATCGGCGCGGCGCATGCGGGATGGAAGGGCTCGCTCACCGGCATCCTTGAATCCACCATCGAGGCCATGGAAGGGTTAGGGGCCGCAAGGGACGGCATGATCGCCGCGATCGGCCCCTTGATCCGCCAGGAGAGCTATGAGGTCGGCAGCGAATTCGTGCAGCGCTTCATCGAGGCGGACGCTGAGAACGCGCTGTTCTTCCTGCCGTCCCCCCGCGACGGCCATGCCATGTTCGACCTCGCCGGCTACATCCGCATGCGACTGGAAAACGCCGGGATCCTGATGGTCGACGATCTCGGTCTCGACACCTATGCCGACGAGCGCTTCTTCAGCTATCGGCGCTCTGTGCATCGCAAGGAGCCGGACTACGGCCGTCACGTCCACGCTATTGCGCTCGAAGGTTGACCCCGACCGGCCGACTTCGCCCAAGTCAAAGCGACAACACCGGCCTGCCCCGGAGTGTGGCCTGTCTGCCCTAGACGTTAATCGGTTTTAACGATATCGCTCCAACCTAATGAGGGACGCGTCAAAACTTGTGCTCAGCGCGAGCCGGATCCGCTCGCGCGCGTTTGCGGTGTTGGTGCTGGCCGCATGCGCCATGCTCGGTGGCTGTGCCGGCAACAACGCGTCCAGCAGCTCCTTTGCGATGGCCCCGGCAAGCGGGCCGACCATCGCCTTCGAGTCGATCGACGGGCCGCCGCCGCACGTGTTCGACCGCATGGTGAGCGTGCTTGACACGGAATCGAAGCTGCGAAGCCTCGTCATTGTCTCGCGCGAGGGGACCGCCGCCTACCGCGTGCGCGAATATCTCTCCGCCCAGGTCATCCGCGGCCGAAGCGTGATCGCCTGGGTCTGGGACGTTTACGATCAGAACCAGGAGCGGGCGCTGCGACTGTCCGGTGAGGAACCGACCGGCAAGCCGGCCGGACGCGATCCCTGGGCTGCCGCCGACGACCTGGTACTGCGCAAGATCGCGCAGGCCGGATTCAGCGGACTTTCCAACATGATCAATGGAACCCCGCAGGATGCGCCGGCGCCGGCGCCCGGCTTGGGGCGACGTGGACCCACGGTTGCAGGCGCCGATCTGCCCTCCGTTGAGCGCGAAATACCCGTCGCGGCGCTCGGCTACGCCGAGCAATAATCCCGACCAATCGTTGTCCGGATTCGGGGTTTTGGGCAGGAAAACCCCGTCCACGGGTTGCCAGCGGAGCCTTGCGCCTGATATCTCCTCGCGCGTCTAAGGCCGTGCTCCATGGGTATTCCGATATGCTGAACATCGTATCCAAAGCGCGGGGGGAAATGTCGATGTCGGCCAAGAACGGCTCCATCAAGCTCGTCGCCGGCAATTCCAATCCGGCGCTGGCCCAGGCCATTGCCAACGGGCTGGACCTGCCGCTCACCAAGGCCGTGGTTCGGCGCTTCGCCGACATGGAGATCTTTGTCGAGATCCAGGAAAACGTCCGCGGCTCGGACGTCTTCATCCTGCAGTCGACCTCCTATCCGGCCAACGACCACCTGATGGAGCTCCTGATCATCACGGATGCGCTGCGCCGCGCCTCGGCGCGCCGCATCACCGCGGTCGTGCCCTATTTCGGCTACGCCCGTCAGGATCGCAAATCGGGCTCGCGCACGCCGATCTCGGCCAAACTGGTCGCCAACCTGATCACCCACGCCGGCGCCGACCGCGTCATGACGCTCGACCTTCATGCCGGCCAGATCCAGGGCTTCTTCGACATCCCGACCGACAATCTCTACGCCTCGCCGGTGATGGTGCGCGACATCCGCGAACGTTTCGACCTCACCAACGTCATGGTGGTCTCGCCCGACGTCGGCGGCGTGGTGCGCGCCCGCGGGCTTGCCAAGCGCATCAACACGCCGCTCGCGATCATCGACAAGCGGCGCGAGCGGCCGGGCGAATCCGAAGTGATGAACGTGATCGGCGACGTGGCCGGCTATACCTGCATCCTGATCGACGACATCGTCGATTCCGGCGGCACGCTGGTGAACGCCGCCGATGCGCTGATCGCCAACGGCGCCAAGGAAGTCTACGCCTACATCACCCACGGCGTCCTGTCCGGCGGCGCGGCCGCCCGTATCACCTCCTCGAGGCTGAAAGAGCTGGTGATCACCGACTCGATCCAGCCGACGGAGGCGATCATCAAGTCGCCGAACATCCGCGCGCTCTCGATCGCCGGCCTGATCTCCGAGGCGATCGCCCGCACCGCGGCGGAAGAGTCGGTGTCCAGCCTGTTCGACTAGGGTCTTCTTTTCGCGCTGAGCGCGGCGTCTTCCTACGTCCGTCTTGCGAGGAGCGAAGCGAACGAAGCATTCCAGATTGTCACCGCGGATGCGGTCTCGATTGCTTCGCTTCGCTCGCAATGCAATGACGAGCACCAACCTTCTGCCTACCCCACGATCCCCGCCGCGACCTGGCCGCGCAGGCGCTCGAAGCTGAGCAGCGTGTTGGCGCAGGCCTCCGCAACCTCGACGCCCTTGCTGGCGAAATGCTTGCGCAGGAAATCGTAGTGCACCTCGGTTTCGCGGAACTGCTGTGGCGTCAGCACCGCCGAGAACACCGGCACCTCGGTGCGCAACTGCACGTCCATCAGCGCCTTGATCACGGTGTCTGCGACCAAATCATTGTCGACGACGAGGCCCGCGGCGACGATCGCGGTATAGCGCCGCGTCTTCGCCAGGATCAGCGCATGCAGCGGGATTTCGAACGAGCCGGGCACCTCGAACACGTCGATGTTGGTGAGGTGTCGCGCCTCGGCCTCCTTCAGGAAGGCGACGCGCGCCTCCTCGACCACTTCACGGTGCCAGGAAGACTGCACGAGGGCGACCCGCTGCGGCTTGGCGAAACGCGGATGCTGGGGCACCGGCGGCGGCTCCGCAGGGAGCGGCGGCGGCGCCGAGGCAAGCGGCGGCGGCTGAACCTGAGGCTCCGGAAGGGACTCCCTAACGTGGGGCACCTGGCCGTCGGCGGTTCGGGCTTCGGAGGTCTGGCCTTCGGAGCTCTGGGATTCTGAGGTCTGCACTTGGGGTTCTTGCGACATCTGATTCATGGTTTTCCTCTTCCAAAGGACCAGAATCAGGGCACACGGAACGACAAACCGCCGCGCCTGGACGCGGGCAGCCTTCGACCGTTCTCTTTCATCCGGACTTTGACCGTCGGCTTCGGATTTGCACCGAATCTGCTGACCCTTCTCCCGTTCGGAAAGAAGGCGCTCGCGGGCTCGGGCTGACCGCCCTTACCGCCGGTGGGGAATTTCACCCCGCCCTGAGAACTTTCTGCCCGACATGAGCAGCCAGGGAACTATGACGCCGGACCGGCGTCCCAGCAAGGAGGCTCCGTGCGGCGAATCCGCATGGTCCCATGCCGCGGGAGCGTCGCGGCCCTCCCACCGGCTGGAATATTAACGATTAAGGCGAACTCCCAAATCCGATTCCGGTTTGTTCTCAAATTGGTAATCGTGACAGAGATCAGTTGTGGAAGATCGCGCCTTTGGCTGTGGACGGATTCGCCCCCCCGTTGCGCGGATTCCGCAAATCACATCACTTGATCGCTGACAGGTCCGCGCCGATCCGAACGTAGGAGCGACGCGGAAAGGGAGCAACGTGCCAAAAACCTGTCGCGTGCGTACCACACATTGCCAATGCAAGAGGTCGAGACGGCATGTCCCTGCTCGAAGGCATTATCGATTCCCGGAGCCACCCGTTGGCGGTGGTCGAGGATATCGCCGCCGACAACAACTGGCCGTTCGAACGTTCCGGCGAGGATGAACTCACCATCGTCTCCAAGGGCGAGTGGACCGACTATCAGCTTTCCTTCACCTGGATGGCCGACCTCGAGGCGCTGCATCTGGCCTGCGCCTTCGACATGAAGATCCCACAGGCGCGGCTTCCGGAAGTGCAGCGGCTGATTGCCGCGATCAACGAGCAATTATGGATCGGCCATTTCGACCTGTGGACCCACACCGGGATGATCATGCACCGCCAGGCCCTGGTGCTGCCCGGCGGCCTCACGGCATCGGTCGGGCAATGCCAATCCATGCTGGGCGGCGCCATCCATGCGTGCGAACGCTACTATCCCGCGTTCCAGTTCGTGGTCTGGGCCGGCAAGTCGACCCCGGAGGCCCTCGACGCCTCAATGTTCGATACCATGGGCGAGGCGTAGGTTCGCCGCACTCACGGCTGTCATCCCGGACAAGCGAGCGCCGGGCAGCGCGAAAGCGTTGTCCCGCAGCGAGCGCGATCCGGGATCCATACCGCGGGATATCGAGGTGTCGCACAGCGCTTGTTGCAGACACCTCCATAAACTAAACCGTCTGAGGTTATGGGCCCCCGCCTTCGCGGGGGCGACGGGGTCATGTATGGCGGCACCGATGACAGACAGCAGCGCCTTGAAGAACATCACCGGCACGATCGCGCTCGGCGGCGCGGGCAAGATGGGCGGCGCGATGCTGACCGGCTGGCTGGCGCAGGGACTCGATCCGCGCCGCGTCGTGGTGATCGAACCCTCGCCTTCACCCGAGATCGGCGCGCTCACCGCCAGGGGCGTGCGCCTCAATCCCGCCCCCGAGGATGCCGGGACTGTCGAGACGCTCGTCATCGCGGTGAAGCCGCAATCGTTTCGCGAGGCAGGTCCGGCGTTCAAATCCCTCGTTTCCTCCACCACGCTGGTCGTCTCGATCATGGCCGGCACGACCATCGCCGCGCTGGAAGAGATCGTCGGCGGCGCGGTGGTGCGCGCGATGCCCAACACGCCGGCCGCGATCGGCCGCGGCATCACCGTGGCGGTGCCGGCGAAGAATGTCAGCGCCACCCAGCGTGACGTCGCCGACGCGTTGTTGCGCGCCATCGGCTCTGTCGAATGGGTCGATGACGAGGCGCTGATGGACGCGGTCACCGCCGTGTCCGGCTCGGGCCCGGCCTATGTATTCCTGCTCGCGGAGGAACTGGCGTGCGCCGGCGTTGAGGCCGGATTGCCGGAAGCACTCGCAGCCAGGCTCGCGCGCGAAACCGTTGCCGGCTCCGGCGAACTCCTGCATCGCTCCGAACTTGACGCCGCGACGCTGCGCAAGAACGTGACCTCGCCCGGCGGCACCACCGCGGCCGCGCTGGAGGTGCTGATGGGCCGGGACGGAATGCGCGGATTGATGATCCGCGCGATCGCCGCGGCGACAAGGCGTTCGAAGGAGCTGGCGAAGTAATTACTTCAGGCCGATGCGCTTGGAAAAGTTCTCGTAGTTGACAAGGCCGCGGGCGTGGCGGCCCTCGCCGATCTTGCGCTCGCCGTCGAAGGCTGCAACTTCGAAGCGGATCACGCGCCGCTCGACCTCGATCACCCTCGCCGTGGTCCTGATCGTCGCGCCCACCGGGGAAGCTGCCAGATGGCGAACATCGACCTCGGTGCCGACGGTGATCCAGCCTGGTTGAAGATACCGGGAGATGGCGTCGCCCGAGGCCATCTCCATTTCCAGGATCATCATCGGCGTCGCATAGACAAAGGGCATGTGCGGAACAAAGTGGCCGACCGTGCGCTCCGGCGGCACGACCAGCGTGCGCTCCGCGCTCATGCCGATCTTGATGTGCTCGCGTGCGTCCATCCTACCCCGCAAATAACCAGTTCGTCATTCCGGGGCGCGCGCAGCGCCGCGAGCCCGGAATCCATCTTTCCGTGGATAAATGGATGCCGGGTGAGCCTGTCGGCGCATCCCGGAATGACGCGTACGCGTCACTTCTTCTGCGCGGCGGCACGTTCGACGAAGGTCTTCCCGCCCTTCATCTTGTTGTGCAGCGGCGCCTCGTTGATCTGGACCACCACGGCTTCCGGATCGACCCCGGTATGCTTCACCACGGCCTGGGTGATGTCGAGCATCATGGCCTTCTTCTGTTCCTCGGTGCGGCCGGCGGCGAGATTGATGGTGACCTCAGGCATGCTGCGCTCTCCCTTTCTGTCGCGACCGTATTTTCGGCCGTCGGGCTCCCTTATCAAACAAGACGCGGATGCCCTGCACAAGCCGTCGCGTCCGCATCGCAGCGAATGGCTAACCCCATTTCACCTCATGGCGCGCCAGCACCTCGCGCACCCTGGCGACGAGTTCATCTTCCCTGCACGAGAATTGTGCCGGGCGGCTCTCGCGCCACTCCTGGTTGGAGGCGATCGCCGCCGCCGCCTTGGCGCCCTCGATCAGGTCCTTGATCTGCACCTCGCCCTTCGCCTTCTCATCCGTGCCCTGGATGATGACGCAAGGCGAGTTGCGCCGGTCGGCATATTTGAGCTGGTTGCCCATGTTCTTCGGATTGCCGAGATAAAGCTCGGCGCGGATGCCGGCGTTGCGCAAGGCGGCAACCATCTTCTGGTAGTCGGCGACGCGATCGCGGTCGAACACGGTGACGACGACGGGACCGAAGTCGGGTCGCGTGTCGATCTTGCCGAGCAGCGTGAGCGCCGCCTGCAGGCGCGAGACACCGATCGAAAAGCCGGTCGCCGGCACCGACTCGCCGCGGAAGCGCGAGACGAGGCCGTCATAGCGGCCACCGCCGCCGACCGAGCCGAAGCGAACGGGACGGCCCTTCTCGTCCTTGGTGTCGAGCAGAAGTTCAACTTCGTAGACGGGACCGGTGTAGTATTCGAGGCCACGCACGACGGACGGATCGATCTTGATGCGGTCTTCGCCGTAACCCGCTGTGGCGACGAGCTTGCTGATTTGATCGAGCTCTTCACGGCCCTGCTGCCCGATGACGCTGTTGCGCAGCCGCTCATCGGTCGGCGCAGCTTGATCCTGTTCGATGGCCGAGAGAACGAGCGCGATGTCGTCCTCTTTCAACCCTGCGCCCTTGGTGAAATCGCCGGACTCGTCCTTGCGGCCTTCACCGAGCAGTTGCCGGACACCCGTCGGTCCCAAACGATCGAGCTTGTCGATGGCGCGCATCACGGTCAACCACTGATGATCATCGGCAATGCCGAGCGCATCGCGCACCCCGTCAAGCACCTTGCGGTTGTTGACCTTCACCACATAGGAGCCGCGGGCAATGCCGAGCGCCTCCATGGTGTCCGCCGCCATCATGCACATCTCGGCATCGGCCGCGGGCGAGGCTGAGCCGACCGTGTCGGCGTCGAACTGCGTGAACTGGCGGAAGCGGCCGGGGCCCGGCTTCTCGTTGCGGAAGACGTGGCCAACGCGGTAGCTGCGATACGGCTTGGGCAGCGTGTCGAAATTCTCCGCCACATAGCGCGCCAGCGGCGCGGTGAGGTCGTAGCGCAGCGACACCCACTGCTCGTCGTCGTCCTGGAACGAGAACACGCCCTCGTTGGGGCGGTCCTGGTCGGGCAGGAATTTTCCCAGCGCGTCGGTATATTCGAACGCCGGCGTCTCGACCGGCTCGAAGCCGTAACGTTCGTAAACGAGGCGGATCTTTTCCAGCATCGCGCGCGTCGCGGCAATCTCGGCAGGCGCCCGATCGGCCAGCCCGCGCGGCAGGCGCGCTTTCAGTCTCGAGGGTTTCTTGGGTTTTTCAGCCATGGGCGCGTTGGTATCAGCTTAAGGACGACGGGCAAAGGCGCTTGTAGCGCCGTGCCCACCAGCAAAAGGGGGCGGGCCGCGCTTCGCTTAGCCCACCCCTGAGGCTGGCCGCAACTGCAAGTTCTTGACCGGAACGTGCTCGATTGCCTACGGCGTTTCCATCCGCGCGCGAAGGGCATCGGCATCTGCCTTCGGCATGGTCTTGAGGAGAGGCTTGATGGTCTCGCCACCGACGATCTTGCCGTTACGCAAGAACATCCAATCCGAGATGTCGGACTCCTTGAACTCGACCGTGTCGCCATCCTTCTTGCCCGGCAAGTCGCGGGGCGCATTGGCGAACCGTCCCGAATAGCCGCCGTTAGGCAGCTTCTTCACGTCGTTGATCCAGATGTGCTCGCCGTCGTTGCGCCTGGTCGGAAAACGCGCCTTGAGGGCGTGTCCGGTTTCCGACGGCTTCGGCGCATCGTAAGAGGCCCAGAAGGTGGGGAGCGTGGCGCGCGCGCGTGCGATCGCCGCGTTCATCTCCGGGTCGGCGGTGCGAACGTCGATCACGGGCGAGCGGTCCTGGGCCTGACTCTTGGTCTGTGGACCGATCGCCACGATGCCGAAGACCGTGACGCCGGTAACGGCGACAAGCACCGCCCATTTAAAGGGTGTGGAGAGAGTGGAAGCCATGATCACGATTCCAAGTCAGCCGGCAAACCGCGGCGGCAGCGGAGCGGCACATCACCAAGCCGGCGCCTGTCCAGATGCGTTCGAGGCTTTGTCGTGCAACCGCGTCAGAGAGTTCACCGGTAATCCCACGGCAAGAGATCACTGGTTGGCAACTCCCCTCCGTCATTCCGGGGCGCCGCCGAGCGGCGAGCCCGGAATCCATAACCACGATTGGGGTTATGGATTCCGGGCCTGCGCCTTCGGCGCATCCCGGAATGACGGAGGCAGATAGAACGTGGATAATGCGGCGGAATAATTCCGCCGCCGGTCACAGGACCTTTCTGATCCAGTTGTGCGGATCGGCCGCCCGACCATACTGGATGTCGACCAGCTTCTTGCGCAGCCCCATGGCGACCGGGCCGGCCGCGCCGCCGCTGATGAGAAAATCGCCGCGCGCGGAACGCACCTTGCCGATAGGCGAGATGACGGCCGCCGTGCCGCAGGCGAAAGCCTCTTTCAGCTTTCCGCTGGCGGCATCAGTGCGCCACTGGTCGATCGTGTAGGCCTCCTCGCGCACGCGCGTGCCGGAATCCTTAGCGAGCGCGATGATCGAATCGCGGGTGATGCCCGGCAGGATCGTTCCGAGCGGCGGCGTCAGCAGCGAACCGTCGTCGAACACGAAGAAGACGTTCATGCCGCCGAGTTCCTCGAGGTAGCGGCGCTCGAGCGCATCAAGAAAAACGACCTGATCGCAGCCGTGATCGATGGCCTCGGCCTGCGCGCGCAGGCTCGCGGCGTAGTTGCCGCCGCACTTGACGGCGCCGGTGCCGCCGATCGCGGCGCGCGTGTAGTTCTCCGACACCCAGATCGACACGGGCGCAGGTCCGCCCTTGAAATAGGAGCCGACCGGCGAGGCGATGACGGCGAAGATGTATTCCGCGGAAGGCTTCACGCCGAGGAAGACCTCGCTCGCGATCATGAAGGGCCGCAGGTAGAGACTGCCCTCGCCGCCTGGTATCCAAGCGCGGTCAATGCGCACGAGCTGCTCGACCGCTTCGATGAACAGGGGCTCTGGCAGCGGCGCCATGGCCATGCGCTCGGCCGAACTCCGGAAGCGCCGGGCATTGGCGTCGGGGCGGAACAGGTTCACGCCGCCGCCGTCGCGCTTGTAGGCCTTGAGGCCTTCGAAAATCTCCTGCGCGTAGTGCAGGACGGCTGTGGCCGGATCGAGCGGGAAATTGGCGCGGGCTTCGACGCATGCGCCATGCCAGCCCTTTGCCTGATTGTAGCGG
The DNA here is from genome assembly GCF_016213215.1 of Bradyrhizobium sp. Classification (GTDB taxonomy): domain Bacteria; phylum Pseudomonadota; class Alphaproteobacteria; order Rhizobiales; family Xanthobacteraceae; genus Bradyrhizobium. The sequence goes on along the minus strand of NZ_JACRAW010000021.1, from coordinate 57,095 downwards.
ACCAGAGCCATGTGATCGGTGAAAATCCGGCCGAAGCCCGGGTCCGCGAGCCTTGCCGCGCGCTCGCTCTCGGACGTCGGATTCCTCGCAGGCTGGATTTCGAATTTCAAACTCATTCCGTTGCCTCCCGCTGTCGGCATCGGCGCGATTTCTGGCGCCGGCCTGCCTGGACCTGCTGGCTTAATAGGTCTGGACTTCACCATCACCAGCCTTCTCAGGGCCGGGTTCCCACTGGCGAGCATGCCGCAGAGGACATGCTTTTGCGGGAAACGGAAGTCCAGTATGTTTGTCGAAATGCCGCTCGACAATCTCACGGTAGATCGACTCGGCCGTTGCTGCCTGTGTGGGGCTTCCCCGGCCGCGTTGCAGTTGAAAACGTCACCACGAACGAAACGATCTAAAATTTCGTACGCGCTGATCGTTTTGTAACATTGAACCCAAGATACGTCAATATGGCTGACATAAATTTCGCGAACGCCCCATCCGACGCAGCCGAGGCCCGCCCCGCTGCCCCCCGCGAGGGCGATTTGCGCTGGGATATCATCGAGCTGCTGTTCTTTGCCTACCGCGACTTTGTCGCCGATCCCGACCACGAACTCGAAGCCTTCGGCTTCGGCCGGGCCCACCATCGGGTCATGCATTTCGTCCACCGCTACCCGGGCCTGAAGGTTGCCGACCTGCTCGATGTCCTGCGCATCACCAAGCAGTCGCTTGGCCGCGTGCTCAAGCAGTTGCTCGACGAAGGTTACATCCTGCAGAAAACAGGCAACAATGACCGCCGCCAGCGCCTGCTTTACGCCACTCCAAAGGGCGAGGCATTGGTGGCCAAGCTCGCCGGGCTGCAGACCAAGAGGATCAACCAGGCGCTTGCCGATATGGGGCCTGCCGGCGCAGAGACGGTGAAGCACTTTTTGCGCGCCATGATCGACCGCGACGACCCGGACAAGGTGCTGGAGGCGATTTTCGCCGCCGGCACCGCAAGCACAAAGGAATGACCGTGCCGCTCGCCGCTACCCTCACGCGCACACCGACCCGCCCGGCTGACGACGCCCCGCACCTTCTGCTGGTCGACGACGATCGCCGCATCCGAGATCTGTTGTCGCGCTTTCTCTGCAGCGAAGGCTACCGCGTCACCACGGCGGCGAGCGCGAGCGACGCGCGCGCCAAGCTGCAAGGCCTGCACTTCGACCTGCTGATCCTCGACGTGATGATGCCGGGCGAGAGCGGCTTCGATCTCGCCCGCGCCATCCGCCAGTCTTCCACGGTGCCGATCGTAATGCTGACGGCCCGCCACGAGGCGGAGGCCAGAATCGAAGGCCTGCAGATAGGCGCCGACGACTATGTGGCCAAGCCGTTCGAGCCGCGCGAGCTTGCGCTGCGCATCGGCAACATCCTGAAACGCACTGCGCCGCAACAGGCGGAGGTGCTCGAGAAGGTCGCGTTCGGCCCCTATGTGTTCCACATCGACCGCGGTGAATTGCGCCAGGGTGAGGAGGTCGTTCATCTCACCGACCGCGAACGCGAGATGCTGCGCATTCTGGCGCTGGCGCCCGGCGAGACCGTGCCGCGCAGCGCGCTCACCGGCAACGGCAGCGTCAACGAGCGCGCAGTGGACGTGCAGATCAACCGGCTGCGGCGCAAGATCGAGCGCGATCCGGCCAATCCCCTTTTCCTGCAGGCGGTGCGGGGCATCGGCTACCGGCTGGTCGCCACACCTTAAGCCTGCGATGAAGCGTCCCTGATGAGCACCCTCGACACTGGTCTCACGCTGCTGCGAAGCGCCGCCGACCGCGTCTCCGCCGCCAACGGCTGGATGGGCAACGCGTTCAAGAGCTGGATGCCGACCGGGCTCTATGCCCGCGCACTCCTGATCATGATTGTGCCGATGGTGGTGCTGCAGTCGGTCGTCGCTTTCGTGTTCATGGAGCGGCACTGGAACACGGTGACGCGCCGCCTGTCGGCGGCCGTGGTCCAGGACGTCGCGGCGCTGATCGACGTCTACAAGGGCTATCCGCAGGACAAGGACCGCGACCAGATCAAGCGAATCGCCCAGCAGCGCCTCGGGCTGGTGGTGGATTTCCTGCCCGCCGGCGACATGCCCCCGCCCGGGCCGAAGCCGTTCTTCTCGCTGCTCGACCAGACGCTGTCGGTGCAGCTCGGCCGCCAGATCGGCAGGCCGTTCTGGATCGATACCGTCGGCCGCTCCAACCTGGTCGAGATCCGCATCCAGCTCGACGACACTATCATGCGCGTGTTCGCGCAGCGCAGCGCCGCCTATGCCTCGAACTCGGAGATCTTCCTGTTCTGGATGGTGGGCACCTCGTCGATCCTCCTGATCGTCGCGGTGCTGTTCCTGCGCAACCAGATCCGGCCGATCCTGCGGCTGGCCGATGCCGCCGAGAGCTTCGGCAAGGGGCGCGAGGCCCCGAACTTCCGCCCGCGCGGTGCCCGCGAAGTGCGGCGTGCCGCGATCGCCTTCCTGGAGATGAAGTCGCGCATCGAGCGCGCGATGGAGCAGCGCACCGCGATGCTCGCCGGCGTCTCGCACGATCTGCGTACCATTCTGACGCGATTCAAGCTCGAGCTCGCGCTGATCGGCGACAGTCCCGAGCTCGACGGCATGCGCAAGGACGTCGACGAGATGTCGATGATGCTCGAGGACTATCTCGCCTTCGCGCGCGGTGACACCGGCGAGCAGGCCCAGCCGACCGACATGGCGCAGGCGCTGGAGGAATTGCGCAGCGACGCCGAGCGCCACGGCCATGCTGCCACCGTCTCGTTCCACGGCCTGCCCGTGGTCACGGTCAAGCCGGCCTCGTTCAAGCGCTGCCTCGCCAACCTCGTCTCCAACGCGGCGAAACACGGCAAGACGATCGCGATAACAGGCAATCGCGATCACCGCTATCTGACCGTCACCGTCGACGACGACGGGCCGGGCATTCCGACGCACATGCGCGAGGAAGTGTTCAAGCCGTTCCTGCGGCTGGACAATGCCCGCAACCAGGACGAGGGCGGCACCGGACTTGGGCTCGCGATCGCCCGCGACATTGCCCGTTCGCATGGCGGCGACATCATGCTGGCCGACAGCCCGACGGGCGGCCTGCGCGCGATCGTGCGCATCCCCGTGTGAGCGAGCGCCGCGCCGGCTGCCGTTACTTCATTTCGGCAGCAGGCCTTTCAGCTTGTCGGCGTCCCGGACGTTCATCTTGAAGCCGCCGGGCATCACGATATCGCCGGGCTTCTGGTCGGCCTTGCAGGCGCCGAGCCACTTCGCCTCGATGGTCATGGCGCCATCATGCCCGGGGCCGGCGATGCCACCCGCGGCGTGCGAAGTGGTCTTGATGGTGTAGGCCGAATTGAAGTCGCCGGTAATCTCGGCATGGGAGGTCGTGGTCACGCCGGCGACGCTGCAGACCGAGTCGTTGACATAACCGGTCGCGGTCTTCTGGATGTCCTGCTTGGAGCAGACCTGCCTGGCGAGCGGCGAGACGCTGTCGTTCATGTCCCTGTCGACGTTCTCGTCGGTGCAGTGCTGCATAGTCATTTCCGGCATCGGCGAGCCGGCCCTGACCATCTTCATTTCCCACAGCCCCGCCTTGCGCACCGGCAGTTCGACCGCTTGCGCGCCCGACGACAGGACGAGCCCAAGAACGCTGCAGCATCCGAGCAAAGCAAGAGACTGTCGCATCACACGCCAAACACCCGGAAAGACGGCGTCGCCCTTACCCTCAGTACAGCGTGCGCAACGGCCGTTCGCTGGCACCATAGGGCACCCAGCGGCAGGCAAAGGAGAGATAGCCGCCATCATATGGCTGCACCGCCAGGAACTTCACCACCTTGCCGTAGGCAGCGCAGTGATCGACCGCGAGCTGCCGGGCATCGACCTGGCGCGCCAGTGAATAGGCGATGATCCCGCCGGTATCGTTGCCTTTGAAGGGCGGCACCCAGTCGGCGCGCGCCGGCAACGCGGCCAATAATCCCAAAGCGACAAGGGTAGAGGCGGCCAGGCCCGCGGCCCCACTGATTCGCATCGCATCACTCCATTTGGCTCGCGGCATCTTAAGGTGCATTGCAGCCCCTGAAAAGAACGCCGACCGGCAGGATGGGAGGTCCCGGCCAAGTGGTGCGCGAGTGTTGCCGCCCTGCACTTGACCTGTTGCTGCCTTCGCGGCACCGTCCGACGATCGACCACCCAGCGGTGCTGCCATGCGCAACCTTTCCACTCCTCTGAAAAGACTTCGCTTTGCGACCGTGCTCGGCGCCCTTCTTGGCGGGGCAATGGCCCTTGGCGAGGCAAAGGCCGCCAATCCGCTGGAGCTGAATTTCTGGCTGAGCGGCCCGCGCTATGACGGGCGCGTCGCGCCGTGCGAACACGCCCTGCCGACGATCGCGACGCAGTTCTGGGAGAAAGAAAGCACTTTCTGGAATTCGGCGCTGAAAATCGAGGGCTTTTCGGCCGTTCGTGAGACCGCATTCCGGCCCTGGCAGTCCGACAACATCCCGCGCCGCTATTGCAGCGGGCATGCCCTGATGAACGACGGCAAGGTGCGCACGGTGCATTTCTCGATCATCGAAGACGGCGGCTATGCCAGCTTCGGCCAGGGCGTCGAGTGGTGCGTCGTCGGCCTCGACCGCAACTGGGCCTACAACCCTGCCTGCAAGGCGGCCCGGCCCTGAGAAGCCGTGATTCGGGCTGGCTCAGGCACAACGCCAGATTTTGTTCTTGAAATGTTCTCGCTCACTGCTAGGCTGGCTGCACAGCCTAGTTGAGGACGTTGCCATGCTTGCTTCCCGATTGTCTTCCCTGCCCCGTTTCCTGGCCCATCTCGCGCTGGCGGCCCTCGCCGGCGCACTCGGCCTTCCCGACATCGCCGTCGCACAGGACAAGCGACAGAACGCGCCCGGCGAATTCGACTTTTACGTGCTGTCGCTGTCGTGGTCGCCCTCGTTCTGCGAGGAGGCGGCGGAGCGCGGCGGCCGCTCCCAAATCCAGTGCGGCGGCCGACCCTACTCCTTCGTGGTGCATGGGCTGTGGCCGCAATACGAGAGCGGCTTTCCAGAGTATTGCCAGCGGCCGGCCCCGCGGCTCAACCGCAACATCGTTTCCTCGATGCTCGACCTGATGCCGGCGCCGGGATTGATCTTCAACGAATGGGACAAGCACGGCACCTGCTCCGGCATGTCGGAACGCACCTACTTCGAGACCATTCGCAAGGCGCGCGCCGCCGTGAAGATTCCGGCCGAGTATCTCGAGATGTCGCAGGCCAGGACCCTCGCCCCTTCCGAGGTCGAAGAGTCCTTCATCAAGGCTAATCCGGGCTTGAGCGATTCGGCGATCTCGGTGTCCTGCAGCCGGACGCGGCTCAGCGAGGTGCGCATCTGCATGAACAAGGACCTGCAGTTCCGCGCCTGCGAGGACATGGATCGCCGCGCCTGCCGCCGCGACCAGGTAACGATGCCGCCGATCAGGGGCGGCTAGACATTTGTCCTGCGTATCGGGCTCGTCACTCCGACTGGTGCGCAAGCACAGGCCCGGAATCTCGCGATTCCCCGCAGCGCAGTTTGCCCGCCGTGGTTCGACGCTTTCGCGTCGGCCTGCAATGACCCGTTACTTTGATGGCGTGATGTCGTAACTGTCACCCATGAACTACCGTCACGCCTTTCACGCCGGCGGATTTGCCGATGTGATCAAGCACATCGTGCTGGTCCGCATCCTGCTCTATCTGCAGGAGAAGCCGGCCGCGTTTCGCGTCATCGACACCCATGCCGGGGCCGGTCTCTATGACCTCGAAAGCGAGGAGGCGCGCCGCGGCGGCGAGTGGCTGACCGGCATCGCGCGCATCCTGCAGGCGCGGTTTTCGGAAACGGCGGCATCGCTGATCAAGCCCTATCTCGACCTCGTCAGGGCCTTCAATTCCGGCCCCGGGCTCAAAACCTATCCGGGATCGCCGCTGATCGCGCGCGGCCTGCTGCGGCCGCAGGATCGCCTGGTTGCCTGTGAAGTGGAGCCGAGTGCGCGCAAGGCGCTGATCGACACGCTCCGTCGCGACGCCCAGGCGCGCGTGGTCGATCTCGACGGCTGGGTCGCACTGCCGGCGTTCGTTCCGCCGAAAGAGCGGCGCGGCCTCGTGCTGATCGACCCGCCCTTCGAATCCAAGGACGAATTCGACCGGCTGCGCGACTGTTTCTCAAGCGCATTCGCGAAATGGCCGACCGGCATTTACCTGTTGTGGTATCCGGCCAAGAGCCGTCGCGCCACCGATGCGCTCGCACGGGCGGTGGCGGCGACCGCTCAAGCGGCAACGCCGCCCGGAAAATGCCTGCGCCTGGAGTTCAGCGTTGCCCCCCAGGAGGCCGGAGGCCAGCTGGCCTCGACCGGCCTGTTGATCGTCAACCCGCCATGGCCGCTGCACGGTGAGCTCAAGACCATTCTGCCGGAGCTCGAAAAGCCGCTCGGCCAAGGTGGCGCCGGCCGATTCCGGCTCGAGGCTCCCACGGCCTGAGTAACCCGGCCAGCTTGGAAAAATGTGCAAGAATGGTGGTCAATTTGCAGGGAACCGTATTATGCTGAGCGCGTGACTGGCTTTACGTTCCGCTTCCGCGAATGGTTGCGGCGGAGTGAAGGCCTAAGAAAGATCCAGGCGGGTCGGGTGCCCGCCCAAGGTGGCCAAGCTCCCGGACAGTAAACGTCCGGTCCTGTGCCGGACGCGATGGGCGTCACGGCGGAGCAATGCGGGGGAGGAGTCCCGATGGCCATGACGGGGACGGTCAAGTTCTTCAACGGCGAGCGCGGCTACGGCTTCATCAAGCCGGACGATGGCGGTCGCGATGTTTTCGTGCACATCACCGCGGTCGAGCGGGCCGGTTTGAAGGACCTGAGCGAAGGACAGCGTATCACTTTCGAAGTCGAGCCGGACAAGAAGGGAAAAGGACCGAAGGCAGTCAATCTCGTGATCATTACCTGAAGAGCGCCCCGCAAAAAAATCCCGGCCGCCAGAAGCGGCCGGGGAGAGGCTATGGGTCCGGTATTTTCTTATCAGAAGCGATAGTTCACGCCGGCTCGCACGACGTTCGCGCTGTAGCCATTCGACACGCCCGTGATGGCGAACGGACTCGTTGACAGGTCGAAGTAGAGATACTCGACCTTGGCGCTCCAGTTCGGAGTGAAGCCAAGTTCCACGCCGGCGCCGGCGGTCCAGCCCGCGGTGGTGTGAGATTCGGAGAACCCAAAGGTTGCGCCGCGCAACTCGCCGAAGGCCAGCCCCGCGGTGCCGTAGAACAGGATGTTGTTGAAGGCATAACCGGCCCGGCCGCGGATCGTGCCGAACCAGGGATTGGAGAACTTCCACGGCGCGAACGTATCGTCCGCGCCGGTGGCCTGGATGTCGCCTTCGGCTCCGAACACCCACGGACCATTCTGGAAGTTGTAGCCCGCCTGCACGCCCCCGAGAAAGCCGGACGGCTTGGTCAGGTTGTTGTCGACCGATCCCCATTCATAACCGATATTGGCGCCGAGATAGGGGCCGGCCCAGCTGTAGGCGTTGAGTGGCTGGTTGACGGTGTAGGGCGCGCGCGGTGCATAGTTGAGATCGGCGGCATAAGCCGATGCCGTCCAGCCCGCAGCGATCGCCACTGCGCTCAAAACGAACGTTCTCATCGCACTCTCCACGCAACTGCCGCGACCAGTGGTTCGCAGAGCGCATGGCGCGTGCGAGCCGCATGGTTACGGAACTCACTCTTTTTCGCGTAGGATTTATCGCGAGTTTTAAGTTAAAGGCTTGTTAAGGTCCGTTTACCGACCGCTCAGCATTCCTAACAAAGCGTTACGCGCCCGCGCGGCCGTTAACCGGCGTGCAACGCGGCGGCGGTTGGGGCTGAATGGCGGGCGACGACAGGAACTTCAAATCGCCGATCCCAGCGCCTAGATTTCTGCCCATGGACCACGATTCCACCGACAATCCGAAGACCCCTCGCGCACCCAAGGCGCGGCGCGGTTCCGCGGCCGAGGCAGACCCTCAGGAGCTGAGTCCGCAGGAAATGGCGCCGCCGGACATCGACCCTGCCAGCGCAGGCGGCGAGGAAGAGGACGAGGCAAGAGAAGACCAGACAAGCCTGCCCGAGGTCCTGGAAGAGAGTGGAGCGGTCGCCGAAGGTCCGCTGGCGACAGGTCATGCCGCGATCGATCGCGCGGTGCGGCTCGCCCCCACTTCGCCCGGCGTGTACCGCATGCTCAACGCCAGCAACGATGTGCTCTACGTCGGCAAGGCCAAAAACGTCCGCAAACGTCTGTCCTCCTATGCCAGGGTGGGCGCGCCGCAGCCGGCGCGCATCCTGCGCATGATCGCCGCCACCGTTGCCCTCGAGATCGTCTCCACCTCGACGGAAACCGAGGCGCTGCTGCTGGAGGCCAACCTCATCAAGCAGCTGCGCCCGCGCTTCAACGTGCAGCTCCGCGACGACAAGTCGTTCCCCTATATCCTGATCACCGGCGACCACTGGGCGCCGCAGATCCTCAAGCATCGCGGCGCGCAGACGCGGCCGGGCCGGTACTTCGGCCCCTTCGCCTCGGCGGGCGCGGTCAACCGCACCATCACGGCGCTGCAGCGCGCGTTTCTGGTCCGCTCCTGCACCGATTCCTTCTTCGAGAGCCGCACCCGCCCGTGCCTGCTCTATCAGATCCGCCGCTGCGCAGGTCCCTGCACCCGCGAAATCGATTTCCAGGGCTATTCGACGCTTGTTCGCGAAGCGACCGATTTCCTGTCCGGCCGCAGCCATCTGGTGAAACAGGAGCTGGCGCGCGAGATGGAAAAGGCCTCGAGCGAGCTCGAATTCGAGACTGCGGCGCTGTACCGCGACCGGCTTGCCGCGTTGTCGGCGATCCAGTCGCAGCAGGGCATCAATCCGCGCACGGTCGAGGAGGCCGACGTCTTCGCCATTCATCAGGAAGGCGGCTTCTCCTGCGTCGAGGTGTTCTTCTTCCGCACCGGGCAGAACTGGGGCAACCGCGCCTACTTCCCGCGAGCCGAAAAGACCTTCACGCCGGAGGAAGTGCTGTCCTCGTTCCTCGCGCAGTTCTACGACGACAAGCCGCCGCCGAAGCTCGTCCTGCTCTCGCACGAGATCGAGGAAGGCGAGCTCCTGGCCAATGCGCTGTCGATCAAGGCCGGCCACAAGGTCGAGGTCTCGGTGCCCAAGCGCGGCGAGAAGAAGGAACTGGTCGCGCACGCGCTGACGAATGCGCGCGAGGCGCTGGGCCGCAAGCTTGCCGACACCGCGACACAGGGCCGCCTGCTCGGGGCGCTGGCCGCCACGCTTGCCCTGCCGCATCCGCCGAGGCGGATCGAGGTGTACGACAACAGCCACATCCAGGGGAGCAACGCGGTCGGGGCAATGATCGTCGCGGGCCCGGACGGCTTCGTGAAGAACCAGTACCGCAAGTTCAACATCAAGTCCGAGGGGCTCACGCCCGGCGACGACTACGCCATGATGCGCGAAGTGTTGCAGCGCCGCTTCAAGCGACTGCTGGCCGCGCCAGATGGCGAAGCCAGGGCCAGGGAAAACGAGAAGCACGACGAATTCCCGCAACGGCCCGACCTCGTCATCATCGACGGCGGCCGCGGCCAGCTCAATGCGGCCAGAGAGATCGCCGAGAAGCTCGACCTGAAGGACGTCTTGCTGCTCGCGGTGGCCAAGGGGCCGGACCGCGACGCCGGCCGCGAGACGCTGTTCATGCCCGACCGCGAGGCGATCAAGCTGGAGCCGCGCGACCCCGTGCTCTATTTCATCCAGCGGCTGCGGGACGAGGCGCACCGGTTTGTCATCGGCTCACATCGCAAGCTGCGCAAGAAGGATCTCCGCGAAGCGGGGCTGCAGGAGATCCCGGGTATCGGCCCGTCACGCAAACGTGCCTTGCTGCTTCACTTCGGAACATTGAAGGAGATCGAACGGGCCTCCGTCGCCGATCTCGGCAAGGTTCCGGGGGTCAGTGCCGAAAGCGCCCGCAAGATTTTCGAGTATTTCCACACCCAAACGGGGTGACCCGGGGCTGGAAAGATAAGTTATCCGGTCATATGGACGTCGTTTCCGGCCAGTCATCTAGGCCTGACGGTTGACCTTCACGGCGCAGCGGTATTGGTAGGACTGATGAACATCGCAACCACACGAGGGACCGCCAAGGGCTCGATGTCCCTTCCGAACATCCTGACCTACGCCAGGATCGCCGCGATCCCGGTCGTGGTCGGCTGCATCTATGCGCAGTCCATCCTGAACGGCCCGCTGTGGCTGCGCTGGGTGGCGGTCGCCGTTTTCATCGCCGCGGGCGTCACCGACTACCTCGACGGCTATTATGCGCGCGCCTGGAACCAGCAATCGGCGTTTGGCCGGATGCTCGATCCGATCGCCGACAAGCTCCTGGTCGCCTCCTGTCTGCTGATGCTGGCGGCCGACGGTATCATCCACGGCTGGTCACTCTGGGCCGCCATCGTTATCCTGTGCCGGGAAATCCTGGTTTCAGGACTACGTGAGTACCTTGCTGCGCTGCGCGTCAGCGTGCCCGTGACCAAGCTCGCCAAATGGAAGACCACCATGCAGCTGGTCGCGATCGGCTTTTTGATCGCCGGCGAGGCCGGAGACATGGTGGTGCCGGTGGTGACCCAGATCGGCCTTCTGCTGCTGTGGGCGTCGGCCCTGTTCACGATCTACACCGGCTACGACTATTTTCGTGCCGGAATTCATCACCTCATCAAGGAGGATGAGGGATGAAGGTGAAATATTTCGCCTGGGTGCGCGAGCGCGTCGGCAAGGCAGAGGAGACGATCGAGCCGCCGGCCGGCGTGGGGACCGTCGACGAGCTGATCGCCTGGCTGTCCAAGCAGGGCGAGGGCTACGCCTATGCCTTCGAGAGGCCGCGCGTGATCCGCGCCGCCATCGACCACGCCCATGTCAAACCGGATGCGGCGATCGCGGGCGCGAAGGAAATCGCCTTCTTCCCACCAATGACCGGCGGCTAGACCGCCGCATCCCACAGACGAGGGCCACGATCAGGGCCATGACCAACGCCGTCACCATCCGTATTCAAAAGGCCGATTTCGATACGGCGCGGGAGATCGCCGCGCTTACCGCAGGCCGCACCGATATCGGCGCCGTCGTCAGCTTCTCCGGTATCTGCCGCGGTGACGAAGGCGGCGAGAAGATCGCGGCGCTGGCGCTCGAGCATTATCCGGGCATGGCGGAAGAGGAGATCGGACGGCACGTCGACGAGGCGATGTCGCGCTGGCCGTTGAGCGCTGTCACCGTCATCCACCGCGTCGGCACGATCACGCCGGGCGAGAACATCGTGCTGGTCGTAACGACATCGCAGCACCGGCAGGCGGCCTTCCAGGCGGCGGAGTTTCTGATGGACTATCTCAAGACCAGCGCCCCCTTCTGGAAGAAGGAGGAGAGCGCCAGCGGCGCGAGCTGGGTCGAGGCTCACGCCCGCGATGATGCGGCCGCCGCGCGCTGGACCAAATCCTGATGACCAAGCGCGCCAAAAAGGCAGCGCGCGGCCGCGCCGCGCCAAAGCCTGCGAAAGTCTCGGCGGGCGAGCTTGTCACGCTGCTCGATTTCGTCCGCTATGCCGTAAGCCGCTTCGTTGGAGCCAGGCTCGCCTTCGCGCACGGCACCAGTGATCCCGTGGCCGAAGCAGCATTCCTCGTCTGCGAGGCGCTACATCTGCACCCCGACCAGTTCGAGGCCTTCGCCACCGCGCGCGTCACCTTCGCCGAAGCCAGGACGATCCTCGCGCTGATCGAGCGGCGCATCGCCACGCGCAAACCGGCTGCCTATCTGGTCAACAAGATCTACATGCGCGGCCTGCCCTTCTACGTGGACGAACGCGTCATCGTGCCGCGCTCATTTGTCGGCGAACTCCTGGATTCCCATTTCAGCGGGGACGACGACACCGGCTCGCTGATCGACGATCCCGCCGAGATCGAGAGCGTGCTCGACCTCTGCACCGGTTCCGGCTGTCTTGCCATTCTTGCGGCGCGGCACTTCCCAAACGCGCAAATCGACGCGGTCGACGTTTGCATGGACGCGCTCGAAGTCGCCGCGCGCAACGTCTCCGACTACGGGCTTGAGGATCGGATCAGCCTCCACCGCGGTGACCTGTTCGAGCCGCTGGAGGACGCGCGTTATGACCTGATCGTCTCCAACCCGCCCTATGTCGACGCCGAGGGCATGGCTGCTCTGCCGCCGGAGTGCCGCGCCGAACCGAAACTCGCCTTCGACGGCGGTGGCGACGGCCTGGATGTCGTGCGTCGCATCCTCGCTGAGGCCCCACGGCACCTCAACCCCGGCGGCGGGCTTCTGTGCGAGATCGGACGCGGCCGCGAGCGGCTGGAAGAGGCCTTTCCGCAACTGCCTCTGCTGTGGCTCGACACCGAAGACTCCGAAGGCGAGGTCTTCTGGATCGGGGCATCGGATCTCGACTGATTTTTGTGCAGTGCCGCTCGAAATCTGCATGACAGGTGCGGCAATTATGAGTGCGGGAACGTTCCCGTAGCCCGTCGAAGCTGGTAGTTTGCCGACAGCCATCGATCCCCGACTTGCATTCAAAGAGGTCCTCATGCTGGACAAGAGCTCCCGCCCCTCAAGCGTCAACGTGCCAAATGATCTTGCGGCGCATTGGATGCCCTTCACCGCCAACCGGGCTTTCAAGAAGGCACCGCGGCTGCTCGCCGGCGCCAAGGACATGCATTACATCACCGTCGACGGCCGCAAGATCATCGACTCCGCCTCGGGCATGTGGTGCACCAACGCCGGGCACGGCCGCACCCAGATTTCGTCGGCGATCGCCAAGCAGGCCGAGGCGCTGGACTATGCGCCCCCGTTCCAGTTCGGCATCCCGCAGGCGTTCGAGCTTGCGAGCCGCATTGCGGAGCTCGCGCCGAAGGGCCTCGATCACGTCTTCTTCTGCAACTCCGGGTCGGAGGCTGCCGACACCGCGCTGAAGATCGCGCTCGCCTACCACCAGATCAATGGCCAGGGCAGCCGCACCCGCCTGATCGGCCGCGTGCGCGGCTATCACGGCGTCGGCTTCGGCGGCACCTCGGTCGGCGGCATCGTCAACAACCGCAAGCTGTTCGGTACGCTGCTCACCGGCGTCGACCACCTGCCTGCGACCTATGACCGCGAGAAGCAGGCCTTCAGCAAGGGCGAGCCGGAATACGGTGCGCATTTTGCCGACGAACTCGAGAATCTTGTCAACCTGCATGGCGCCAACACCATCGCCGCGGTCATCGTCGAGCCGATGGCCGGTTCGACCGGCGTGCTGCCGGCGCCGAAGGGCTATCTGAAGCGGCTGCGCGAGATCACCCAGAAGCATGGCATCCTGTTGATCTTCGACGAGGTGATCACGGGTTTCGGCCGTCTCGGCCATGCGTTTGCCGCCGAACGCTATGGCGTGCTGCCGGACCTTCTGACCTTCGCCAAGGGCGTCACCAACGGCGCCGCCCCGATGGGCGGCGTGATCGCGCGCGACACGATCCACGACGCGTTCATGAGCGGTCCGGAGCACATGGTCGAGTTCACCCATGGCTACACCTATTCGGCGCACCCGATCGCCTGTGCCGCAGGACTGGCCACCCTCGACGTCTACCGGGACGAAAAGCTGTTCGAGCGCGCCAACAAGCTCGAGCCGAAATTCGCCGACGCCGTGATGTCGCTGAAGGGCATGCCCAATGTCGTCGATATCCGCACCATCGGACTCACGGCGGGCATCGACCTTGCGCCGCGTCCGGACGCCGCCGGCAAGCGCGGCTACGACGCCATGTGCAGCGCCTTCCATGACCACGACCTGATGTTGCGCATCGCCGGCGACACGCTGGCACTGACCCCACCCCTGATCATCAGCGAAGACCAGATCGGCGAGATCATCGAAAAGGTCGGCAAAGTCATCCGCGCGGTGGTCTGACGCTCCCCTTCCCGCTTGGAACGGGAAGAGCTGCTCGGGAACAAGTCAAACTCCTCCACGTTCATCCACGACCGGGGCCCGCGCCTCGGTCCGGGGAGGATTTTGCATGCTCGCACCATCGGGTGATTTGCTGCGCGCCGGCCTCGGATTGAAGCTCAACCAGGTCAGGCGCGCCGCGCGGTCCTATCTGCGCGACCGCGCCGGTCAGGCGACCGGCACGGCGACGGCCTATGCGGTGGCTGCCGGCCTGTTTGCCGCGGCCGGCATCTTCGTGTTGGCGGCGTGCCTTGTCGGTCTGGCGGCGCTGTTCCGCTGGGTCGAGTTGAACTTCGGGACGTTCTGGGCGTTCGGCGCGGTCGGGGCGTTGCTGCTGATCGTTGCCGCAATATGCGCGGCTATCGGCCTGGCCAGGCTGCATCGCCCGGCAAAGGAAATTCCGTCACTCGCCAACCGCCTGCGCGTTGCGATCGCCTCGTACCCAATTCCACGAGGAACAGTGAAGGAGGCGGTAAAGGAAGTTGCGACCAGCATCCCGCTGGCACCCCTTGCTCCCGGGGAGAGAGGTCCTGGACGCGCCGGAATGGCCCCATCGCTGCGGGACTCCCGGATGCAGCTCGGCCTCATGCTGTTCGCGGGAACGCTGCTGGGCTGGGCTGTGACGCGCCGAAGGCGCCGCCCCGTACAACCCGGACGGCGAATGGATGCGTGACGTCGGTACGGTGCGACGGTACGCTTGGGCGTGCCGGCCGACACGATCGGCGCTTCCGTTGCAACTTCAAAGAACACTGGCCCAGCGAATCAACATTGATGGTAAGGTGATGTCGCTTGGGGGAGCAGCGTCCGCATCATGATCCGTATTTCCACGATCTTCATCGCCATCTGCATGGTGCTCGTCGCCGCCTCGCTCGGCCTGGTCCTCTATTCGATGGCGGGCATCAGTGGAACGGACTCGGCGATCGTCGCGCTCGCTGCCCTGACATTCCTGATCCTCTACAACGCGGTTTCGATGCGGCTGCGTGATCGCAGCGATGTCGGCACCCAGATCGCGGACCTGTCGCGCGGCACGGCCGATCTTGCCCGCCAGATGGCCGAATTCGGCCGCCGCCTTGCCGCCGTCGAGGCACGCATCGCCTCCTCCAACTCGACCCATGCCGAACACATCCAGTCGGTTGTCGGCGAGATCAACGAGCTCGGCAGCCTGGTCAAGCAGCTCGCGACAACGGTCGCCGCGCATGACGACCTGCTGGCGGCCGAGCCCGCCACCCTGGCGCCGGCGGCGATGCCGGAAAAGGATCCACCGAGCGAGCCGCCGGTGCCCGCCCCAGGAATGGGTGGCGCGGCACCGTCCTCCCCGCCGCCGACCTCCGCGGCGCCCCCCTCCGTCCCGCCGCCGATCGCGGAATCCGCAGCCCTGCGCAAACAGCAGATCGTTTCGACTCTTCGCAGCGCCATCGAGGAGAACAGGGTCGACATCTTCCTGCAACCGATCGTGACCCTGCCGCAGCGCAGGGTGCGCTTCTACGAGGCGGTCACACGGGTGCATGACGAGAAAAACCAGATCCTGTCGGCCGAGGAGTTCATCGATGCGGCGGAAACCTCCGGCCTGATCGGACGCATCGACCACATGGTCATGTTTCGCTGCGTGCAGGTGCTGCGGCGCCTGATGGTGCGCAACAAGGACGTCGGCGTATTCTGTAACGTCGCCGCCTCGACGCTCGGCAATTCGACGACGTTCTCGCAATGCCTCGACTTCCTCGAGGCCAACCGTGCGCTCGCGCCCGCCCTCGTGCTCGAATTCAAGCAGTCGACGTTCCGTCACCTTGGCCAGGCCGAGGCGGAAAACCTCGCCGCGCTTGCGCAGCGCGGCTACCGCTTCTCCATCGATCACGTCACCGATTTGCGCATCGAGCCGCGCGAACTCGCGGACCGCGGCGTGCGCTTCATCAAGGCACCCGCGGGGCTGCTCCTCGACCCGAAACTCGCCTCCACCTCCGACATTCACCCCTCCGACCTGTCGGACCTGCTCGGTCGCTTCGGCATCGACCTGATCGCTGAGCGCATCGAGGGAGAGCGCGCCGTGGTCGACCTGCTGGACTACGACGTGCGGTTCGGCCAGGGCTTCCTGTTCGCGCCGCCGCGCCCATTGCGGCCAGAGGGCGCATCTGCTACCGGCGGGTCTTCGCCGAGCAAGGCGCAAGAATCCGAAGGGTCCAACGGTTCATCCAATGGCTCGCGTAAATCCACCCCGGACGAGACCCTGGCGGCCTCGCCTCCGCGCGCAACCGGAAAGGCCGCGCTGGCGCGGCGCGCTGCCGGTCCGACCTGATCGATACTTCGCATCATGACGACGCTTCACTTTGTCGAGCGCCTGCGCGAGCTCGTTGATGGCGTCGATATCGTTCTCAGCGATATCTGGGGCGTGGTCCATAACGGGCTTGAATCCTTTCCCGAGGCCTGCGAGGCGCTGCACACCTTTCGGTCCCGCGGCGGAGTGGTCATCCTGATCACCAATGCGCCGCGCCCGGCGGATTCGGTACAGCGGCAGTTGCGCAAGCTCGGGGTCGCCGACGAAACCTACGACGCGATCGTCAGCTCGGGCGACCTGACGCGGCTATACGTTGCCGACCATCCGGGCCGAAAGGTGTTCTGGCTCGGACCGGAACGCGACAGCTCGATCTATCGCGGCCTGGACGCGGTGCTCTCCCCGCTCGAGGAAGCCGACTACATCGTCTGCACCGGGCTGCTGGACGACGAAACCGAGACGCCCGAAGACTATCGCGCCATGCTGCTGAAGGCGCGCGAGCGCAAGCTGACGCTGGTCTGCGCCAATCCCGATATCGTGGTCGAGCGCGGCGACCGGCTGATTTACTGCGCCGGCGCCATCGCCGAGCTCTATCGGGAGCTCGGGGGCGAGGTGATCTTTTACGGCAAGCCCTATCCGCCGATCTACGAGCGGGCGATGACGCTCGCCGCCGAGCGGCTGGCGCATCCGGTCGAACGGAGCCAGGTGCTGGCCATCGGCGACTCCGTGCGGACCGACCTTGCCGGCGCACACGGTTTCGGAATCGATCTCTTGTTCGTCACCCGCGGCATTCATTCCGAGGAGTTCGAGGGGGTCGATCAGCTCGACCCTGCTTCGGTCAAGGAATTGTTCGGGCACCCGCCGAAGGCGCTGATGCGCGAGCTGAGGTGGTAGGGCCGTTCCATCCAAAGGGCACCGGCTGAGACGAAAACGCCCGGGAGATCCCGGGCGGTTTGAATTCCTCAATGGGACGATCCAGGCGAAAGCCGCCTCAAGACGCGTTCGCCATATCCGGGAAGACCGCCTCGATCTTGGTCTTCAGCGTCGCCGCGTTGAACGGCTTGACGATGTAATTGTTCACGCCCGCCTTCTTGGCGGCGATCACGTTCTCGGTCTTGGATTCCGCCGTGACCATGATGAACGGCGTGGTCGCCAGGTTGGGATCGGCACGCACCTCGCGCAGCAGATCGTAGCCCGTCATCGGCTCCATGTTCCAGTCGGAAATGACCAGACCATACTTCTTGCTGCGCATCTTGTTGAGCGCAGCCGAACCATCATTGGCATCATCGATATTTGTAAAGCCAAGCTGCTTCAGCAGATTCCTGATGATACGGATCATGGTGCTGTAATCGTCCACCACCAGGACCGGCATCGATAAATCAACCGCCATCTCGACTCCCCCACGCGACCCAAAAACGCCGCAAAATCAACGAACGAACCGGCTGGGCCTCGCCCTCACGGTCCACCCCCAACGACTAACACCAGCCCTTAAACAGCGCGTTAACTGATAGCTATACCGACACCCGGAAATGCTCGGGCCCGCGCCGAAGGCACGGCGGCTTGACTTCCGCAGGCCCGCCAAGCCACGGTCCGGCCCCACCCCCCAGGTTCGAGAACCCCGAAATGGCGCCCAATTTTACCGTTATCCGCGACTCCACGCCGGCGTCGGAGATCCCGAAGGGGGTCGTGGTGGCGATGGGCAATTTCGACGGGGTTCATCTCGGCCACCGGGCGGTCATTGGGGCTGCCATGGACATGGGCCGCCTGCACGGCCATCCGGCTTTCGCCCTGACCTTCGAACCTCATCCGCGTCGGTTCTTCAGCCCCCATACCCCGCAGTTCAGGCTGACCGACGAAACGGCGAAACTGCGGCTGCTGGCCGGCACCGGGCTTGCCGGTGCGGTCGTCATGACCTTCGACAAGGTCCGCGCCGGGACCTCGGCGCAGGATTTCATTCACCATGACCTGATCGGGCGGCTCGGGGTCAGCGGCATTGCCGTCGGCTACGATTTTCATTTCGGCAAGGGCCGGGTCGGCTCGCCCAGCCTGCTGGTCAGGGAAGGACCCCGGCTCGGGATCGAGGTCGACGTGCAGGCCCATGTCGACATCGAGGAGCGGCCGGTTTCCTCGAGTGCCATCCGGATGGCGCTGGCGGAGGGTCAAATTGCCGAAGCGACCACCATGCTGGGCGGCCCCTGGTTCGTCACCGGCGAGGTCATTCACGGCGAAAAGCGCGGCCGCGACCTCGGCTATCCGACCGCCAATATCCGGCTCGACCCGGATTGCGGGCTCAGGCACGGCGTCTATGCGGTGCGGATCGGGCGCGGCGAGGGGCGGCTTGAGGGGGTGGCGAGCTTCGGCCGCCGTCCGACGTTCGACAACGGCGCCCCGCTCCTTGAAATCTTCCTGTTCGATTTCAACGGGAACCTCTACGGCGAGGTCCTGGATTGCGCTTTCATCGGCTTCATCCGCGAGGAATTGAAGTTCGACAGCATTCAGGCCCTGGTGCGACAGATGGATGAGGACTCGGCCAAAGCCCGCGCCCAGCTCGCCGCGGCTCCAAACGCATTCCCCAGGCTCGGCAGGATCGACTGACCGTCCGTCCCCGCCCGGGGCCCTTTGCGATTTCCCGGCGCGGCTGCTATGGAAGCAACATGTTTGCGCGGCGCACCATCGGCATTAGCAGCCCGGCTTTCGCCTGAGCTTAGGCTCGGCGCAAGACCGGGGTTTTTCCTAGTTCGCCCTTCCGCCGTTCCGCGCCCTTCCTGAGCCATTCCAGAGCCTATGTCCGAAAAGCCGCAAAAGCCCGACGCCAACGACTATTCGAAAACCCTGTTCCTGCCGCGGACCGACTTTCCGATGCGCGCGGGCCTGCCGCAGCGCGAGCCGGAAATCCTGGCGCGCTGGAACCAGATCGACCTCTACGCCAAGCTGCGCGAGACGGCGAAAGGCCGCCCCAAATTCGTGCTGCATGACGGGCCGCCCTACGCCAACGGCAACATCCATATCGGCCACGCGCTGAACAAGATCCTCAAGGACGTGGTGACGAAGAGCCAGCAGATGCTCGGTTTCGATTCCAACTACGTGCCGGGCTGGGATTGTCACGGCCTGCCCATCGAATGGAAGATCGAGGAAGAGAACTACCGTTCCAAGGGAAAGCAGAAGCCGGACTTTCGCGATTCCGCGGCCATGGTCGCGTTCCGCCGTGAGTGCCGCGCCTATGCGACGCATTGGCTCAACGTCCAGCGCGAGGAGTTCAAGCGGCTGGGTGTCATCGGCGACTGGGATCATCCCTACGCCACCATGGACTATTTTGCCGAAGCCCAGATCGCGCGCGAATTGATGAAGTTCGCCGCCAACGGTACGCTCTATCGCGGCTCCAAGCCCGTGATGTGGAGCGTGGTCGAGAAGACCGCGCTGGCGGAGGCCGAGGTCGAATACGAGGACCACACCTCCGATACGGTGTGGGTGAAGTTTCCGGTTTCCTCGCCTGCGCATGGCGCGCTGGCGCAGGCGAGCGTCTTGATCTGGACCACCACGCCGTGGACGCTGCCTGGCAATCGCGCCATCAGCTTCTCGCCCAAGATCGCCTATGGCCTCTACGAGGTCACCGATGCACCCGCCGACAATTGGGCCAAGACCGGCGACCTCCTGGTGTTGGCCGATGCGCTGGCCGACAGCATCTTCAAGCAGGCGCGCGTAACCGCTTACGAGAAGGTACGCGACGTCCCGGCCGATACGCTGGATGCCGTGGAATGCACCCATCCGCTGAAGGGCGTTGGCGGCGGCTACCAATTCGTCGTGCCGCTCCTGCCGGGCGACCATGTCACCGAGGATACCGGCACCGGCTTTGTGCACACCGCGCCCGGCCACGGCCGCGAGGATTTTGACGTCTGGACGGCGAATTCGCGCGAACTGGCAAGCCGCGGCATCAGCACCGCAATTCCCTATACCGTCGACGAGAACGGCGCCTTCACCGACCATGCGCCTGGCTTCACCGGCAAACGCGTTCTTAACGACAAGGGCGAGAAGGGCGACGCCAACGAGGCGGTGATCAAGGCGCTGATCGAGCGAGAAATGCTGCTCGCGCGCGGGCGGCTCAAGCACCAGTATCCGCATTCCTGGCGCTCGAAGAAGCCGGTGATCTTCCGCAACACGCCGCAATGGTTCATCGCGATGGACAAGGATATCGCGGACGGCGGCAGGGCGAAGGCCGGCGATACGCTGCGCGCACGGGCACTGCACGCCATCTCGGTGACGCACTGGGTGCCGCCGGCGGGCCAGAACCGCATCAACGGCATGATCGAGAGCCGGCCCGACTGGGTGATCTCGCGCCAGCGCGCCTGGGGCGTGCCGATCGCGGTATTCGTGCGCGAGAAGGGCGACGGCTCGGCCGAAACCCTGATCGACGACGCCGTCAACAATCGCATCGCGGAAGCCTTCGAGAAGGAAGGCGCCGACGCCTGGTACATGGACGGCGCACGGGAGCGCTTCCTCGGCTCGCGCGCCAGCGAAGACTGGCAGAAGGTCGACGACATCCTCGACGTCTGGTTCGACTCCGGCTCGACCCACGCCGTCGTGCTGGAAGACCCGGTTCATTTCCCGGGACTTGCCGGCATCAGGCGCAAGGTCGACGGCGGCCAGGACTGCGTTATGTATCTCGAAGTAAGCGACCAGCACCGCGGCTGGTTCCACTCCTCGCTGCTGGAGAGCTGCGGCACCCGCGGCCGGGCGCCTTACGACTACGTGCTAACCCACGGCTTCACGCTCGACGAGAACGGCCGCAAGATGTCGAAGTCGCTCGGCAATACCGTGGAGCCGCAGAAGGTGATGGCGCAATCCGGCGCCGATATCCTCAGGCTCTGGGTCTGCGCCACCGACTACGCCGACGACCAGCGCATCGGCCCGGAAATCCTGAAGAACACCATCGAAACCTATCGCAAGCTGCGCAACTCGATCCGCTGGATGCTGGGCACGCTGCATCATTTCAAGCCGAGCGAGAGAATCGCCCATGGCGACATGCCCGATCTCGAGCGCTACATGCTGCACGAGCTCAGCGTGCGCGGCGCCATCATCCGCAAGGCCTATGCGGAGTTCGACTACAAGACCGTGGTGGCGACGCTCGCCGCGTTCATGAACACCGAACTCTCGGCACTCTATTTCGACATCCGCAAGGACGCGCTCTATTGCGATCCGCCGTCCTCGACGACGCGCAAGGCCGCGCTGACCGCGATCGACATCATCTGCGATGCGGTTCTGCGCTGGCTGGCTCCGGTCCTGAGCTTTACCTGCGAGGAGGCCTGGCAGCTCTACAAGCCGGCGGACGAGCCGTCGGTGCACCTGACGCTGTTCCCTGATGACCTCGAGCAATACCGCGGGGACGCGCTCGCCGAGAAATGGGAGACGATCCGCGACGTCCGCCGCGTCGTCACCGGCGCGCTCGAGCTCGAGCGCGCGGCCAAGAACATCGGCTCGTCGCTGGAAGCTTCGCCGCTCGTCTATGTCTCGGACGCGGCCATCTTCAGAACGTTGTTCGACGTCGATCTTGCCGAGGTCTGCATCACCTCGAACGCCATGGTGACGAACGAGGATGCGCCCGCCGCCGCGTTCCGCCTCAACGACGTGCCGGGCGTGGCCGTGGTGGTCGAAAAGGCACAGGGCAAAAAATGCGCGCGTTCCTGGAAGATCCTGCCGACCGTCGGCGAGGATCCGGAATATCCCGACGTCACGCCGCGCGACGCGCGCGCCTTGCGCGAATGGAAGGCCCTGGGGGTGAATGTCTGATCTGCCCTGTCGTCTCCGCCCAGTGAGCATCGGGCAGCGCGCACCGCTGTCCCGTAGCGAACGCAAGCCGGCTCCCTGCCCACCGCCGTCAAAGTAAGCAAGAGTCGATGACCGCAAGTCCTTCAAACAACGACCGCCTGGGGTTACACGTCCCGGCTTTCGCCGGGGCGCCTCGGCTCTTGGAGAAAGTCACCTCACCATGACCTCTCCCCTCCGGGCCGGCATCCTTTCCGCCGTGGTCACCATCGTGCTCGACCAGGCATCGAAGCTCTGGCTCCTGTTCGTGTTCGACATCGGCCACCGCGGGGCGGTAAGAGTGACGCCGTTTTTCGACCTGGTGCTGGCCTGGAATATCGGCATCAGCTTCGGCTGGCTGCAGAACGACGGCCAACTGGCGCAGATTGCTCTCATGATCGTCAAGGCGGTGGCGGTCGTTGCCCTGGCGATCTGGATGGCGCACTCGCGCACTTTTCTTGCGACGGTAGGACTCGGCCTCATCATCGGCGGCGCCATTGGTAACGCCATCGACCGCCTGGCCTATGGCGCGGTGGTCGATTTTGCGCTGTTTCACGTCCAGATCGGCGGAAATACCTACAATTGGTACGTGTTTAACCTTGCAGATGTGGCCATTGTTGCTGGGGTAGCGGCCCTATTGTATGACTCCTTCCGAGGGGTACCCGCCGCAAAAGCGCCCTGATCCCGGCCGATACGGACCGTGAACGTGGAACCCTGCTTGCGTGGGTGGGACCGAGACCGGTGCGACCATGCGCCCGGGTAAAAGTAAACGGGTAAGGCAATGCGCTACACCGAAGCAAGCGGCTCCAAAGTGCAGAATTCGGCAGATGTGCTGCTGCGCGCCTTGAGGCTCGGCGCCATCGCACTCGGCATCGGACTGGTCATGACGGCCGGCGCGGCCCGCGCGCAGGACGATGACGACAGCGACATGACGTTCGAGGAAAAGATCATCGACAACTTGATGTCCGGCATCGGCGCCAGGAGCATGGAGAAGCCCGGCATCGACTATCGCGAGCGCTCGCCGCTGGTCGTGCCGCCGAAGCTTGACCTGCCGCCGCCGGCTTCCGCCCCCACGCAAGCGAACGCGCCGAACTGGCCAAAGGATCCGGACGAGGCACGTCGCAAGGCCGCGATCGCAGCCAGGAAGAAGAGCGGCGGCAAGCCGACCCCGTGGGAGGCGGCCCGTCCGCTTACGCCGGCCGAATTGAATGCCGGCCGGACCGCAGCCGCCCCGACCGACAGCAAGGATCCTATCCAACCGGGCGTCAGCACCAATCCGATGTTGAGCGCGGCCGAACTCGGATACACGGGCGGCTTTATGGGATTGTTCAAGGGCAACAGCGGCGAATCGAAGGAATTCAAAGGCGAGCCGCCGCGCTCCTCGCTGGTCGAGCCGCCGCCCGGATACCAGACGCCGTCGCCGAGTTACGCTTACGGCACCGGTCCGGACAAGTCCGGGAGGACGTATTACGACATCATGACCGGCAAGGAAAAACAGCAATAGCGCTGCCTCGCCTCAACATCCCGACGTTCGCGGACGAGGTATCCGCGCCCCGGATGTGTATTCGCTTTTCATTCGAGTCAATGGTGCTTCCCTGCTTCGTGACGCCAGGCCCCGGCTGCATGGTGTAGCATGGCGTGGTTTCGCCCCGGATCTGGTTCGGGCTTTCACAAGGATCATGATGTCTTCACACCGATCGGCAGCTTCCCTGCTCGTTGCGCTCTGCTCGACCCTTGCTCTTTCGACCGGCGGCGCCATTGCCCAGACCACCGTAACCTCACCGCCGCCCGCCACCTTCACGCTCAACAATGGCCTTCAGGTCGTGGTGATCCCGGATCACCGCACGCCCGTGGTCACGCAGATGATCTGGTACAAGGTCGGCTCGGCCGACGAGACGCCCGGCAAGTCCGGTCTTGCCCATTTCCTCGAACACCTGATGTTCAAGGGCACGGCCAAGCATCCGGCAGGCGAATTCTCCCAGACCGTACTGCGCATCGGGGGCAACGAGAACGCGTTCACCTCAGTCGACTACACCGGCTACTTCCAGCGGGTGCCGCGCGATCAATGGCCGAAGATGATGGAATTCGAGGCCGACCGCATGACCGGTCTCATCCTGAAGGATGAGAACGTTCTCCCCGAGCGCGACGTCGTGCTGGAGGAATACAACATGCGGGTCGCCAACAATCCGGAGGCGCGCCTGAACGAACAGATCATGGCCGCGCTCTACCTGAACCATCCCTACGGCAGGCCGGTCATCGGCTGGCGCCAGGAGATCGAGAAGCTCGACCGTGAAGATGCACTGGCGTTCTACCGCCGCTTTTATGCGCCGAACAACGCGATCCTGGTGATCGCGGGCGACGTTGAGGCCGCCGATGTCCGTCCGCTCGCCGAGCGAACGTTCGGCGAAGTCCCGCCGCAGCCCGCGATCCCGGCGCGCCGCATTCGTCCGCAGGAGCCGCAGCCGGCGGCGCCGCGTAGCGTGACGCTGGCCGATCCGCGCGTCGAGCAGCCCAATGTCAGGCGCTATTACCTGGTGCCGTCGGCGGCGACCGCGGCCGCCGGAGAGAGCCCGACTCTCGACGTGCTCGCGCAACTCATGGGCAGCGGCAGCAATTCCTATCTCTACCGTGCGCTGGTGGTCGACCGGCCGCTCGCCGTGAGCGCCAGCGCGAGCTACCAGGGCACTTCGCTCGATCCCACGCAATTCTCGATCTCGGTTTCGCCCAGGCCCGGCGTCGAGTTTGCCCAGGTCGAGCAGGTCATCGACAGCGTGATTGCCGACATTCTGCAAAAACCGATCCGCGCCGAGGACCTCGAAAGGGTCAAGACGCAGCTTATTGCGGAGGCGATCTACGCCCAGGACAACCAGGCGATGCTCGCCCGCTGGTACGGCGGCGCCTTGACCACGGGCCTCAGCATCGAGGACATCAGAGGCTGGCCGGATCGCATTCGCGCGGTTACCGCCGAGCAGGTCCGCGCCGCCGCCGAAAAATGGCTCGACAAGAAGGGCTCGGTGACCGGCTACCTGATCAAGGACACGGTTGCGGCCAAGCGCGAGGAGAAGCGTTCGTGAACTACTATTTCCTTCGCGCCCGACATATTGCCTGCGGCCTGACTGCCGCCCTCGCGCTGACGCTCGCTGCAGCCTCGCCCTCGCATGCCGCAGCCAAGATCCAGCATCTGATCTCGCCGGGGGGTATCGAAGCATGGTTCGTGCAGGACGCGACTGTTCCCCTGATCGCGATGGAATATGCCTTCACGGGGGGCGCTGCCCAGGATCCCGGCGGCAAGCCAGGCATCGCAAATCTCGTCGCCAATCTCCTTGACGAGGGCTCGGGCGAACTCGATTCCAAAGCCTACCACGAGCGGCTGGACCGCCGCGCCATCGAGCTCTCGTTCAGCGCGAACCGCGACGCGTTTCGAGGCAGCGTGCGCATGCTTCGCGACAACAAGGACGAGGCCTTCGACCTCTTGCGCATGGCGCTCACATCGCCGCGCTTTGATCAGGCCGACGTCGAACGCATCCGCTCGCAGGTCATCTCCGGCCTGCGTCGCGATACCACCAATCCAACCGCGCTCGCCGGCCGCAAATTCCTGGAGGTTGCCTTCGGCGATCACCCTTATGGCCGTCAGACCAACGGCACGCTGGAGAGCGTGCCCACCATCACCGTTCCGGACATGAAGGAATACGTCCGGCGGGTACTGGCCAGGGACACGCTCAAGATCGCCGTCGTCGGCGATGTCGATCCGGCAACGCTCGGCAAACTGCTCGATCAGACGTTCGGCGCGCTGCCCGCCAAGGCAAGCTTGACGCCGGTTCCCGCCGTCGAGGCGGCGAGGCCGCCGCAACGCGCTTTCGTTCCGCTCGATGTGCCGCAGACCGTGATCACGTTCGGTGGCCCGGGCGTCAAGCGCAGCGATCCGAAGTTCATGGCGGCCTATGTCGTCAACCACATTCTCGGCGGAGGCGGACTGACCTCGCGGCTCTATCGCGAGGTCCGCGAGAAGCGAGGCCTTGCCTATTCGATCTATGAATCGCTGATGTGGATGGAACACTCCGCGGTTTTCGTCGGTAATACGGGGACACGCGCCGATCGCGCCGGGGACACCATCGAGGCGGTCGAGAAGGAGGTCCGGCGCATCGCCGAGGAGGGTCCGACGCAGAAGGAACTGGACGAAGCCAAGTCCTACCTGAAGGGTTCGCAGATGCTGGCACTCGACACTTCCTCCAAGCTCGCGCAGGCGCTGCTGCAATACCAGCTCGACAAGCTGCCGATCGATTACATCGAGAAGCGCAACGCGATCATCGATGCGGTGACCCTGGACGACGCCAGGGCAGCCGCCAGGCGGCTGTGGAGCCAGGGCCTCCTCACCGTCATCGTTGGCCGCACCCCGCAGGCCGCGGCGCAGCCGGCGCAAGGGGCGCCGCAGAAGACCAACTGATCGCCTGCGGTTACCTCCCGACCGCCCCCGGAACGGGGGCGGAACAATGAGCAACGCACGCCGATTTCAAGACCGCTATGTTGCTGGTCATCGAATCCATGTCCCGGTGACCCATGCTGCGGATAACCCGCGACCTCGCCATCGACGAGGACGACATCCGAATCGAATTCGTGCGCGCCTCCGGGCCCGGCGGCCAGAACGTCAACAAGGTCGCAACCTCGGCGCAGTTGCGCTTCGATGCGCGCAAGCTCGCCCTGCCTGAGGATGCCGCGGCGCGGCTGTCCCGCCTCGCCGGCCAGCGCATGACCAAGGACGGCGTGATCGTGATCCAGGCGCAGCGCTTCCGCACCCAGGAGCGCAACCGCCAGGACGCGATCGATCGCCTGGTCGAACTGCTGCGCGAGGCCATGGTCCGGCCCAAGCCGCGCCGCGCGACCAGGCCGACATTCGCGTCCAAGCAACGGCGCCTTGAGGGCAAGAAGCGGCGCGGCGACATCAAGGCGAGACGCGGCGGAAGGGGCGTTGAGGACTAGGCGCCCCCGCCACCCTTTGTAAGGCTCTCAATCCCCGTCTTGAAGTGTGGGCAGGTCGGACTTGCCCCATGCATTTGCCCGTCCCCACGACTACATTGGGACCGGTCCCCGCGAGTCCCCCATGCCCGTCCGCCAGCTTCCCGAACGCCTCGTCAACCGCATCGCCGCCGGCGAGGTGGTGGAACGTCCTGCCAGCGTCGTGAAAGAGTTGGTGGAGAATGCGATCGACGCCGGCGCGAGCCGAATCGACGTTTTCACGGAGGGCGGCGGACGGCGCCGGGTCGGGATCACGGACGACGGCAGCGGCATGACCGCCGCCGATCTTGAGCTTGCCGTCGAACGCCACGCCACTTCCAAGCTCGACGACGAGGATCTGCTGCAGATCCGCACCCTGGGCTTTCGCGGCGAGGCATTGCCCTCGATCGGGGCAGTGGCGAAGCTCGCGATCACCACCCGCCATGCCAGCGAGCCGCACGCCTGGGCGCTCTCGGTCGAGGGCGGGGCCAAGTCGGACATCATGCCGGCAGCGCTCGCCCATGGCACCCGGGTCGAGGTCAACGAGCTGTTCTTCGCGACGCCGGCGCGGCTGAAATTCCTCAAGAGCGATCGCACCGAGGCCGAAGCTATCCGCGAAGTCGTCCGCCGGCTCGCCATGGCCCGGCCCGATATCGCCTTCACGTTGGCCGGCGAGGAGCGCGCCCCGGTCACCTGGGCGGCCGCGTTGCCCGGCGCGGCGGGCCGGCTGACGCGGCTCGGCGACATCCTGGGGACTGAGTTCCGCGCACACGCCATCGAAGTTCGCGCCGAACGCGACGGCGTGGTCGTCGCAGGGTTTGCCGCCGCGCCGGCCGTGACCCGCGCCAATGCGCTCGGGCAATATCTGTTCGTCAACGGCCGGCCGGTACGCGACAAGCTGATCCTGGGCGCGGTACGCGCTGCCTATGCCGACTATCTGCCGCGCGACCGCCATCCGGTGGTGGCGCTGTTCGTCACGCTGGACCCGCGCGAGGTCGATGCCAACGTGCACCCGGCCAAGACCGAAGTCCGCTTCCGCAATGCCGGCCTGGTACGTGCGCTGATCGTGCATGCCCTGAAAGAGGGCCTGGCGCGCGAGGGCAGGCGCACGGCCGCCAACAGCGGCGGCGAGGCGCTCGCCTCTCTGCGGCCGGCTTTCGCTCCGCGCCCGGGCGACTGGGATTGGCGCCGTTCGCCGGCGCTTCCCGCTGCGCCCCTCACCGCGTTCGAAGACGCGACGATTTCCGCCTTCGCCGAGAGACAACAGGCCGCCTTCGACGTCGGCGGCCCCACCGCCGACGTGCGGATGGAGGTACAGCCGGCCGCCGACCTGATCGACCGCCCGCTCGGCGCCGCGCGCACGCAGATCCACGAGACCTATATCGTCTCGCAGACCCGCGACGGTCTGATCATCATCGACCAGCACGCGGCCCATGAACGTATCGTCTACGAGAGACTCAAGGCGGCGCTGGCCCGCGACGGCGTGCAGCGGCAGATCCTCTTGATCCCCGAGATCGTCGAGATCGACGAAGCGACGGTAGAACGGCTGCTGGCGCGCGCCGAGGAACTCGCCTCGTTCGGGCTCGTGATCGAATCCTTTGGTCCTGGCGCGGTCGCGGTGCGCGAGACTCCCTCGCTGCTTGGCAAGACCGATGCATCCGGCCTGCTGCGTGATCTCGCCGAGCGCATGGCGGAATGGGACGAGGAGCTGCCGCTGGAGCGCCGCCTGATGCACGTCGCCGCCACGATGGCCTGTCACGGCTCGGTGCGCGCCGGGAGAAGGCTCAAGCCCGAAGAGATGAACGCGCTTCTGCGCGAGATGGAAGAGACGCCCAATTCCGGTCAATGCAATCACGGCCGACCGACCTATGTCGAATTGAAGCTCTCGGATATCGAGAAGCTGTTCGGGCGCAGGTAGCAACAAGTTACGAGCTGCTGCTCCTCAAGAACACGAACTCGGTATCGTCATAGGCGCGCCGCTCCACCTCCTTGAAGCCTTCGGGCGCCTTGAACTGCGCGGCTTTCGCTTCCTCGACCACAACGAGCGCGCCCGGCGTCAGCCAGCCGCCGTCGCGCAGAGAGGCGAGCGCCTTCTCGGCAAGGCCCATCGAATAAGGCGGATCGAGGAACACCAGCGAGAACGGCTCGACAGGATGCGCCGGGCCGAGGTTGCTCGCGTCGCGGCGGAACACCTTCGTCACTCCGCCGAGGCCGAGCGATTCGATGTTGTTGCGGAGCAGCGCCCGCGCCTCGGTGCCATTGTCGACAAACAGCGCAAAAGCCGCCCCGCGCGAGATCGCCTCGATGCCCAGCGCGCCGGTGCCGGCGAACAGGTCGACCACGCGCGCGCCTTGAATCGGATCGTCGTAGGCATGCATCAGGATGTTGAACACGGACTCGCGCAGCCGATCCGCCGTCGGACGGATGTCGCGCGAGGAGGGCGAAGCCAGAGTACGGCCCTTCAATCGTCCGCCGACGATGCGCATCAGCCGCCCCTACTCCTCCCGCGGCTTCAGATCGCGCTTGCCGTGATAGCCACGTTTCGGGCGGCGCGGCGGGCCCCAGCCGGCGGCCTCCGCGTCGTTGCGGCCACGTGCCTCTTCGCTGCCGGTGCGCTGCACCAGTACGCGGCGGCCCTTGCGGTCTTCGATGAGTCCGCTCTTGCCGCGCGGCTTGAACGGCTTCTGATCCCGCGATGGTTCGCCCTCCTCGCGAGGCGAGTCCTGCGGCAACCTGCCGAACTCCGCACCCGCCTGCGCGATCAACTTTTCGCCGAGTTGCTCACGGAGCACGCGGGTCTTCACCTCGTCGACTTCGCCTTCGGCGATCTCGCCCAGTTGGAACGGGCCGTAGGAAACCCGGATCAGCCGGTTCACATCCAGCCCGAGATGGGCCAACACATTGCGCACCTCGCGGTTCTTGCCCTCGCGGATCGCAACCACCAGCCACACATTCGCGCCCTGGTCCCGCTCCAGCGTCGCGTCGATCGGCCCGTATTTGACGCCCTCGACCTCGATGCCATTCTTTAACTGATCGAGCTGCGCTTGCGTGATCTCGCCATGGGCGCGGACGCGGTAGCGCCGCAGCCAGCCGGTCTCCGGCAATTCGAGCACGCGCGCAAGCCCGCCGTCATTGGTGAGCAGGAGCAGGCCTTCGGTGTTGAAATCGAGCCGTCCGATGCTGATCAACCGCGGCAGACCCTCGGGCAGATTGTCGAACACGGTCGGCCGCCCTTCGGGATCGTCATGCGTCGTCATCAGCCCGCGTGGCTTGTGATAGAGGAACAGGCGCGTGCGCTCGCGCGGCGGCAACGGCTTGCCATCGACCGCAACGACATCGTTTGGCGTGACGTCGAGCGCCGGTGAATTGATCAGGCGGCCGTTGACGGTCACGCGGCCCTGCACGACCCACTCCTCGGCATCGCGCCGCGAGGCGAGCCCGGCACGGGCCAGCACCTTGGCGATGCGCTCGCCGGTCTTCTTGGGCTTCGGCTCCTCGCGAGGTGCACGCTTGTCGAAATCGGGCTTGCGTTCGCGATAGGCGCCGCGGCCGCCGAAGGCCGGACGCTTGGCGAAGACCTTGCTGTCGTCCTCGTTGTCGCGGCGAGGACGGTCGGCAAAGCGATCCCGGGACCGCGGCTCGCTGCGCGGATGTTCCTGCCAATCGCCACGGCTTTCGGGCTGCTGGCGCGGACGATCGAATTTCGAGTGGTCGGCGCCGTGTTCACCCCGCTCGCCATCGCGATCACGCCGAGGGCGATCGAACTTGGGACGATCCTCGCGCGGCCGATCAAACTTCGGACGCTCGTTGCCACGCTCGCCTGAGCTTCCCTCCCGATCGCGACGGGGCCGATCAAACTTCGGTCGATCCTCGCGGGGGCGATCGAATTTCGGACGATCGCGAAATGGACGATCGCCCGGGGCGCGGTCATCGCGCGAGCGTGAGAACCGCGGACGCTCGCTGCTCTCGCGGCCCTCGCGCGGTCCCGCGTCACGCTTCTGCCACGGCTTCAGGTCTCCCCGCTCGCGGCCCCCGAAATCATTGCTACGGTCCCGACCGCGGCTGCCGAAATCCTTGCGCGGCGCGCGATCGCCTCGGGCGCTGTTGCGATCCTCCCTGGGACGATCCGCTCCGCGCGAAAATTTCCGGTCGTCGCCAAATTTTCTCTCGGGCCGTTCGCCGCGCGGCGCATACGGCCGCTTGTCGCCGAATTTCTTCTCGGAGAATCGCCCCGCCGGGCGCGACTCGCCCCGATCCCGGCCGCGTGGCGCACGGTCATCGCGATCGAAGTTCGGGCGGTCTCCGCGCGGTTTGAATGAGCGCTTCTCGCCGTCGCGCGAGGAACGATCGGCATAGGGCCGATCGCCGCGCGGACGATCGTCGCGCTTGAATCTCGGCCGGTCGCCAGCATCCCGGCGCGGGGCCTCTTCGTCGCGGCTGCGGAACGGGCGGCCCTCGCGCTTGCCGGCGAACGGCTTGTCGCCATCACCCTTGCCGGCAAAGCCGCGCTTGGCGAACTTCTTCTCCGGGCCGCGCGGAACGCCCGAACGGCCCTTGCGCGGGGCCCGGTCACGCCGGCCGCGGGAATCGTTGTCTTTATCGTTGTCGCGGGGCATGAAGGGTTTCTCGCTGTATTGTAAGCTCAAGAGGCGTTCATGCGTGCTCGGTTATCGAGCCGCATTCTCACGCAAAACCGGTATCCACTTTTGCTGAAGGCGCAGCTACTAGCAGGTTTCTTCCGATGATACGAGGCGTGAGTGCCCCATCTTTCATGGATTTGGCCCTGAAAACGGCGGAAAATGCCGGAAAAGCGGGCGAAGTTCCGATCGGATGCGTAATCGTGCGCAATTACAAGGTGATCGCCACGGCAGGTAACCGCACCCTCACCGACTGCGACCCCACCGCCCACGCCGAGATATTGGCGATCCGGCAAGCCGCCGAGGCCATCGGCACCGAACGGCTGGTGGACTGCGATCTCTACGTCACGCTGGAGCCCTGCACCATGTGTGTCGGCGCCATCTCCTTTGCAAGGATCCGACGGCTCTATTACGGCGCCGCCGACCCCAAGGGCGGCGCGGTGGAATCCGGCGTGCGATTCTTTGCCTCCCCGACCTGCCACCATGTCCCTGAAATCTACTCCGCCGTCGGCGAAAGCGAGGCTGCGGCGTTGCTCAAGGACTTCTTCAAGGAACGGCGGTAGGGGACCCTCGTCCTGGGGAAGCAAGCGTCTCGAAGGATGAGGCCACCCCTCGAGACGCATCGCTGCGCGATGCTCCTGGGATGAGGGTTTTCTCTTATTGCGCAAGGAAGAACTCGCGCAACGCCTTGGCGGTGACATCGGGGTTCTCTTCCGTGAGGAAATGCCCGGAATCGACCGGCATGCCCGACACGTTCGTCGCCCACTGCTTCCAGGTTTCGAGCGGCGTCGCCGCGGCGCTCGCAATGCCGGCATCACCCCACAGCGCCAGCATCGGGATCGTGATCTTCTTGCCGGCCTCAAAATCCGCCTTGTCGATCTCGTAATCGGCATAGGCGCCGGCGCGATAGTCTTCGCACATCGCATGCAGTCGCGACGGATCGCGGAACGGCGCGAGATAATGCTCCAGCGCGCGCCTGTCGATGGCGTCGAGATTCGTCGATTTCGTCTGGCTCGCCATCTTGAAGCGCAGGAAGAATTCGCCGTTGCTCGAGATCAGCGTCTCCGGCAGCGGATGCGGCTGCGCCAGGAAGGTCCAGTGATAGATCTTCAGCGCATATTGGCGGTTCATCCGTTCCCAGTAGTTATAGGTCGGCAGAATGTCGAGGACGGCAAGGCGCGACAGCCGGCCGGGATGATCGAGCGCCAGCCGATAGGCGACACGCCCGCCGCGGTCGTGGCCGGCAAGGCCGAAATGCACGTGGCCCAGCCGCTCCATCACGTCCACCATGGCGCGCGCCCTCGCGCGCTTGGTGTCGGGGGTATGATCCGCATCGCTCACCGGCATGTCGGACCAGCCGTAACCGGGCAGGTCGGCG
The DNA here is from genome assembly GCF_016213215.1 of Bradyrhizobium sp. Classification (GTDB taxonomy): domain Bacteria; phylum Pseudomonadota; class Alphaproteobacteria; order Rhizobiales; family Xanthobacteraceae; genus Bradyrhizobium. The sequence goes on along the minus strand of NZ_JACRAW010000021.1, from coordinate 24,033 downwards.
ATGATCAGCGTGAAATGATCGGCCAGTTGAGGCGCCACGCGATGCCACATCACATGCGTCTCGGAGAAGCCATGCAGGAGCAGCAGCGGGGGTCCCTCGCCGCCGACGCGGGCGAAGATGCGACCCTGCTCCGTGTTGATCCATTCGGAGGCAAAACCGGGAAACAGATCGGCAAGATCGGACATATATCCTCGCTCTCCCTTGTTCTGTTCGTCATTCCGGGGCGGTGCGGAGCACCGAACCCGGAATCTCGAACTTGGGGAGCCGCCACAGCAAAACAACGTCGAGATTCCGGATCGGCGCTACGCGCCGTCCGGAATGACGGCTCTCAATCCTTTGCCTTCTCCGCTTCCACCGCCTGCCAGCCGATGTCGCGGCGACAGAAGCCGTCCGGCCAGCGGATGCGGTCGATCGCCTGGTAGGCGCGCGCCTGGGCCTCGGTGACGGTCTTGCCCAGGGCGCAGACGTTCAGCACCCGCCCGCCATTGGCGAGGATCGCGCCGTCCGTGGCAGCCGTGCCGGCATGAAAGATCTCGACACCCTCGACCTCCGCGGCATCATCGAGCCCGTCGATGCGGGTCCCTTTCTTGTAGTCGCCGGGATAACCCTTGGCAGCCATCACCACGGTCAACGCGGACTGCGGATACCAGCGCAGATCGAAATTCTTCAGTTGGCCGTCGCAGGCAGCGAGGAATGCCGGCACGATGTCCGACATCATCCGCAGCATCAGAACCTGGCACTCCGGATCGCCGAAGCGGACGTTGAACTCGAACAGTTTTGGGCCCTGCTCCGTCAGCATGATCCCGGCATAGAGCACGCCGCGATACGGCGTGCCGCGGGCCTTCATGCCGGCCACCGTCGGCAGGATGATCTTCGCCATGATCGCGTCGTGAACCTGTGGCGTCACCAGCGGCGTCGGCGAATAGGCGCCCATGCCGCCGGTGTTCGGCCCGACATCGTTGTCGAACACGCGCTTGTGGTCCTGGGCGGACGCCAGCGGAATCGCGGTCTCGCCGTCGCACAGGGCAAAGAAGCTGACCTCGCGGCCGGGCAGGAATTCCTCGATCACGACCTCGGCGCCGGCCGCGCCGAAGGCGCCCTCGAACATCATGGCGATGGCGTCCTCGGCCTCTCGCGCTGTCTGCGCCACCACGACACCCTTGCCCGCGGCAAGCCCGTCGGCCTTGACCACAATCGGCGCGCCTTGGGTGCGGACATAGCCAAGGGCGGCGTCGGCATTGTCAAAGCGCTGATAGGCGCCGGTCGGAATGCCGAACTCGGTGCACAGCGCCTTGGTGAAACCCTTCGAACTCTCGAGCTGCGCAGCTAGCCTGCTCGGCCCGAACGCCTTGATGCCGGCGCTGGCGAGGTCATCGACAATGCCGGCGGCGAGCGGCGTCTCGGGTCCGACCACGACCAATTCAACTGCGTTCTTCTCGCAGAACTCGATCACGGCGGCGTGGTTCGCGACATCGAGCGAGATGCATTCGGCTTCGCGCGCGATACCGGCATTGCCGGGCGCGCACCAGAGCTTCGTCACCAGGGGGGAAGCCGCGATCTTCCACGCCAGGGCGTGTTCGCGGCCGCCGGAACCAAGTAGGAGAATGCGCATGAGATCAGCCAGACCGAAAGTTGCCGCGGTAAGGTAACGGGTTTAGCATGGTGTTGGTTCGCCGCAACAAACGCCGCCGCTGGCGGTGTGGATATGTGGTTGCCCGTGACATTGGCTACCGGTAACCCTGCAAACAGCCCGAATCGATCCATCAAGATGCCGCCAGCGGAAACCCTGCTCAACGCTCCCGAATTCACCGTTTCGGAACTGTCCGTCGCGCTGAAGCGCACGGTGGAAGACGCCTATGGGCATGTGCGCGTGCGCGGGGAGATTTCCGGTTTCCGCGGCGCCCATTCCTCCGGCCACTGCTACTTCGCGCTCAAGGACGAGAACGCCAAGATCGAGGCGGTGATCTGGAAAAGCGCCCTGTACCGGATGCGCTTCAAGCCCCAGGAAGGGCTGGAGGTCATCGCCACCGGCAAGCTCACCACCTATCCGGGCTCCTCCAAGTACCAGATCGTGATCGAGGCGCTGGAGCCCGCCGGTATCGGCGCCTTGATGGCGCTGATGGAAGAGCGCAAGAAGAAGCTCGCCGCCGAAGGCCTGTTCGATGAGGCCCGCAAACAGCTCCTGCCGTGGCTGCCGGAGGTGATCGGCGTCGTCACATCGCCGACGGGCGCCGTGATCCGCGACATCCTGCACCGCCTCGAGGACCGCTTTCCCCGACGCGTCCTGGTCTGGCCGGTCCGGGTGCAGGGCGAAGGCTCGGCCGAGCAGATCGCCGCGGCCATCCGCGGCTTCAACGCGCTGCCGGAAGGGGGGAGGATTCCCCGGCCGGACGTACTGATCGTCGCGCGCGGCGGCGGCTCGCTGGAAGATTTGTGGTCGTTCAACGAGGAGGTCGTGGTGCGCGCCGCGGCCGACAGCATGATCCCGCTGATCTCGGCGGTCGGACACGAGACCGATATCACGCTGATCGATTTCGCTGCCGACAAGCGCGCGCCGACGCCGACCGCGGCGGCCGAGATGGCCGTTCCGGTGCGCAGCGAATTGTTCGCCGAGGTCGCCGACCTCGCGCGCCGCAACCGCGCCTGCTGGCAGCGCGGCCAGGAAAGCCGCCGCAACGAGTTGCGGGCGGCGGCCCGGGCGCTGCCTGCGGCGAGCGAACTGTTGGCTATCCCGCGCCAGCGCCTCGATGGGGCAAGTTCTGCCCTGCCCCGCGGTCTCAAGGCCAACACCCACGCGCATTTCCGCCGCTTCGCGGCGGCCAGCGCCCGCCTGACCTTGCGGGTGCTGCACGGCCAGATCGCGCAATCCGGCCATCGCCTCACCGTCTCCGGTGAACGGCTGCATCTTGCGGCGCGCGGGCTGTTGCGGCAACGGCGCGATCGCTATGGCAGCCTCGCGCTTCGGCTGAAGGCTTCGAGGCTTGCCAACGCGCAGGCGCAGCGCCATGCGATTGCGCGTGAGCGCGAGCGCACCCAGCGCCTTGCCGAGCGCGCCCGACGCGCGCTTGGGACCATGCTGCAACGGCTCGATGCGCGCGTCGACCACAGCAGCAAATTGCTCTCGGCGCTGTCCTATCGCAGCGTGCTGGCGCGCGGCTTTGCGCTGGTGCGCGACGAGGTTGGCCATCCCGTGCACGCGGCAGACAGCGTCACGCCCGGCACGCATCTGTCGATCGAATTCGCCGACGGCCGCGTAGGCGCAACCGCCGACGCCGAAAGCGCGGGACCGGCACCGCGCGATCCAGGCCAGCCCAAGCCAAGCCACTCCAAGCCAAGCCAGTCCAAGCCAAGCCAGTCCGAGCCTTCCTCCCGCGAAGCCAAGCCGGCGCCCAAACGCGTAGCCAAGCCGGTCGATCAGGGCAGCCTGTTCTGACGACGGCATTGAACCACATCTGATGCTTGAATCGTCGTGCCCGGGCGTGTCCAGGCTTGCCCGGCCATCCACGCGTTGCCGCTCGCGAGGAAAGACGTGGATGCCCGGGAAGTCTGGCGCGCAGACGCGCTTCGCGCTTTTGCCCGGCATGAGGATGAAGCGTGTGGCGCATTCTTCCTCAACATCGTCATTGCGAGCGAAGCGAAGCAATCCAGAGTTGTGCCGCGGAGAGAGTCCGGATTGCTTCGTCGCTCACGCTCCTCGCAATGACGCATGAGGCACGAGTCCGCATTCTCGCGGCGCGGTGCGCCCGAGGTTTGCTGTCCTCTTCACCCTCTTGAGAAACAGAGGGCGCAGGGAAGACCGGGTGCCCGCTGCACCCGCGGTCTCGTGTGCGTATTGCGCAAAGAAGCTGCACACGAGCATACAGGTACAGCCGACGACACCCGGCAGTGGCTTTACGGCTTATGCCGCGCTCTCCCCGGCGACGAATTCTTGTTTGTCACCGTCGCTCCGCAGATTGGCGGCGAAAGCCGAACCCGGTCGGGCAGCTTCGCCTCCGCGAAGCTTGACTGCAGCAACGGCAGCCAGGACCACACGGTTTTGCCGTACGCGAGCAACATCGTTCGTCCTGCGCGCCGGTCGATCACTCACGAGAAGACTCGCCCTGCGATTCCGTTTTCGCGCCGACGCCGTCGCGTCCACCGCATCCCAGCCCGCGTTTCGTGACGATCGCGATACGCCCCTCGTGTCGGGTGAGACGAGTCGCGTATACGCCAATTCCGAATTCGGTAAACGAGAAATATTTATGTCGCGGACGCTTGACAGGTTTTGAGGCGATTTGCCCGACAGCAAGTAACACGCGAGATCGCCGCGAAAACATCACAAATCGGTGGGATTTGACGGGCGGACATCAGCACTTATCTATGCTAGATCGAATCCACAAACGCATCCCCTTCGGGGACCGATCGGAGAGTTTCGACCTTGCTGAACAAGTTCGGCCCCTCGGGCCATGGCGAAGCGCAGGTGCAATATCTTGATGGCGATTTCCGCGTGATCTCGCCGGGAACCTATGTGCGCTGCGCGGTCACCGACGTCCGGATCCCGCTCGACGAGCTCAAATATTGGAGCGTCGACCTGCAGGAGGCCTACTCGCTTCCGAGCTCCGTGCTGCAACGGCATTTTCCCCGCGCGGTGAAGTCCGAGGGTTGAACCGAGAGGAAGATGCATGGTGGGCACGCTGCGCTTTGCCCACCCTACCTTGCAGTTACCTTCCCGCGAGCCTGCGCTCGCGCGCCTTGAACAGGCGCTCGGTGACGAACTTCCGCATCTTCGCCGGGTCGTCGAACTCAAGCACGACCGCAAAGGGCACGACGGAGTCGGCCCCATCGGGCAGCCCTTCACTGCCGCGCAGCCGCGCCAGATCCTTCTCGGTCGTGACGAGAGTCAACCCCTCGCGTCCGGCCTCGGCCAGCAGTTCCTCGAGCTCGCCCTTCGAAAAGAAATGGTGATCGGCAAAGGGGCGCGCCTTGACCACGTCGATCCTGCTGGCGCGCAGCGTCCGGAAGAAGCGCTGTGGATCGCCGATGCCGGCGAAGGCCAGGACGCGCCGGCCAAACAGTTCGGCTACCGATCCGGCATCCGGCTTCAACCGCGCTCCTAGAACCGGCTTGTCCTGCGCGGCGATCTCGGCGGCGAGCCCATCGGCGGCGTGGCCGTCACCGATCACGACCAGCGCATCGGTGCGCGCCATTTGCGCACCCAGCGGCGCGCGCAACGGTCCCGCCGGAAACACCTTGCCGTTGCCGAGCCCCCGTTCGCTGTCGATCACGATCAGCGAGGCATCCTTGTGGATGGCCGGATTCTGGAAGCCGTCGTCCATCAGGACCACTGTCGCGCCTTGCGACTTGGCAAGCGCCAGGCCCCCGATACGGTCGCGCGACACGGCAACCTGAATGCCGCGCGCCATCATCAGCGGCTCGTCCCCGACATCGGCGGCGCTGTGCCGGTTGCGGTCGACCATGACCGGCCCACGCAGCCGTCCGCCATAGCCGCGGCTGAGGACCACCGGTTTCTCGCCGAGCTCGCGCAGGAGCTTCGCCAGGGCCAGAACGGTGGGCGTCTTGCCGGCGCCACCGACGTGATAATTGCCGACGCAAAGGACCGGGATGCCGGCCTCCAGGCCCTTGCGCTCGAGCCGGCGCGCGGCGATGGCGCCGTAGAGCGCGCCAAGGGGCCGTAGCAAATGCGACTTGAAGGATCGTGGCCGGTACCAGAAGGCCGGCTCACGCATTGGCGGCTCCCATTTCAAGCCGCAGCTGCAACAGATACGGCTCGAGCGCGTTCAGCGTGCGCTCCAGGGCGCCGCCGAGCTCCTCGACAACACCCTCCCCGGCGCGACGCACGGTCTCCCGCGCGGCGGTGTCGGCAAGCCATTGTCCGAGCTGCTTCACCAGCGCCTCCTGGGTGTCGACGCGGCGTGCGCCTCCGGCAACATCGAGCGCCTCGTAGACGTCGGTGAAATTGAACACGTGAGGGCCGTGGACGACGGCGGCCCCTAACTTGACCGCCTCGACCGGATTCTGCCCGCCGTGTTCGATCAGCGACCCGCCCATGAACACGATCGGCGCCAGCCGGTAGAACAGCCCGAGTTCGCCCATCGTATCGGCGACATAGATCTCGGTCGCGCCTGTCGGCAATTCCTCGCGCGAGCGCAGCGCGGCGTTGAGGCCGGCAGCCGCCACCGTGCGCGCGATCGACGCGCCGCGGTCGGGATGGCGGGGCACGTTCACCGTCAGCAGCGACGGGAAGAATCCCGCCAGCGTACGATGGGTCTCGATCAGGATTTCCTCTTCGCCCGGATGGGTCGATGCCGCCACGATGATGGGGCGCCCGCGCGTCAGCGACATCAGCCGTTCCAGCTTGGCCGGATCGGCAGGCGGCGCGGGCACATCGAGCTTCAGGTTGCCCGTGGTGACGACATTGGGGCTGCCGAGCGCCGCAAAGCGCTCGGCGTCCGTGTGCGATTGCGCAAGGCAGATATCGAACTTGCCGAGCAGGGTCGCGATGGTGCCGGAGAATTGCCGCCAGCGCGGGAAGGAGCGCGGCGACATCCGCCCGTTGATCAGGACCATCGGCAGCCGCCGCGCCGCACCGGCGAGGATCAGGTTGGGCCACAGGTCCGATTCGATGAACAGCGCGAGGGAAGGCCGCCAGTGGTCCAGGAAACGCGCCACAAAGCGCGGGGAATCGTACGGAACGTATTGGTGGATGATGTCGGGGGGAAAGCGTTTGGCGACGACCGCGGCCGACGTCACCGTCCCCGAGGTGAGGAGTATCCGGATATTCGCCTCGCGCAGCTTCTGGATCAGGGCCGCAGCCGCCAGCACCTCGCCGACGCTGGCACCATGGATCCAGACCAGCGGTCCCTGCGGCCGGGTATCCTGGCTCAGGCCCCTGCGCTCGGCGACCCGGGCCGGATCCTCCTTGCCCAGCTTGAGGCGGCGCTTGATCAGCGCCGGCGCAAGCGGCACCATCGCCGTCGACAAGTGCCGGTACATTCGCAGCGTCATCGGCAGCGAATCAGGCATTGCCGTTTTCCCGGCCCTTTTCCGGCCCCCCCTCGGGGCGACCCACAAGCTCATAGGCGCGGCGCGTGGCTTCGTTCAAGGTGGCTTCGAGTTCCTGGCGCAGGTTCTCCATGGTCTCGGAGTCTGCATCAGGCGGCACGTTGATTTCCTTGATCCCGACCAATGCGCCTCGCCCAAATGGCAAATTGATGGTGGTACGATCCCAATTGTCGAGGCGGACGTACCGGCTGGTCGCCATCGCGAAAGGCATGATCGGCCGTCCCGATTCCCTTGCCAGCATGATAATGCCAAGTCCTGCGACCCGGGCGCGCTTCGGCACGTCCGCGGTCAGGGCAACATTATAGTTGTCATCGAGCGCGCGCACCATTTCCTTGAACGCGCCGACGCCGCCCTTGCGGTGGAATGCCGAACCATGATCGCCGGAGCCGCGAATCGATCCGATGCCCAGGCGCTCGGCGACGATGGCATTGTATTCGCCGTCGCGATGCCGCGAAATCAAGACCTTGGCGCGGTAGCTCTCCTTGTTCTTGATGAACGGAGTCATGAAATGCTGGCCGTGCCAAAAGGCGAAGATTGCGGGCATCTGCGGCTCGACCCGCTGATAGATGTCGGGCGGATCGATGATGACCTTGTTGGTCCGCCACACCAGCCGGAGATACTCGGCCGCCAGAACCCCGACGGCACACTGAAACCAGCTGCTTCGCAGCGTATCGCGAAGCAGTCGTTTCAAACTGACGGCTTTGTGTCGTGGCCCGGGTCGAGTAACCGGTGAAGGTGGACGATAAAGTAGCGCATATGCGCGTTGTCGACCGTCTGCTGGGCCTTGGCCTTCCACGCCGCATAGGCGCCGGTGTAGTCCGGAAACACGCCGACAATATCGACCTTGTCGAGATCCTTGAACGTGTTGCGCTCGAGATCGATCAGCTCGCCACCAATGACGAGATGGAGCAGTTGCTGCTGCGGGGCATTATCCGACATGACAGTTCTTTCCTAAAGCGCGGCCCGGCAAGCAAGGCTCTCGATAAGCACAACGGGAGCGGTCAGCGCAAGGGGCGGGTTCGAAAGTGCGAGACGATGCTCGCATGACGATCGCGACCCGCTGCCACCAGCACTCCATGCGCCACGTCCCGGCGATTGTAGAGGATGGGATCTCCGGTGAGAGCGGTCATATTACCATCGGCCTCCTGCACGATCAAATCGGCTGCGGCAAGGTCCCAATCGCGACTCTGTCCGCCGGCGAAGGCAGCATCGAGGCTGCCTTCCGCAACCCGGCACAGCCGAAGCGCGAGCGAACCGATTCGCGGATGCAGCCTGATTTCCCCCGGGCCTTGCTTGAGCCGCTCGACCAGCGGCTTCGGACCGGCCATGCGGGAGAATTCGAGCGCGGTGCCCGTAGTTGCACGGACGGGCCTGTCGTTGAGGGCGGTGCCCTGCCCGCGCGCGGCGAAGAAGAACTGATCCAGCGCCGGCGCGAATACCGCCGCCAGCACCGGAGATGCGCCCGCGATCAACGCGACGCTGACGCACCAATCGTCGTGACCGGCGATATAGCCCCGCGTGCCGTCGATCGGATCGACGATCCACACGAAATCCTTGCAGAGTCGCGTCTCGTCGTCCGCGCTCTCCTCCGACAACCAGCCGTAATCAGGCGTGGCCGAGCGCAACTTCTCCTCAAGGAGGTCGTTGACCGCGATGTCGGCCTCGGACACCGGCGAGGACGCACCCTTGGTCCACTTCTTCAGCTCGGTCCGGAACATTGACAGCGCGAGCGCACCCGCCTCGCGCACCGTGTGCTTCAGCAGCGTTGCGTCGCGCCTCAAAATCCTGCCGCGCGTTTCTTGCGTCTCAACGTCCCCCAAGCGTCAGCCCCTCGATGCGCACCGTCGGCGCATTGATGCCGTAGCGGAATTTAAGGTCATTGGCCGGCGCCAGCGACTTGAAGATTTCGATGAGGTGACCGGCGATCGTCACCTCGCTCACCGGATAGGTGATCTTGCCGTTCTCGATCCAGAACCCGGAGGCGCCGCGGCTGTAGTCGCCGGTGACGCCGTTGACGCCCGAGCCGATCAGGTCGGTGACATAGAAGCCTTGGCCGATGTCGGCCATCAGTTCGGCCGGGGTCGGCTCGCCAGCCTCCAGATGCAGGTTGAACGGTCCGGGCGAGGGCGAGGATGAAACGCCGCGATGGGCATGTCCGGTCGTCGCAAGGCCGAGTTCGCGCCCGGTTGCCGAATCGAGCAGCCACGTGGTCAGGACGCCGCCGTCGATGATCGCAAGCTTCTTCACCGCAACGCCTTCGGCGTCGAATGGCTGCGACCGCAAGCCGCGCCGCCGCAACGGATCGTCAATGATGCGGATGTCCTTGCCGAAGAGTTGCTGGCCTAGCCGATCCTTCAGGAAGCTGGTCTTGCGCGCGATCGCCGCGCCGTTGACCGCGCCGACCAGATGGCCGACCAGGGATCCCGCCACGCGCGGATCGAACACGACCGGCACCTTGCAGGTCTCGACCTTGCGTGGGTTGGCGCGCGCCACCGTACGCTCGCCGGCGGAACGACCGACCTCGTCCGGCGCAAGCAGATCCTCGGCGTGAGGCGCCGACGTGAAGTCGTAGTCGCGCTCCATGCCGGTGCCCTCGCCCGAGATCGCCGTCGCCGAGACGCCTTGGCTCGAACGCAGATAGGCACCGTGGAAACCGCTGCTCGTGACCAGCACCATGCCGCCGACGCCGGCCGAAGCCGACGCGCCGCCCGACTTGGTGACGCCCTTCACGGCAAGCGCCGCGCTTTCCGCCTGCTTGGCCCGTCGTTCGAGTTCCGCGGTCGACGGGATTTCGCCGTCGAGCAGATCGAGGTCGGGAAAATCGCGCGCCAGCAGCGCCGGATCGGCGAGCCCGACAAACTTGTCCTCGGGCGCCACGCGCGCCATCGCGACCGCCCGTTCGGCGAGTTGGGCCACGCTGTCGCCGCCGACGTCGTTGGTCGAGACCACCGCCTGGCGCTGGCCGACCAGGACACGTAGGCCGACGTCGTCACCCTCGGAGCGCTCCGACTCCTCGACGCGCCCGTCCCGCACCTCGACGCTCTGCGAGACGCCGCGCACCGCAATCGCGTCCGCCGCATCGGCGCCGGCGCGCCGCGCCGCTTCCACGAGGCGCTGCGCCAGGTCGCTGAGGGCGGACTGATTGAACAGATCCGAGTGGATAACTTTGGCGGGCTGCGTGGACGCAGCTGATGGTGAAGAGATCACGAACAAAATCCTGAAGGATTGAAGGACGGCCGCGAGGCAAACCGGCTAACTCTCCAAATGTGCCCGATCGGCGCTGACTTCAAGCATTTTCGCCCTGTTCGAAGATGCAATTCTCGGTTTCCGCGCAACGAGTCGTCAATCATGCGCGCCAAGCTCTTGTCAATCATGCGAGGCGGTGACGGCGGATTAACCAGCCTTTTTAAGGCAATACGGACAAGGTCGGATTAGGCTTTGCGCATCGACCGGGAACATAATCCCGGCGGGGAGACCAAGCCGTGAGGCGTCAAACAGCAAAAAGCGGGATCAATCCCGCCGGGTCGGGCCGCGCATTGCGGCTCGACCCTCTTTCTCTTCCGGTCAGCTTCAACGCGCACGATGCCCGCGCCGACGGTTCCGTGCGTCACATCGAGCTTCATCGCGAACGCGTCGTGATGCGCCGCGCCGTTCGCGGCATGCGGATGGCCGTCAGCGTTCGCGTGTGCGATTTTCACGGCATCGCACTGCGCGACATCGACGACGCGCAGATGCTCGTTCTTGTTCATCGCGACCCGTCCCTGAGCATTCCGCTCTGCGTCAGCACAGACCCGGAGGAAATCGAAGCCGCCTGGCCTGCCTGGAGCAGGATCTTCGCGCTTCCGCAAATCGAGGACGAGGCGACGCGCGAGCCCGCCCCGAGGCGGCGGCGCCACAACGTGATCCGTGCGCGGCGGCCGAAATTCCTGGTGCGGCGGCGCCGGGGCAACCCGCTCGAGCCCACGAAGATTCATCGCGACGAGCGCGAGATCATCGCGCGGAACTGAACCGCGCCGAGTTCAGGCGGCCCGCACGACAGCGTCCACCACCAGACCCGCGAACAGCAACAGCCCCGCGTCGCGGTTCGACTTGAACAGCCGAAGGCACAGCGCGCTATCGTCGATCTTCAGTCGGCGGATCTGCCACGCAAGATGCGCGGCAAAGGCAGCAAGGCCAAGCCAGGCCGGCCAGCCGGCATGCGCCAGGACCAGCGCCGCACCGATCAGCATTGCCGCCACCGCATAGAAGAGAACCAGCGCCTGGTGGGTGCGCTCGGCGAACAGTCGCGCCGTCGACTTGATGCCGATCAGCGCGTCGTCCTCGGCATCCTGATGCGCATAGATGGTGTCGTAGCCAATCACCCACGATATCGATCCTGCATACAGCGCGAGCGCCGTGAGATCGATTTGCGCGAACGTGGCCGCAAAGCCCATCAATGCACCCCATGAGAACGCAAGTCCCAGCACCACCTGCGGCCACCAGGTGATCCGTTTCATGAACGGATAGATGGCGACGATGAGCAGCGAGGCGATGCCGGTCAGAACCGCGAAGCCGTTGAACTGCACCAGCACGAGCAATCCGATCAGTGCCTGCGCGACGAGAAAGGCCGAGGCCTGCCTGACGCTCACCTGTCCAGCGGGAATGGGCCGCGAGCGCGTCCGTTCGACCCTGGCGTCGAGATCGCGGTCGGTAATGTCATTCCAGGTGCAGCCGGCGCCGCGCATGACGAAGGCGCCGATAAAGAACAGCACGATCTGAAGCGGCAACTGGCGGACGTCGTTGGCCATTCCGGCGGCAAGGGCCGCCGACCACCAGCACGGCAGCAGCAGCAGCCATGAGCCGATCGGCCGGTCGAAACGCGAAAGTCGCAAGTAAGGCCGTGACCACTGCGGGGCGCGCGTGTCGACCCAGTTGCCGGTGGAATCGGCAACGCGGGCGGCCCCGTCGGCGGGGTGGATCATCGCGTGAGGACGTTGCCGTTCAGCGTATCGAAGGTGCTGCCGCCCTTCTTGGCGGCGTTCGCCTCAGGCAGCGAGGAGGAACCCAGGACCTCGCTCAGCGACGGACCGGATGGTCTTTGCTGCTGCATCTGCTCCGCCACCGTACAGACCTTCTTCTGCAGCGCTTCCGTATTCTTGCGACCGGCCTTCAACTGCTCGGCGATCTGCTGCGGAATTCCACATTTGGCGGCATGGGACTCCACATACTTGAGCATCTTGAGTTCGGCCTGGCCGTAGGCCCCGATCAGCTTGCAGGCTTCGTCCGGCCCCGCATGGCGGTCGCTCGCGGCCTTGATCATCTTGCCGCGCTTCTCGGCTTCCTCGCGCAGCGGCATGAACTGCTTCATGCAGTCGTCGGAGGGACCGGACTGGGTCGGCGGAGCCGCTGAAAATCCGCCGCCACCGATCGGCGGTGCGCCGGCGGAGGGAAACGCAGACTGGGGGGATGTCCCGATGGACGCTGCCGGCGCGCTACCGTTGACCGGCGGAAAGGCGGAATCGTGCTGCCTCGCCGTCTGGCCGGGCAGCGGCGCAGGAAACGCGCCCTGCGCAAAGGCCTGCCCAGCGCCGAGCGCGACCATGGCGGCAGCAAGCGGAACCATGAGGCTACGGATGATCAAGGCTATTTCTCCGGCAGGGTCGAAGGTCCGACATCTTCCTTTGAAGCGCGACGTCCGAATGGCGTTTTACGATTCCCGCAGCATCTAAACAACCGTGGAATTTGGCAACAGCGCGGCGCGGAGCCGCATTCAAAGGCGAAAATTGCCCCGAATGGTACCGCTTTCGGCTAAGAACGAGGAGGAATCGGACCTTAAGCCTCATGCCTGCCTTCGACTTCAACGCCCCTCGCCTTTATGTCGACGCCCCCCTCGCCACTGGCAGTCTGGTGGCGCTCGAGCGCGACCAGATTAACTATCTCGGCAATGTCCTGCGCCTCGGCGCCGGGAACCCAATTCTGGTCTTCAACGGGCGCGACGGCGAATGGCGGGCCGAGATCTCGGGCAGGAAACGGCCGGAAAGCCTCACCATCCTTGCCCAGACGCGGCCGCAGGATCGCCTGCCGGACCTCGTTTACGTCTTTGCGCCGCTTAAGCATGCACGGCTCGACTACATGGTTCAGAAGGCGGTCGAGATGGGCGCGTCCAGGCTTCAACCGGTCCTGACGCGCTTCACCCAGGTGGCGCGGGTCAATGGCGAGCGGATGCGCGCCAACGCCATCGAGGCGGCCGAACAATGCGGCATCCTGAGCCTGGCCGTGGTGGCCGAGCCCCTTCCGCTCGATTGCTTCCTCGATCGGCGTGACAGCGGGCGCCTCCTGGTGTTCTGCGATGAGGCCGCCGACACGCAAAGCCCGATACCGACGCTTCAAGGAACACCGGACGGCTTCGGGGGGATCGACGTGCTGATCGGTCCCGAGGGCGGGTTCGCCAAGGAGGAGCGCGCGCTTCTACTGCGGCAGCCACTCGTCCTGCGGCTGTCGCTGGGCCCCCGGATCCTGCGGGCCGATACCGCCGCGGTGGCCGCCCTGGCGCTGGTGCAGTCGGTGCTGGGCGACTGGCGCGCCGGGGCAGAATTGGCCAGCCGTTAAGCCATCGGTCGTATGCCTGTCGAAACCGCCCCCCAGCCATGCTAAGGGGCTGCGCCAAGCGGAACCGCAAACCCTTTTTTCGCAGGTCCAGATCGAACGATGACCGCAACTGCCACCCCATCTGCTGCTGGCTCCGCCTGGGCGGACGCGCTGCTGTTGTCGTTCGCGCAGGCCGGTTATGTCCGGGCCGAGCCCGCGATCCTGCAGCCCGCCGAGCCCTTCCTGGACCTCTCTGGCGAAGACATCCGCAAGAGCCTGTACCTGACCACGGATGCCACCGGCGAGGAGCTGTGCCTGCGCCCCGACCTCACCATCCCCGTGGCCCGGGACTACCTCGCCTCGAATCGGGCCGGCCAGCCGGCGGGCTTCAGCTATCTCGGACCTGTATTTAGATACCGCGGCGGGCGACCAAGCGAGTTCCTGCAGGCCGGCATCGAATCCTTCGGACGGCACGACCGCGCCGCGGCCGACGCTGAGATGCTGGCATTGGCGCTCGGAGCCACCGGTGCGTTTGGCCTGCACGACGTCGAAATCCGCACCGGCGACGTCGCCCTGTTCAACGCACTCCTCGACGCGCTCGATCTTTATCCGGTGTGGCGGCGCCGGCTGATCAAGGACTTCAACCGAAAGATCAGCCTGGAACAGGATCTCGAACGGCTGACGCTGGCGACCGGCGGCAGCCGCAACGAATACGAAGGCGTGCTGGCTGCGCTTGCCGGCTCCGACCGCAAGGCTGCGCTCGCGCTCGTCACCGACCTGATGTCGATCGCGGGCGCCACCAATGTCGGCGGCCGCACGACCGCCGAGATCGCCGACCGCTTTCTCGAGCAATCCACGCTCAAGGGCGGCGCCCTGCCGCGCGAAGCAGTAGGCGTGATCCGGCGTTTCCTCGCGATATCGGGCAGTCCCGACGACTCGATCGCACAGCTGCGCGCGCTCGCCTCCGACGCGAAGGTCGATATCGCAGGCTCGGTCGATCAATTCGAGAGCCGGGTGGGCTTCATGGCGGCCCGCGGTATCGATGTCTCCAGGTTGCGTTTCTCGACCTCGTTCGGGCGCGGACTCGACTACTACACCGGCTTCGAATTCGAGCTTCACAACAAAGGCAATGGCTCCGAGCCGCTGGTGGCGGGCGGCCGCTATGACAGGCTGCTGACCCAGATCGGCTCGGGCGAGCCGATCCCCGCCGTTGGTTTTGCGATCTGGGTCGACGCAGTCAGAAAGATCGGCCGCAACGCAGGGAGTGCGTCATGAGCACGCCTTTCGTTCTCGCCGTTCCATCCAAGGGCCGGCTGCAGGAGAACGCGGAAGCCTTTTTCGCGCGGGCCGGGCTTACGCTCGCCAAACCGCGCGGCGCCCGCGAATATCGCGGCACCATCACGGGCCTCGATAATGTCGAGATCGCCTATCTGTCGGCGAGCGAAATCGCCTCGCAACTGGCGCGCGGCGCCGTGCACCTCGGCGTGACCGGCGAGGACCTCGTGCGCGAGAGCATTCCCAATGTCGACAGTCGGGTCTTGCTGGTCGATACGCTCGGCTTCGGCAACGCCAATGTTGTTGTCGCGGTGCCGGAGGCCTGGATCGACGTCCGCACCATGGCCGACCTCGACGACGTCACCACCGGCTTCCGCGAGCAGCACCACCGGCGGATGCGGGTCGCGACGAAATACATCAACCTCGCCCGCGCCTTCTTTGCCAGTCATGGCATCGTCGACTACCGGATCGTCGAGAGCGCCGGCGCGACCGAGGGAGCACCCGCGGTCGGCACCGCCGAATTGATCGTGGATATCACCACGACCGGCGCAACGCTGGCCGCCAACGGGCTCAAGGTGCTCGACGATGGCGTCATCCTGCGCAGCCAGGCCAACCTGGTGGCCGCAAAGGATGCCGACTGGTCGGCCGAAGCGCGTGAAACCGCTCGCGTCATCCTGGATCACATCGCGGCACGGGCGCGCGCCAGCAAATACCGCGAGGTACGCACCCGCTTTAAGGGCTGCAACGAGGCGCTGCTCACCGAGGCACATAGCCGCTTCGGCGTGGTTGCCCCGTTTGGCGGCCCGACCTCGTCGGGCATGCTGACGCTGCATTGCCCACCGGCCAAGCTGTACGCGCTCGGCAGCTTCCTGCGCGACCACGGTGCCGACACGGTGTCGGTCGCCTCGCTCGACTACGTGTTCGACCGCGAGAACCCGCTCTTCGCGCGGCTCGAGGCGTTCCTGCGGCAATGACACTAATTGCTGGCAAGACGGCCGGCCAATTACCATATGTTGTTGGTGGGGTAATTGGGATCCTGATCGATGATACTCGGTAGCGATGTTTCGAACCTGTCGACGACCACGGCGACTGCCGCGGCGCAGGGACTGTCGATCGTCGTCCCTGCCTACAACGAAGCGGCCGGGCTCGCCGCCCTGCACGGGCGGGTTTGCGAACTCGCCAAGACCCTGCGGCAGCGGTACGGGCTTTCCTGCGAGGTCGTCTATGTCGATGACGGCAGCAGGGACTCCACCCTGGCGATAGCGCGCGGGTTGCCCGCCGATTCACTCGACGTGCAGGTGGTTTCGCTGTCGCGCAATTTCGGCAAGGAGGCCGCACTGATGGCCGGCCTCGACCACGCCCGGCGCGGCGCGGTGATGTTCATGGATGGCGACGGCCAGCATCCGCCGGCGCTGGTCGAACAGCTCGTCAAGCATTGGATCGATGACGGCTACGACGTCGTCTACACCGCCAAGGCGCATCGCGACAACGAACCCTTCCTGCGCCGCCTTGCCGTGCGAGGTTTCTACTCGCTGGTCAATTGGGGCGCTCGCCAGAAGATTCCGGAAGATGCCGGCGACTTCCGCCTGCTCTCACCACGCGCCGTGGCCGCCCTGCGCCAGCTGCCCGAGCGCAACCGCTTCTTCAAAGGGCTGGCGAGCTGGATCGGCTTCCGCCAGATCCGGGTAGACTATGAACCGGCGCCGCGCGCCCATGGCGTCACCACCTTCAATGCCGCGCGCCTGCTCGGCCTTTCGATCGAGGGCCTGACCTCGTTCTCGGTGGCGCCGTTGCGCTTCGCCAGCCTGTTAGGGGTTCTGCTCGCAGCCGGCGCCTTCCTGTTCGGCCTGTCGATCCTGTGGGAGGTCCTCACCACTGGCAAGCAGGTCCCGGGCTATCCTTCGCTGGTGATCGGCCTGATGACCATTGGCGGCGTTCAGCTCATCATGATCGGCATCGTCGGCGAGTACATCGGCAAGATCCTGTCGGAGCTGAAGGCGCGGCCGATCTACTTCGTCGCCGAGCACGTCGAAAAGCAGTCGGAGACGGAGAAGGCCAAGTCCCTGAATGACAAGTCCCTGAATGACAAATCCCTGAACGAGAAGTCCCCCGGGGAAAGGACCGCCGCCGAATGAACGCCGCCGCGCTGCCGCGGCGTATCTGGCTCTGCGCCGACGACTACGGGATCAGTCCAGGCGTCAACCGCGGTATTCGCGACCTGATCGAACGCGGCCGGCTCAACGCAACTTCGGTCATGGTGGTTGGCCCCGCGATCGATCGCAGCGAAGTCCTGGCGCTGGAGTCGGCTGCGGCGTGCAGTCCGCGATGCGCCATCGGCCTCCACGTGACGTTGACGGCGCCGTTCCGTCCGCTGACCATGCATTTTCGCCCCGCCGACGGCGACATGTTCCTGCCCTTTGGCAAGCTGTTGCGCGCGGGTCTGTCGCGGCGGCTCGACCCCGACATCATCCGCGCCGAGATGCTGGTGCAGCTCGCCGAGTTCGGGGACAAGTTCGGCCGCGCGCCCGATTTCGTCGACGGCCACCAGCATGTGCAGCTTTATCCGCAGGTGCGCGACGCCTTCGTCGAGGCGGTCAGGGAAGCCGCGCCGAATGCCTGGGTCCGCCAGGGCGGACGCCGACAACCGCTGAGCCGCCGGATCAACTCACCCAAGGCGCTGTTCCTGGACCTGTTGAGCGCGCAGTTCAGGCGCCGCGCGCAGAACGCCGATCTTGCCTTCAATCCCGGCTTTGCCGGCGCATACGATTTTACCCGGAACGCCGATTTCGGCGCCCTGATGGGGCAGTTCCTCGACGGCCTGCCGGAAGGCGGCCTCGTGATGTGCCATCCCGGCTTTGTCGACGACGTCCTGATCGGCCTCGACCCGCTCACGCAGGCCCGTGAACTCGAGCACGCGTATCTTGCCAGCGAGCGCTTCCCAGAACTGCTCGCAGCAACCAACGTCACATTGCGCTGACGCGGCCCTTCGGTCCGGATCATGCTCCACGCAAGATGCTGGGCATCTTGTCGCATACAGAAATTTAATCCGGGTCCCACTGTTGGGGACGTAAAGGCCGCATACATGTTCCCGCGCCCCTTTCGCAGGAGCGAGGAGAGATAGATGACGCCGCAGGAACGCCAACTCGTTGATGAGCTTTTCGACCGGCTCTCCAGGCTGGAAAACGCACCGCGCGACCCGGACGCGGCTGCCGCCATTTCCGACGGATTGCGCAAGGCGCCTGGCGCGGTCTACGCGCTGGTGCAGACCGTGCTGCTTCAGGATGAGGCGCTGAGGCGTGCGAACAGCCGGATCGAGCAACTCGAGGCGGCAACTCAGGCGCCCGAGCAAGGCCAGTCCGGCGGCTTCCTCGATTCGATGCGCGAGACGCTGTTCGGATCGAACCAGCCGCGCGGCTCCGTGCCGAATGTCCGGCCGCCCGAGAATCGCCCGGTGTGGAACAGCGGCCAGGCCATGCAGCAGGCGCAATCGCCGGGCTACGGCCAGGGATATGGTCAAGGTCAGGCCGGCCAGGGCGCGCCGCCGTTCGGTGGCGGCGGTGGTTCGTTCCTAGGCACGGCCGCGGCGGCCGCAGCCGGCGTGGTAGGCGGATCGTTGCTGCTCGGCAGCATCCGCTCGATGATGGGCGGCCAGCAGCACGGCTTTGGCGATGCGAGCGCGATGGGCGACCGTGGCGCAAGCCCGTGGGCCGGCGATCAGTCGAAGGGCACGCTCGCGCATGACGCCGGAGTCGACGATATCGGTTCGAACCGGGACCAGGGCGGCGATACGCGCCAGGGCCTATTCGATCTCGCGTCCAACAAGGACGACCCGTCGTCCTCTGGTGATGACGACAGCGACCAGATGGACATGGATTCCGACGACGGCTTCGACAACGACGGTGGCAGCGACTACGCCTGAGGGATATCGAAGCATCCAACACAGAGCGGCCGCCTTGAGGGGCGGCCGTTTTCGTTTTGATTCTCTGCTGGTCAGATGACGACGACCTTGGTGCCGACGCCGACGCGGCCGTAGAGATCGATCACGTCTTCGTTGCGCATCCGGATGCAGCCGGAAGACACGTTGGTGCCGATGGTCCACGGCTCATTGGAGCCGTGAATGCGGTAAAGCGAGGACCCCAGATACATTGCGCGGGCTCCCAGCGGATTTTCCGGACCGCCGACCATGTGTCGCGGCAGATCGGGACGACGCGCCAGCATTTCCGGAGGCGGCGTCCAGTCCGGCCACTCCTTCTTCGCCGAGATGGTCTTCACGCCGGCCCAGGTGAATCCGGGACGACCGACGCCGACGCCGTAGCGCACCGCCCTGCCGTTCTCCTGCACCAGATAGAGAAACTTGTTCGGCGTATCGATCACGATCGTGCCGGGGCTTTCCTTGCCGTGGTATTCGACAAGCTGCTTCTGGAACTTCGGATCGAGCGGACGCTGCCGTGGATCGAGCGCCTCGTCCTGCTGTTCCTGCGGCTGTCCGAACGACGGCAGCAGCGTGCGGCGCTGATCGTAATAGGCGGGCTGCTGTTGATAGATCGACTCCTGCTGATAACCCTGCTCCTGCTGGTAAGCCGGGTCGCGCTGGTAGGCCGGCTGCTGCTGGTACGCGCCATCCTGTACCGGCCCGCCACCGAAGAGAAATTCGATGAAGCCGCCGCCGAGATTTGAGCGGCCTGAGTAGGCGGTGCGCATCGGCGCCGGCTGTGGCTGCCTTGCATAGATCACGCCGGGTTGGGGACGCTCCGCCGGATCAATGGCTGCAGCCTGGTCCACTCCTGCGGCGAAGAAGCTGGCGCCGGCGAGCAGCGCAAAACACATTCTCTTCAACATCGACGTACTCTGTACTGTTTCGTCCTGGTGCCGTTCGTCGTGGAGAGCGCGCTTGCTGCGCCCTTGCACGTCGCCACTTAAGATCAAAAACCCGATCGGTTTGGTAAACGGAAGCCGCGTTTCGATTCACCACGACGCGAAGTGCCGCGGAATTCGTCGGCTAGCGTTTATTTTGAGTGAATGGCTGCTGCGCATGGTTAACTCGCGGTGTACGCGCCGCGTGTTTTATCCGCACAACTCAAGTTCCGCGTGAACCGGGCGTTAAATCGCTTCTGCTTAAAAAGGAGCTCCAAACGGCGTTGGGGGAGTATCACATGGCTGTTCATCGCAAGCGTTTTCGCGTCGAGGAAGCAATCCTCGGCCAGGTGCCGATTCCCGAGCCAGTCGACAGCGAGACGGCTGCGATCCATCGCGAGATCATGACCGAGTTGCACGCGATCCGCGCGCAGATGGCCAGGGAAGGCAGCAGCCAGACGCTGGCGGCGATCGACGCATCAGCGGCCCAGCAAGTGGCCGAGGCCCGCGCCATGCTCGAGAGCTACCGCGCCCAGATCGAGCAATGCGAGAAGCTGAAGGTCGAACTCGACCTGATCCACGACGCGATCAACCGTACCAAGCGCGAAATCGCGGTGCTGCACTCCAAGAGCTTCACCGGCGACGAAATCCTGCGCCTCAATGGCGAGCTCGGCGCCGTGGTCGGCGGCACCGAGGAGGCGACCCAGCAGATCCTGGAGGCGGCCGAGGCGATCGACCAGGCCGCGACCGCCCTCGACAGGGTGGGCTCGCCGGAACAGCACAAGCAGCTCACCGATGACATCCAGGAGCGCGTGGTCTCGATTTTCGAGGCCTGCAATTTCCAGGATCTCACCGGCCAGCGCATCAGCAAGGTCATGAACACGATGAAGTTCATCGAGAACCACATCAACCTTATGATGGACATTTGGGGCGGCGTCGACGCTATCAAGGCGCATGTACCGGCGCACGTGGATACGCGGGAGGGCGATGATCGCCTCCTGAACGGGCCCAAGCTCGATGGCGACGCAGGCCACGCGTCCCAGGACGACATCGACGCGCTGTTCGATTGAACCGACGGCAGGAATTCGAAAAGCAAACGCCGGCGAGAAGCCGGCGTTTTTGTTTTGGCGTCATTGCGAGCGAGGCGAAGCAATCCAGAATGTTTCCGCGGAGACAGTCTGGATTGCTTCGTCGCTTACGCTCCTGGGAATGACGGGAACGTTTCGCTCACGCCCGCGGCGCGCAGCGCACGTAGACCATGTTGCCGTACCGGGTCGCGGTGTCCTTCTCGATGAACCGCGTGACCAGGACGCGTCCGTCGAACGAGACGATTTCGCGATCCTGCTCGCTGCCGGCAGCTCCGGGCGGACCGATATAGTTCTTGCCGCTCTGACTGCCCTTGAGCCGCAGCTCTTGCGGTGTCGCCTGGTCGGCGAGGTGCATGACCACGCCGCCATTCGCGCCGGCCCCGATGACGTAGGGATTCTTGCACTGGGCCCGCGCCGCGGCCTCGGTGCGGGCGCGATCGGCCGGGTTCTGGTAGGAGGCAAGGCCCCAGCGACCCACGATCTCGTCGGCGCGGATCGTGGCCGGCATCTCG
Organism: Bradyrhizobium sp.; assembly: GCF_016213215.1. Lineage (GTDB taxonomy): Bacteria > Pseudomonadota > Alphaproteobacteria > Rhizobiales > Xanthobacteraceae > Bradyrhizobium. The sequence goes on along the minus strand of NZ_JACRAW010000021.1, from coordinate 2,675 downwards.
GGCCCGAGGCCGGGTTCGGCCTGAGGTGCCGGCGATGAGGATGAAAACGAGGGCAGGCTCATACCGCCGCCGCATGCGCCCAGCGACAGCGCCAAGACCGAAGCGGCCATCAGATTGGCAACCGTCCGCGCGTGAGCTGAGCTGATCATGGCATCCCCCGAAACAAGATCGTGGCCGCACCCGTCCTGCAGCCAAGCGCAAAACCGTTTTCGGAGCAACGGCCTGGTATTTAACCCGCCGCCCCAATCAAGTTTCTCCAACACCATCCTACATCAGCCTCACCAAGGACTTAACCCGTTTGCTTGACAGGATCAAAGCCAAGCCATATTTCCGGGCGCACCATTAGCACTCGTAGATCCCGATTGCTAAGATCCCGATTGCTAAAAGCGCGCCGCCCGGCCATCGAGGCCGGACAGGGGCACTGCCACCCACTTCCGCTGCTTCCCGACCGGAAGCGAGCCTCCAAAGGGAACCGTCATGGCTAAATCCAAATTTCGTCCGCTGCATGACCGTGTCGTGGTCAAACGTATCGATGCCGAGGAAAAGACCAAGGGCGGCATCATCATCCCGGATACGGTCAAGGAAAAGCCGTCGCAGGGCGAAGTGATCGCCGTCGGCCCCGGGGGCCGCGACGAAACCGGCAAGCTGATCCCGATCGACCTCAAGGTCGGCGACCGCGTGCTGTTCGGCAAATGGTCAGGTACCGAGGTCAAGATCGAGAACGAGGAACTCCTGATCATGAAGGAGTCCGACATCATGGGCGTGCTGGCCTAAGCGACCCACCCCCGCGAGGCGGCGAAGCGGCCGCCTCCACCCCCTCTTACACCAGTTCATCCTTCAAGAACGGCACAGGCCCGCTCGGCAGGATGAGGCATATTTTCCAGGAGCATTGTAATGGCTGCCAAGGAAGTCAAGTTTTCCGGAGACGCCCGCGAACGAATGCTGCGCGGCGTCGATATTCTCGCCAATGCGGTCAAGGTGACCCTCGGCCCCAAGGGTCGCAACGTCGTCATCGAGAAGAGCTTTGGCGCCCCGCGCATCACCAAGGACGGCGTTACCGTCGCCAAGGAAATCGAGCTCGAGGACAAGTTCGAGAACATGGGCGCGCAGATGGTGCGCGAGGTCGCTTCCAAGACCAACGACCTTGCCGGCGACGGCACCACGACTGCGACCGTCCTGGCTCAGGCGATCGTCAAGGAAGGCGCCAAGGCGGTGGCCGCCGGCATGAACCCGATGGACCTCAAGCGCGGCATCGACCTCGCCGTCCACGCCGTGGTCAGGGACCTCGAAAAGCGTGCCAAGCCCGTCGCCTCCTCCTCGGAGGTGGCCCAGGTTGGCACCATCTCGGCCAACGGCGACGCCGCGATCGGCAAGATGATCGCCCAGGCGATGCAGAAGGTCGGCAACGAAGGCGTCATCACCGTCGAGGAGAACAAGTCGCTCGAGACGGAAGTCGACATCGTCGAAGGCATGAAGTTCGACCGCGGCTATCTGTCGCCCTATTTCGTCACCAATGCCGAAAAGATGACGGCGGAGTTCGACGACGCCTACGTGCTCCTGCACGAGAAGAAGCTGTCCGGCCTGCAGGCCATGCTGCCGGTGCTGGAAGCGGTGGTGCAGTCGGGCAAGCCGCTCGTGATCGTCGCCGAGGACGTCGAGGGCGAGGCGCTGGCGACGCTGGTCGTCAATCGCCTGCGCGGCGGCCTCAAGGTCGCGGCGGTCAAGGCGCCGGGCTTCGGCGACCGCCGCAAGGCCATGCTGGAGGACATCGCGATCCTCACCGGCGGCACGGCGATCTCCGAGGATCTCGGCATCAAGCTGGAGAACGTCACGCTCAACATGCTCGGCCGGGCGAAGAAGGTCCGCATCGAGAAGGAGGCCACGACCATCGTCGACGGCGCCGGCTCGAAGAAGGACATCGAGGCCCGCGTGGCGCAGATCAAGGCGCAGATCGAGGAGACCACCTCGGACTACGACCGCGAGAAGCTGCAGGAGCGTCTGGCCAAACTCGCCGGCGGCGTGGCGGTCATCCGCGTCGGCGGCGCCACCGAGGTCGAGGTGAAGGAGAAGAAGGACCGCGTCGACGACGCCCTCAACGCGACCCGCGCGGCGGTGCTGGAAGGCATCCTGCCCGGCGGTGGCGTCGCCCTGCTGCGCGCCGCCAAGGCGCTCGAGGGCCTCAAGGGCGCCAATGACGACCAGCGCACCGGCGTGGACATCGTTCGCAAGGCGCTGGAGGCTCCGATCCGCCAGATCGCCGAGAACGCAGGCGTCGAAGGCTCCATCGTCGTCGGCAAGGTCACCGACAAGGGCGACTACGCCTATGGCTACGACGCCCAGGGCGATACCTATGGCGACATGTTCAGGCTCGGCATCATCGACCCGACCAAGGTCGTACGCACGGCGATCCAGGACGCGGCTTCCGTCGCTGGCCTCCTGATCACCACCGAGGCCATGGTCGCCGAGAAGCCGAAGAAGGAAGCGGCGGCCCCGGCCATGCCGGGCGGTGGCATGGACTTCTGACGAAGGCCATCGTCGCGACATTTGAGACAGTCGCACCGGAAACAAGGGGGCGTCGCGGGAGACCGCGGCGCCCTTTCGGTATTACCACTCGACTTCGGCGCCGATGCCAGCCGCGGCGCGGCCATCCGCGCCGATCTCGGTCTGGATGCGGT
>NZ_JACRAW010000020.1 GCF_016213215.1 Bradyrhizobium sp. | reverse complement strand
TAATCGTCTCGCGCCAGCACGATTTCATGTAGCCGAGGACGACCGTGGCCTGGGGGGCGAGCTTGATCACCTTGCCGGGCGCCACATAGTCCATGAATTCAACGCCCTGGACCTTGCCTTGCACGTCCTCGACGATGGCAACGGGCGACTGGGCTGCGGCGGACGCAGCGAGACCAAATACGCCGACTACGACACCGAGCAGCCTTTTCATGGCATCGCTCCCGAAGAGAAATTGGTTTAATTGCCTGATAAATCGAGGGAGGCTGGAAGCTTTGATCTGGATCATTCTTCGTTCTGACTGGTTTCACATTATGCGACGATGTTTGAATCAGCAAAACTAAAGCACCACGTTGCCCCGGCTGTCTACCACCGCGAGGAGGCAAAGCTCCGGGAGGCGCTGCTCAACGCGCAGTTCGACCTGAAGGAGCAACGCCGCTTTCCCGTGCTGATCCTGATCGCAGGCGTCGAGGGCGCCGGCAAGGGCGAGACGGTCAATCTCCTCAACGAGTGGATGGACCCTCGCCAGATCCATACCCATGCATTCTTCCGACCTTCCGACGAGGAAAGCGAGCGACCGCCGAACTGGCGTTTCTGGCGCGCCCTGCCTCCAAAGGGGGAAATCGGCATCTTCTTCGGTGCCTGGCATACGATGCCGATCGTACAGCGTGTCATCGGTGAGACCGGCGAAGGAGAGTTCTCAGGCGCCGTTGCCGAAATCCAGCGGCTGGAGAAGATGCTGTGCGATGAGGGCATCCTGCTCATCAAGTACTGGTTTCACTTGTCCAAGGGCCAGCAGAAGAAGCGGCTGGAGTCGCTCGAAAAGGATCCCAAGACGCGTTGGCGGGTCACCGATCTGGAATGGGACTATTTCAGGCTCTACGACCGGTTCATCAAGGTCTGCGATCCTTTCCTGCGCGAAACGTCGACCGGCGAGGCGCCCTGGATCGTGGTGCCCGGCGCCGATGCCCGTTTTCGGGCGCTGACCGTCGGCCGGCATCTGCTGGCGACCATTCGCCAGCGACTTGACGATTCACGCGGGAAGAAGCCAGCCAGGAAGGCCCTGCCGCTGCCGGTTGTCGGCGACCGGTTGAATGTGATCAGCAAGCTCGAGCTCGACCAGAAGATGTCGAAGGACGAGTACAAATTGGAGCTGGAGAAATGGCAGGGGCGGCTCAACGTCGCCTCGCGCGATCCGCGCTTCAAGAATCTCTCGGTGGTGGCGGTGTTCGAGGGTAACGACAGCGCCGGGAAAGGCGGCGCGATCCGGCGAGTTACCCAGGCGCTGGACGCGCGGTGGTACGATACAGTTTCGGTCGCCGCGCCGACCGAAGAGGAGCTTGCACAGCCCTATCTCTGGCGCTTCTGGCGCCATCTGCCGAGGCACGGCAATCTCACGATCTTCGATCGGTCCTGGTACGGCCGGGTGCTGGTCGAGCGGATCGAAGGGTTCTGCTCGGATGCAGACTGGATGCGGGCCTATGGCGAGATCAACGACTTCGAAGACGCCATGGTCAGCCACGGCACGGTGGTCGCGAAATTCTGGCTCGCAATCAGCAAGGACGAGCAGTACCGGCGCTTCAAGGAACGCGAGCAGGTCGCGTTCAAGCGTTTCAAGATCACCAAGGAAGACTGGCGCAATCGCGAGCGGTGGAATGACTATGAAGTTGCGGTCTGCGACATGGTCGACCGCACTTCGACGGCAAAGGCGCCGTGGACGCTGGTCGAAGCTAACAACAAGTATCACGCCCGGATCAAGGTGCTGAAGACTCTGTGCAGCGCCGTGGAAGAGCGGCTCGAGCAGATCCCGAAGAAGGACGGCAAGCGGAAGTGAAGCCGCAGGCGGCGGCCGCCGATGCACAAGCGGCTCGCGCCTTGCGGCCGGTCAGCCTTCTCTTCTTCCCCATTCGAGAAACAGTCCGATATCGCCGGGCAGGCCATCCGGGAATTCGACCACGCGCGCAACCAGGCTGAAGCCTTGCGGTTGCAACTCCTTTTTCCACCGCATGAAGACCTCGGCGGCGAGGCCGCGAAGTGTCGTCGGCCAGCTCGGATCGGGTGCGTTGATGGCGCGGCCGTGGTCGGTGCAGAGCTCGGACGGAAAGCGCAGCAAGAGCTGTTCCTCATCGCCCTTCTGGGCCGCAGCGCGCGCGTTTCGCAGCATGTGCTGCCAGGATGCTTCCGAAAGCCGAGCGGACATCATCTGCTCTGCCTGCTTGTGATGCGTTTCGGTGAGCTGGTGCCGCACTTCGTCGCGATGCTGTGTCTCGTGCTGTTTGAAATTGAGCGCCAAATCGCGGAACGCACCGGCCGACAATTCGGTGCTGCCGGCGTGGGCCGAGGAGATTGCGGCCGTCGGCTTCCGAATGTCTTTCATTGCACCGTGCCTTTCCAGGAGGGCAGGACCCTTGCCGATGTTCTCGGGCGACGGCTCGGGCTGAGCCGCCTGCCTGTTGGCGAATGCCCGAACCAGATCGGCGCGGCTGACGATGCCGACCATGCGGCCGCCGCTCATGACCGGTACCCGTTTGATCTTCCTCGCCGACAATAGCTCCGCGATCTCGATCGCGTCGGCGTCCTCGTCCACCGTCACGACGGGCGAGATCATCATGTCCCGCGCGGAGCGGTCCTGCGATTCCAGAAAACCGAGAAATTCCGGATTGAGTTCCTCGCCTTCGGCCAGCGCCTTGAGCCACCAATCGCGGCGGGCTTCCCGCGCCGACTCGTCGCGCGGCATCAGGTCACCCTCGCTGATCATCCCGATCGGCCTGCCTTGCTCGTCAACGACGGGCACGGCGCTGATGCTGTGCCTGGCAAGAAGCGTGGCGACGGCGCGCCTTGACGCATCCGCCGTCGTCGCCACCACGTTCCGGTTCATGATATCGCGCGCCTTCATCGGTTCTCCGTTTAGGAAGCTATCCCAGTTTGCTTGCCGATCAGTTGCCGGCTTCCTGCTTTGTCGCCAGATTGGTCACCTGCACCCGCCGATTTTCGGCGGCGAAGGGATTGGCCCGATTCTTCAGCTGCTCCTTGCCGTAGCCGGCCGATACCAGATTCTCGGAGGCAATACGGAAGTTCTGGACCAGAAAGGCCCTTACCGACTGCGACCGGCGCTCCGACAGCTGTTGGTTGTACTCCTGGCTGCCCCTGGCATCGGTGTGGCCGCTCAGCAGAAACACGCCGCCCTGCAGCGCTTGATTGGTGAGCGCGCGACCAAGATTCATCAGGTCGGGCACGGCCTTGCTGGCGATCTCGGAGGAGTTGTAGTCGAAATAGATTTCGAGATCGATGCTCGGCCGTTCCTTGGCGATCGTCGCCACCTCGGTCCGCTCGTCGACCGTCAGCGAGCGCGTCTTGGTGCGCAGGCTGTTGATGAAGGTCTGGCGTTGGGTATTCTGCTGCGCCGGCATGCCGCTCAGATTGCGGGTTACCGATTTCGGCGTGAGCGCCCGCAGGATCTGCGACTCGCTGACCGGTTCGGCCGCCTGGGCCAAACCACACGCCGCAAGCAGTGCGATTCCGCACCCAATGGTCAGTTTGCGGAGAAATCGGCCTTCGCTGCGTAAATATGTCATGGCCTTGTCCACCCTCTGCTATGGTATGAAATGTATCGGCTCGAACCGGAATCGGCTCCTTGACGGAAATCAAAGAACAGGCGGACGCCGGAGATTCTAGAGGATGCCATGAGTGGTGATAGCAGCATTGCCGAGACGCTAAAGGAAGAGGTCGCGGAGATCGCGAAGGCCGTTGCGGCTGACGTGAAGGCGATCGCGGCGGAAGTGGCGGAAGTCGCGGAAGCAGTGGCCGAAGGCACGGCCGAGCTCTGCGGCGATGGGACCAGTGAGGAAGTCGCGGCAAGTCCGCCCCCTGCAATACCGTCTCGCGCGGACGAGGTGCCCGGCACCGGCCGCGCCAACGAACAGAAATAGGATCCGCCAGCGTCGACCATTTTCTTACCGGGTCGGAAAGAAAAAGAACCTCTCTCCTTCGCGTAACCGCCCATTGAACGCCGGCCGCTGGCGCCCCTGTGTGCCATTGGTCACCTCGTCGCGGACCCGATCAAAGAACGATCGCAGGTCCAGGTTCGGCGTCGGCAGGTTCTTGAGTAATGCCCGCGTAAAGGGGCTGTTGAACTCATCGCCGTCGAGCGTGACCTCGCCGGGCTGGGTCGAATACAGCGCGACCATGTTCAAGTGCTCCGTCTTCAGGCCCGCCAATCCGCCACCGATCTCTTTCCGGCGCGCGAGGAGCTGATCCAAGGCAGTGTCGGTGGATTTGTCGAAGGTTCTCTTGCGGGCGGCGATCCGGTGCGCTTGCTGCACGAAGGGGTCGTCCCGGCAGGCATCGAGCACGATCATGTGCAGGTGCTTGGCGGGCCCGACCGCAGCAACCATCTGGTCGATGGATATCGCATGGGAGGGGGCATCTCTCAATGTGTCCATGCTCGCATCAACCGGAATGGCATAGTTGACTCCGTCAACCTCGATGCCGTGACCGGCGTAGTAGATTACCGCCCAGTCTGCGCCGGCGGCTTCGCGCGCGAACTGCTGCAACGAAGCTTCCAGCTGATTTCGATCGAGGTCTCTCCCTACCGTCACCTGGGCGAATCCGGCTTCGCTGAGGGCGGCGCCGACGCTCTCGGCATCCCGGTCAGAATTCATCAACGGCGGCACATTGGCGTAGGCGGCGTTGCCGATGACGAGTGCAATGCGTCGCCCCTGTTGCTTGCCGATCGAAGCGGAGCGGGAGAGCACGTCGATATTCGGCGGCAACGGATCGCCGGCCCTTCGCGAGAGCCGGGCGCGCAGCACTTCGAGCCGGAAAAGCGAATAGTCATAGGTGGCCTTATCCATGGGGTTGGTTCGCGTCATGTCGCCGGCCTTGCGATACTCGCTCGCCGCTTCGTCGAACCGCTTCGACCTTTCGTAGGCCAATCCGCGCTCGATCACTGCCTGGGCATAGGTCGGGAGCACGGCAAGCGCCCGGCCGTAGGCGTGCAGCGCCTTGTCCAGATCCTTCAGGTAGTCGCGCGCGAGGTTGCCGGCACGGACATGGAATTGCGCCGCCAGCATGGGCAGCGGCGAAGTTTCCGCCGCCCTGGTCCAGTCGGCAAAAGCGCGTTGCGGCTCTCCGACAACGTAGGCAAGCCTGGCGCGGCCGCTGAGGGCATACCAGGTCTGGCTGCCGCCCGCCGTTTCCGCACGGTCATAGTCGGCGAGCGCCTGTTCGAAATCGCCGTATCGGGCCCACAGAATGGCGCGGTTGATCCATGCGTTCTGATTGCCGGGGTCGAACTGGACCGCGGTATCGAGTTCGGTTCGAGCCTCGGAGAAGCGGTCCAGTCGTTCGAGAATGATCGCGCGTTGGACGTGGTGTGATGAGATTTTCGGGTCGGCGCGAATGGCTTCCGCGAGATCAGAAAGCGCATGATCGAACCGCTCCAGCACCGTGTAGATCGTCGCCCGCAGGCTGAATGGTTGCGGGGCCGGCCTGGGTGCGGCGGAGATCGACGCTGCAAGGTCATCGAGGGCGAGCTTCACTTCGCGCTGGGATGCTTCGCCCGCCGATCCGATCGGCTTCATGTCGGCAATCGCCAGTTGGCTCGCCTTGAGAAAATGATTGAGGCCCCTGAAATAGTAGGCGTGCGCGCGCTGCTCTGCCGTCGCCGACGGATCGTCCAGCACGCCGGTGCAGGCCCGGACCGTGCCGGCGATCTCGTTGTCGGTCCTGACGCGCTCGTACCGGAGCGCCACACACTCGGCATAATCGCTCTGCTGGGCGTGGGCCAGGTTCGCCGGCATGAGCATCGCCATCACGCCAAGCCAAGCGATGCAAACGGGCCGGGCGCAATTTGAGAAGGTGTTCATTAAAGACGCAGCGGTCGCTGTGGGTGCCTGGGTTCAGGTCACAGCACGCGCGGTTTGCCCGCGTTGAGGCAGGTCAACCCAAGATCGGTTTTGTGGTGTCGCGAGGTCGTCCGATGCGGTGACCACAGCCGTCGCGCCCCCGCCGTACCGCAAGTGGCAGACCTGAGCCCTTCGCTATCCTGATTCAAGCCGATTTGATGCTGTTCCGAGGTCTGGAACAAGCATCAAGCGGCGCGAGTTCATCCCGCTTCTTGCGTAATGGGAGTCATCGACCCGACACTATTTTCTTACGTTGTACGTTGTGATTCAATTAAGTTATTATCATTGCGCTGGGGCTGCCCTTAACGGGTGTTGCCATGCCACGGCTGAAACATGAAGTTGGCGCCGCAACGGACACGCTGCTTGACCGCTCTGACGGGCCAATAATCAGTCAAAGCTCCGCCCTAACAACACTGCTGCCGGCTTTGCGACTGACGCGCTGTTGCGCTTCCCAGTCTCGAAAGAGACGTGGCACCCTTCCATGGCCCTGCTCGACTCGGAAGCTCTGTTTGATGAGCATGCGTTCGAGAATGCCTTACCCATACCCGAGGTGATCGATGCGAGCAGAGGTAGGCACATCACGCTCCAGATTCACCAAACAAGCCAGTTTCTCGGGCTACATGATGCTGATGGCCATGCACTCTACACGACGGTTTGGGGTTACGGGACCGGGTTAGGAAACACCAGCTACCCCGGCCCGACAATTCTTGCCTACGAAGGGGTACCAATAACGGTCAACTGGCAGAACAAGCTGCCTCTTACGGGACACCTTCTGCCAGTTGATACCTCGCTGCATTTCGCGGACTCGTTAACTCACCCGCTGAGCAGCGGTTACGTACCTATAGTGACCCATCTTCATGGTGGGCATAACGACTCGATTTTCGACGGCTTGCCCGATCAGTGGTTCACCCAATCGGGAGGCGGGAACGGGCCGCGAGGTGTTGGCCCGGGGTTTGTCACCTCGACAATGACGTATGGCAACGACCAGCAGGCTGCCACGCTTTGGTACCATGACCATGCGCTCGGGATAACACGCCTCAACGTCTACGCGGGTCTTGCCGGGTTTTACGTGCTCGAAGACCAGAACCGACTCCACCTTGTGAAGCAGGGCGTCCTTCCAAGCGGGGACTACGACCTCGGCCTGGCGATCCAGGACCGCGCCTTCACGAGCGATGGTCAACTCTATTATCCTGCCTTAAAACCGATCCTCTTCCCGGCAGCGATATGACTGTCGGCGATGTGGTACCCCAGAAATTCTATGACACGTTCGGCGAGAATGCGCCGTCGGTCGTCCCGGAGTTCTTCGGCGATACGATCCTGGTCAACGGCATGGCGTGGCCCAAGCTGAACGTCGCCGCGGGCGATTACGAATTCCGGCTTCTCAACGGCTCCGATTCCCGCTTCTACGTGCTCGAGGTCAGCAATCCAGACGTTGCGGTGCACCTCGTCGGGACGGAAGGCGGGCTTCTCCCTCAGGCCGTGACTATCAGCGATGGCGACGGCATTCAGGAAAGCAACGAATTCCTTGTTCTCGCGCCTGGCGACCGCGTCGAACTCGTGTTCGATTTCAGCAAGCTTGACAACGGTGATCCCGTGAACCTGCTTAACGTTGGTCCGAAATTCGACCCATTCAAGGGGGTCTCGTCTGAGGGCCTTTTGTTCGGGGATGCAGAGTCGGCTGGCGCGAACGATCCCGTCGGCAACATCATGCAATTCGCTGTCGACACTGAGATCAAACCGTTTGACGCGAAGGTTCAGGACGGAACCGTCCTGGTGAAGGACTTCGTGAGCCTCACGCAGGACGCCAACCACGATGATGTTGCCGATATCGCGACGAATGTTCGGAAGGTCGGATTGTTTGAGGGCGTCGATGGGTATGACCGCGTCACCCCGATGCTTGGCAAGGCTGAAGCCGGTACGGTCATCACCGACAAGATGTCGTCCGGTGATTTTGGCCCGCTAGCATGGGAGGCGCCAACGACCGAAAAGCCGCTCCTTGGCTCAACTGAGCAGTGGGAAATGTTCAACTTCTCGGAGGATAGCCATCCGATCCATCTGCACCTGACGCAATATCAGGTACTGGGGAAGTGGCACATCGACTTCCTTGATCAGGATGACAATGGCATCCCCGACGATACGAACGCGGATGGGCTGATTACTTACGTAACGGGTCATCCCCGGACTATCTGGTCGCGGACATCTGGATCGGCGACAAAATCGCTCTGCGACCTGAAGAGACTGGATGGCAGGACACCGTCTCTGTGGACCCGCAGCAGATGATGGCGCTTGTCGCGACCTTTGATAAGCCGGGCGACTACGTCTGGCACTGCCATATCCTCTCGCATGAGGACAACGAAATGATGCGGCCGTACACGGTAGTCAGCGATCCCGGCCTGTTCACGTAGTCACTCGGTTGGCTTCTTTTTGATAATCAAAATCGGCCGACATGGGTCAGCAGCGTCCGCAGTTTCTGATTGCGCAGCGTCTTATGCACTCGACGACAACGTCCCGCCCGCATCATCTGCGCCATACCGCGCATCGTTGCGGTCGGTCTTGTTGATCTGCCTGTAACACCGTTCGCATGTGCCGCGCCTCGACACAGATCACCGCCATGGACCTCGTGTCACCGTCGCAGCCCCCATCTTCTTCAGGTCCGGCAACTGGAGGGCGAGCCGTAGCCCTCTTTAGAAATCATTAACTGTCGAAAGCCACGCGGCCTCGGCGTCATGGTCTCGCCCAAGAGTTGGCGCCAAATGTTAGCACTCTTGATGCGAGTATTTTTCCATGTCCAAAGACGGCAAATATGCTGCCTGGTTCAGAACGAAGTATGGCCAAGGCACTGGTATCGTCTACCTGAAGAACGGCGAGATCTCGGGTGGCGATGGATTCTTTACCTATGCCGGCTCCTACGAGATCGACCAAGAACGATTTACCGCAACGTTGACGACCAAACGGCACGCCGACGGCCCGTCGACCGTGTTCGGTCTCGACGAGGTCGAGGTCACGCTGACGGGGCAGGTCAAGGGCGCCATCGCGACCTGCACCGGAAGCGCCAAGCAGGCCCCCGGCGTCGTCTTCGAAGCGACGCTGATCCCAAGCCAGGATGACAAGCCTGCGTTCGATCTCAAGCACACCGTGCTCAAGCTGAACCCCGACAAGCTGCCAAAAGGCCTCGACTTCCGGTCGCGCACCCGCAATCCGTTCGGCTTATGAGCCGATCGACGCCTGCGCGCGGGCCTGCAGATTTCCGTTTGGACTCGAAAGTGCGTCTCTGCCGTCCGCCCGCGCGAATGTTCGCAACAGCGTCGACCCGTCAAACGTCGCTTCAGGCCAGGCCAACAGCGGTATTTGAGAACGGCGGGGTTTGACCGATCCTGCGTGCAAAGACCAGCTTCCGGGCAGTCCGACTGGTGCAGAAGGGGACGAGAAACACGAAACTGCCAGTCCGAGAAAACGTTTGCTGGAACAACCATTCCGTGTGAGCCAGTGCAGGACTTAAGTCTTTGTTAACCATGCCCGGCCGATCCTGTCGGCGGGTCACTTCAGACCGAAAGACGGACATGTTTCAGCTGTTCTTGCGGGCTCGCGCACACAACCTCCTTCACGAGCGTTCCCACGAGCGCTCCGGTGAGAAGGGCTTCAAGGCTCGCGCGACTGAACGCGATGCGGAAACGGATCGCGTGCGCATCGGCTCGGTCTTCACCGCCATCGAGACGGCTCTCCAGGATGCAGAGCGGGAGCAGGCGGGCCTGACCAAGCGCGTGGATGATGCGCTTGCGCGCTCCGCGGTCACCTTCGGTAACGGAACGGACGAATACCTGGATCGGGAGCCGCTAGACAACTACCACCAGGATCTGTTTGCGGCCGACATCTCCAACGGCCAGCGGCGGCTCAAGGAACTGGCCAACACGATTTCCCATTTGAAGTTCGTCAAGGCCGCGTTGCTGACCCGCTTCCCGGATTTCAAGCCGCCCCCCGGCTGACCGGTCGCATCGGGGGTACCTGCAGCGAATCGCAGTGGTGCTGATGCGGGGGGCGTTTCCCGGGCTCGAGAGGCGCCCGCTATTTCGAGACGCTGCGCCTGGTCTCTGCCAGATCACTGGCGACCATTTCTTTCACCAGTTGCGCAAAACTGGTTTTGGGCTTCCAGCCGAGCTTTTGCCGCGCTTTGCTCGCGTCGCCAATCAAGAGGTCGACTTCGGTCGGACGGAAGTACGTCGGATCGATGCGAACCAGGACCTTGCCGCTCCGCTTGTCGATGCCAGTCTCGTCCACACCCTTACCGCGCCATTCGATGCTGCGGCCGACTTCGTTGAAGGCTAGCTCGACCAATTCCCGCACCGAATGCGTCTCGCCGGTCGCCAGCACAAAGTCCTCCGGTTTGTCCGCCTGCAGGATCAGGTGCATGCCTTCGACATAATCCCGCGCATGGCCCCAGTCGCGCTTGGCTTCGAGATTTCCCAGATAGATTGTTTCGTCCATACCCAGTTCGATGCGCGCGACGCCGCGCGTGATCTTGCGTGTCACGAAGGTCTCGCCGCGGATCGGGCTCTCGTGATTGAAGAGAATTCCGTTCGAGGCGAACATGCCGTAGGCTTCACGGTAGTTCACCGTGATCCAGTATCCGTACAGTTTGGCGACACCGTAAGGCGAGCGCGGATAGAATGGCGTCGTCTCCTTTTGCGGGATTTCCTGCACCAGGCCATAGAGCTCGGAAGTCGATGCCTGGTAGAAGCGCGTCTCTTTCTCCATGCCCAAAATGCGTATGGCCTCCAGTAATCGAAGAACCCCGATAGCGTCAGCGTTGGCGGTATATTCAGCAGTTTCGAAGCTGACTTGGACGTGGCTTTGGGCGGCCAGGTTGTAGATTTCGGTCGGCCGAATCTGTTGCACCAGGCGAATGAGATTGGTCGAGTCCGTCATGTCCCCGTAATGCATGAGAAACGGCACATTCCCGACATGCGGATCCTGATAGAGGTGATCGACGCGCGCGGTGTTGAAGGAGGACGAACGCCGCTTGATGCCGTGCACGGTATAGCCGAGCCTGAGCAGGTATTCGGCAAGATAGGCGCCGTCCTGACCGGTAACCCCTGTGATCAACGCGACGCGGCGCTTCGAATTTTCAACCGCCATGACTTCTCCAGTACGTGGGGCCCGAGGTGAGTTCCCGAGCCGGGAATGGGCATCTAGCACACAATTCGTGCTTGCGCAGACCCTGCGTTAGCCGCCCGGCCCCAGTGTTGCCGTACCTGGCCTCGAACGCCGGGATCGGGTAGCGTCTCTTCCATCAGCCGGCGGCGGGTGGCTCAATCCGCCGCCGACGGGAAGGGGCCCGCCACCGCTCATTCTGCTTGCGGCCGCTGTTCCGGGCCTGTCTGGAATTTTTCGCGCGACGGATAAACCCACCTCTCCCGCGCGCGCCCGCGCCTTCATCACGGCGTCGTGCCGCAGGGAACCCCATCGACCAGCCTTGCGGCGTTTGCTAGGGAATGGGCAGAACGATCCGTCCAGGGAAGGGAATAGACCATGCGTGAGGCTGTCATCGTTTCATATGCTCGCACCGGGCTCGCCAAATCGGGGCGCGGTGGCTTCAATATCACGCCGCCGATGACCATGGCGGCGCACGCGATCAAGCACGCCGTTGAGCGCGCCGGCGTCGACAAGGACTATGTCGAGGACTGCTATCTCGGCAATTGTGCCCACGGCGCCCGCAATATCGGCCGCGAGGCGGCGCTACTTGCAGGCATGCCCAAGACCACCGGCGGCGTTTCCGTCAACCGCTTCTGCTCCTCGGGCTTGCAGACGATTGCCATGGCGGCGAACAGCATCCGCTCGGACGGCTCCGACTGTATCGTTGCCGGCGGTGTCGAGAGCATCTCCGTTCCCCAAGGCGGGATGCCGAAGGAAGCCCAGGATGCGGAACTCCTGAAATACGCTCCGGATATTTACATGGCCATGATCGATACGGCCGACATCGTTGCCCAGCGCTACAATATCAGCCGCCAATACCAGGACGAATTCTCGCTGGAATCGCAGCGCCGTATGGCCGCAGCCCAGCAGGCCGGCAAGTTCAAGGACGAAATCGTCCCCGTGAAGACGAAGATGAAGGTCGTCAACAAGGAGACGAAGGAGGAAAGCATCGTCGACTACACGGTGACGCGGGACGAGTGCAACCGTCCCGACACGACGATGGAAGGTCTCGCCAAGCTCGAGCCGGTCAAGGGCCCGGGCAAGTACGTCACCGCTGGCAACGCCAGCCAGCTCTCGGACGGTGCGGCCGCTGTCGTGCTGATGGAAGCCAAGGATGCCGAAAGGCGCGGCCTTGAACCGTTGGGACGCTTCGTGTCGTGGGCCAGTGCCGGTTGCGAGCCGGACGAAATGGGCATCGGCCCGGTTTTCGCCATTCCGAAGCTCCTCAAGCGCCAGGGGCTGAAGATCGATGATATCGATCTGTGGGAGCTCAACGAGGCGTTCGCCAGCCAGTGTCTCTATTGCCGCGACAAACTCGGGATCGATCCGGCGAAGTACAACGTCAATGGCGGGTCCATCGCCATCGGTCATCCCTTCGGCATGACCGGCGCCCGCCTGACCGGTCACATCCTGCAGGAAGGCCGTCGCCGCAAGGCAAAATGGGGCGTCGTCACCATGTGCATCGGCGGTGGTCAGGGCGGCGCGGGGCTGTTCGAGATCTACAGCTGAGGACCAAGCCGCAAATCATACCGCCGGGTTCATTTTGAAACTGCCGGCCGCCGCATGACTATTACGACGTGAACCGACCGATACGCCGGGTTTCCGGCGCATCGGAACGCGAGAGGCGGGCCAGCAGCCGGAACGGCTAGCCGCAGTTTTGTTCGCGGCTGGCTCCCGCTTCCGACGGTTCGACCGCGGCCTTCCGTCAAGCTCGATCGGGTGATGGGCTGCGGCCGTGATGCTCTGCCGCGCCGTTTCGACAGGGCGCTCGTTGGTTTGCGCCGCGAGCTTTGAGTAGGATCAAACGCGCGACTTTCCTTATCAGCGTACATGTAAGAGCAAGAGCATCGCTCATCCGAGAATGCCGGGTCCGCACATGCCTGACTTTCGGTACTGTTGTACAGCCGCCAGGGGAGCTTCATTCCGCACGACCCTGCTTGCCGTTCTGTTTGCCACAATCGGTGCCTTCGCCGTCCTTGCGGACGAAGGGACTGACTGCAACGCCGCAGACGCCCGGCCGGACATCGGAATTTCGGCCTGCAGCGCCATCATCAGCGGCGGCAAGGTGAGCGGCCATGACCTCGCGGTGGTGTACCGTAATCGCGGCGCGGGTCATTTCCGCAAGAACGAGAACGATGATGCGTTTGCCGACTTCGATCGCGCCATCGCGCTCGATCCCAACTTTGCGCTGGCCTATCGAGGGCGGGGTACGATCTTTGAGATCAAGGGCGACCTCGACCGCGCGCTTGCCGATCTGAACGAGGCCGTCCGGCTCGATCCGAGCGCCGCCATCGCCTACCACAACCGGGGTGTGGCCTTCAGAAAGAAGGGCGACCTCGATCGCGCGATATCGGATTTCAACTCGGCGATTGCCCTCGACGTCAATTATGCCAATGCCTATTTCAGTCGCGGCTATACTTGGGAGATGAAGAACGACATCGATGGCGCCATCGCCGACTATTCGAGGGCCATCGAGCTCAACCCGAAGGACGCGCGTTCGTACAACAACCGCGGCAATCTGTTTCGGCGCAGGAACAACCCTGATCGCGCGATGGCCGATTTGACCAGCGCCATCCAGGCGGATCCCAAGTTTGCCCTCGCGTACCGGAATCGCGGAAACATTTTCGAATCGAAAGGCGATCTCGACCATGCGCTCGCCGATTACAGCGACGCGATCCGCCTCAATCCGAAGGACGTCTACGTTCTCAACAGCCGCGGCAATGTCTTTCAGCGCAAGAACGATTTCGATCATGCGATCGCGGACGCAACCAGCGCGATCCAGCTGGATGCGAAGTTCTCCAGTGCGTACCGCACCCGAGCCTTAACCTACATCCGCAAGGGTGACTTCGACTCGGCGATTGCTGATTACAGCATCCTGATCGGCCTCAATCCGTCGGACCCCCACGCCTATATGGGGCGCGGCAATGCCTGGCACGGCAAGCATGACACCGACAAGGCATTGTCGGACTATGCGGCTGCGATCCGCATTGACCCGAACAACGCCGCTGTGCGCCGGGGACGGGCAAAGATCTTCGACGACAAGAATGATTACGAGAAGGCGATCGCCGATTATAGCGAGGCCATCCGGCTCGATCCCGCCGAGGGCTCCGCGCTGTTCGGCCGGGCCCGCATGCTTTCGGGCAAGGGCGAGGTCGACCGCGCGATCACGGACTATTCCAGCTATATCAGGATGAAGCCGACAGATCAGTTCGCCTATAACAATCGCGGCATCCTGTTCAGCAGGAAAGGTGATCGGGATCGCGCCATAGCCGATTTCAGTGAAGCCATCCGACTCGACCCGAGCTATGGCGGCGCCTTTGCGCATCGCGGCCTCGCCTATGAGAGCAAGCGTGATATCGATCGGGCGCGATCGGACTTCCAGACTGCGCTGAGCCTGCCGATCAAGTACGGAACCGGCAAATGGGGCCATGACACGGCGCAGGCGCGCTTGGCGGTCCTGACGGCCGCGCCCGCCGCGCCGGTGCCGAGACCGGCGCCCGTCGCCAAATCGGTACCTACGAGGCCGGCGACGTCGGCTGCAACGGCTTCGCCGACTCCCCAGACCACGCTGCCCAAGATCGTTGCCCCAGCGACGGTGGTCGGTTCAAAGCTTGCCTTGGTGATCGGCAACGGCGCCTATCGAAATGCGCCGGCGCTGCCCAACCCGTCAAATGACGCGCGCGCCGTGGCCGAGGCGCTCAAAAAGGATGGCTTTGCGGTGATCGAGGCGACGGACCTCGACCGTGCCGCCATGGAGCGCGCGCTGCTCGACTTCCTCCAGAAAGCGCCCGCGGCGAAGTTGCGCCTGCTGTTCTACGCCGGGCACGGCATCCAGGTTGACGGCAACAACTACCTCGTGCCGGTCGACGCCATCGTTTCCAGCAAGAGCTCGGCGATATTCGAACTGGTGGACATCGACCGCATCCTCAAGGGGCTCGACGACGAAGCCCGAGCCAATGTGATCATCCTTGATGCCTGCCGCGATAATCCGTTCGAGGCGCATCTGTCATCGGGCCGGTCGATCGCCAGGGGGGCCGGTCTGACCGGCTACGCAACGGTCGGCAGCGGCACGCTGATTGCGTTCGCCACCGCGCCGGGGACCACGGCTGAGGACGGCACCGGCAATCACAGCCCGTTCACCGCCGCTCTGCTCAGGCATATCGGCACGCCCAAGCTGGAAGTGAACCAGATGCTCACCCGCGTCCGCATCGATGTCGCTGGAGCCACCGGGAAACGACAGATTCCGTGGGTGAACTCGTCGCTGCTTGGCGAGGTGTTCTTGAACTAGCAGGTCGGCGCACATGGCTCGAGCGGGTGTGCTATGAAGAGATCGGATGAGGAACGCCGAAACTCAGCAGGGACAAGACTCAAACAGCATGAACCAGCCTGTGCACTCCCGCGCCGCCGGCAGCCGGCCGGTCCCCGAGTTCGACTATATCATCGTCGGCGCAGGCTCTGCCGGCTGCGTGCTCGCCAATCGCCTGACGGAGAGCGGCAGGCACTCCGTGCTCCTGCTGGAGGCGGGGCCGAAGGATACCAACATCTGGATTCACGTGCCGCTCGGCTATGGCCGCCTGTTCAAGGAAAAGAGCGTCAACTGGATGTACGAGACCGAGCCCGAGCCGGGCCTTGGTGGGCGGACCGTTTTCCAGCCGCGCGGCAAGGTGCTGGGCGGGTCGAGCTCGATCAACGGACTGCTCTACGTTCGCGGCCAGCGTGAGGATTACGACCGCTGGCGCCAGCTCGGCAATGCCGGCTGGGGCTATGACGACGTTCTGCCCTATTTCAGGAAGGCAGAAAACCAGGAGCGCGGCGCCGACGAATTCCATGGCACCGGAGGCCCGCTGCCGGTGTCCGACCTTCTGCATGCCGATCCGCTGTCGAAGGCTTTCATCGCGGCGGCCGCCGAGACCGGCATTCCCTTCAACCGCGACTTCAACGGCGCGACCCAGGAAGGAGCGGGCTTTTTCCAGACCACCACCCGCAAGGGGCGGCGGGCCTCGACGGCGGTCGCCTATCTGCGGACAGCGCGAAACAGGTCCAATCTCAAGGTCGAAACCTCCGCGCTGGCGCAGCGGATTTTGTTCGAAGGCCGTCGCGCGGTCGGCATCGAGTATCGATGTGGCGCGGAGCTGCGCAGGGCCCGCGCGCGCAGGGAGATGGTGATCTCGAGCGGGGCCTACAACTCGCCGCAACTGCTGCAGCTCTCCGGCGTTGGACCAGCGGATCTCCTCAACAAGCACGGCATCGAGGTCGTGCTCGATGCACCCGGCGTCGGTCACGGTCTGCAGGACCACATGCAGGTCAGGGTGGTAATGCGCTGCACGCAGCCCATTACCCTGAATGACACCGTCAATCATCCGATCCGCCGCACGCTCGCGGGCCTGCGCTATGCCGCGCTGCGCCAGGGCTGGCTGACCATCGCCGCGGGGACTGCCGGTGCGTTCTTCAAGACCAGCCCACGGCTGGCGACGCCTGACGTGCAGATCCATTTCCTGCCGTTCTCGACCGACAAGATGGGCGAGAAGCTGCACGCATTTTCCGGCTTTACCGCCTCGGTGTGCCAGTTGCGCCCCGAAAGCCGCGGCTCGCTCCGCATCAAGAGCGCCGATCCGGCCGTGCCGCCGGAGATCAGGATCAACTATCTTTCAACCGAAACGGACCGCGCCACCAATGTCGAAGGACTGAAGATCCTGCGGCGGATTCTCGCCGCCCCGGCGCTGAAACCATTCGTGGAGGAGGAGGTCGATCCCGGCGCCAGGGTCGCGACCGATACGGAACTCCTCGAATACTGCCGCCAGCGCGGCAGTACCATCTATCATCCGACCTCAACCTGCCGTATGGGCAACGATGTGCTCGCGGTACTTGACCAGCGGCTGCGGGTGAGGGGCCTTGAAGGGCTGCGCGTGGTCGACGCCTCGGTGATGCCGGACCTTGTATCCGGCAATACCAACGCGCCGATCATCATGATCGCAGAGAAGGCTTCCGACATGATATTGGAGGATGCGCGCTAGAGCATGATCCGGAAAAGTGGGTACCGGTTTTCCGAAAGATCATGCTCAAACAAGATCGGCAGCGCGAAGACCGCTCGCGCTTTGTGCGCGTAGGAAGGAGAACGAGTTTTGGGCATTCGATTGCGGATCGGCACGCGCAAGAGCACGATGGCGCTGGCGCAGACCGAAGAGATCGCGCGCCGCCTGACTGCCGCCGTCGCCGGGGTCGAGGTCGAGATCGTCAAGTTCGACACGACCGGCGACCTCGACCAGACCAGCAAGCTGCTGCCGCATGGCGGCAAGGGCGGCGCCTTCGTCGCGCAGATCCGGGCCGCCGTGCGTTCGGGTGACCTGCACGCGGCGATGCATTCGCTGAAGGACATGCCCGGGAACGAGGACACCCCCGGCCTCGTGATCGGGGCCACGCTGTCGCGCGATCCGCCGGGCGACGTCCTGGTGCTGCGCGAGGGCATCTCGCTCGACGCGCTCAGGCAATCACGCGGCAAGGGCTTCAAGATCGGCACCAACGCGGTGCGGCGCGCGGCCTATGCGCGTCGGCTGTTTCCGGAAGTCGAGGTCATCCATTTCCGCGGTGCCGCCGACACTCGCGTGCGCAAGCTCGACCAGGGCGAGAAGCAGCGACTGCCGGATGGCGGATCGGTCGGGCCCGCGGATGCGCTGATCATGGCGCGCTCGGGGCTTGATCGGGTCGGCCTCTTGCACCGCGCCGGCTATGAATTCTCGGCCGACGAGATGCTGCCTGCGGCCGGGCAGGGCATCGTCGCGGTCGAATGCGCGGCGCAGGACTGGCAGACCCGGCAGATTCTTTCCGCGATCGATGACAAGGCGGCGCGCGCGTGCGCCGACGCCGAACGCGAGGTGCTGTGGGTGCTCAATGGCCATTGCAACTCGCCGGTCGCCGGCTACTCCACCATCAACGGTGCGCAGATGTCGCTGAGCGCGTCGGTGCTCGATCTGACCGGCAATCTGTTCATCGAGGCGTCGCGCATGGGGCCGGCCGATCGGCCGCGCGAGCTCGGCCGAGCCGTCGGGCTCGAGCTGCTCGCCAAGGGCGCCGCCGAGATCATCGAGCGCAGCCGGCCGAGGTAGCCTTCGGAACGGCGGGCTCGAGACAAACCGCGCTTGCTATCCCGCCTTGCCCCGCACGCGCTTGAGCATGCGCTCGACATGCGCGATCGGGGTTTCCGGCTGGATGCCGTGGCCGAGATTGAAGATCAGCGGCCCGCTTCCGTAGCTCGCAAGCACGTCGTCCACCGCGCGATCGAGCGCGTCGCCGCCGGCGATCAGCGCCAGCGGATCGAGATTGCCCTGTACCGCCACTCGGCTTTGCACCTGGTCGCGGATGAAGGCCGGCTCGGCGGTCCAGTCAATGCTGACCGCATTGACGCCGGTCGCCTCGACATAGGCGGGCAGAAGCGCGCCGGCGCCGCGCGGAAAGCCGATAATCTTCGCATCTGGCACTTTCTTGCGGATGCCCTCGACGATGCGGCGCGTCGGCTCGATTGACCAGCGCGCAAATTCGCGCGGTGGCAGCACGCCGGCCCAGGTATCGAAGATCTGCAGCGCCTCGGCGCCGGCCTGAAGCTGACGGAGCAGGTATTCGATCGAGTTTTCCACCAGCACGTCGATGATGTCCGCGAACGCGTCAGGATGCCGATACGCCATCAGTCGCGCCGGCGCCTGGTCGGGCGTGCCTTGTCCTGCCACCATGTAGGTTGCAACGGTCCAGGGCGCGCCGCAGAAGCCGATCAGCGTGACTTTGGGATCGAGCGCGCGGCGCACCAGCCGCAACGCCTCAAACACCGGCTCGAGCCGGTTCAGGTCGGCGCGTTTGGCGAGCGATCGGGCTTTCTCCGGCGTATCGAGCGGCTCCAGCCGCGGCCCTTCGCCGACTTCGAACCGCACCTCACGTTCAAGCGCATGGGGTATGACGAGAATGTCGGAGAAGATGATGGCGGCATCGAAGTTGAAGCGGCGGATCGGCTGCAGCGTAACTTCGGCGGCGAGCTCCGGCGAAAAACAGAGATCCAGGAACGAGCCGGCCCTGGCCCGGACCTCGCGATATTCCGGCAGATATCGGCCCGCCTGCCGCATCATCCAGATGGGAGGAACGGCCTGCTTCTGCCCCGAAAGCACGGCAAGGAACGGTTTGAGGACCGGGTTCTGGGTCAACGGAATTTTCCCGCAAGTTCAGCAGCTATTGGTGCGGCCCTGATACACCGCCGAGGCCGCAACGCCAAGCGCGGCCGGGAACCAGCGCGAATCCGCAGCGTTGACCTCGCGCGCAACGGAGGATTCCATGGCTGAGAAATTCAACCCCGCGCCGCATGACAAGCACGCCGAGGACCCGCAGGAGGCGCTTCGCGCCGACAAGGATATGCACACTCGGCTGGAAGCCGGCCTCAAGGATACCTTCCCAGCGTCGGATCCCGTCAGCGCCGCGCAGCCGTCGCCCTCCAAGGCCGATGGCCGGGAGCAAAACGAGACCCTCTGGGATAAGGTAAAGGCCCTCTTTCGCTGAGAGCAAAACGCGCGTCCGGTAATCTCTCGTTAGCAATGGTGCAAACGCTGTGCGCGGGACTTGCGGACTGCGCTACCTTTTGCCACCCCGCTTCAGGGTTCCATAAGGGTTCCGCAGGATTCTCCCTCATGGAGAATCCTGCATCATGGAAAGCGCTCGTCAAAGAGCCGGCCTGAGGCGCCTGCCGCTGCGTGCAGCGGCATTCGTGGTGTTCACTTGCGTGGCTATTCTTGCCGTCAGCGGCTGGCGCGAGTGGATCTCGCGCCAGGTACTTCTGGGCGCCGCGGAAACCGAAATGGAAAACCTGGCGCGCTCGCTGACGCAGCACGCCGAGGACAGTCTCGATCTGTTGGACTCCAGCATCATTGGTGCGGTCAGCCGAATGGAGATTGACGGGACCGGTCCCGACGCGATCGCCAAGCTTCGAAACGTCTTCACGGCGCGCAAGGATGCGATCGAGCGTATCCATAGCCTCGGTGTCCTCGATCAGGACGGCAATTGGCTTACCGAGCCGGGGACAGTAATCAGCACGCTCAGCAACGACGAGTTCTTTCGGTATCACGTCTACAGCAACAAGCGCGAGGCGTATGTCGGCCGTCCGGTCAAGAGTCTTGCGGATGGCGAATGGGTCATTACCCTCTCGCGCCGGTTCAATCATCCGAACGGCAGTTTTGCCGGCGTGGTGGTCGGAGCGATCAGCTCGAACTATCTCTCCCGCTTCTACCAGCAATTCGATATCGGTCGTCACAGCTCCATCCTGTTGCTGCATGCGGGAGGCACGGTCATCGCCCGCAGCCAGGATAGTGCCACGTACGCCGGGCGCGACCTTTCGGACCGTCCGCTCTTCCGAGACCCTTCGCTGCAGGGCCCCGGCGGGGCCTACGCACTGAAATCGCCGCTGGACGGCAAGGACCGCTTGAATTTCTTCTCGCGCAGCAGCCGATTTCCTGTCGTGCTCCTTGCGACCGTGCAGAAGGATGAAGTTCTGGCGCCATGGCGAGCGGCGGCCATCACGCGGATGTCTGTCGTGCTGGGCCTGGTGCTGTTGATCGCGCTCATCGGGACCTTCCTGGTCCGCCAGCTCATGCTCAGCAAACGGATGGCCGCCGCGCTGGCGGAGAAGGAAGCCAGTTTCCGCCTGCTTGCCGAGGGCTCCAGCGACATGGTGACCCGCATCGGGCTCGACGAGCGGATCCGTTACGTCTCGCCCTCTTGCCGCCGTATCGTGGGCTGGGGAACGAGCAAGTTGGTGGGCACGCCCGCGCTCGCGGGCGTTCATCCGGACGATCTGCCCGACGTTCGCAAGATCGTCGAGTCGATGAAGCGCGGCGAGTTGGAGGAGGCGCGCGTCACCTACCGGACGCGCCATCGCGACAGCGGCGAGATCTGGCTCGAATCGACCCTGTGCGTGACACGCGATGAAAGGGACGAGATCGACGGCGTGGTCGCGATTTCGCGCGACGTTACCGAGCAGAAGAACCTGGAAGGAAAGCTCGAAGCGCTGGCGGTCGAGGACGGGCTCACGGGCCTTGCTAACCGCCGCTGTTTCGACCAGCGCCTTTCAGAGGAGTGGGCCCGGGCTTACCGTGATCGAACCAGCCTCGGCTTGCTCCTGATCGATCTCGATCGCTTCAAGGAATATAACGACACCTATGGTCATCCCGCCGGCGACGATTGCCTGCGCGCCCTGGCAAAGATCCTCGCCCGCGAAGCGAAACGGCCCGGGGATCTTGCCGCGCGCTATGGTGGCGAGGAGTTCGCGATCATACTGCCCAACACCGACGCGGCGGGCTGCGCGCTCATCGCCGAGCGGATTCGTCAGGCTCTTCGCGTGGCGAAAATCGCTCACGCGTCGAATGTGCCGTCCGCGCTCGTCACCGCGAGCATCGGCGGCGCCGCCTGCCGCCCCGGGATGGAGCGCTCCGTCGGTCCGGTCTCGTTGATCGAGGCAGCGGACCGGGCGCTCTACGCGGCCAAGGATGGCGGGCGTGACAGCCTCGTGATGTCGGGCGAGGTTCACAACCTGCTTTCGGCCGCTTCAGGGCAGTAGTCAGCTCAATCCTGTCGCTTCAGTAGTGCGGCGGCCGTTCGTTGGCCGGGCCGGGCGTGGTGGCTTCGGCCTCCTGCAGGCGCTCGTTGAGCTGGGTGATCCGACGCGTGAGCGTATCGATCTGCTTCCATTGCGCCGTGATGACCTCATTCAACGAGTCGATGGTCTCGTCGTGATAGGTCAGCCGCGCCTCCAGCACGTCGATGCGCTCGCTTAAGCTCTTGAAATCATTCATCGCCGGCCCGGTCCTGGCAGAAAACCCTGCAGGGCAGGGCGACCGTTTAGCAGGCCGGAAGAGCCGGGAAAACCGCCAATTGCGCGCCGGATTGTTTCCGGCGGAGAGAACTTCGCGGCCCCACCGTGGTATACCACCATTGCCGAGACCGGCATGAATGTGCCATGTAGGTCCCGTTCCCCCCGGAAATCGCGCCTCGTGCGCCAAGATCCAAGAGCAGCAGAAAGACTATTCGGCATGAGAAGCTTCCATTTCCCCGGCAGGTCCACGGTTCACGCTCAGAACGGCATGGTGGCCACCTCGCACCCGCAAGCCGCATTGGCCGCGATCGAGGTGCTGCGCGACGGCGGCACGGCGGCGGACGCCGCGGTTGCAGGCTGCGCGCTGCTTGGGGTTATCGAGCCGCAATCGACCGGCATCGGCGGCGACTGCTTCTCCCTGGTGCAGCCGCGCGGGGAAGGCAAGATCACGGCCTACAACGGCTCGGGCCGGGCGCCGATGGCGGCGAGCGCGGAATGGTATCTTGAGCGCAAGATCCAGGCCATCCCATTGACCTCGGCGCATGCGGTCTCCATTCCCGGCGCGGTGGATGCATGGGCGACGATCCTGCGCGAACACGGCAAGCTAGGGTTCGACCGGGTGCTGCAGCCGGCGATCAAGGCCGCCGAGGAGGGATACGTTGTCGCGCCGCGCATCGCCTTTGACTGGAACAACCAGTTCGAGAAGCTGAAGAAGGGCACCAATACCGAGCGGTATTTGCTGCCGCACGGCCGGCCGCCCCAGGTCGGCGACGTCATCCACCAGCCGGAACTCGGCAAAACCCTGCGGGCGATCGCCAAGGACGGTCGCGACGCCTTCTACAAGGGGCCGGTCGCCGAGGACATGGTCGAGACCCTGCGCGGCATCGGCGGTCTCCACACGCTGGACGACTTTGCCTCTCATACTACCGAAGTCACCTCGCCGATCGGCACCACCTACAAGGGCCTCGACGTCTGGCAATGCCCGCCGAACGGGCCCGGTATCACCATGCTGGTGATGCTGAACATCCTGTCGCGCTTCGACCTGACGAAATTCCCGCCGCTGAGCGTCCAGCGCTTTCACCTCGAAGCCGAGGCGGCGCGCATCGCCTACATGATCCGCGAGCAGCACGTCGCCGATCCTGCCCATATGAAGATCGACGTCGCGAAAATTCTCGCGAAGGAATTCGCCGACGAGCACATCGGCAAGATCAGTATGGATCGGCTTCTCGATCTGCCCAACGTCGCGCCGCCGATGAACCCTTCCACCATCTACATCACGGTCGTGGACAAGGATCGCAACGTCTGCTCGTTCATCAATTCGATCGCGCATTCCTTCGGATCGGCGATCGTCTCCAACAAGACCGGCGTTCTCCTGCAGAACCGCGCCGGCGGTTTCCGTATCCAGCCCGATCATCCCAATTGCATCGCCGGCGGCAAGCGTCCGCTGCACACGATCATTCCGTGTCTCGTCACCAAGGCAGGGCGTGCCGTGATGCCGTATGGCGTGATGGGCGGACAGTACCAGCCGGTCGGCCAGGTGCATGTCCTGACCAACATCCTCGACTACGGCTGCGACGTGCAGGAAGCGATCGACATGCCGCGCGGCCTCCATTACGAGGGCGTCTACCAGCTCGAGGACGGCGTGCCGGCCGACATTGTCGATGGCTTGAAGAAGATCGGCCACAAGACGACCAACGTTGTCTCTCCGCTCGGCGGAGGACAGGCGATCTGGATCGACTGGGAGAAGGGCACGCTGACCGGCGGTTCCGATCCACGCAAGGACGGTTGCGCGCTCGGTTTTTGAGCAAGGCGGCAATTCCCCCCACATTAAGGTATCAGCCCATGCAGCGTTTTCAGCGTACAATCCTCGCGATTATATCGGCGCTCGCGATTGCAGTGACCGCCGGGACATCGGTTCTCGTTAGCGCCACGGCATCGGCCCAGACCACAGGAAAGACCATGACCACAGCCTCAGGCCTGCAGATCATCGACAGTGTCGCCGGCACCGGCGCCTCGCCCAAGCCCGGCCAGCTTTGCGTGATGCACTACACCGGCTGGCTCTATGAGAACGGCAAGAAAGGAAAGAAATTCGACAGCTCCCTCGACCGCAACGAGCCGTTCGAATTTCCGATCGGCAAGGGCAGGGTGATCGCCGGGTGGGACGAAGGTGTTGCCACCATGAAAGTCGGCGGCAAGCGTACGCTGATCATTCCGCCCGCGCTCGGCTACGGCGCGCGCGGCGCCGGTGGCGTCATCCCGCCGAACGCCACGCTGATGTTCGACGTCGAGCTACTGGCGGTGAAATAACCCCCTCGCTCCGGCGACGTTCTTCTTCTCTGCAAGACAAGAAGACCGGCCTCTTGGCCGGTCTTTGCCTGTTCCGGTCACTCGCCGGTTCTAATCCGCGGCTCGCTTGGCCGCCGAAGCCGCACTGTCGATCGCTTCCTTGGCCGTGTCCTTGGCCTCGCCCATGGTCTTCTGGCCCTTGCCCTTGATTTCCTGAACGGTGCCTTCGCCCTTCATGCGGTCGGAACCGGCAGCCTCGCCGATGCCCTGCTTGGCCTTGCCGATCGCCTCGTTGGTTACGCCCTTGATCTTGTCTTTCGTGCTACCCATGAAAATCTCCTCTTCTTCAAGAGACAAGCTAGGAACACACGATTAGTTCCGGGGCGGCTCTGGTCCGCGCCTACTGCAATCCTTAACTCTGGCGCGGAAACATTCGCGGGGAACACAATGACGGATCAGCACGAGCATTCGCGCCACGATCACGCACATGATGACAACGATCGCTGGAAGCACGACGGCGTACGCGTCATCCCCGGCAACCAGCTTGATCCGAACGTGCCGTCGACCCCCGGCATGGACCGCAAGGCGGCAATCAATTTCGCGCGCGTCGGCGCCCAGAAATTGTGGGCGGGCACCGTATCCATCAAACCCGACGCCAAGACCGGTGCGCATCATCACGGTCATCTCGAGAGCATCATCTATGTGGTGAAAGGAAAGACACGGATGCGCTGGGGCGAACGTCTGCAGTTCACGGCTGAAGCCAATCCCGGCGATTTCATTTTCGTGCCGCCCTATGTGCCGCATCAGGAGATCAATGCCAGCCGCGACGAGGTGCTGGAATGCGTGCTGGTGCGCAGCGACGGCGAGGCGGTTGCGATCAACCTCGACATCGAACCGGTCGAGAAGCCGGAGACCGTGCTGTGGATCGACCCCGTGCATCGGGATCCCGGCGAGAGCAAGTGATCTTGTCCGGCGCAAGACGGCGGCGCGGCGGGAAAGCAGCAGCGGGAGAGTCCGTCATGCCGAGCCTTGTGCGGGCCCCACGCGTTTGCTTCCGCCGGGAAAACTGATGGCCGGGCCGAGCCCGGCCATGGACGGGGCAGGAATCTCAATCGCAAAAAAGTAGCAGACCTTGTCGGATCTCCGGCGCTTGGTTCGTCCTCCGAGCGGATCACCACGAAAGGAGCTTCGTCCATGTCCAAGATCACCCCCTGTCTGTGGTTCGACGGTTCGGCTGAGGAGGCTGCGAACTTCTATGTCTCGCTTCTGCCCGACTCCCGGATCGCGAAGATCCAGAAAAACGTCATCGACAATCCATCGGGGAAGGCAGGTTCGGTGCTTGTCGTCGAGTTCACGATGGGCGGTCAGCGCTTCATCGCGCTGAACGGCGGCATGCGCATGGAATTCACCCATGCCATTTCCCTGCAGATCGACTGTGAAGATCAGGCCGAGGTCGACCGGGTGTGGGACGCCTTCCTTTCGAATGGCGGCCGGCCCGAGCAGTGCGGCTGGCTGAAGGACCGTTACGGCGTGTCCTGGCAGGTGGTACCGAGGGCGCTGCTGCAATATCTCTCCAGCAGCGATGGCGCCGCTGCACAGCGCGCCGCCCAGGCCATGATGAAGATGGTCAAGCTCGACGTCGAAGGGCTGCGGCGCGCCTACGAGGGCAAGTCCGCGGCGTAGCGACGTCGGAATGCCGCGCCGTTCTTGACCAGGCGCGGCCCTAGCGGGATGCGTGAGGCTGCAGATTGGAGCTCCGCCTTCATGCGGCGGAGCGGCGTCAATACTTGATTCGCAGGCCGATGCCGCCGTGGACGGTATTGCCGACAGGATGCGGTCCCACCGTGCCGTTGGCGAAGAGATCAACAATCCAGCTCTCCGACACGCGGAAGCCGAGGCGGCCGCCCAATTCGAACCAGCCCTGATCGCCCATGGTTGCCGTCACGCTGTTGGTGCCGTTCATGCTGGTGATGTTGGCGAGGATGCCGGAATTGGACCCAAACGAGTGCACATATCCGCCGTTGATGTTGGCTTCGACGGAACGGCCGAACAGATGGGTCCATTGGCCGCCGATCTTCACCAGACTGGTGCGATCGGTGCCGGTCGCGAACGTCGCCTCGAACGGATTGTAGGCGATCGTCGGATCGCTGTAACCGGAGACGCGCTGCCACAATTGCCAGAACTCGACCGAACCCGCGACCTCGTCGCGCGGCGACAGCCGGGTGATCCAGCCTGCGCGGCCATAGACGGCGTAATTCGAGCTGTTGGTCGAACCTGCAACCGTCACCGGGCCGCTGTTCGTATTGTAGCTGCGGGTATACCGCACCTTCTCCCAGGGCGTCAGAATGGTGCCGATGTCGAAGAACGGTCGCGAGGAGCCCCAGTCGGTGAAGTCATAGCGCAGCGCGAACGCGCCGATCGGCGCGCTGGTGACGCTGTAGTTGCCCTCGCCGTAGTGGGTGTAGGCCAGGCCGGCGATCAGCGACAGGTTGTTGGTGATCTCCTTGCGGCCGTGGATGCCCGCCGAGAACGATCCGACCGAACCGAACGCGCTCATGCAGTCGCCGCAGTTGACCTGCTCGTTGACCCCGAGCAACACGGTGCCGAGCACCCGGTTCGTGATCATCTGGTTGAAGCGCTGGTTGGCGACATCACGCACCGAGTCGCCGCTGGAACCGCCGTCTGTAGGAGGTGCATACGCCGGACCGAATGTGACCGGGCACTCGGTGCCGTAGCACGTAGCCGGAGTCGGCGAAGGCGTTGGACTTGGCAGCAGACCGGGTCCCTCACACCCGGTGTAGCACGTATCCGGAGTTGGCGAAGGTGTTGGACTTGGTAACAACCCCTGGGCCGAGGCCGGAGCCCCGTGCACGACCAATGCGCCAAGCACGATGGCCGCGCCGAGCGCGGCCGATGCGATCAAAGTGCGCAGCGATCTTGCCATGGTCAGCGCCCGCACAGCATGCCGCCGTCTTGGACATCGGGGGTGACAGTCGGAGAGTCATCCGCATATTTGTTCACCGAGCAAAGCCCGGCAGTCGACGCGCAGGTCTTGGCGAAGGTCCATGGCGGGATGTTGGCCTTCTTGATCTTGAACTTGCCGTTGTCGCCCAGGGTGATGATCGCGGTGTCGCCGGGGTTGATCAGCTCGAGGCATTGTCCATCGGGCGCGCAGACCTTCGAGCCGCCTTCCTGGAGCACCACCGTGGTACTGTTGCGGACCGTCAGGATGTCGAGGATGGTGCCGCGCACGCCGATCGTCGCCAATGGCGTCGAGATCTTGTACGCGGTCTTTTCCGAGTGACCGGTGACGAATCGGAATGCACCGGTCGTCATGCGAATAGCAACATCGCGGTAGGAATGGTCGTCATTGAAGACTGTGCTGTCGAGCGTGAGGCTCGCGTTGGGACCGAGCGACAGGTTGGTCGAGTCGGCCATGACGAAGCGCGCGGCGCTCTCGATGCCGGTCTGCACCGTGTCATCGCGCATCATGGCTTCGCCGACGTTGATCTGGTTGGCAGCGGATCCCGCCACGCGCAGCACTTGCTTTTGAACCACCACGGCCTCGCCGACGCGCTTCTGCGCGTGCGCGGCGCCCACCGAACACCCGATAGCCAGCAGCAAAGCAGGGAGAGAGAGAAAGAGGCGACGCAAATTCATTTCTTAACCGATCGATGTGTCTTGTATCGTACCCGATCGTGCGCAGTTGTAATGTTGTAATTTTACAACAAGCGTACAACGGCATGCGTCTTGGTTAGTGACAGCGCAGATTGGATACGTTCAATGCGAGCGATGAAAAATTTTCTCGGCGAGTGAAGCAGATTTGCCACGCAACTCATTCGCAAAAGCAGCGCGCAAATCGCGATCGACCCCGGATATCTCCGTGAGTCGGAGCGCGCTGATCGCCGTCGTCATTTTCGTGTGCGCGCACTTGCTGCTTCTGATCGGCATCAGCACGCCGCAGAAGTTCGTCTTCGACGAGGTGCATTACGTGCCTGCGGCGCGACAGATGCTCGCGCCCACCATAACGAAGCCCGTGCTCAATCCGATGCACCCGCCGCTGGCCAAAGAGCTGATGGCGCTGTCGATCGCTTCCTTCGGCGACAACGCGCTGGGATGGCGCTATCCGGCGACGCTGTTCGGCGCGTTTTCGATTCTGGCGGTCTATCTGTGCGGGCTCGCGCTGTTCGCGAGGGAGGGCCACGCGGTCGCCGCCGCCCTGATCGCCTTCTTCAACCAGATGGTCTTCGTGCAGTCGCGCGTTGCCATGCTGGACATCTTTGCGCTCGCGCTCGGCCTGCTCGGCACCGCGGCCTTCCTGCACGGCTTTAACCGAGAACGGCCGCATCGGTTGTTTGCGCTTGCGGGGCTCTTCTTCGGCCTTGCCACCGCCTGCAAGTGGAGCGGATTGTTTCCGCTTGCCACTTGCATCGCCATCGTCGCGCTGATCCGGCTGCTGCAACGATGGCGCACCGCGTTCGCCGATGCTCGCGAGAGCGACTGGTACCGGCCCGACCTCTGGCCGGAATTCCAGTCTCGGCATTTCGTCGCCTGCTTCCTGCTGCTGCCGGTGGCTTCCTACCTTTGGACTTTCTTCCCGCTCTACGGCCTGTCGGTGACGGACCTGATCGAGGCTCAGCGACGGATCTTCGCCGACAACACCACGACCGCCATCGCCAGTCACACCTACATGAGCGCGTGGCCGTCCTGGCCGTTCCTGGTGCGCCCGGTCTGGTTTCTGTTCGACAAGCTTGGTGAAGACAAGATGGCCGCCATCGTCTTCCTCGGCAATCCGCTGGTGCTGTGGCCGGCGCTCGTCGCGCTCGCAATTTGCCTGCGCGACTTCATCGTCACGCGGCGCGCGGACGTCTTCCTGATTCTGGCGTTCTATTTCGGGCCGTACATCGCCTGGGCGCTGTCGCCGCGGGCCTTGGCCTTCCTCTACTACTATCTGCCGTCGGCTACGATGACTTCGCTGGCGCTGGTCTACGCTTTGACCCGAGGCGATCTGCCTCGCTGGCTGGTTTGGGCTTTCGTCGCGGTCGCCGCGGTTGGCTTTATCGCCATGCTGCCGATCTCGGCCGCTTTCGTCGGCACGTCCATGGAGACGTTTGGTCGCCTGATGCTGTTCAGGAGCTGGATCTGACAAGGGCGCGGCAAGCTCGCCGCGCCCTCGATCGTTTCGAACGATCTCGTCTTGTGCCGTCCGGCGGAGCGCTCCCGCCTCGCGATTACTGCGACGCGGTCTTGGTGTCCATGTTGACCACCTGGACGCGGCGGTTGACCGGGGCGGTCGGGTTGGCGGCGTCCTTCAGCTTGGCCTTGCCGTAACCGACCGTGACGAGGTCGCTGCCGTTGAGCCCGTACTTCTCGACGAGGTAGCGCTTGATGGTGTCGGCGCGCCGCGCAGACAGATCCTGGTTGAAGCCATCGCTGCCGATCGCGTCGGTATGGCCGGCGACCACGAAGGTCGAGCCCTTCAGGCTCGGGTCGGACAGCGCCTTGCCGAGCGCCTGCACCGACGGCACCGACGTCTTGCTGATCTCAGCCGAGTTGTAGTCGAACTGGATTTCCAGGTCGATTTTCGGCTTGCTCGCCGCGAGCTCGGCAATCTGCTCGCGCTCACCCAGCGAGAGCGAGCGGGTCTGGCGATTGCGCACGGTGTTCAGGAAGCTCGTTTCCTTGGCTTTCACGGAAGGGTCGACCTGCGGGCCCGCGGACAGGCCGCGGGTGACCGGCTTCGGTTTCAAAGCGTCGAGGATCTGACCTGTCGACACGTTGCTGTCGCCGGCCAGTGCCAAACCTGCCGTCATCGACAGCGCGGCCGTAAGCGTGATGGCTTTCAATCCGAAGAAATGATGAGACCGGGTCATTGTCGTATCCTCGCTGTTACGCGCCTGATGATCTTTTGATGTTGCCATCATAGGCATGGTTCAAACACTCCGATGTGACGCACGTCACGGAAGGTGGGAGTGTGACCTGCGTCACGTTCAGACTTGGGCGGGACTTGTTATCGGAAAGGCGGCTCGAAAGGCCATTCCTCCCGTTGCTGCTCTTCCTTGTGGCCGCAATGCTGTCGCCGCGGCGCCGAGGTGAGAACAACAAACGGGCCAGATGGGCCAATAGGAACGTTGTCCGCGCCCCAATGACCCGGCGCAAGCGAAGAGTGCCGTGTTCCGTCCCGTGCGAAGGCAGAGTGAGTATCAGGGGTATCGCTCCGGCACGCCGGATGGAGCAGGTTTCAGCACTTCACTGCCGATCTACATCGGTGCGGCGCTGATTGCGGCTGCCATCCTGTTGTCGACCCTGATCAGTTCGCTCACGACTCGCTTCACCGGCGTCGACGGCCCCAACGAAGAGAGCATATGGCTGGTCGATCGGCTCACCGGCAGCGTCTATCGCTGCCAGGCGCCCGAGCGTGGCAGGGCGCTGTGCGAATCGGAGGTGGCGACGGGAAGCTTAGGCGAGCGGCCCAAAGGCGGACGCTGACCGCCGCGCTGCCACCGGACACAAGCGAATCCGCTACATTGCGCGCGCGATGTCACGCGAAGCCAAACCTGTTCTCCTCACCACGGCCAAAGCCCGCCGCATCTGGCTGCGCGCCCAGCGGCTGGATACGCCTTCCCCGTTCGGCAGCGGCCCGCAGGCGGTGACCGAGGCCGTAGCTCATCTCGGCTACGTCCAGATCGACACCATCAACGTCATCGAGCGTTGCCACCACCACATTCTCTACAACCGCATCCCCGACTATCGCCGCGCCGATCTTCGCCACGCCCAGAGCGTCGACAAGAGCGTATTCGAGTATTGGACGCATGCGCTCTCCTACGTGCCGACGAGGGATTTCCGCTTCTTCCTGCCGGCGATGCGCCAGCACCGGCGCGAGCGCCACCTGAGCCGCTGGTTCGGATCGGTGACGCCGGCGGCGACGCGCAAGGTGATGCGGCTGCTCCGGCAAGGTGCGTTGACCATCCGCGACATCGATGACGACGTGCTGGTCGATAAGCAGCATTTATGGGCGAGCCGCAAGCCGTCGAAGCGGGCGCTGCAGCTTGCGTTCTACAACGGCGTGGCGACGATCAGCGAACGCCAAGGCATGCTGAAGACCTACGAGCTGACGGAGCGGCATTTCGGCTGGGACCGCCTGCCGAGGCCAGCGTCACCGACCGAGGTTGCGAATTATCTGCTCGACCGCGCGCTTCGTGCGCAAGGCATCGTCAGCCTGGATTCGATCTGCCATCTCGATGCGCCGAGCAAGCCGAAGGTTGCGCGCGCGATCGCATCGCGCCTGCGTCGTGGCGAACTTCTGCCTGTCGCGCTTGAAGGGGCCAGGCACGAGCATTGGGCCGAGCCTGAGATGCTGGAAGCTGCGCTGGACGGCGCGCCGGAGCGCGTGCACATCCTCTCGCCCTTCGATCCGCTGATCATCCAGCGCAAGCGAACGCACGTTTTCTTCGACTACGAACATCGTTTCGAAGCCTATGTGCCGAAAGAAAAGCGCGTCTTGGGATATTTCGCGCTGCCGGTGCTTGCCGGCGACGAGATCGTTGCGGCGCTCGACCTGAAGGCCGACCGCCCGCACCGACGCCTGCTGATGCAGAAGTGGAGCTGGATCGGCAAAGGCGGGGGCCGGAGCGCGCGCCCCGAGCTGAAGCGGCGCATCGAGGAGGAGCTTCACCGCTTCGAGCGTTTTCAGCTCGCCGACTGAGTGCCGCGCGGGACAAACTTCGCGAACGTCAGCCAATCCAGCGCGACGCCCAGCAAAATGCCGATGCCGTAAGCGACCATGTTCCACGGCGAGAAGATACGCCCCAGCAGAAGCGCGCCGGCCGTGGTCAGCCGAAAGGAATCGAGCCAGGGCGTGTGGACTAATCGAAACAGCTCAACCAGGATCGCTACCGCGGCGGCGATCAGGGCGGCGTCGCGGCGATCGAGACGGGGCAGCGTGGCGGAAACGAGGAAGAAGACCATTGTCGCCCACAGCAAGGAGCCACCATACTTCACGATGAAAGCCGGTAGCCCGATCTGAAAGCCGTATCGGCGCAGCGCAAGTCCGCAAACGATGATGATCAGGGCGATGGCAAGGCTGAGCAGCGACTTGGTGCGAAGGTCAATGGCCCCTTGATCTCCGGTCGAACCCTCCTTTGCCAAGCTTTCCTCCTGCGGAGTGTTCGTTCCGGCGCGGAACCTGGAGCCGTTCGGCTGGTTAGCCCGTAACAACGGTTCCAAGGGAGGCACCATGAGCACCGACAAGTCAATTCTGGAAAAGATCACGGACACGGTGAAAGAGGTGGCCAATCGCGCTTCGGACGCCGCCGTCGAGGCGCTCAAACCCGAGCCGCATCCGGCCAAGAAAGGCGGCAGGATCGAAAAGGATGTCAGCGAGACCACCGCCGGCTACGTGCCGCTGGCGGCGGACGGCATCGTGGCCGATCCGCTTCTTGTCCAGCCACTTGCGGAGGCGCCGGCGAGGCCGAAGCGCGGAGGGAAGGCGGCCGGGCGGACCGCGTCGAAAAAGGCCACCAAATCTTCCGCGCGCCGCGCGCCGAAGAAGGCCGGGAAGAAATCGATGGCGAGGAAGTCGAAGGCCACGGTGAAGACGCGTCAAGCCTCGGCGGCCAAGCGCGCCGCCGGCAAGACGAGTCGGCGAGGCGCGAAGAAGCGCAGCCGCTGAGGCGCAACCAACTCCTGCATTCTCACCGTCCCGGAGAACGATGGGGCACACTCATGTCTTGCTGAGCCCCGGCCTGCAATTCACTGGCGCTGTTGACGTTGCGACTAGTGATGATTGACTCTTACGGCGCGATGCTGAAAACCCCCGTGGGGCAAAGAGGGGCAACCTCGGGGGAAATTCATGAGCCAGACTGTTGCCGGATCCGCGCCGGGTGACAAGAGCGAGATTGAGGTCTCGACCATCCGGGCCGTCTCCTGGCGTCTGATTCCATTCCTGGTACTGGCCTACTTCTTTTCCTATCTCGATCGCGTCAATCTCGGCTTCGCCGCGCTGACCATGAATGCGGAGCTGAAATTCACGCCGCTGATCTTCGCCTGGGGCGCGGGCATCTTCTTCTTCGGCTATTTCATCTTCGAAGTGCCGAGCAACCTGGCGCTCGAGAAGTTCGGCGCCAGCCGGTGGATCGCCCGCATCATGGTGACCTGGGGCGTGATCTCGGCCCTGATGGCCACCGTCAGCGGGATCTGGAGCTTCTACACCCTGCGTTTTTTGCTGGGCGTGGCGGAAGCCGGATTCTTTCCAGGCATCATCCTGTATCTGACATATTGGTATCCGGCCGAGTATCGCGCCCGTTTCCTCGCGGCTTTTGCCATCGCCGTTCCCGTCTCCACCGTGATCGGCTCGCCCATTTCGGGTCTGTTGCTTGGGCTCGACGGCGTCATGGGGTTGAAGGGCTGGCAGTGGCTGTTCATCATCGAGGGCATCCCGTCGGTCCTGCTCGGCATCGTCACCTGGTTCTACCTGACCGACAAGCCCGAGAAGGCGAACTGGCTGAGCGCCGAACAGAAGGCCTGGTTGTCGGCCCGGCTGCAAAGCGAGATCGCGGCCAAGCAGGCGGCGAAGCACTTCACGCTGGGTGAGGCGCTGTCCTCGCCGAAGGTGATCGCGCTGAGCATGATCTATTTCGGCTTCGTCGGCGCGCGCTCTATGGCATGCAGTTCTGGCTGCCGCAGATTGTCAAAGCCTTCGGCCTCACCAACGCCCAGACCGGCTTCGTCACCGCGATCCCGTACCTGTTCGGCACCGTTGCGATGATCCTGTGGGCACGCCGTTCCGATAAGATGCGCGAGCGGGTGAGCCATGTCGGAGCGCCGTTGCTGCTCACCGCGATCGCGCTCGGCGTCTCTAGCTATCTGACCCATCCGACCCTGACCATGGTGGCTTTGACGGTTGCCGCGATCGGCGTGTTCTGCACATTCGGGGTGTTCTGGACGCTGCCGACGGCATCGCTGTCCGGCACGGCGGCCGCCGGTGCGATTGCGCTGATCAACTCGATCGGCAACCTCGCGGGTTTCCTCGGGCCGTATTTGATCGGCTGGGCCAAGGACGCGACCGGCCAGATGTCGACCGGGCTATTGGTGCTGGCCATCCTGCCGTTGATCGCTGGACTGCTCGTCTTCCTGGGCGGGCACGAGACCAAGCACGAGTTCGCGGGGCAGGCGCGCTGACGATTGTCGCCTCTTTGTGAAGCGGACGCGCGTCAGCCTGGGCGCCATGGCCGCCCGGCGAAGAGGTGGTGGAACAGGGCGCGGCTCCTCCTGGGCTTGCTATAAATCGCCATAGGTTTCAAGGAGTTATAAAGATCTCGCCCCGGCTCTTGCGGTGCGGGCTGTGGTCTATCCAGCGACCACCGCTCGTTAACAATCACGAATTCATGATCAATGACGATTATTGACAATCGTCAGTCTTTATTCGACATTCCCTCGCAACTGAATGCCGCAGGAGTGTCTTCCGATGTTCGTCCGCTTGGTTTTGGCAGGCTATTCAAGGTTGCTAGTGGGCGCCTCGCTGGCCCTGATCGCGGTCGCTCTGGCGGGCTGCAACGACACGGTCGCCCAAAAGTCCACCCCGACCCGTCCGGTGCTGGTCGCCGCGGCCCATTACGAGGCCGAAACGCCCGAGCGCAGCTTCGTTGGCACCATCAAGCCCAGGATCGAGAGCGACCTCGGCTTTCGCGTGGCCGGCAAAGTCGCCAAGCGCCTGGTCGAGGTCGGGCAGACCGTCGATGTCAATCAGCCGCTCGCGACGCTGGACGAGGTCGATCTGAAGCTGCAGGCCGAGCAGGCCCAGGCTGAACTTTCCGCCGCGACCGGCGTCCTGGCGCAGGCGGCCGCCGCCGAGCAGCGCGCGAAGGAATTGCGCGCCAAGGGCTGGGCGACTGACGCGCAGATGGACCAGAGCCGTGCGGCGGCCGATGAAGCCCGCGGCCGGCTCAACCGCGCCGAGCGCTCGGTCGAATTGACCCGCAACTCGCTGTCCTATGCCACTCTCGCCGCCGACACCCGCGGCGTCGTCACGGCGACCTCGATCGAGCCCGGCCAGGTCGTGGCCGCCGGCCAGGCCGCCATTCGCGTGGCGCGCTTTGCCGAGAAGGAGGCGGTGGTTGCGATCCCTGAGACCCTGGTCGGGCGCGCCAGGTCGGGCGTCGCCAGCGTGACCCTGTGGTCGGAGCCGAACAGGAAATACGCCGCCAAGCTGCGCGAGATCGCGCCGACCGCCGATTCCGTCACCCGCACCTATCTTGCCAAGTTCTCGCTGCCCGAAGCCGACGACAAGGCCGCGCTCGGCATGACCGCGACCTTGACACTGGGCGATGCCGCAACCGAGCGCGTCGCGCGACTTCCGCTCTCGGCCTTGTTCAACGAAGGCGGCAAGCCCTGCTTCTATGTGGTCGGCGATAACGGCGAGATCTCGCGCAAGCCGGTCACGGTGAAATCCTATGAGAGCAATGACGTCGTCATCACCGGCGGCGTCGAAGAGGGCGCCAAGGTGATCGCGCTCGGGGTGCAGAAGGTCGATCCGAACGAGAAAGTGCGCATCGTGTCGTCGCTCTCGTTCTGAGTTGACTGACAACGAGCAACCACCGTCATTGCCAGGAGCGTAAGCGGCAAAGCAATCCAGACTGTTTTCGTGGACGCATCGCCTGGATTGCTTCGCTCCGCTCGCAATGACGACCCTATAAGGCGCTACCCTAGGAGAGTGCGATGAAGCGCTTCAATCTTTCGGCCTGGGCCGTCAGCAATCCGACGCTCGTTCTGTTCCTGATGATCGTGCTCGGTGTCGCCGGCTTCTTCTCCTATGAGAGGCTCGGCCGCGCCGAGGATCCCTTCTTCACGGTGAAGGTGGTGAACGTCTCGGTGATGTGGCCCGGCGCGACCGCCGGCGAGATGCAGACCCAGGTTGCCGACCCGATCGAGAAGAAGCTCCAGGAACTGCCCTATTTCGAGAAGGTTCAGACCTATTCCAAGCCGGCATTCACCGCGATGCAGATCACCTTCCGCGATTCCACGCCGCCGAAGGACGTGCCGCACCTGTTCTATCTTTTGCGCAAGAAGCTGGACGACGTGCAGGGGCAATTGCCGGCTGGCATTCTCGGCCCCGTCGTCAACGACGAGTTCTCCGACGTCGATTCGATCCTCTACATGATGACCGGTGACGGCGCCGACTACGCCCAGCTCAAGAAGGCGGCCGAAGGCATCCGGCAGCGGCTGCTGCGGGTGCCCGGAGTGACCAAGGTCAACCTCTACGGCACGCAGGACGAGCGGATCTTCGTCGAATTCAGCCACGCCAAGCTGGCGACCCTCGGCATCACGCCTCAGGCGCTGTTCGATTCCCTCGCCAAGCAGAACAGCGTCGTGCCGGCCGGCACGGTCGAAACGTCCTCGCAGCGTGTACCGCTGCGCGTTACCGGCGCGCTCGACGGCGCCAAGGCCGTGGCGGAGGCACCGATCGAAAGCAACGGCCGCGTCTTTCGCTTAGGCGACATCGCGACCGTCAGCCACGGCTTCGTCGATCCGCAGAGCTTTGTCGTTCGCCAGGAGGGCAAGCCCGCCCTCGGCATTGGCGTCGTGACCGCCAAGGGCGCCAACATTCTCGAACTCGGCAAGGAGGTCGAGAAGGCGACCGCCGATTTCATGAAGGCCGTGCCGCAAGGCATCGAGGTCAACATGATCGCCGATCAGCCCAAGGTGGTCGAGCACGCCGTCAGCGAGTTCGTGCGTTCCTTCATCGAGGCGCTTGCGATCGTTCTGTTCGTGTCTTTCGTTGCGCTGGGCTGGCGCACCGGCATCGTGGTGGCGCTCTCCGTGCCGCTGGTGCTCGGCATCGTCTTCATCGTCATGAACGCGATGTCGCTCGACCTGCATCGCATCACGCTCGGCGCCCTGATCATCGCGCTCGGGCTTCTGGTCGATGACGCCATCATCGCCGTCGAGATGATGGTGGTGAAAATGGAGCAGGGCTGGGACCGTTTCCGGGCCGCGTCCTTTGCCTGGGAGTCTACCGCGTTTCCGATGCTGACGGGCACACTGGTCACCGCTGCCGGTTTCCTGCCGATCGGCTTTGCCGATTCCGCAGTCGGCGAATACGCCGGCGGCATATTCTGGATCGTGGCGATCGCGCTGGTGGCGTCCTGGTTCGTCGCCGTGATCTTCACACCCTATATCGGCGTCAAGCTGCTGCCTGACATCAAGAAGGACCACGTTCACGATGAACGCGCGGTCTATGACACCCGTATGTACCGCGGGCTGCGCTCCATCGTGCGGTGGTGCGTCAATCACAGCGTCACGGTGGTCGCCGCGACGGTCGGTGTGTTCGTGATGGCGGTGGTCGGGTTCGGCCATGTGCAGCAGCAGTTCTTCCCGCTGTCGGAACGCCCCGAATTGTTTCTGCAGCTTCGGCTGCCCGAAGGCACCGCCTTCAACGTCACCGAAAAGACGGTGAAGGAAACGGAGAAGCTGCTCAAGGACGACAATGACATCGCGACCTATACCGCCTATGTCGGTCAGGGCTCGCCGCGGTTCTGGCTCGGCCTCAATCCGCAACTGCCTAACGAGGCCTTTGCCGAGATCGTGGTCGTCGCCAAGGACGTGAAGGCGCGCGAGCGCATCAAGGCGAAAATCGAGAACGCGGTCGCCGCCGGCGCCTTGCCCGAGGCACGGGTGCGCGTCGACCGCTTCAATTTCGGCCCGCCGGTCGGCTTCCCGGTGCAGTTCCGCGTGATCGGGCCCGATCCGGCCAAGGTGCGCGAGCTTGCGTACCAGGTGCGCGACATCGTCAAGCAGAACCCCAACGTGAAGGATCCGCAGCTCGATTGGAACGAGCAGTCGCCCTACCTGAAGCTCGTCGTCGATCAGGACCGCGCGCGAGCGATGGGGCTGACGCCGCAGGACGTCTCGCAGGCCCTTGCGATGCTGATCTCGGGGGCCCAGGTCACGACCGTGCGCGACGGCATCGAGAAGGTCGCCGTGGTGGCGCGCGCTGTGCCGTCGGAGCGGCTCGATCTTGCCCGTGTCGGCGACCTCACTGTGACTTCGCGCAACGGCGTCGCGGTGCCGTTGCAGCAGATCGCCAAAATCGAGTATGCGCATGAGGAGCCGATCCTGTGGCGCCGCAACCGTGACATGGCGATCACGGTGCGCACCGACGTCGCCGACGGCGTGCAGGCGCCCGACGTGACCAACCAGATCTGGCCCAAGCTGCAGCAGATCAGGGACAAGCTGGAGCCTGCCTACAGGATCGAGCCGGGCGGCGCCTTCGAGGAATCCGCCAAGGGCAACGCGTCGATCTTCGTGCTGTTTCCCGTCATGGTCATGGTCATGCTGACGCTGCTCATGATCCAGCTGCACAGCTTCTCGCGCCTTATCCTGGTCTTTTTGACCGCGCCGCTCGGGATAGTCGGCGCCTCGTTCGGTCTCAACATTGCCAACGCGCCATTCGGCTTCGTGGCACTGCTCGGCCTGATCGCGCTCGCGGGGATGATCATGCGCAACACGGTCATCCTGGTCGATCAGATCGAGACCGACGTGACGAGCGGGCTGTCCCGCCGGCAGGCGATCGTGGAAGCGACCGTCCGGCGCGCGCGGCCGGTGGTGCTGACCGCGTTGGCTGCGATTCTCGCCATGATCCCCCTGTCTCGCTCGGCCTTCTGGGGCCCGATGGCGATCACCATCATGGGAGGACTGTTTGTGGCGACCTTCCTGACGCTCCTGTATCTGCCGGGTTTGTATGCCCTTTGGTTCAGGAAAAGCCTCGATGAAGGCGGCTCAGGCGAGCGGACCGCTTCCGCGCCGCAGCATGAGGATGCAGGTCGGCCCGCAATTTCGCTTGCCGAAGCTGCAGAATAATTCAACACTAGTACACAGGTACGCTGGGCCCTCACGAAATGGCACTGGTTTCAGAGCACATTGAAAGCGACACCCGGGAGCGCATCCTCGAGGTGGCCGAGCGGCTGTTCCGTCAGATCGGCTACCAGAAGACCACGGTCGCCGATATCGCCAAGGAACTGCGCATGAGCCCGGCCAATGTCTATCGCTTCTTCGAATCGAAGAAGGCGATCCATCAGGCCGTGGCGCAGGCCCTGATGAGCGAAGTGGAGGTCGAGGCCCAGCGCATCGTCGTCAAGCCCGGCTCCGCCGCCGAGCGGCTGCGGGAGCTTCTGACCACCATTCATCGCATGAACTCCGAGCGTTATGTCGGCGACTCCAAGCTGCACGAGATGGTCGAAATCGCGATGATGGAGGACTGGGAAGTCTGCGTCGCGCATATGCACCGGATCACGGAGACCATTGCCGCGGTGGTTGCGCAAGGCGCAGCGTCCGGTGAATTCGAGGCGCCGGACGTGCCGCTCGCGGCTACTTGCGTTTGCACGGGCATGATCCGGTTCTTCCACCCGCAGATGATCGCCCAGGCCGCGACCAAGCCTGGCGCCACGATCGAGCAGATGATCGATTTTATCATCGCGGGCCTGTCGCCGCGTGGGAAGTAGCCTCCGCCGTCAGTCTCGCAGGATCTCCCGTCCGGCCAGCAGGGCTTTGACCAGGTCGACATTGCCGTTCGGGCAGATCATGCGACCATCAAGCTTGAAGAACTCCGCCCTGAATTCAGGGCGAACCTCCTCGAGCCACGAACTGACGGGCAGCGCGATCTCGACGTGTTCGGCATCCTTCCACCCGCGCGCCTCGGCGTTGCCGCGGACGATGGTCGTGTGGTCATCGATGATGATGTATTTTGCGTGGGCATTTCGATCCACCTCGATGAAGCCGTGATTGTAGGTCGAACTGAACACGCCAGCGACTTTCGCGTCCCGCCCAATTCTGATATCCGCGCTGCTGGCAACCAGATTCCTGCAAATGAGGTC
The DNA here is from genome assembly GCF_016213215.1 of Bradyrhizobium sp. GTDB lineage: Bacteria > Pseudomonadota > Alphaproteobacteria > Rhizobiales > Xanthobacteraceae > Bradyrhizobium. The sequence continues at coordinate 17,465 of NZ_JACRAW010000020.1, read as the reverse complement.
GCGACCGATCGCAAGGAAGCAGGCCGGCGTATCGATCTCCCAATTGATGATGTTGCCGTTGACGATTAAATCCCTTTCGGCCCAGATTCCCGCGATGCCACCCCAGAAAAGCCTGTCAAGGTCGATGTCGCCCTCGATGGTGGCGTCCTCCGCGTAGTGGCGCACGCTGCGACCGTCCCCGTCATAGTCGTGGAATGAAAAGTGGCTCTCCAACTGCAGACGGTCCGCAACCTCCGCAACCGTGAGCTTCCTGAATACCGAGTTTGGCACGACGACCTCCTGCGTGAATCAACTCGGAAGTTTGGTGAGCCTTTGCCTACGAGGGGTTCAAATCGCTCTGGAAAATATCGCAGATTTTGAGGCCCGATAAGCAAGAGACGGTCGATTTGTCATCGCCGGCCTCTCGCCGTGTGGTAACTAAGTCCGGCCGACGCCCTCGCCGCTCAACTTCCGCCTTGCGAGGAGCGTAGCGACGAAGCAATCCAGAATGTCTTCGGGAGGCGTTCTGGACTGCTTCGCGGAGCCTGTCATCGGGCGCGCGTTCGCGCGACCCGTTGGCTCGCAATGGCGGCGTACATCAGGAGAATTTCAGCGGTGACCGAAAAAGACCTGCACTATTACGAGCCTTCGAAGGGCCATGGCCTGAAGCACGATCCGTTCAACGCCATCATCGCGCCGCGCCCGATCGGGTGGATTTCTTCCCGCGATGCGAAAGGCAACGTCAACCTCGCGCCTTACAGCTTCTTCAACGCGTTCTGCTATCACCCGCCGATCATCGGCTTTTCCTCCACCAACTGGAAGGATAGCGCTGCCAACATCGAGGAGACGAAAGAGTTCGTCTGGAATCTCGTCACCATGGATCTGGCAACGCAGATGAACGCAACCGCCGCGCACGTCGCCCGCGGCGTCAACGAATATGCGATCGCCGGGCTGACTGCCGCGCCTTGCAGGCTGGTCAGCGTCCCGCGGGTCGCCGAGAGTCCGGTCGCGTTCGAGTGCAGGCTGACGCAGATCGTTCGCCTCAAGGGGGCCGACGGCCGCGATGCCGAGGCCTGGCTCACCCTGGGCGAGGTCGTCGCGGTGCATATCGACAAGGCCTTCATCAAGGACGGCGTCTACCAGACGGCGCTGGCACACCCGATCGTGCGCGCCGGCCGCCGCGGCGACTATTTCGAGATCCGCCCCGAAAACATGTTCGAGATGGCCCGCCCGGATTGATTCCCCTGAATCATGGATTCCGGGCTCGCACTGCGCGCGCCCCGGAATGACAAAGCCTGATAGCTGCTGGCAATCAGCCTTCGTCTACTTATCTCCCCCGGAACCGGGGTGGCGGCCTGCCGTTGACGGCAGGCCACTCGATGCCGGTCAAATTCAACCTATTTTCAGCACGAGTGCCGCCTGAAATTGTCACGCTTTCGGCTAGACTAGGCGGTCAGCCGACCAGGTACGGAAAGTGGAATCGCGTTCGTTGCTCTTAAGGGGATATCGCCATGAGCACCTTTCGCCGCGACTACGTCACCAAGCCGATCTTTTCCTGGGCGCGCGGAGCCTTGCCCGCGATGTCCGATACCGAGCGCGAGGCGCTGGAGGCGGGGGACATCTGGTGGGACGCCGATCTCTTCACCGGCAATCCCGACTGGTCGAAGCTGCTCGCCACCGCGCCGGCGACCTTGACCGCGGAGGAGCGGGCTTTTCTCGACGGTCCGGTCGACGAGCTCTGCGCCATGCTCGACGAGTGGAAGGTCACCTGGGAATGGCGCGACCTGCCGCAGGAGGCGTGGAGCTTCATCAAACGCCATACGTTCTTCGGCATCATCATCCCGAAGGAATATGGCGGGCTCGGCTTTTCGCCCTATGCGCATTCCGAAGTGGTGCGCAAGCTCTCGACCCGCTCGATCGCCGCTGCCGTTACCGTGATGGTGCCGAATTCGCTCGGACCCGGCGAACTGTTGATGCGTTTCGGCACCAAGGAGCAGCGGGAGCGCTGGCTGCCGCGCCTTGCCGACGGCCGCGACATTCCCTGCTTCGGCCTGACCAGTCCCGAGGCCGGCTCCGACGCGGCCTCGATGGTCGACACCGGCGTCGTCTGCAAGGGCACCTTCGAGGGCCGCGAGACGATCGGGCTCAAGTTGAACTGGCACAAGCGATACATCACGCTGGGTCCGGTGTCGACGCTGCTCGGGCTTGCCTTCAAGGCCTACGATCCCGATCACCTCATCGGCGACAGGGAAGAGCTCGGCATTACCGTCGCATTGATTCCGACCCACCTGCCGGGCGTCGAGATCGGCCGGCGCCACCTGGCGGCGATGCAGGCGTTTCAGAACGGCCCGAACCGGGGCCGCGACGTCTTCATCCCGCTCGACTACATCATCGGCGGCAAGGAGCGGCTAGGGCAGGGCTGGAAGATGCTGATGACGGCGCTCGCCGCCGGCCGCGGCATCTCGCTGCCGTCGCTGTCGGCCGCGGCGGCGGCCTATGCGGCGCGCACCAGCGGTGCCTATGCCCGGATCCGCGAGCAGTTCGGCATCTCCATCTCCAAATTCGAAGGCATCGAGGAGCCGCTCGCGCGCATCACGGCGACCGCCTATCTCGTCGATGCTGCGCGCAGGTTGACCTGTGCCGCGCTGAATGCGGGCAATCATCCCTCCGTGATCTCGGGCATCATGAAATTGCAGGCGACCGAGCGGATGCGGATCGCGGTCGACGACGCCATGGACATCCACGGCGGCAAGGCCGTGATCGACGGACCGCAGAACTATCTCGGCAACCTCCATCGCGCGGTTCCGGTCGGCATCACCGTGGAGGGCGCCAATATCCTGACGCGCAATCTCATCGTGTTCGGGCAGGGCGCGATCCGCGCCCATCCCTATCTGCTCGAGGAGATGAATGCGTTGGCCGACAGCAATCGCGAGCGCGGGCTCGCTGCGTTCGACGACGCGTTCTGGAAGCATATCGGCCACAGCTTGAAAACACTGCTGCGCGCTTTCGGTCGCGGCTGGACCTTCGGCGTTTTTGCGCCGGCGCCGGATGCGGGCGAAGCGACCCAATTCTATCGCCAGCTCTCGCGCTATTCGGCGGCGTTCGCGCTGTGCGCCGACATGGCATTGCTCACCCTCGGCGGCGCCTTGAAGCGCAAGGAGATGCTGTCGGCGCGGTTCGGCGACATTCTGTCAGAGCTCTATCTGCTCTCTGCCGCGCTGAAGCGCTGGCAGGACGAGGGACGGCATCGGGAAGACTTCGCCGCGCTCGAATGGTGCATGGCGAACGGCTTTCGGACGATCGAGAACCGTTTTGCCGAGATCCTTGCCAACCTGCCCAACCGCTTCGTCGCCATTCTGTTGAAACTCGTCGTCCAGCCGTTCGGCGCGCGCGTGCTCGGCCCCTCCGATCGGATCGTGCATCAATGCGCCCAGCTCGTGCTGGAGCCGTCGGCCGCGCGCGACCGCCTGACGCCGGACCTCGCCCATGTCGAAGACGATGGCCCCTTCGCCCGGCTGGAGAAGGCATTCCTTCTGGTCGCCGCTACCGACGAAATCGCAAAGCGCATGCGCGCTTCGCGCCTGCACGACTGGAAGGAGGCCGTCTCGAAGGGCGTGATTACGCAAGGAGAAGGCGAGAAGCTCGCGGCGGCGCGGGAAGCGGTCGCCCGGGTGATCGAGGTTGACGATTTCGCCCCGGAAGCGCTGTCGCCGATTTACAAGAAGCCTGGCGTGCACCAATTCTTCCAGGAACTCGGCGAACAGAGGGCGGCAGGCTGATGGCACGACCGGTCTACATCGTCGACGGCAGCCGGACGCCGTTTCTGAAAGCACGTTCCGGACCTGGACCCTTCACCCCGGTCGACCTTGCCGTGCAATGCGGCCGGCCGCTGCTGGCGCGCCAGCCATTTGCGCGGAACGCGTTTGACCAGGTCATCCTCGGCTGCGTCAACGTGATCGCCGACGAAATGAACCCGGCGCGCGTGGCGGCGCTACGGCTCGGCATGGGCGAGGACATGGTCGCCTTCACCGTGCAGATCAATTGCGGCTCCGGCATGCAGTCGATCGACACCGGTTACCGCTACATCCGCGAGGGTCTTGCGAACCTGATCCTCGCCGGGGGCACCGAGGCGCTGAGCTACGCGCCGCTGGTCTGGCCGCAGCAGGGCGTGCGCTGGTTCGCCGGTCTTGCCACGGCCAAGAGCCTCACCGCCAGGATCGCCGCCGCGCTGAAGATCCGGCCGAGCTATCTCAAGCCGGTCATCGGGCTCGAGCGCGGCCTTACCGATCCCATCACCGATCTCAACATGGGCCAGACCGCCGAAGTGGTCGGGCATCTCTTCGGCATCACCCGCGCGCAGTCCGACGCCTATGCCGCGGAAAGCCATCGCCGTCTTGCCAATGCGCAAGCACAAGGCTGGCTCAAGGGCGAGGTCGAGACCGCATTTGCGCGCGACGGCAGGTTCTACGACCACGACGACGGCGTGCGGCCGGATTCGACGCCGGCGGCGCTGTCCAAGTTGAATCCGGTGTTCGAGCGTCCCTGGGGCCAGGTGACCGCCGGCAATTCCTCGCAGATCACCGACGGTGCCTCCTGGGTGATCCTCGCCTCCGAAGAAGCCGTGACGAAATACGGCCTGACGCCGAAGGCCGCGATCGTCGACAGCCACTGGGCCGCGCTCGATCCCAGCGTGATGGGATTGGGCCCCGTCCTGTCGGTGACGCCGCTGCTTAAGCGCAACAATCTGACGATCAAGGACGTCGAGACCTGGGAATTGAACGAGGCCTTTGCGACGCAGGTGCTGGGCTGTCTTGCCGCATGGAACGACGACAAGTTCTGCCGCGAGGTTCTGGACCTCGAGGGAGCCGCGGGCGAGATCAACCGCGAAAGACTCAATGTCGACGGCGGCGCGATCAGCCTCGGCCATCCCGTCGGCACGAGCGGCAACCGCATCGTGCTGCATCTCGTCAACGCGATGAAGCGGCTCGGCACAAGGTGCGGCATCGCCACCGAATGCATCGGCGGCGGGCTCGGCGGCGCCATGCTGATAGAGACGGTGTGACTATGGATTCCAGGATCATGCACGTACTCGGTGACCGCGTGCTCGAGCTCGGGCCGGCGCTGCAGCCAGGCGGTCCCTATCGGAATTTCAAATTGACGCGCGATGAGGACGGCATCGCCTGGCTCCTGTTCGACCGCGAAGGCGCGAGCGCCAATACGCTGTCCGCGGAGGTGATGCAGGAATTCAATGCCGTGCTGGCTTCGCTCGAGGCCGAGCGCCCGGCGGGGCTCGTGATCCGGTCGGCGAAGCCGTCGGGCTTCATCGCCGGCGCCGACGTCAACGAATTCCGCGGCGCCGACGACCCGGGCATGGTGGAGGCGGCGATCCGCGACGCCCATGCCGTGATCGATCGTCTCGAGGCGCTGCGGCTGCCGACGGTCGCCGTGATTCACGGCTTCTGCCTCGGTGGCGGGCTCGAGGTTGCGCTCGCCTGCCAGTCGCGCATCGCCATCGACGCCGCGCGCTTCGGCTTTCCGGAGGTGATGCTGGGGCTGCACCCCGGCCTGGGTGGCACCGCGCGCTTCACGGCGCTGGTCCATCCGACCCAGGCGATGACCTTGATGCTCACCGGCCGCACCATCGACGCGCGGCGGGCCAAGGCGCTGGGACTCGTCGATGCCGTCACCCAGGAACGCCACGTAGGCAATGCGGTAAAGGACGCGCTGTTCGGACGCCTGAAGCGTGCGCGACCCGGCCTGATCAACACTTTCACGAACTTGACGCCGGTTCGCGGCTTCCTCGCCAACCGCATGCGGGCGGAGGCGGCCAAAGCCGCGCGCCGCGAGCATTATCCGGCGCCATATGCGCTGATCGATCTGTGGGAGGAGCACGGCGGCGACAAGGCCGCGATGCTCAAGGCGGAGCCGGCCTCCTTTGCGCGACTGATGGTGACGCCGACCGCGCAGAACCTGATCCGCGTCTTCTTCCTGCGCGAGCAGATGAAGAAGAGTGCGGGCAGCGGCAGCGCGATCAGGCATGTCCATGTCATCGGCGCCGGCGCCATGGGCGGTGATATCGCGGCCTGGTGCGCAGGCCAGGGCCTGCGCACCTCGCTCGCCGACATGAAGGCGGAGCCGATCGCGGGCGCGGTCAAGCGAGCCGCCGAGCTCTACGGCAAGATCATTCGCAAGCCGATCGAGGTGCGCGATGCGCTCGACCGGCTCATCCCCGACATGGAAGGCGAGGGCGTGCGCAATGCGGATTTGATCATCGAGGCGGTGCCGGAGAAGCTGGAGCTCAAGCAGAAGCTTTATGCCGGCATCGAGCCGAAGATGAAGCAGGGCGCCATCCTTGCGACCAATACCTCGAGCATCCCGCTTGAGGATCTGCGCACCAATCTCGTCCGGCCGGAGCGGCTGGTCGGGCTGCATTTCTTCAACCCGGTCTCGCGCTTGCAGCTGGTCGAAGTCGTTAGCCACGAGGGCAGCAATAGTGAGATTCTGAAACAGGCGCTCGCCTTTGTCGGCGAAATCGACCGCCTGCCGCTCCCCGTGAAGAGCTCGCCGGGTTTTCTCGTCAACCGCGCGCTGACGCCCTACATGCTGGAAGCGATGGTGATGCTCGACGAGAAGATCGACCAGCGCCTGATCGATGCTGCGGCGGAGAAATTCGGCATGCCGATGGGACCGATCGAGCTTGCCGACCAGGTCGGCCTCGACATCTGCCTCGACGTCGGCGACATGCTGCGCTCGAAGTTCGGCGATCTGTTGCCGCCGACGCCGGCCTGGCTGCGCGAGAAGGTCGCCAAGGGCGAGCTTGGCCGCAAGACCGGCAAGGGCTTCTACGTCTGGAGGGAGGGCAGGGCCGACAAGGCGCGCGGCCCGCAGACCGCCGAGCCGACGGACGAGATGATCGACCGCCTGATCCTGCCGATGTCCAACGTCTGCATCGCGGCGCTGCGCGAGGGCATTGTCGACAATGCCGACGCGGTCGATGGTGCGATGATTTTCGGCACCGGCTACGCGCCGTTCCGCGGCGGGCCGCTGAACTATGCGCGCACGCGCGGCGTGCAAAACGTCGTCGCCGCCTTGCGCGCGCTTGCCGAAAAGTTTGGCGGCCGCTTTACCCCCGATCCCGGCTGGGACTCCTTCAAGTGAGGCACGCCGCATGAAAGAGCCGCAGGTGCATGCGATTCCGGACGGAGCGGGCGAGCCGGACGGTGATCTTTGCATCCGCACGCTGGCGATGCCCGCCGATACCAACGCCAACGGCGATATCTTCGGCGGCTGGCTGCTCAGCCAGATGGACGTCGGCGGCGGCGTGTTCGCCTCGAAGATTGCGAAGTCGCGCACGGTCACGGTCGCGATCGAGGCGATGAATTTCCGCAAGGCGGTTTATGTCGGCGACCTCGTTTCAGTCTACGCCAATCTCGTGCGCATTGGTCGCACTTCGCTGACGGTGCATCTCGAAGCCTGGGTGTTGCGCCGCAAGGAGGAGCAACCGATCCTGGTCACCGATGGCAATTTTACCTACGTCTCGATCGACGACGACGGTAACCCGCAGCCGGTCCGCCGCGTCGAACCGCCGATCGCGACCTGATCGCGCGGGACGCGCCGCAACATCATGGCGGACGCGAGCGAGTGTCCAGCATTCGCCTGCAATCAGTCACAAAACCGATGAGGTTGCCGCGTACTCAATAGCCCGTCGATTCGGGAATGATGACCGGTGCGCCCACAGGAACTTTCAGGCGCCAACGTGGTTGTCAGCCCGCACTGGGGAAGAACGGGAATGTCCAAGAGTTACATCATCGAAGTCGACACGCAGACCGCAGGAATCGTTGTCCGCACCCCCGAGGGCTATCGGTTCTTCGCATCCTCCCACCGATTTAACGCGCTGGAGGGCGAACTCTTCCGCAATGCACGGGAAGCCGAGCGTGCCGCCCGCCGCCTTATTGGTAATTTCAACCAGGCAGCTTAGGCGCCAGCCGTCGGCGAAGCGCAACACTTTGGATCCTGGTGCTGAGGAGGCGCGCAAGCGCCGTCATCGGACGATGCTTCGCATCGCCGGAAAGCATGCGGTCGCGGTGGGCCCTCGCCCTTCGACGCGCTGACGCGCTCCTCAGGATGCGGGCGCTCCTTAAGGATTGGGGACATAGATTTCGCATCCCTCGTTGACCGCAAGAACGATCAGTCGCACCATGGCACTTTCTTCCGGAGGTGCCGCCGTGACCGGATTGACTCATCGCCAGACCGAAATCCTCAACATCGCACGTGCCTCGGGACGCGTGACGGTGGAGGACCTGGCGCGGCGGTTCGAGGTCTCCGCGCAAACCATCCGCAAGGATCTCAACGACTTGTGCGAGCGGCGGTCGATGACGCGCATCCATGGCGGGGCCATCATCGCTTCGGGCGTCGAGAACCTCGCCTATGAGGCGCGGCGCTTCGTCGCCGCCGAGGAGAAGAAGGCGATCGGCGCCGCCGCGGCAGCGTTGATTCCCAACGGCTCTTCCCTCTTTATCAACATCGGGACCACGACGGAGGAAGTGGCGAGCGCGTTGACTTCGCACGAGGACCTGCTCGTCATCACCAACAACCTCAACGTGGCGATGCTGCTCTACCGCCACCCGCGCATCGAGGTCGTCGTGGCGGGCGGAACCGTGCGGCGCGCCGACGGTGCGGTGGTAGGTTCGACCGCGACGCAACTGATCGGCCAATTCAAGGTCGACTACGCCATCATCGGCGCGTCGGCGATCGACGAGGAGGGCGCGCTGCTCGACTTCGATTATCGCGAGGTGCAGGCGGCGCAGGCCATCATCGCCAATGCGCGCAGCGTGATGCTGGTCGCCGACCAGACCAAGCTCCGGCGCAGTGCGCCGGTGCGCATTGCTCATCTCAGCCAGATCCAGACCTTCGTCACCGATTCGGCGCTGCCGTCCGGGCTCGCCAACATCTGCCATACCCGGGGCATCGAGGTGATCGAGGCGATGCCCAAGCGCGCCACTGATATCGAAGAGGCGGCCTCCTCCGAACCAGCCCAGGACGCCGCTCCCGAAGCTGCGCCCGTCGTGCGGTTGCGCTAAGGCGGCGTTCGCTCCTCAGTTGAAAGATCGGCCCTTCGTCCCCGCTTGCGGGGGAGAGTTGGAGACGGGGCGAGCACCGATCGTGGGGCCATGCCCCCCTTACCCTTCTCCGCAGGCGGGGAGAAAACGACCATCGCACTTCCATTTTCCCCCAAAGGCTAATCCCGGCGTTCCACTTTCATCTTGCTTTCGTATTGCGTTGTGTTTTAGTCCAAATCGAAAGCAAAATCGCCAAACCGAACGGGCGAATGCCGGGGGAAGCGTCTGTTGGATCGGATTTTCGACCTCGCGATCATTGGAGGCGGCGTTAACGGCTGCGGCATCGCGCGCGACGCGGCGGGCCGCGGAAATACCGTCTTCCTCTGTGAAATGAACGATCTGGCGAGCGGGACATCGTCCTGGTCGACCAAGCTCGTCCATGGCGGACTGCGTTACCTCGAATATTATGAGTTTCGCCTGGTTCGCGAGGCGCTCATCGAGCGCGAAGTCCTCTGGGCGATCGCTCCCCACATCATCCGGCCGCTTCGCTTCGTCCTGCCGCACCATTCCGGTCTGCGCCCGGCCTGGCTGCTGCGTCTGGGGCTCTTTCTCTACGACCATATCGGCGGCCGCCACCTGTTGCCGGCGACACGCACGGTCGATCTTACCAACGACGAGGTAGGCCGGCCGCTGGTCAAGAATCGCTTCAGGCGCGGCTTCGAATACTCCGACTGCTTTGTCGACGATGCCCGTCTCGTCGTGCTCACCGCCCGCGATGCCGCCGATCGCGGCGCCGAGATCCACACCCGTACCCGGGCCATCGAGATCCGGCAGGCGGACGGCCAGTGGCAGGTGACGACGCACAACACCGTGACGGGCGTGCGAACCACCATCCGCGCCCGCACGCTGGTCAATGCCGGCGGCCCCTGGGTCGAGGACGTGCTGGCGAGCGGCGCCGGCGTCAACGCCAAGGCAAAGGTTCGCCTGGTGCAGGGCTCGCACATCGTGGTGCGAAAGCTCTACGACCACGATCGCGCCTACATCTTCCAGAACGCGGACGGACGTATCATCTTCGCCATTCCTTACCAGGACGACTTCACCCTGATCGGAACCACCGATCGCGACTATGACGGCGATCCGGCCAAGGTGAAGGCGACGCCCGAAGAGGTGGAGTATCTGTGCGCCGCCGTCAGCGAATATCTGGCCAAGCCGGTCAAGTCTGAGGACGTGGTCTGGAACTATTCCGGCGTGCGGCCGCTCTACGACGACGGCGCGAGCGAAGCCAAGGCCGCGACGCGCGACTACGTCTTCGAACTGGATACCCCCGGCGGCGCGCCGCTGCTCTCGATCTATGGCGGCAAGATCACGACCTACCGGCGCCTCGCCGAAGAAGCGCTCGAACGGCTGTCGCCCTATTTGCGCAGCGCCACGGAGCATGAAGGGTGGACCGGCAAATCGCCGCTGCCCGGCGGGGACATGGATGTTTTCGCCGTCTCCAGCCTGATCAGGCAACTCAGGGACGACTATCCGTTCCTCAGCACTGAGCACGCCGACCGGCTCGCGCATGCCTATGGAACCCTCGCCCGCAGGGTGCTCGGCAATGCCAAATCGCTCGCCGATCTCGGCGAGTCCTTCGGCGCGACCTTGACCGAATCCGAGGTCAGGTACCTGATGGCCTCGGAGTGGGCCTTGACCGCCGAAGACATCGTGTGGCGGCGTTCCAAGCTTGGCTTGCGTCTGTCGACCGCCCAAATTGCCGCACTCGACGACTGGATCGCCAAGCAGCAGAGTCCCTTGCTGGAAGCAGGAGGACGCTCATGACGGTGATCCTCGATCACGTCACGCGGGTGGTGGACGGCGTGCCCACGATTCGGGACATCACGCTGACGCTGGCGAAGGGCACGCTGAACGTGCTGCTCGGGCCGACCCTGTCCGGCAAGACCTCGATCATGCGGCTGCTCGCCGGCCTCGACAAGCCGACCACCGGCAGGGTGCTGGTCGAGGGCAAGGACGTCACCGGCTTCGACGTGCGCCAGCGCTCGGTCGCGATGGTCTATCAGCAGTTCATCAACTACCCCTCGCTCACGGTCTACGAAAACATCGCGTCGCCCCTGCGCGTGCAGCGCAAACCTCGCGAGGAGATCGAAAAGCGCGTCGCCGAGGCCGCCCGGCTGCTGCGGCTCGAGCCATTTCTGAACCGCACGCCGCTGCAGTTGTCGGGCGGTCAGCAGCAGCGCACCGCGATTGCGCGCGCGTTGGTGAAGGGTGCCGACCTCGTCCTGCTCGACGAGCCGCTCGCCAACCTCGATTACAAGCTGCGCGAGGAATTGCGCGCCGAACTGCCGCGGATCTTCGAGGCGTCGGGCGCGGTCTTCGTCTACGCCACGACCGAGCCAACCGAGGCGCTCATGCTCGGCGGTAACACCGTCTGCATGTGGGAAGGCCAGGTGCTGCAGTCGGGTGAGACCGCCAAGGTCTATCACCGTCCGCAGACGCTGCGCGTCGCACAGGTTTTTTCGGACCCGCCGCTCAACGTCGTCCTCATCGAGAAGAAGAACCGGAAGATCGCCTATTCCGGCGGCATCGAGGCGCCCGCGACCGGAGTCTATGCCGCGCTCGCCGACGGGGCCTATCGCGTCGGCTTCCGTCCGCACCAGCTCGAGGTCGCCAAAAGCATTCCCGGCCGCCACGCCTTCCGCGCCACGGTGACGGTGACGGAAATCACCGGTTCGGAAAGTTTCGTGCACCTGACCCGCGACGGCGCGAACTGGGTGGCGGTGCTGCACGGCGTGCACGAATTCGAGCCCGGCCAGCTGCTCGATGCCGCGCTCGATCCCGACAATGTCTTTGTGTTCGATGCGGATGGCCGCCTGGTCGCCGCACCTGGTAACCCCTGAGGAAGATGCATCATGGCCCGCATTGACCTCGTCGATCTCGCGCACTCCTACAGCGGCAATGACGCCGCCCCTGAGAGTTTTGCGTTGAAGCCGGTGACGATGACCTGGCGCCAGGGTGGCGCCTATGCGCTGTTGGGTCCGTCCGGGTGCGGCAAGACCACGCTGCTCAACCTGATCTCGGGCATCGTCGCGCCGTCGCGCGGCAAGATCCTGTTCGACGGCAAGGACATCACCGCGCTGTCGACGCAGAAGCGCAACATCGCGCAGGTATTCCAGTTCCCGGTCATCTACGACACCATGACCGTCGGGGAGAACCTGGCCTTTCCGCTCAAGAACCGCCGCGTGCCCAAGGCCGAGATCGACAAGCGCGTGGCCGAGATCGCGCGCCTGCTCGACCTTGCGCCCTACCTCAACCGCAAGGCCACGCGCCTGACCGCCGACGCCAAGCAGAAGATCTCGCTCGGTCGCGGGCTCGTGCGCTCCGACGTCGCAGCCATCCTGTTCGATGAGCCGCTGACGGTGATCGACCCCGAGCTGAAGTGGCAATTGCGCTCCAAGCTGAAGGCGCTGCATCGCGAGCTCGACCTCACGATGATCTATGTCACCCATGACCAGACCGAGGCGCTGACCTTCGCCGACACCGTGGTGGTGATGCATGACGGCCGCGTCGTGCAGAGCGGTACCCCGGCGGAATTGTTCGAAAAGCCCGCGCACACCTTCGTCGGCTATTTCATCGGCTCGCCCGGCATGAATATCGTGCCGGCTGTCGTCAAGGGACGCGAGGCGCAGATCGACGGCCACGTCATCGCCCTGCAGCGCAGCTACGACGCAATGCCGGCCGGGTCGAAGATCGAGATCGGGGTGCGTCCGGAGTTCGTCGACGTGGTGGCGCCCGCGCCGGGTCTGCTCTCGGCAAGAATCGAGCGGATCGACGATCTCGGCCGCATCCGCTTCGCCCGCGTGCGCGTCGGTGACGCCAGGTTCGCGGCCAAGGTGCCACCCGGCTTCACATCGTCCGACGGCCAGGCGGCGCTGAAATTCGACCCTTCGCACGTGCACGTTTATGCCGACAGCCGTCTGGTGGAGGGAGCTGCCTGATGGAAAAGACCATCAATCAAAAGGCCTGGTTCCTGGTGCTGCCGGTGTTCCTGCTGGTGGCGTTCTCGGCGGTGCTGCCGCTGATGACGGTCGTGAACTATTCGATGCAGGACACCTTCGGCAACAACCAGTTCTTCTGGAACGGCGTCGGCTGGTTCAAGGAGCTGCTCGATCCCTCGACCGACCTCGGCAGCCGTTTCTTCGCCTCGCTCTGGCGCAACCTGTTCTTCTCCGCCGCAATCCTGGCGATCGAGGTGCCGCTCGGCATCGTGATTGCGCTCTCGATGCCGCGCCAGGGCTGGCAGGTCGCCGCGTGCCTCGTGATCCTCGCCTTGCCGCTCCTGATCCCGTGGAACGTGGTCGGCACGATCTGGCAGATCTTCGGCCGGCCCGACATCGGCCTGCTCGGCTACGCGCTGAACAGCCTCGGGATCAACTACAACTATGTATCCAACGATTTCGACGCCTGGGCGACCGTCATCGTCATGGACGTCTGGCACTGGACCAGCCTCGTGGCGTTGCTGTGCTACGCCGGGCTGAAATCCATTCCCGAAGCCTATTACCAGGCCGCCCAGATCGACGGCGCCTCGCGATGGGCGGTGTTTGCCGCGATCCAGCTTCCGAAGATGAACCGCGTGCTCCTGATTGCGGTGCTGCTCCGCTTCATGGACTCTTTCATGATCTATACCGAGCCGTTCGTCGTCACCGGCGGCGGGCCGGGCAACTCCACGACGTTCATTTCGATCGAGCTCGTCAAGATCGCGCTCGGCCAGTTCGATCTCGGCAAGGCCGCCGCGATGTCGCTGGTCTACAACCTCATCATCCTGATCGTGTGCTGGGTGTTCTATACCGTGATGACGAATGCCGGCGTCGAGCGTCCGATGAAGGAGAAGAAGCCATGATCCATTCGATCCCTGGCCGCCGCTTCATCCTGTCCCTGTTCCTGATCTTTCTGCTGTTGCCGATCTATTGGCTCGTCAACATGAGCTTCAAGACGAACTACGAGATCATCTCGACGATGACGTTGTGGCCGCATCAGCCGACGCTCGACAATTACATGCGCATCTTCACCGATGAGAGCTGGTATTCCGGCTACATCAATTCGCTGAAATACGTCGTTCTCAACACCGTCATTTCGATCGCCGTGGCGTTGCCGGCGGCTTACGCTTTCTCGCGCTACCGCTTTCTCGGCGACAAGCACCTGTTCTTCTGGCTGCTGTCGAACCGCATGGCGCCCGCGGCGGTCTATGCGCTGCCGTTCTTCAACCTCTATTCGGCTATCGGCCTGTTCGATACGCCGTGGGCGGTGGCGTTGGCGCACTGCATCTTCAACGTTCCGCTTGCGGTCTGGATCCTGGAGGGATTCGTCTCCAGCGTGCCGCGCGAGATCGACGAGACCGCCTTTCTCGACGGCTATTCCTTCCCGCGGTTCTTCGTCAAGATCTTCATGCCCCTGATCGCAAGCGGCATCGGCGTCGCCGCCTTCTTCTGCTTCATGTTTTCGTGGGTCGAGCTGCTGCTCGCCCGTACGCTGACTTCGGTCGCGGCAAAGCCGATCTCGGCGACCATGACGCGCACGGTGTCGGCCGCCGGCATGGACTGGGGTCTGCTCGCCGCCGCCGGCGTGCTCACCATCATCCCGGGCGCGCTCGTGATCTGGTTTGTCCGCAACTACATTGCGCGCGGTTTCGCGCTGGGCCGGGTCTAGGAGGACGCATGATCACGAAAAGTGGCTACCGGTCTTCGGACCGGATCATGCGCAAGGAGTAAGATCATGGAGAGCATCGCATGGATGGCCTGGACGCTGCCGACCGCGATCTTCTTCGCGCTGCTCGCCTGCACGCTGGCGGTGATGACTTACCTTGCCGCCGCCTATCCCGAGGCCGAGCGCGTCGGCGTGCTGCGCATTCCGACCACGCGGGGAGACCGCGTGTTCATCTCGCTGATTCTTGCCGCCGTCATCCATCTGTTGTGGATCGGGCTTATCGGCACCGACGCGATTGCGATGCTGCCGGTGGGGGAGGAAGGTCTGGAGATTTCGAGCCTATGGCTCGCAACTGCAATTTCGCTTGTGATGGCCGTGATTGTTTTCCGTACGGTCTGAAGCTCGCGAAAAAGGCCAGATTCGGGATCAACCCGGACCTGTTTAGAGTTTGTGGCTCCAAAGGAGGAACAACATGCGACAGTTTAGGAGAAGGAAGGGTCCATTGACGAAGAATAGCTTTCTGACGATGTCCAGCGCCGCGGCGCTGATTGCGGCGTCGATGACGATCGCGGCGCCTGCACGCGCCGACGATGCCACGATCCAGAGGTGGATCGACAGTGAATTCCAGCCCTCGACCTTGTCCAAGGCCGATCAGCTCAAGGAACTGCAGTGGTTCGAAAAAGCGGCCCAGCCCTTCAAGGGGATGGACATCAACATCGTCTCGGAGACCATCACGACTCACGAATACGAGGCGAGGACGCTGGCGAAGGCCTTCAGCGAGATTACCGGCATCAAGGTCAGGCATGACCTGATCCAGGAAGGCGACGTGGTCGAGAAGCTGCAGACCCAGATGCAGTCCGGCAAGAACGTTTATGACGGCTGGATCAACGACTCCGACCTGATCGGCACACACTTCCGTTACGGCCAGACAATGGCGTTGTCCGACTACATGGCCGGCGACGGCAAGGACGTCACCAATCCGATGCTCGACGTCAACGACTTCATCGGCAAGTCATTCACGACAGGTCCGGACGGCAAGCTCTATCAGCTGCCCGACCAGCAATTCGCGAACCTCTATTGGTTCCGCTACGACTGGTTCACCAACCCCGAGTACAAGGCCAAGTTCAAGGCCAAGTATGGCTATGAGCTCGGCGTGCCCGTGAACTGGTCGGCCTATGAAGACATCGCCGAGTTCTTCACTAACGACATCAAGGAGATCAACGGCGTCAAGGTCTACGGCCATATGGACTATGGCAAGAAGGACCCCTCGCTCGGATGGCGGTTCACCGACGCCTGGCTGTCGATGGCCGGCAACGGCAGCAAGGGCATTCCGAACGGTCTGCCGGTCGACGAATGGGGCATCCGCATGGAAGGCTGCCGTCCCGTGGGCTCCTCGGTCGAGCGCGGCGGCGACACCAACGGTCCCGCTTCGGTCTACGCCATCACCAAATATCTCGACTGGCTGAAGAAGTATGCTCCGCCGCAGGCGCAGGGCATGACCTTCTCCGAAGCCGGTCCGGTGCCGGCGCAGGGCAACATCGCCCAGCAGATGTTCTGGTACACCGCTTTCACCGCCGACATGGTGAAGCCGGGCCTGCCGGTGGTGAATGCCGACGGCACCCCGAAGTGGCGCATGGCTCCGTCGCCGCATGGTTCGTACTGGAAGGACGGCATGAAGCTCGGCTACCAGGACGCCGGCTCGCTGACGCTGTTGAAGTCGACGCCGGCCGACCGCCGCAAGGCAGCCTGGCTCTACCTGCAGTTCATCGTCTCCAAGTCGGTGAGCCTCAAGAAGAGCCATGTCGGTCTCACGTTCATCCGTGAATCCGACATCTGGGATAAGTCCTTTACGGAACGTGCGCCGAAGCTCGGCGGCCTGATCGAGTTCTACCGCTCGCCCGCCCGCGTGCAGTGGACCCCGACCGGCAACAACGTGCCTGACTATCCGAAGCTGGCCCAGCTGTGGTGGCAGAACATCGGCGACGCGTCGTCAGGTGCCAAAACGGCGCAGCAGGCGATGGACTCGCTCGCTGCCGCGCAGGATTCGGTGCTTGAACGTCTGGAGAAGTCCGGCGTGCAGGGTGCCTGCGGTCCGAAGATGAACAAGAAGGACAAGGCTGAACACTGGTTCGCGAAGGCCGAGAAGGATGGAAGCATCGCGCCCCAGCGCAAGCTCGCCAACGAGAAGCCGAAGGGCGAAACCGTCGACTACGACACGCTGATCAAGTCGTGGCCGGCCACCCCGCCCAAGCGCGCCGAGGCGAAGTAAGCTTCGCATCTTCATGCCGAACTCGTTTCGGCCATCGACGAAACAGGAAGGCCGGGAGCGATCCCGGCCTTTCCCTTTTCTTGGCCGCGATGCGTCCGAGCCGTCATTGCGAGGAGCGGAGCGACGAAGCAATCCGGACTCTGCGGTGACACTTCTGGATTGCTTCGCTTCGCTCGCAATGACAGGGAGGAAATAGCGCTTCGCCTACTCCGCCGGCTCCGCCGCCTCCAGCGTCGGATAATCGGTGTAGCCCTTGGCGCTGCCGCCATAGAAGGTGGTCTTGTCCCACGGATTGAGCGGCGCGCCCTTCCTGAGGCGCTCGACCAGGTCGGGATTGGAGATGAACGCCTTGCCGAACGCGATCAGGTCGGCGGCGCCGGCGTCAAGCACCTTGGTCGCCAGCTCGAAATCATAGCCGTTGTTGGCGATGTAGGCACCGGAGAAGCGCTTGCGCAGCG
>NZ_JACRAW010000162.1 GCF_016213215.1 Bradyrhizobium sp. | reverse complement strand
GATGGACACGGCCATGACGACGTCGAAGGCGCTGACGCGATCGGTCGCAACGAGCAGCACGCGGTCGTCGCCGGCCGCATAGATATCGCGCACCTTGCCGCGTCCGATGCGGGGCAGGGGCAGGTCGCTGGCAAGCATGGTGGTCATCGGAAAAGACCCTCGGGCAGGGGAATCGTCGCGCGCCGGCGCGAGACGGCAACAAGCCAGATAGCCTACTCCGGCAGCGGAATGAACTCGTGTTCTTGCGGAATCGGGCCAAAGCGGCCGGTTTTCCAGTCCTGTTTGGCCTGCTCGATCCGTTCGTTGCTGGAAGAAACGAAATTCCACCAGATATGGCGCGGGCCCTCCAGCGCGTCTCCGCCCAGGAACATCATTCGCGTCGGCTGGAGCGCCTTGACCGTGATGCGGTCGCCGGGCCGGAAGATCAACAGGCGCGGCCCCTCGTAGCGCTGGTTGGCAATCTCGACCTCGCCGTCGACCAGGTAGATCGCGCGCTCCTCGTGATCGGGGTCGAGTGGCACGCTGGCGCCCTGCGCGGTCGTGACTTCGGTGTAGAACCACGGCGAGACCATCGTCACCGGCGAGCAGATGCCGAACGAGGCGCCTGCTATGACACGCGCGGTGAAATCACCTTCGGAGATCATGGGCAGGTCGCCGGCGGCGTAGTGCTGGAACGACGGCGCGATCTCCTCCTTGCCCGCGGGCAGCGCGATCCAGCTCTGCAGGCCCAGCATCTTTTGCCCCGCCTGCCGCTGCGCGTCGGGCGTCCGCTCCGAATGCGCAATGCCGCGGCCGGCGGTCATCAGGTTCATCGCGCCCGGCTGGATCTCCTGGATGTTGCCCTCGCTGTCGCGGTGCATGATGCTGCCGTCGAACAGGTAGGTGACGGTCGCGAGCCCGATATGCGGATGCGGGCGAACGTCCATGCCCTTGCCGGACATGAACTGCACCGGTCCGAAATGGTCGAAGAAGATGAAGGGCCCCACCATCTGCCGTCTGCCATGCGGCAGCGCACGGCGCACCTCAAAGCCGTCGCCGAGATCACGGGTTCGCGGCACGATAATCAGCTCAAGCGCGTCGCAGGAAGCAGGATCGCCGAGCACCGGGTCGTTGGAAGGAAGCCAGCTCATGGGATGCTCCTTGCTGTTGCGGCAAGCATAGCAGGAGTTGCTGGCCGATGCCCCCCGGCTCGGCCTTGTCGCGGCGAAGGAACCGGTTCCGCCAAGTCGAGGCGGCAAGGGTCTCCGCTTGAAGGTGATCGCTGCGCGCTATTGCCGGCCGAGTTGGATCGCCGTTTCAACCCGGTCAAAGCGCTCGAGTGACAGGATCGCGTTCGCAAGCTCGTCCGCGCGGCCGTTCAGCACCGGGCGGGCGAGCGTCAGGAACTTCTGCTGCATCGCCTGTGCGTCCGGGAAGGAGGTGGGCTCGCCCGACGGGTCGGCATAGAGGCGCTCGTGCACACCCTCGGCCGTCTCGATGCTGACGCGCGCCCCGAACGGATGGCTGCGGCCGACCTCAAGGCGATCGTCCTGCACGACCTCGAACTTGTCGGCGATCGCATCGATGGCCGGATCGCCCAGCCGGTCGTAATCGTCCCAGCCGAAGCTGCCCTGGTCGAGCGCGATCGCACCGGTGAAGAACATCGAGAACTGTCCGCCGACGATCGACCTCGGGTGCCGCTTGGTCGCGGCATCGCCGGTCAGCGTAATGCCGTTGCGATGCAGGCCGATCTCGACGCGCTTGATCTGGTCCGGCGTCAGATTGTGCTCGCGTCGCATCGCGATCAAGGCATCGATGGCGGCATGGGTGTAGCGGCAGCTCGGATAGGGCTTGATGCCGATCTTCATGGTCTCATAGGTCTTGCCGAGTCCGGCAACGGCCTTGAAGGGATGCGGGTCGTCGCTGTAGCCGACGAGCAAGCCGTGCTTGCCTTCGATCGACTCGGTCGAGCCGATGAAGCCGTTGCGCGCCAGCGTGGCGGCGATGACGCCGTTCATCGCGGCCGCGCCGACCTGGTAGCGCTTGTTCCAGGAGCCGTTAATGAGAAATTGCAGTGAACCTGCGGCCTGGCTGCCGGAAACGCCGAACGCGGAAATGGTCTGCGCCTCCGAAAGTCCGAACAGCCTTGCGGCGGCGGCTGCTGCGCCAAAGGTGCCCGCGGTCGCGGTGGGATGGAAGCCGCGCAAATAGTGCGAAGTGGGATCGAGCGCGTTGCCGAGCCGGCAGCAAACCTCATATCCGGCAACAATCGCGGTCAGCACGTCGCGGCCCGACGCGCCGATCATCTCGCCCACTGCGAATGCGGCCGGCACCACCGGGGCACTCGGATGCAGCGAAGAATCCGCATGCGTGTCGTCGAAATCAAGCGAATGGCCGAGCGCGCCGTTAAGCAGCGCTGCAACTGCCGGCGTCCAGGTCTTGGTGTCGCCAAAAACGGTGGACTCGCCCTTGGTATCAAGCGCTAGCGTTTCCAGCATCTTGAGCAGCGAGGCCGTGGACTCCGCGTCGCGCCGCGCACGAATGGCGCTGCCGAGAAAATCCAGCGTCAGCGCCTTGGCGCGTTCCAATACCTCCTGCGGGATGTCGGCGTACTTCAGATCTGCGACATAGCCGGCGAGGGTTGCGGTTTCGTTAGCCATCGTGTTTCCCCGTTTTGCGGCGCAGGGTAGGCGGGCTGATCTTGCCTTTCAAGCCGCCACTTTGGCGGCGCTCACCCGCCATGCGAAAACTCGCCCGCGCGGGAACGGTCAATGGGAGGACCCCGCATGCTCACCTACTGAAACGCCTGCCGGCTTGCGATGCGCGGCCCCGCGGGTTTACCCGCAGTCGCGGCGAACTACGCCGCAACCTGCCGCAACCTGCCGCAGCATGCTGCGCACGATGCGCCGATGAAACGGCAGGACGAGCGCGAGGTAAGTCCGGCCGAAGGGGTTGTGTGTCAGCACCAGCGTCGTCGCCGTGACCTGCCGGCCACCTTCTATGGGTGCGACGTCGACCACAACCCGGAAATCGAGGTGCACATCGTTGAACCCCGCAACCACGCGCTCTGGCGTCTCGCTCACCACCGGAAACATTCCGATCAGGCCGCCGGGCGAAGGCCCCTGCTCGCCCGACGTTTTCAGCCCGAGCGGGGCAACGATGATGTTGCGTAGTCTCATCAGCGCGCCGATCCAGCGCGGTCCCATGAGCATTCTCTCCGTAGCCTGCCGAGCCGTGAGTGCGTTCGCGCTCGCCACAACACGGTAGGCGTCCATGAACTGCGCGCCGGCAAGCAAGGCGTTCGCATCCACGTTGGGGAAGACTTCACGCACGGTCATGCGGAGACAATTCTGTTCGTCAGGATCTGGAAGCGCAGGACAAGAAGGCCGGCATAGATGAAGGTTCCGAGCGACAGCCCGATCCACACGCCAATCGCGCCGAGGTCTGCCTGAAACGCGAGCAGCCAGGCGGTCGGAAAGCCTACCGCCCAATAGCCGACGATGGCGAATAGCAGCGTCATTCGGGTGTCGTTGATGCCGCGCAGTGCCCCGCCCATGATGGTCTGGATGCCGTCGGCGATGAAGAAGGTTGCCCCGACCAGAAGCAGGGTCGCCGTGAGGTCGATCGTAGCCTGGCTCGTGCCGTCGGCAGCGCCGAAGAACAGGCCCGCCAGCGCGAACCGCTCGAGAACGACGAGCAGCGTCAAGGCGCTCACGAGCGCGATGCCGAGCAGCGCCGCGACCAGCCCCGCGCGTTTGATCCCGGCGACATCATTGCGGCCGAACGCGTGTCCGACCCGCACCGTCGCCGCCATGCCGATGCCAAGCGGGACCATGAAGAGAACTGCGGTGACCTGCAGCGCCACCTGATGGGCGGCCACGGCCGTCGTACTGATCAGCCCCATCAGCAGGGCGGCCGAGGAGAACAGGCCGTACTCCATCAGCAAGGCAAACGAGATCGGGACGCCGATGGCGATGAGCTGACGCATCAGGGGCCAGTCGATCCGCCACAGATGCGCCAGCAGGTGATAGGCTGCGAACGGCCTGGCGAAGGCCACCACCCAAAGGGCCGCGAGGAAGGTGGCGAAATTGACGATCGTCGTGGCCAGCCCCGCACCGAACATGCCGAGCTGCGGCAGCCCAAAGACGCCGTGGATCAAAAGATAGACCAGCAGCGCATTGGCCGGGATCGCGGCGAAAGTGATCCAGAGGGCGGGCTGTGGCCGGTTCACCGCCCCCATCACACCGCGCAGCGCGATGAAGCCGAGCGCTGGGACGATGCCCCAGGCGAGGCCTTCGAGATACCGCTGGGCCAGGGCGGCGGAAGCCGGCGTCTGGCCCAGCGCGAGCAGGATATGCTCGCCGTAGAGCGGAGAAGCCATCATCGGCAGTGAAATGAACAGCACAACCCAGAGGCCGACGCGCAGTACGCGTCGCAGCCGTCCGGGGTCGCCGGCGCCATAGGCCTGCGCCGCCAGTGGTGCCACGGCTGCGGCCAGTCCCAGGCCGACGGTGAAGCAGACGAAATAAACCGTGTGCGCGAGTGCGGCGGCGGCGACCGCGCCCTCGCCGAGCCGGCCGATCAAGGCGAGGTCGGTGGTCATCATCGCGATCTGGCCGAGCTGGGTCAGCATCATCGGCACCGCGAGCTTGAGCGTCTCGGCGAGTTCTTCGGCAAGGTGATTGGTATGCGCGGCCGGGTGCGCCCGGAGCGGGCGCTCCGCGTTTTGAAGGCTGGTCATGGGCGCGACCATATCACTGCGGCGCGTCGAAATGGCGACAGCAGCTAAAGTATCAGGAAAGCAGACATCCCGTTCGCGGCCGCTTCCCAGCTCCGGCACGGGGATGCAAGATAGTTACGCCCGTTCGGGAACGCGCGCGATCCTGGCGCCGAGCGCATTGAGCCGCTCCTCGATGCGCTCGTAGCCGCGCTCGATCTGGTCGGCATTGTTGATGGTCGATGTGC
Organism: Bradyrhizobium sp.; assembly: GCF_016213215.1. Lineage (GTDB taxonomy): Bacteria > Pseudomonadota > Alphaproteobacteria > Rhizobiales > Xanthobacteraceae > Bradyrhizobium. The sequence goes on along the minus strand of NZ_JACRAW010000162.1, from coordinate 5,522 downwards.
CCTCGGCGCAAACAGCGGCGAGCAGCATCGCCATACCGGCGCGGATATCAGGCGAACTCATGGCGGAGCCGCGCAACCGGCTGGGGCCGGCGACGATCGCCCGGTGCGGGTCGCACAGGACGATACGCGCGCCCATCGTAATCAGCTTGTCGACGAAGAACATCCGCGATTCGAACATCTTCTCGAACATCAGGATGACGCCGTCGCACTGGCTCGCGGTCACGATCGCAATGGACATCAGGTCGGCCGGAAAGGCCGGCCAGGGCTGGTCCTCCAGTTTCGGCACGTGACCGCCGAAGTCATCCTGGATCTTCATGGTCTGGCTGGAAGGCACGATCAGGTCGTCGCCCTCGACTCGGCAGACGATACCGAGCCGCTCGAAACCCATACGGATCGAGCGCAAATGCTCCACGCCCGCGCGCACAATGCGCAGCGGCGAGCGCGTCACCGCCGCCAGGCCGATCAGCGAGCCGACCTCGATGTGGTCGGGCTGGATGAAATAATTCGCCGAGCCCAATGTTGCCGGCCCGTGCACGACCATGGTGTTGGTGCCGATGCCTTCGATACTGGCGCCGAGCGCGGTGAGGAAATGGGCGAGATCCTGCACATGCGGCTCGGAGGCGACGTTGCGCAGATGCGTGACGCCGTTGGCGGCCACTGCCGCGATGAGCGCGTTCTCGGTCGCCGTCACGCTCGGCTCGTCGAGGAAGACGTCGGCGGCGGTCAGGCGCGGGCAGCGGAATTCCAGCCGGTCGGTGGCGCTGACCTTGGCTCCCAGCTGCTCCAGCGCCAGAACGTGGGTATCCAGGCGGCGCCGGCCGATGACGTCGCCACCGGGCGGCGGCAGCATCACCTCGCCGCAGCGGGCGAGTAGGGGGCCGGCGAGCAGGATGGACGCGCGAATGCGCGCGCACAGTTCGGGATCGAGATCGGCGGCACGGATCTGCTTGGCGTGGATCAAGAGGGTGTTGCGTTCGCGCCATTCCGCCGATGCGCCGACCGAGCGGACCAGTTCCACCAGGGTCTCGGTATCGCGGATGCGCGGCACGTTTGTCAGCGTGACGGGATGCTCGGTAAGCAGCGCGGCCGCGATGATCGGAAGCGCCGAGTTCTTGTTGCCGGAGGGCTCGATCGAGCCCGAGAGCCGCTGGCCGCCCTCGACGATGTATTGAATGGGCGCCACGCTGGTTCCCGCTGTCCTGGCTGCGTTATGTCGCTACGGAAGCGGAAACTATAGGGGATTGGGCTCGATTTCAATTTGCGCTTGCCTCTTCACAGGTCGGTCTCGCGGAAAGTCGAGGTGCCACGGCTAACTCGATCACCCACTGTATCGGGCGGTAAGCCCGACGGGCTCGGATAGCCTCATCACTTCTGGTTAAGCCGGGACAAGGCAGACAGGGCGCGGCGTCGCTAGTTCAAAACAAATCGATGAATTGCAATACTGCGTAGATGATCGCGATCAAGATCAACGCGCCAATCAGGATGAACGAAAACTCAAAGGCGATGGCGCCGACGCCGAGCACGGCAGACACACCAGCAAGGAGCTTCTCTTCGTGGAAGATGCGCGAGACAACGGCCAGTGTGATGGCTAGCAGGCCTAGAGAGAGCGCGGCGATCGAAAGACCGTCGCTCCAGCGATGTCCAAGCGACTTTTCGGGTCGCGGCGCCTGGTATTCGACGCCCTTCGCGCGTGCGACCAGACGCTCCTTCACCCGGTGCCCGGTATCGACAATCACCTGATCGACTGGCGGCGGCGGAAACATCACCGGCAGCACCCAGTGCGGCAGAACGGCCGCTACCAACGCCAGAAGACCGACGATGCTTCCAATCGTGCCAAGCCGGCGTGATGGCAAAACAGAACTTGTCATCGAATGACGTTCCCGACCGCAATACGCGTGAAATTCACGCACTTGGTCGGCGCGGCGGGCGACAAGGTTCAGCGGTGCTCTGCACCTTCCGTTTCGATGAACAAGAAGTAATGTCCGCGAAATGCTTTCTGGCGAGCTGGTGCGGCCCCCGATTTGGAGTTCGCCCTAGATGTCGATGTTGGCGGTAAGCGAATGCTCCTGGATGAAATCGCGGCGCGGCTCGACCACGTCGCCCATCAGCTTGGAGAAGATGTCGTCGGCCTCGTCGACCTCCTTCACCTTGACCTGCAACAGCGAGCGCACGTTCGTATCCAGCGTCGTCTGCCAGAGCTGCTCGGGGTTCATCTCGCCGAGGCCTTTATAGCGCTGCAGCGTGGTGCCCTTGCGGCCGGCATTGGTGACCGCCTCGAACAGGTCGATGGGTCCGTGAATCGTGTCCTCGGAATCCTTGCGGCGCAGCTTGCCAGCCCGATCATAGACCGTTTGAAGCTTGGGCGTATACTCGTCGAGCTTGCGGGCCTCGGCCGAGCTAAGGAACGCGTCGTCGATGACGGCCACCTCCTTCACCCCGCGCACGGTACGCTCGAACACGAAACCTTGCCCCTCGACGAATTGTCCGATCCAGCCGCGCTCCACTTCATCGGCGAGTTCATCCAGCCGGTGGGCAATGTATTCGGCTGCGAGCCTGGCCGTCTCGGGATCACCGAAAATCTGCTTGCCCAGCAAGCCGGCTATGGCAGCCTGTTCCATGACCTTCCGGTTATAGCGGCTGTGCATGTTACGCAGCACGGCGCGGATGATGCGGGCGTCATTGACCAGCGTGCGCAGGTCAAGACCCTTGCGCTCCTCGCCGGTGCTCGTCTCGAACACGCAGTCGTTGAGCCCGGCTTCGATCAGATAATCCTCCAGCGCTCGCTCGTCCTTCAGATACTGCTCGGACTTGCCGCGCGAGACCTTATAGAGCGGCGGCTGAGCAATGTAGAGATAGCCGCCGTCGATGATCTCGCGCATCTGGCGATAGAAGAACGTCAGCAGCAGCGTACGGATGTGGGCGCCGTCAACGTCGGCGTCCGTCATGACGATGATCTTGTGGTAGCGCAGCTTGTCGATGGAGAAATCGTCGCTAATGCCGGTGCCGAGTGCCGTGATCAGCGTGCCGATCTGCTCGCTCCCCAGCATTTTGTCAGGACGGACGCGCTCGACGTTAAGTATCTTGCCGCGCAGCGGCAGCACCGCCTGGAACTCGCGGTTGCGGCCCTGCTTGGCGCTGCCGCCTGCGGAGTCGCCCTCGACGATGAAGATCTCGGACTTGGCGGGATCCTTTTCCTGGCAGTCGGCGAGCTTGCCCGGCAGCGAAGAGATCGAGAGCGGGCTCTTGCGCGTCAGCTCGCGCGCCTTCCGCGCCGCTTCGCGGGCCGCCGCCGCCTGGATCACTTTGCCGACGATGATCTTGGCCTCGGACGGGTGTTCCTCGAACCAGGCCGACAGCGCCTCGTTGATCACGTTCTCGACCGCGGGACGGACTTCAGATGAAACCAGCTTGTCCTTGGTCTGGGAGGAGAACTTGGGATCAGGCACCTTGACCGACAGCACCGCTGTGAGGCCTTCGCGGCAGTCGTCGCCGGTCAGCGCGATTCTTTCCTTTTTGGCGTGCGCGTCGGCATAGCCGTTGACCTGGCGCGTCAGCGCGCCGCGGAAGCCCGCCAGGTGCGTGCCGCCGTCCCGCTGCGGGATATTGTTGGTGAAGCACAGGACGTTCTCGTGGTAGCTGTCGTTCCACCACAGCGCCGCCTCGACTCCGATGCCGTTCATCTCCGAGCGCACCATGATCGGTGCCGGCACCAGCGCCGTCTTGTTGCGGTCGAGATACTTGACGAATTCCTCGACGCCGCCGGAATAGTGCATCTCCTCGCGCTTCTCGACGGCATGGCGCATGTCCGAGAGGATGATGTTGACGCCGGAATTGAGGAAGGCGAGCTCGCGCAGGCGATGCTCCAGCGTCGCGAAATCATACTCGATGTTCTTGAAGGTCTCGCTGGATGCGAGGAACGTCACCTCGGTGCCGCGCCTGCCGTTCGCCTCGCCGACGACCTTGAGCGGCGCCACGGCCTCGCCGTGGACGAACTCGACCAAATGCTCCTTGCCGTCGCGCCATACCCGCAGCTGCAGCTTGCTCGACAGCGCATTGACCACGGAGACGCCGACGCCGTGCAGTCCGCCGGACACCTTGTAGGAGTTCTGGTCGAATTTTCCGCCGGCATGGAGCTGGGTCATGATGACCTCGGCGGCCGAAATCCCCTCGCCCTTGTGGATGTCGACCGGAACGCCGCGACCGTCGTCGCGCACGGTGACGGAATTGTCGGGATTGAGGATGACTTCGACGCGGGTCGCATAGCCCGCGAGGGCTTCGTCAATGGCGTTGTCGACGACCTCGTACACCATGTGGTGCAGGCCGGAGCCATCATCTGTGTCGCCGATATACATGCCCGGCCGTTTGCGGACAGCATCGAGTCCCTTGAGCACCCGGATCGATTCCGCGCCATAATCGCTCGGGAAAGAGTGCGGAGTTTCGGCAGGGGTCTGCCGGGCAGGTTCTGTCATGAAAGGGGCCTTCGAGAATGTCCGGAATCAGCGGGGCCACAGGGGGGCTGATTCCTGCTATTTGTGCCATGAAAGGCGCAGCGCGCCTAGCGCAAAGTCTGGGGTTGCAACCCTTTGATGAGATAGGATTTTTTAGCTCTATTTCAAGGTGCCGGAAGGCTGATTCGGGGCGCTGCAAAAAGCCTCGTTTGAAGCGGCGATTTCGGCCGCGAGGCGCGGCTGACTCGATCGCTCTCCTGGATCGCTGAGAGACGAAAACTGGGCCTTTAGGTGTGTCATTTGCGCGGCGTGATCCGGCCGTTTTCGACTTCAAAGATCTCCCCGGCGGAGCCGATCTCGCCGAACGCGGCGGGGTCGGCACCGGTCAGCCAGACCTGCGCCCCGAGCGTGGCAAGTTCGCCGAACAGCGCGGCTCGCCGGTTCGGGTCGAGATGGGCGACCACCTCGTCGAGCAGGAGCAGCGGCACGATGCCGGTCATCTCCGCCACGAGAGCGGCATGCGCGAGCACGAGGCCGATCAGGAGCGCCTTTTGCTCTCCAGTGGAAGCGTCGCGCGCCGGCACCTGCTTCGACGCATAGACGACCTTCAGGTCGGTGAGGTGCGGGCCGTCAGTCGTGCGCCCTGCGATGGCGTCGCGCGGCCGGTTTTCGCGCAGGATCTGCCTGTAGCGATCCTCCACTGCGGTCCCGGATTCGGAGAGAAGCGCGTTCTCCATCCAGCCGTCCAGCGAGATTTGCGCGGTCGGAAAATGGGAGGCCTCGCCTCGCCCGCGCAACATTTCGGAAAGCCTCAGCGCCGTCTGGCCGCGCGTTGCCGCCACCGCGACCGCAAGTTCAGCGGTCTCCCGCTCGATCGCATCGCACCAGTGGTCGTCGTAATTGCGAACTTCCAGGAGCCGGTTGCGCGAGCGAAGCGAGCGCTCGAGCGCCGAAACGCGGCTGGAGTGGTCATTGTCGATCGCAAGCACCAACCGGTCGAAGAAGCGCCGTCGCTCCGAGGCCGGTCCAAGGAACAGGCCGTCCATGCCAGGGGTGAGCCACACCGTGCGAATG
>NZ_JACRAW010000164.1 GCF_016213215.1 Bradyrhizobium sp. | reverse complement strand
GAGCTCGGTGATTTCGGACGCCGGCGCCGAGCACAGCCTGTTCGTGCAGGAATTGCTGAAGGAGATCCGCGTCCCCGACCTGATGGCGGAAGAGACGCTGAACCGAACCCGTGTCGGCGTCACCCGCGCCTCGCGGGGCGAGCAGGTGCCATGGATTTCGTCCTCGCTGGCGGAGGATTTTTCGTTCATCCCCGGCGGCGGCTCGCGTCCGAACATCGCCAGCCCGAGCGTGAAGCCTTCGCCGACGCCCGTGGTCGCGGACAACCCACCTCGGCCGCCGGCACCGCCGCCGCTGCCGCCCAAGGCGAAGGTGGAGCCGTCTATCCCGACCCTGTCGCCTGTTGATAACGCCAGCAACACCGGCAGCCAGAGCAGCGACACCAACAGTTCGAGCGGCAGTTCGACGCAGCTTGCGCTCGCCGACGATCCGACCATCAAGAGTCTGAGCTCCAAGATCGCCCAGAACCCGGACGACGTGAGCGCTCTCTACCGGCGCGGCCAGGTCTATGCCAGCAAGGGCGCTTATAACCTTGCCATCAAGGACTTCAACGACACGCTGCGAATCAATCCCAAGGACGTCGAAGCGCTGAACAATCGCTGCTGGACCCGGACGGTAGTCGACGACCTGCAAGGCGCGCTCAAGGACTGCAACGAGGCGCTGCGGCTGCGCCCGAATTTTGTCGATGCCCTGGACAGCCGCGGCCTCTTGAACCTCAAGTCGGGAGCAACGAAGAACGCGATCGCCGATTTCGACGCCGCGCTCAAGATCAACCCGCGCCTGACGTCCTCGCTTTACGGCCGGGGCCTTGCCAAGCAGAGGAACGGCTCGATTTCGGAAGGCGCTTTGGATATAGCTAATGCCAAGGCGATGGACCCGAATATCGTCCAGGAATTCGCCGGCTACGGGGTACGTTGACCAGTATTTTCAGTTGAGGGTCGTCCGGCTCCGAACCACCGGGCCGGCGGCCAAGACCAACGGAAGATGCCGAACGGCCTTCTTCCCAGGGCTTATTGCAGGATTTTGGAACCGCGCGGATAGCGCTGGAGGGACTGGAAATGAAAAAGTCTGCAAAGAGTCTGACTGCGATCCTCTCAATCATCACCGTTGGCGCAGCGCTCTCGCTTCCGATCAGCCGCGCGCTGGCCGGTGACGATGTGACCGAAGATCAGATCGTCCGGGCGCTTGCTCCGCCCAAGAAGCCCCTGACGCGCGGCCTGTCGACCGGCCCGCAGACCGATCCGGCTGCTACGGCCGTGGAGAACAAGCTTCTGCAAAATGTGCGCGGCCGCACCACACGATCGCTCTCGGTCACCGAGCGCGAGGAAATCGCGACCATGGCCAAGGACAAGCCGAACATCGATCTGGAAATTACCTTCGATTACAACTCGGCCAATATCAGCGCCAAGTCGCTGCCTGCTGTTCAGGCTCTCGGGCGTGCGCTCACCAGCTCCGACCTGAAGGGCTCAACCTTTGTTGTGGCCGGTCACACCGACGCGGCCGGCGGCGACGCCTACAACCAGGACCTTTCGGAACGGCGCGCCGACGCGATCAAGCGTTACCTGGTCGACAAGTACAGCGTTGGCGCGGCCGATCTCGTCACCGTCGGCTACGGAAAGAGCAAGCTGAAGGATCCGAGCCAACCGATGGCGGAAGTGAATCGGCGCGTTCAGGTCGTCAACATGGAAAACAAGACCACCGCCTCGAAGTGACCGGTGACGCAAACGTTCAAGTGACCGGTCGTGACACGGTGTAAGGTCTCGCTGATCATTCGCGTCCCGCAGCCTTGCGGGACGCATCTTCATGTCGGGGCTGATCCGGACGTCCCTGCGACAATCATGAACCGCGCCCCGGCGGCTTCAACGAACAGAGCCTGGACCATGCGGCGATGAACTTCTCCGAATACCTCAAGCCTGCGGCGGGCGTCGTGTTCTTCGTGGCGCTGGGAGCCGTCTATTACTGGTTCGAGCATCGTCCCCGGCCGGCGGAAAAGGATACGCCGGGCCAGGCGCTCGTCGTGGTGACGAAGTCGACCAACGCCTGCTTCTCCGACCAGGTGCGGGTGACCGGCTTCGTCGTTCCAAAGCGAGAAGCCGTGGTCAGCGCGGACCAGGAAGGCTCGCGGGTGACCGACCTGTTTGTCCGCGAGGGCGACATGGTGACCGACAACCAGGAGCTGGCGCGCTTAAGTCCGCCGGCGCAGATGCCCGGCCAGCCGCAAAGGCCAGGCCCGCAGGGACCTATTTCGCTGCGTGCGCCGGCCCGCGGCCTCATCACGGAGGTCAGGACGATCGTCGGTGCGCCGGCTTCACCGCAGGCGGGTCCAATGTTCCGCATCGCCGTCAATAACGAGCTCGAGCTCGATGCCCAGGTGCCTTCCGTGCACATGCTCAAGCTCAACCCCGGCGCCACCGTGAGAGTCAGCCGCGACAACGCGCCCGACCTGATGGGCCGGGTCAGGCTGGTCGCACCGGAAATCGACCGGGCGACCCAGCTCGGTCATGTGCGGATCTCGCTCACCAACACCCCCTCGCTGAAAGTCGGCACCTTCGCCCGCGCCAGCATCGACGCCAAGCGCAGCTGCGGCGTCGCCATTCCGCGCACCGCCATTGATCATCTCACTATTCAGGTGGTCAAAGGGACCACGGTCGAGACGCGGAAGGTGCGCGTCGGGCTGACGTCCGACACCTCCACGGAGATCCTCGAAGGGCTTACCGTGGGCGAAATCGTGGTGGCCGACGCCGGCAGTTCGCTGCACGACGGCGACCAGATCAAAACCGTCTTTGCTGATGAACTCGATCGATCGCGGGCACGCTGATGGCAGCAATGAATATCTCGGCATGGTCGATTCGAAACCCGCTGCCGTCTATCGTATTTTCAATCATCCTACTGATCCTGGGCTGGGTCTCCTTCACCAAGCTGGCGGTGACGCGGCTGCCGTCCGCCGACATCCCCGTGATATCGGTGGCGGTCGCGCAATTCGGCGCGGCGCCGGCCGAGCTTGAATCGCAGGTCACCAAGACGATCGAAGACGGTATCTCCGGTGTCGAAGGCGTGCGGCATATTTCCTCTTCGATCACCGACGGCCTCTCGATAACCACAATCCAGTTCGCGCTCGAGACCAACACCGACCGCGCGCTCAACGATGTCAAGGACGCGGTCACGCGCGTGCGCGCCAACCTGCCGCAGAACGTCACCGAGCCGCTCATCCAGCGTGTGGACGTGATCGGACTGCCGATCGTCACCTATGCGGCGATCTCGCCCGGCAAGACCCCGGAACAGCTGTCCTATTTCGTCGACGACGTGGTCAAGCGCGCCCTGCAGGGCGTGCGCGGCGTGGCCCAGGTCGAGCGCATCGGCGGTGTCGAGCGCGAAATTCTGGTTTCGCTCGACCCCGACCGGCTGCAGGCGATGGGTCTGACCGCCGTCAATGTCAGCCAGAGCCTGCGCGGCACCAATGTCGACGTCGCCGGGGGCCGCGCCGAAATCGGCAAGAACGACCAGGCGATCCGCACGCTCGCCGGCGCCACCTCGCTGAACGATCTCGCCGGCACCATGATCCCGCTGTTCGGCGGCGGCGAGGTCAGGCTCGACGACCTCGGCACGGTGACCGACACCATCGCCGATCGCCGCACCTTCGCCCGCTTCAACGGCGAGCCGGTGGTCGCCCTCGGCATCAAGCGCTCCAAGGGCGCGAGCGACGTGGTGGTCGCCGCCGCCGTGCAGAAGCGCATCGACGCGCTCAAGGCCGCCTACCCCGACGTCGACCTCAAGCTGATCGACACCTCGGTCGAGTACACCAAGGGCAACTACGAAGCCGCGATCTCGACCCTGTTCGAAGGCGCCATCCTCGCGGTCATTATCGTGCTTTTGTTTCTGCGCGACCTCCGCGCCACCATCATCGCCGCGATCTCGCTGCCGCTGTCCATCTTTCCGGCATTCTGGGCGATGGACATCCTCGGCTTCTCGCTGAACCTCGTCAGCTTCCTCGCGATCACGCTATCGACCGGTATTCTGGTCGACGACGCCATCGTCGAGATCGAGAACATCGTGCGCCACATGCGAACGGGCAAGTCGCCGTACCGCGCCGCACTGGAAGCCGCCGACGAGATCGGCCTCGCCGTGATCGCGATCTCGCTCACCATCATCGCTATCTTCGCGCCGGCAAGCTTCATGTCCGGCATCGCCGGGCAGTTCTTCAAGCAGTTCGGCATCACCGTGTCGGTGCAGGTGTTCTTCTCCCTGCTGGCCGCGCGCTTCGTCACCCCGATGCTGGCGGCCTATTTCCTCAAGCATCACGGCCATGACGAGCCGGAGCCGGGCCGCATTCTGCGCGCCTACCACCGCCTCGTCGCCTGGTCGGTGAAGCACCACTACATCACCGTGCTGGTCGGGCTCGGCGTCTTTGCGGCCTCGATCTGGAGCATCACGCTGCTGCCGCAGGGCTTCCTGCCGGCTCAGGACACCTCGCGCTCGCTCCTTGCGATCGAGCTGCCGCCGGGCACCCAACTCTCCTACACCGAGAAGGTTACGGAAGACATCGTCGCCCGGCTGCGCAAGCGGCCGGAAGTGAAGAGCGTGTTCGTCGACGGCGGCCGTGTCCCGCCCGGAATGCAGGAAGTGCGACGCGCCGCGCTGATCGTCAACTACACGCCCAAGAACGAACGCAAGATCACCCAGCACGACCTTGAGCTGTCGATCAGCCACGAGCTCGAAAACGTTCCCGATATCCGCTTCTGGTTCCTCGACGAGAACGGGCTGCGGGCGATCTCGCTGGTCGTCACCGGCGTCGACAGCAATATCGTCAACAACGTCGCGAGCGAACTTGCGACGCAGATGAAACGGATTCCGACCATCGCAAACGTGATCTCGGAAACGGCGCTGGAGCGCCCCGAGCTTCGCATCCAGCCGCGCGCGGACCTCGCGGCACGGCTCGGTGTTTCCACCGAAAGCCTCTCGCAGACCATCCGGGTTGCCACCATCGGCGACGTCGGTCCCGCGCTCGCCAAGTTCAACACGGGCGACCGGCTGGTGCCGATCCGCGTGCAGCTCGAAGACTCCGCGCGCGACAACCTCAAAACGCTCGAGCAGCTTCGCGTGCCGCTCGGCGAGCGCGGCGAAAAGGGCGGCGTTCCGCTGTCGGTGATCGCCGACGTCAAGCTCGACCAGGGCCCGACCAGCATCAACCGCTACGACCGGGAACGCCAGGCCACCGTCGCGGCCGACCTCGTCGGCTCCGCCGCGCTCGGCGACGCCACCAGGATGATCAACGAGCTGCCGGTGATGAAGAGCCTGCCGAAGGGCGTGAAGGTCAGCCCCTCGGGCGATGCCGAAAGCCTCAACGAATTGTCGGAGGGCTTTGCCACCGCGATCACCGCCGGCCTCATGATGGTCTATGCGGTGCTGGTGCTGCTGTTCGGCACCTTCCTGCAGCCGATCACGATCCTGTTCTCTCTGCCGCTGTCGATCGGCGGCGCGATCGCCGCCCTGCTCGTCACCGGCAAGCAACTCACCACGCCGGTGTGGATCGGCATCCTGATGCTGATGGGCATCGTGACCAAGAACGCCATCATGCTGGTGGAATTCGCCATCGAGTCGATTCGCTCCGGCAGGCCGCGCGAGGAGGCGATGATCGACGCCGGCATGAAACGCGCCCGCCCGATCGTCATGACCACGATCGCGATGGCCGCCGGCATGATCCCGAGCGCGCTGGCCGTAGGCGCCGGCGGCGAGTTCCGCTCTCCGATGGCGCTTGCGGTGATCGGCGGCCTGATCTTCTCCACGATCCTGTCGCTGGTCTTCGTGCCGGCGATGTTCATGGTGATGGACGATTTCGGCTCGCTGATCTGGCGCTTCGGCAAGCTGATGATCGTGCACAGCCCCGATGCCGAGCGCCTCGCCGAGGATGGCGAGGCCGAGGCCCCGGCCGGACCGCCGCCCGCGCCTTCACCCGTTACGGCGGGCAAGGTCGTGCATCCCGCCGCGGAGTAGCCCTGAGCGCTTCTATTCGTTCCTTGCGATCGACGTCAGCTTGGTCATGTTCTTGAGCAGGATGCGGCCGCGCTGCAGGTCGAGAATCGCCTCCTTGCGCCAGGCCTGGAGCTGGCGGTTGACGCTTTCGCGCGCCGCGCCGACGAACACCCCGAGCTGCTCCTGGGAGATGTGCACCTCGGAGCCGAAGTCGGCGGCGAGCGCGCAGAGACGCCGCGCCAGGCGCACCGGCAGGGGCTGCAGCATCGATTCTTCCATGCGCTCGCTCTGCCAGCGGATGCGCTGGCAGAGCAGCATGATGATCTTGATCGCGACCTTCGGCTCGCGCTCGAGGAAGGAGAGAAAATCCTCCCGGCGCAGCACGAACAATTCGCTCGCTTCACCGGCCGTTGCGTCCGCAGTGCGGCTCTGCCCGTCGAGGACTGCCACCTCGCCGAACAGGTCGCCCGGCCCCATGAAATTGAGCGTCAGCCGACTGCCGTCGGGGGCGCCGGTCTCGATGCGGATCTGGCCGCGCCGGACCCCGAACAAAGCATCGCCCGGATCGCCTTTCTGGAACAGCATTTCCCCGCTGGCGAGGTGCTGGGTGTGGCAAAGGTTGGACAAGCGGTGCAATTCGTCTGCACCCAAGTCCGCGAACATGGGATTCATTTTCAGAATGACCCCAAATTCGGCCTGTTTGCTCATTGCAATACCTTCGAAATGGACCAAACCAGCATCGCGGACAACCCCGCGAAGAAGTGTGCCATAAGTCACATAAGTTGACAGCACCGGCGATCTATTTTTGGCGGCTTTGAGCGGTTCCCCCGGTCGGGATAAGCTCGAAGGTGCCTGGACGGGCGAAGCTCCCGGCCGGGTTCGAGGCCGCCATCCAGTTTGGAAAGTCGACATGAAGGCAATCAAAATCGCCGGCGCCGCGGTCGCCTCCGTCGTCATCGTCCTCGCGCTCCTGATGGTGATCGGCATCCCTTCGGGCTTTGTGACCTCGGCGATCCAGTCCCGGGTCGAGCGTGATACCGGCTACCGTGTGACGATCGCGGGCACGACGCGAGTAAGCCTGTGGCCGTCGCTGAACCTGACGTTGAACAATCTCACGCTGGAGGATCCCAAGGATCGTACCGGCATCAACCGGGTCGTGATCGACAGCCTCCAGGCCGACATGTCGCTGTCGAGCGCATGGTCCGGCCATCCGCAGGTCAGCCAACTCGTCGTCACCCATCCGGTGATCTACCTGCCCCTCCTGCGCGAGCGCCTGCCCAACGCCAATCCGCCGAAGCTCGGACCGGCGATCGACGCCAGCCCGGTGAGCATCGATCGGGTGAAGATCAGGGACGGCTCGCTGGCGTTCTCCCCGACGCGCGACCGCGTCGAAAGCCGCATCGATGCCATCAACGCCGATGCCGTGATCGGCCCCGACCGCAAGCTTGCCTTCACAGGTACCGCGCGCGCCGGCGAAAGTGCCATCAAGTTCGACATCAAGGCGGCCCCGCCCACCTCGCCGATCGACCGGGCGAACGTACCGGTCGAATTTGCGATCGACATGCCCGGCACGCTTCCGCGGTTGTCGGGCAAGGCCGAAGTCCGCCTCAACGGCCCGATTGTGATGTTCAACGGCGTGAGCGGCATGCTCGGCGATGGTGCCTTCAACGGCTGGGCGTCGGTCGACATCGCCAGCAAGCCGCTGGTGAAGCTCGATCTCGATTTCCAGCGCCTCGACATCGCCGTGGCGAAATCCGAGGCCGCCTCGGCCTCGCAGCCCTGGAGCGACGCCCCGATCAATGTTTCCGGGCTGAACTATGTCGACGCCCAGACGCGAATCTCGGCGGTCGAGGCCCATATCGGCGACGCGCATTTCGCGCCGGCAGCGATCGATGCGCGGCTCGCCGGCGGAATCGTGAAAGCCAGCGTCTCGAATCTCGGCGCCTATGGCGGCCAGATCAGCAGCGAAGTGATCCTGGACGCGACCAGCGGCAGCCCGAGCTTTGCCATGCATTCGGACCTCGTCGGCGTGCGTGCGCTGCCGCTCCTCACCAGCCTTGCCCATTTCGACAGGCTTGACGGCAAGCTGCAGGCCAAGCTCGCGCTGCGCTCGGTCGGCGGCAGCCAGCGCGCCCTGATGTCGAATCTGCAGGGGACGGTGTTCGCCGACTTCCAGGACGGCGCCATCCGCGGCATCAACGTGGCGCAGATGATTCGGTCGCTGACCACGAGCACGCTGTCCGGCTGGCAGGATAGCAAGGAGCTTTCGACCGATCTGTCCCGGCTCTCCGCCTCTTTCCGCGTGGACAAGGGCCAGGCGGTCACGACCGACCTTAACCTGGTGGGCCCGCTGGTGAAGGTGACGGGCGCCGGGACCATCGACCTCGGCACCAAGTTGATCGCGTTCCGGGTCGAGCCCAAGCTGGTGCTGACTACCGAAGGCCAGGGCCGCACCAGCGATCCGGTCGGCTTCGGCATTCCCGTCATCATCGACGGCTCCTGGTCGCAGCCGCGCATCTATCCCGAGATGTCGGGCATCTTCGACAATCCCGACGCCGCCTACGCCAAGCTCAGGGAGATGGGCAAGGGCCTGTTCGGGCCGAATGGCGCCGGATTGAACGACCTTCTGGGCGGCCTCGGGCTTAGCGGCAATGCCTCCGGCAGCGGCGCCGGCTCCGGCAACCAGCCATCGCAGCCATCGACCTCTGGCGGGCTCGGCGGCTCGCTCGGCGAGACCCTCGGCAACCTGATCCAGCAGGGACTGAACAGCGGCGCGCCCGGCCGCAGCCGCAGCATGCCCACGACGCCCGGCACGCCTCCTCCGCAGGCCGCACCGTCCGCACCGGCACAGAGCGATCCGCCGCCGGTCGCCCAGGACAGCCAGCCGGACAGCCAGCCGATGAATGACGTGCTGCGCCAATTGTTTAACCGGTGATCGCAGCGGACTTCTCTGGCGCATCCTTTCCTGAGCTACCCCCCTCTCCGCCCCTCCCCAGCAAGGGAGCAGGGAGCGCTGGAGCGGTGCTTCATGGCGGCAACCGGTGACCTTGGCGCCAAGCGGGAAGCGGCTAACCACGCTCCCAGGTTGCCGGTCAGGGCCGGCAAACTGTGCTAGAAACGCCAACGCCCCGACCGGCGGGAGACGCGGAGACACCAGGATCCGCGGGATCAGAGAAGCGGATGCGACCGCAACTTGCGGCGCATGAGGATCTGGATGGCGGCAGCGAAGGACAAGGTCTGGTTTCTCCGCGAGGGGCTGTTTGCCAAATACGTCGTCTCGTTGGTTGGCCTCGTCGTGTTCGTGCTCGCCGTCAACGGCGCGATGGAAACCTGGATCACCTACCGCGCCACCAGGGTCGGCCTGACCGACGCCATGTCGGAAAAGGCCGAAGGCGTCGCCAAGCGCATCGAGCAGTCGATCTCCGAGCTGGAGCGCCAGATCAGCTGGGTGACGCGCGCCAGCGTCGTCTCCATCGAACAGCGCCGCGCCGACTACGCCCAGCTCCTCAACCAGGTCGCGGCGGTGAACCAGCTGTCCCAGCTCAACGGCCAGGGCCGCGAAGTGCTGCGCCTGTCCCGCCAGTCGATCTCGGTCGGCAGCAACGCCGACCTGTCGCAGGACGCCCGTTTCACCGAGACGGTGGCCCGCGGCTTCAGCTACGCGCCGGCCTATTTCTCTGATGGTCGCCCCTTGATGTCGATCTCGGTGGCCCATTCCGGCTTCAATGCCGGCGTCACCGTGGCAGAAATCGACCTGCGCTTTCTGTCCGATTTCCTGTCCGACGCCCAGGTCGGCAAGATCGCCACCGCCTATGTGGTCGATCCGCACGGCAAGGTGCTCGCCTCCTCCTCCCGCGGGCCCGAGATCGCCAGAAACCTGTCGGCGCTGCCCCAGGTCGCGGCCGCGATCGCGCCGGAGCGCGAGTCGCTCTCCTCCGGCACCGACCTCGACGGCCATTCGGTACTGACTGCGGAGAGCCCGGTGCCGAAACTGGGCTGGCGCGTGTTCTTCGAACAGCCGACCGCGCAGGCCTTGGCTCCGATCCGCGACCAGCTGGTGCGGATCGCCCTCCTGATCGGCATGGGTCTGCTGGTCGCGATCCTCGCCGGCACATTGCTCGCGCGCCGCATGCTGATCCCGATCCAGGCCCTGCGCGCCGGCGCACACCGCCTGGGTGCCGGCGAATTCAGCCATCGCATCGATGTGCATACCTCGGACGAATTGCAGGAGCTGGCCCAGCAGTTCAACAGCATGGCCGGCCAGTTGCAGGAAACCTATGCGGGCCTCGAAGCCAAGGTGGAGGAGCGCACCCGCGATCTTGCGCAATCGATCATGGAATTGAGGGTCCTCGAGGAGGTCGGCCGCGCGGTCGTCTCCTCGCTCGATCTCGACGCCGTGCTGCCGACTGTCGCCGCCCGGGCGCTCGAGATCACCCATGCCGACGCGGTGTTGATCTACGGATACGACGCCGCCAAGCACCAGTTCAACCTGGTCGAGGCCAACGGCATCGACAAGCAGGCCGAGGGTCGGCATCTTTCCATCGACGAAGGCACCAGCCCGCTCAGCGATGCCGCGAGCAGCGGCGAGCCGATCGCGATTGCCGATCTCGACCACGCCGCCGACATGCCCTTGCGAGATCTTGCGATCGGCGCCGGTTTCCATTCCGTGCTGGTGGTGCCGCTGACGGACCAGCAGGGCATCCTCGGGTCGCTGGTGGTGCTGCGCCGTGCCGCCGGCGATTTCTCGCCCAACCTGATCGGGTTGATGCGCACTTTCGCGCACCAGTCGGTGCTGGCGATGCGCAACGCCCGCCTGTTCACCGAGGTCGACCACAAGGGCCGCGAGCTCGCCGCGGCCCACCGGACCGTGCAGGAGCAGGCGGCCAAATTGCAGGAGCAGACCGAGCAGCTGCGCCACTGGAACCGCTCGCTGGAAGAGCGGGTCGAGAAGCAGCTCGGCGAGATCGAGCGCATCAAGCGCCTGGAGCGCTTCCTCGCGCCGCAGGTCGCCCAGCTCATCGCCTCCTCGGACGGGCACGGCGCGCTGCTCGACAGCCACCGCCG
Organism: Bradyrhizobium sp.; assembly: GCF_016213215.1. GTDB lineage: Bacteria > Pseudomonadota > Alphaproteobacteria > Rhizobiales > Xanthobacteraceae > Bradyrhizobium. The sequence continues at coordinate 69,817 of NZ_JACRAW010000164.1, read as the reverse complement.
CGAGGTCACGGTGGTGTTCTGCGATCTGCGCGGCTTCACCGCCTTCACCGAGGCGACCGAGCCGGAAGAAGCGATGAACGTGCTGCGCGAATATCATGCCGCGCTCGGCGAACTGATCTTCCGCTACGAAGGCACGCTCGACCGTTTCTCCGGCGACGGGGTGATGGTGCTGTTCAACGCGCCCATCCAGTTCGCCGACCACACCAGGCGCGCGGTCAAGATGGCGGTCGAGATGCGCGATTCCATCGGCGAGCTGACGGAGAAGTGGAAGAACCGCGGCCACTCTCTGGGCTTCGGTGTCGGGGTTGCACTCGGCTATGCGACCCTCGGCCAGGTCGGCTTCGAGCAGCGCTGGGAATACGCCGCGATCGGCAGCGTCACCAATCTCGCCTCGCGCCTGTGCGGCGAGGCCAAGGCGGGCCAGATCGTGGTCTCGCGCCGCGTCTACGGCATGGTCGAGCAATGGGTCGACGCCCAGCCCATGGACGATCTGCAACTCAAGGGCTTCAACCATCCTGTGCTGGCGATGGATATCCTGCGCTGGCGCGGGGACGTCGACAACGTGGTCGATGGCTCGGCGGCACGGATGAGGATGTAAGCGGGCGTCTATCGCGCGATCCGTCATGGCCGGGCTTGTCCCGGCATCCAGGCTTCGCACCCATGAGCATGACGTGATGCCGGGTCGAGCCCGGGCATGACGAGTGAATGCGGGGGGCGCTGCTGCTCAACACCGTCATTGCGAGGAGCGAAGTGACGAAGCAATCCAGACTGCCGCCGCGGATGGATTCTGGATTGCTTCGCGTCGCTCGCAAAGACGAGTAAACAACCAAATTCGAATCTCAAATAGCAGATGCGAGTTCGCGTTCTCGCGGCATGTCTCGTCCGAGTCGCCGCCGCACCTGAGCACCGGGGCGACAGAGAATGAACCGGGCGGCTAACCCGTGTTCTCTCTCAACTCGTTATTCATGCACCTCAGCGCTATGGCATCCAGTAGTCGCTTAAGCAGTCAACCTGTAGGATCGCTCACCATGACTGACTTCCGAATCCGCGCCATGCAGCCGGACGAAATCCCGATCGCCGTGAACTGGGCGGCGGTCGAAGGGTGGAATCCGGGTCTCGCCGACGCGCCCTGCTTTGCGGCCGCCGATCGGCACGGCTTTCTCGTCGGCGAGCTCGACGGCGCTCCGGCGGCAACCGTGTCCTGCATCAACTACGACGCGCGCTTCGCCTTTCTCGGCTTCTACATCGTGCGGCAGGATCTGCGCGGCCGCGGCTACGGCCTGCGCATCTGGAATGCGGCGATCGCGCGCGCCGGCTCACGCGTGATCGGGCTCGATGGCGTCGTGGCGCAGCAGGCAAACTACAAAAAATCCGGATTCGCGCTCGCTTACGCCAACATCCGCTACGGAGGGACGGTTGCGGCTCCGAAATTGCCGGAGGCCGGGGTCATCGGGCTCCACGAAATCCCCTTCGCGATGGTGGAAGCAGACGACGCCTCGGTGTTTCCGGCTCGGCGCACCGCGTTTCTGCGCGCCTGGATCGATGCCCCGGGGCATGTCGGTCGCGCGCTTGTGCGTGATGGCAGGCTCGCCGGATGGGGCGTGATCCGTCCGTGCCGGCACGGCCGCAAGATCGGTCCGCTGGTCGCGGACGACCGCGCCACTGCAGAAGCGATCCTGTCGGCTTTGCTGACCGCGGTCGGCGATGGAGAAATCTTTCTTGATGTTCCGAGCGTCAACGGCGATGCCATCGCATTGGCGCAAGACTTCGGGCTTCGACCGACGTTCGAGACCGCGCGCATGTATACCGGCGCGATTGCACCGTTGCGACTCGATCGGGTATTTGGTGTCACCAGCTTTGAACTGGGCTAGATCAGTAGCACCGCATGACGTTGACGGTGTGCTCTTTGCCGTCACGCCCGGGAACGGTCACCGTTTCGGCGGGGCAGCTCGACACGTAGGGTCGATCGGAAGGCGCAACGGCCGGCGGGAATCGATGGGCCCAGTCCCAGGGAACATCATACGTATACGTATGGGTGTAACGGAAATCGCCTGACATGTGCTGCGGGACATTCACCACGGGTTCGCCATTTGATGGCGGGTAGTAGTAGCTTCCCGGCCAAAAGGTCCCGCCAAAGTTTCTCCGGTGGTGCCGAAAATGCGGGGCCAGGGGACGGTGCATCGAAGGGGCCGCAGCCATCGGGGCCCGCGGCGTTGCTCCCGATTTTGCGAACGTCTCGGTCGCGGCAAGCAACAGCGCTGCCGCGCCGGCAGACGCGATCAACGCTCCGTACATCCTATGCGTCATGGCTCCGCACCTTGCTTGATTGCCGGGTAGCATTCCACCGAAAGGCTAAACCGCGCTCGGAGCGCCCGCAAAGCCATACTTAACGATTAGTTAAGGCGTAACCCTAATGCGGCGCATTTGAATAAAACTGGCGCGATTGTGCCAACGCGCCCAAGGCCGCCGGGTTCCCTGCATGCGGGCGCCGAGATCGAATCTGTGGCTGCGATCGTGTTCGGGCGGAGCCGCGTGACGGCGCACAAGCGCCGAACAGGCTATTCCTCGTCTGCGCCCGGCGTCGGCCTCAGCATGAAATGACCGAATGCCGAAGCGATGGGCCTGGCCGCATCGTCCTGCCAGGCCCTCGCCTCGAAGGCGACGACGCGCCGGCCCTGCTTGACGATGGACACGCTGGCGTAGCTGTCCAGCGCGCGGCCGGAGCGCAGGTAGTTGATCGTCAGCCCGATCGGCTTGGGCGGCGCAGACGCGCCGAGCTCGCGCATGACGCCCGTGATCGCGGCGGTTTCGAGAAAGGCGCCGGTCATGCCGCCATGGATGGCGGGCAGCATCGGGTTGCCGATGATCTGCGGCGAGAACGGCATCATCAGCGTGCCGTCCTCGCTAAGGCGGATGCCGAGGCAACGCGCGAACGGGCTTCTGGCGAACGGGCCGGTCGGATCTTCCGGCGCTTCGAGCGGAGGCGGCGCGCGGTAGCCGGCCGGCTTGTCCTTGAGCATGTTGGTCCGGTTGGCGCCGACCATGAAACAGGACGTTGCGGTGGCGACCGGATCGTCCTCGGATTCCTGGTAGGCGGTGGCGCGCACGAAGGCGATCGATCGCGTCACCCGGTAGCAGATCGAATGCGCCTTGATGTCGAGGCCGGGCGTCGCCGGCTTCTGGTAATCGATGCGCAGATCGAGGGTCGCGATCGCGCGCGTGCCGTCGAGCGCGAGCTGGACGGCCATGCCGCAGCTCTCGTCCAGCATGGCGGTGACGACGCCGCCGTGAAGAACGCCGGTTTCGGTGTCCCCGACGAAGACAGGGCGGTACGGCAGGCTCGACCAGGCCTCGGCAGGCGCGGTGCGGTCGAGCTTGAGACCGCTGATGTATCCATAGACGGAGCGGCGGCCCCTGATGGCCTTTGCCAGCTCCTCGAACGGCAGCGGCGCATTTGGCTTGGATGTATCGGACATGGCGGCGTTTTAGACTACGATGGCAAGATGCGCAAAGGATGCGCGCATCCCGTTCTGGTGCCGGCCATAGCTTCGGCGAGCTCGGCGCGTCTCTCGTCCGCCCTCAGCTGCCCGTCACATGCACCCCGGGCCTCTTGCCCGAGTTCCATTTGCCGCCAAGCGCGCGCTCGATCTGGGCGGCGAGTTGCAGCAGCAGGCCGTCATTGGCCTGCGCGGCGATGGCCTGGATGCCGAGCGGCAGGCCGTGGTCGTGGGTCGCGAGCGGCAGCGAGATCGCGGGAATGCCGCAGAGATTAGCGAGCGGGGTAAAGGCGAAGTTGCGCCACAGGTTCTCGAACCAGTCGAGCACCGACGGATTGTCGGAGATGGTCAGATATTCCCTGGTGCCGACCTTCGGCGTCGGCAGCGCGGTGATCGGGGTGAGGATGACGTCCCACTGTTCGAAGAACGCGCCGAACGCGCGCGAGGTGGTGTTGAACACCGCCTGCATGCGCGCGCGTTCGGCAAAGCTTGAGTGACGGCCCGCTTCCCAGAGCAGGAGGTTGACGGGCTCGACCAGATCGGCCGGCGGCCTCTCGAGCCCGCGCGGGGCAAGCAGGTTGCCGATGACCACCGCGAAATTGGAGATGTAGCAGAGCGTCTGCGCCGCGAAAGCGGCGCGGTAGTCGATGTCGGGCAGAGCGTAGTCGACGCGGTGGCCGAGCTCTTCGAGGAAGCGCCCGGCCTTCTCGAGCTCGGATGCGATGTGCGGGGTCGCGCGATAGTCGCCCCATTGGTGCGAGAGCGCGATTCTGAGCGGGCCCGGATCGCGCTTGACCATCTCGACGTAAGGTTCGGTCGCGGTCCAGTACGGCATGAACTCGCCTGGCGCAGGGCCGCGGCAGTGATCCACGAACGCCGCGGTGTCGCGCACCGTGCGCGACTGGCAGCCCTGGATCGAGACCAGCCCGGAGAGGTCGGACAGATGCGGCGCGATCGAGAACACTCCGCGCGACACCTTGAGGCCAATGTTGCCGTTGACGCCGGCGGGAATGCGGATCGAACCGCCGCCGTCCGTCGCATGCGCGATCGGCACGACACCGGCGGCGACCATGGCAGCACTGCCGGCCGATGAGCCGCAGGTGGTGTAGTCCGTATTCCACGGGTTGCGCGTGACGTAGACGGCGGGATTGTCGGCCGAGCTGCACACGCCGAACTCGGGCGTGGTCGTCCGCCCGATGAGGTTCAAGCCCGCCTTGCGCATCCTGGAGGTCAGGAACGTATCGGCGGTGGCGCGATTGCCGCGCATCAGGAGCGAGCCCATTTCCTGGAGGCGGCCCTTCATGGTCGGACCGAGATCCTTCATCAGGAAAGGCAGGCCCGCGAATGGACCATCGAGATTGGTGCCGTCGGTAGCGGGATTCTTGACCGCGTCGGTGAAGACCTCGACGACTCCGGTAAGCTTCGGATCGACCTTGACAATGCCGGCGGCGGCCTGCTCGGCCAGCTCCGCGGCCGTCACTTCGCCTTTCTTCACGCGCGCGGCGAGCGCCACACCGTCGTGCTGCGCCCATTCATCCCAGCTCATCGGCAACGTCATGCTAATCGTTCCCTTGGCGCGATGGATTCGTGAAATCATCACGCTCTGCTTCTTGCGGTGACATGATGTTCCGGGGTCCGGAGCATGCTCACTTGCGAGGTGCACCTTAGTTGCCGAACCTGCCAAGTCAATCGAGCCCGCACCCGTTCAGCAACAAGCCGCGAGCGCCGAGCCGTGCACGGTGCGCAACGGCAGAAGCTGCGAGGAAATGAAGCGGACGGAGCTGCGATGATCGAGGCGAACGGCCTACAGCAGGTTCTTGGTGGACTAGTCCAAGACCGGAGCAACAGCCGATGCTTGGTAAGATCGCTCCCGTGACATCAATGCACGGTCGCAGCTTCGCGGGGCAGCCGGCGGGGAGGCGCGAGTTTCGAGTGTCCGTGGGAGTTTGCCCTGAAGGTGCGGTGCTCCGTGTGGCCGCATTGAGCGCAGGCGAAGCGGATGGTGCGGGCTCCGAAGGGCCGGTCGGGATACACGCCCCCTTGAGCCTGAACCGGCATCGGCCATTTCCGGCAACTCGGGCAAGATATCAACAAGTCATCGGGATTCATCGATCGCATTTCAAAGTCGCATTTGCCTGGCCGCGCGGCGTTGCCCCGCCCGCGGATTTGAGGATCGCTACATGATATGCAAACGACCGGTCATTCGGCTTGAGCTCGCTCAATCGCCATAGCCGAACTCGGCTGTTCGCGTCGCTGGGTTCCGTTGGAACCTGCAGCACAAGGCTCAGTTTAGGGTTTGCGTCTGTTGTGCGCATTCCGGCGAACCCTGAGCGGTCGCCTGGACCATCTGGCGCAAGTTCCCGCCCGACTAATCGGACAGCGTGTTCGCCGGATATTCGAGCTGCATCGCGACGAACCCAGCGGTGCGCATGCCGTAGCGTACCTTGATGGTCTCGAGGGCATGGTCCAGTGCAGCGGCCGGCCGCACGGTATCGATCGCGGGCAACGCGCGGCCGGCGGGCCAGTTCGCGGCCACCTGGTCGGGAAGGATGCGCACGCCATTGCGGCTCTGCTGCGCACCTTGTGCAAAGGTCACCGCGCGCGAGCGGTAGGTCCGCGACCAGGCGTCCGCGACGAGAGCCAGCGACACTTCGTCGATGCGAGGCGCAAGCTCGATGCCGAGTTGCTCCCGATTCCAGAAGACAAGTGTATTGCGGATCGCCGTCAGCGCGAACGGACGGGTGAACTGGAATGCGCTGCTGTCGTGACGCGCATCCCAGCGCGCAAGGCCGATCTCGCGCCCGACCGCCTCGGCCTTGTCGCGGCCGGCGATGGCCTCGATCAGCGTGAGCGCCATCGGCATCGATGCGGTGATCCCGGTCGTGGTCGCAACCCCGCGGTCGACCACCATTCTCCGGTTGGCGACGTAATGAACCGCCGGGTGCTTATCGCGCAGCTCTTTCAGGTAATACCAGTGGGTCGTGGCGCGCCTGCCGTCGAGCAGCCCGGTCGAGGCGACGACCTTGGCGCCGGCACACACGCCGACGATGATCGCGCCCTTCGCCGCCTGCTCCCTGATCCATCGCACGACGTTCGGATCGTCGTCGCGGCTCATGGCGGGGACGATGACATAGTCGGCGCCTTCCTGATGGCGGGCGTCGAACTCAGCGATCGTCGCGTGCGGCTCGACTTTGAGCACCGGGTACAGCGTCACCGGTCCCGGCTCGGTTGCCAGCAACACCACATCGGCGACATCGGCCCGGCGCAGAATGCCATAGGGCATGAGATAGTCGGTGGTCTCGCTGGCTTCGTTGATCCCGACGATCGCGATCAGGGGGCGCTCGCGCCTGGGCGGCTTCAAGGCCGCGATCGTGGCGTCGATCTCTTCCTGCGCAATCGGCGCCGCCGGTGCGCGCGCCGGCGCCGTGGGCAGCGTGAGAAGCCACGCGGTGCCGATGATCAGGAGGAGCGCAAGAGCACCAAAGCCGCTCCACAACACCAGACGCCAATTCATGTCCGACCTCGACGCGTTCGTCTGCGAGCGCTGCAGGCTAGTCCGATGACGGGCCGATCGAAATGGCGCAGATCCCGCAAAATCGGCCATGCAGCTCGTGCTGCGGAACCGCGCTTGCGCGCGCCTGCTCCATCCGCAGAGAGCGACGCTGATTTGCATTTCGGGCGTTGGCGCGAAGCTGCGTGATTCGCCCAGAACGGCCAATCACGCCAAGGAATCATCCGCCGGCTCTTCGGCCGTCGTCCGAGACATGGCCGATTCCCGGAAGCTCAGGCGTTGCTGGGCGCGAATCATCATCCCGGGCGCGTATGCAAGGCGCTCGCATAGCTGTCGCTGCGCTGCGGGATGACATGAATTGTGATCGCCCGGACCAACCGAAGTGCTTCTGCCTAAATAGTAAATTGCTCTGTCCTTGATCTCCATCAACGCCTGACGGACAATGGTTGGGGCAAATCAAAAAATCTCCCGGGAGGAATTTTTCGTGAATAGACTCGATCGTTTCAGTGCCCCGTCAACAGCTTCGGATTCGCCGCGCGGCCTCACGCTGCTGCGCGATCCGCTGCTCAACAAGGGCACCGCCTTCACCGAGCAGGAGCGGGCCGCCCTCGGCCTGAGTGGCCTCCTGCCCCCTTGCATATCCACCATGCAGTCGCAGGCGGCGCGCATCATGACCAACCTGCGCAGCCTGCCGAGCGACCTCGAGAAATACGTGGCGCTGAACGCGCTGCATGACCGAAACGAGGCGCTGTTCTTCCGCGTCGTGTGCGACAACATCGACGAGATCCAGCCGATCATCTACACACCTACGGTCGGGCTCGCCTGCCAGAAATACGGCCTGATCTTCCAGCGCCCGCGCGGCATGTTCATCTCGGCCAAGGATCGCGGCCAGATCGCCGATCTGCTGAAGAACTGGCCTTACAAGGCCAAGCTGATCGTGGTCACCGACGGCGAGCGCATCCTCGGGCTCGGCGACCTCGGCGCCAACGGCATGGGCATCCCGGTCGGCAAGCTCTCGCTCTATTCGGCCTGCGCCGGCGTGCATCCTGAGCTGTGCCTGCCGATCATGCTGGACGTCGGCACCAACAACGAAGAGTTCCTCAACGACCCCTATTACATCGGCCTGCGCCAGAAGCGGCTGACGGGTGAGGCCTATGACGCTTTCATCGACGAGTTCATGACGGCGGCGCGCGCGACCTTCCCGGGCGTCCTGATCCAGTTCGAGGATTTCGCCAACCACTCGGCGTTCCGCATGCTCGACAGGTACCGGCATGATGCCTGCGTCTTCAACGACGACATCCAGGGCACGGCCGCGGTCGCGCTCGCCGGCCTGTTCTCGGCGCTGCGTGTCAATGGCGGCAAGCTCAACGAGCAGCGGCTGCTGTTCCTCGGCGCGGGCGAAGCCGCCACCGGCATCGCCGACCTCGTCGTCTCAGCCATGGTGGCGGAAGGCGCCTCGGAAGCGGAGGCGCTCAAGCGCACCTGGCTGGTCGATTCGCGCGGCCTCGTCGTCGGCGGCAGGGCCGGCCTTTCCGGCCACAAGCTGCGCTATGCCCACGATCATGCGCAGGTCAGCGATTTCCTCACCGCGATCAAGACGCTGAAGCCGACGGCGATCATCGGCGTCGCCGCGGTGGGCGGCGCGTTCACACCGGAAGTGCTGCGCACCATGGCCGAGTTCAACGAGCGGCCGATCGTGTTCGCGCTCTCCAACCCGACCTCGAAGGCGGAATGCTCGGCCGAGGAGGCCTATCGCCACACGGAGGGCCGCGCGCTGTTCGCCTGCGGCAGCCCGTATGACCCGGTGGCGCTGAACGGCAAGACGTTCGTGCCGCGCCAGGGCAATAATTCGTACATCTTCCCGGGGGTCGGGTTGGGGGCGATCGCCAGCGGAACGAAGCTCGTGACCGACGAGATGTTCATGGCGGCCGCGCATACGCTTGCCGATTGCGTGGGCAAGGATGATCTCGACCAGGGCAGCCTTTATCCGGCGCTACCCCGCATCCGCGAGGTGTCGACGAAGATCGCCGCCGCCGTGGCGCAAGTCGTCTACCAGCGCGGGCTTGCCGACGGCGCCGCGCCCAACGACCTCGCCAGCTTCGTCCAGTCGCACATGTACGATCCGCACTACTGAAGATCCCGCCCGACGCACAAGACGTCGGGCGGTGGCGGGCAGCGAATGGGCCGTCGTCGACGGCCCCGGCGGTTTTTGAATACCGCCATCGCCGCGGCGGACACAGTCTGGGACTCATTGTTTTGTTCCGGCTCAATTACATCCGGCCGCAATCCGTCCAGAAGTTTGTTCATGAGCTATCCTTCCTCACCGACAGGCGAGTCATTGCCGTCAATTCCTCCGCTCCTCGCCCGCGTCATGCGGCCGTTGCCGCTGCTGCCGCTCGAGATCGTTCTTGCGCGCTTCATGCAGCGAATTTGCCGGCGGAATCCGCAGATTTTCGACCGCTTGGGCGTCCATGCAGGAAAGCGGTTCGGGATCAAGCCGACGGACCTGCCCTTCGCCTTCGTCATCGAGGCCAGCACGCAGCGCCCGCGCCTGTCGGTCATGCGCGAGCTGCCGGCCGCGCTGGACGCGCGCATTTCTTCTTCGTTGGCCAATCTGCTCGCCCTCGTGGAAGGACGGGTCGATGGCGACGCCCTGATGTTCTCGCGCCAGCTCGTCATGGAAGGCGACGTCGAGGCGGTGCTGGCGCTGCGCAACGCCATCGACGATGCCGGGCTCGATCTCGCTAAGGAGGTTGCCGACCTGTTCGGGCCACTGGGCGAGCCCGTGCGACAGGCCCTGGATGCGGCACGCAATTCGTTGATGAAGCCGAACCCGCTGTCCCAAGAGACCAGGCCATGGAGCTGATCTGTCCCGCGGGCACCCCTAGCGCGCTCAAGAGCGCGATCGATGCCGGGGCCGATGCGATCTATTGCGGTTTCAACGACGAGACCAACGCCAGGAACTTCCCCGGGCTGAACTTCAGCCGTGCCGAGCTCCGCCAGGGTATCGAGCTTGCGCACCGTCGCGGCGCCAAGATCCTGGTCGCCATCAACACGTTTCCGCGTGCCGGCGCGATCGAGGTGTGGCACCGCGCCGTGGACGACGCGGTCGACGCCGGCGCCGACGCCTTGATACTCGCCGATATCGGGCTGATGGACTACACGGCAAGGCGACACCCCGACCAGCGCATCCATGTCTCGGTGCAGGCCGCCGCGGCCAATCCCGACGCCATCGCGTTCTATGTCGAGACCTTCGGTGCGAAGCGCGTCGTGCTGCCGCGGGTGCTGAGCGTGCCGGAGATCGCCGCGATCTCGCGCGAGATCGAGTGCGAAACCGAGGTCTTCGTGTTCGGCGGGCTCTGCGTGATGGCGGAAGGGCGCTGCTCGCTGTCCTCCTATGCCACCGCCAAGTCCCCCAACATGAATGGCGTGTGCTCTCCCGCCAGCCATGTCGCCTATGAACAGACACGAGAGGGCACGAGCTCCCGGCTCGGTGGATTCACCATCAACCGTTTCGGCGCGAACGAGCCTGCGGGCTATCCGACCCTGTGCAAGGGTCGTTTTGCGACCGAGCTCGGCACCGGCTACATCTTCGAAGACCCTGTGAGCCTGGATGCGACAGCCCTGCTCGGCGGACTGCGCGATGCCGGCGTTACTGCGCTGAAGATCGAGGGCCGCCAGCGCGGCCGAGCCTATGTGGAAAGCGTGGTGCGCCATTTCCGCGGCGCCCTCGAAGCGCTCGATGCCGGCCGCGAGGCCGACATCGCACGCCTGACGCCGTTCACCGAAGGGCAGACCACCACAGTTGGCGCCTACCGCAAGACCTGGCGTTGAGACTTGAGGGCCCTCTGATGCAGCTCAGCCTTGGTCCAGTGTTGTACAACTGGTCGCCGGAGCGATGGCGCGACTTCTACTTCCGCATCGCGGACGAAGCGGCGGTCGACGTCGTCACGGTCGGCGAAGTCGTGTGCTCGAAACGCGCTCCGTTCTTCGAGCCCGAGCTGCCCGCGGTGATCGAGCGGCTGAAGCGCGCGGGGAAACAGGTTCAGCTCGGCTCGCTGATCCTGGTTTCACTGCCGCGGGAGCGGCGCCACCTCGACGACCTCATTCGTACCTCGGACGTCATGATTGAGGTGAACGACCTCACCGGACTTCGATCGATCAACGGCCGGGCTCACGCGGTCGGCCCCTTTGTCAACATCTACAACGAGGCGAGCGCCGCATTCCACGCAGATCGCGGCGCGAAGCGCATCTGCCTGCCCCCTGAACTGCCCCTCCGGTCCGTTGCAACGATTGCCGCCGCGCTCCCGCAGGTCACCTTCGAGGTGTTCGCCTTCGGCAGGACGCCGCTGGCGATTTCCGCCCGCTGCTATCACGCGCGCGCACACAAGCTCGCCAAGGACAACTGCCAGTTCGTCTGCGACAAAGATCCGGACGGACTTGCGCTGAAGACTCTCGACCAGCAGGATTTCCTGACCGTCAACGGCGTCCAGACCCTGTCCTACACCTGCGCAAATCTCCTGCGCGATATCGGCGCCCTCAAGCAGAACGCGGTCGGCGCATTACGCCTTTCGCCGCAGGATTGCGACATGGTGGCCGTCGCCGGGATCTTTCGCGACGTGCTCGATGGCAAAGAGGAGCCCGAAGGCGGAAGCCGGCGCCTGGCCGCGCTCTACCCGAACGTGCCCTTCTCCAACGGCTTTCTGCACGGCCAGCCGGGCTTTTCGTATCATTAGCTGATGCCCATCGTTGCCGAGCAAGACCGATCCGCAGGCAAAGACGGATGAGAGACGATCCTCCACATCCGCCACGATTGATCCGCGTCAAGAAACTCGCCAGCGTTGCTCATTAGATTGCCGGGTGAACTCTCCTCCTTGGGACAGGCCGGCCGTGTTCACTCGACGAAGAATGATTGCCGCGCTGGCCCTGCTGGCTGCGCTGAAGCCCGCCCGGGCCGAACAGGTGATCCTGATCGACCGGGCCTCACCCGAGCGCAAACCCATGCTCGACGCGGTGCGCGCGCCCGTCGAGCAACGTCTCGGCATCAGGGTTATCTTCGTGGTCGAGCGGCTTGCCGTGTCCGGCGACTGGGCGTTTGCTGAAGTTCATCCACGCACCGAGGCCGGCGCTCGCATCAACTACCGCCAGACGCGCTATGCCAGGAATTACATACCCGACCAGGACAGCGATCTCGTTCTTGCACTGCTGCGGCGCGCCGGCCGGTCGTGGGTTGTCGTACAGGAGGCCTTTCTGCCGACCGACGTCGTCTGGGAGGATTGGGTGAAGACCTATCGTCTGCCGCGCCGGCTGTTTCTGGATCAATAGCAGGTCATCGGGCGTGGCCTCAGCCGCATCGCTTCGTATTGCATCGACCCAGATTCCGCCGGCACGAACCTCGACCCCGATCGCGCGACCAAATAGCAGTTGCTGGCGGAGGCGGCCGGCCGCACCGACGCCGCGCTCCCGGGCGGTCGGCCATGGCACCCTCGTCCGCCATCTGCTATCCATAAGCTGATTTAGCCCACGGAAATACCGATGACCGATTTCACCGCGCGCGCCCTTTCACGAAAGCTGTTGCCGTCCGCGCTTGCGGGCCTGTTCTGCCTGGCGGCGCTGCCCGCGCGCGCCGCCGATGACGATGCGCCGAAGGGCCCGGCTGTCACCGTGCTCAAGGCGGCCAAGAGCTGTTTCTCCAACATCGTCGAGGGATCGGGGCCGCTGATCGCGCGCGAGGAGACCGCGGTGAGACCCGAGCGCCCCGGCGTCAAGGTCGCGGAGGTCCTTGCGGAACCGGGCGACAGCGTCAACGCCGGCCAGGTGCTGGCGCGGCTCGCCCTGCCGGAGGGCGGCACTATCCAGGTGACCGCGCCCGTGGCCGGCATCATCTCGAACTCCACGGCCCAGATCGGCGCCTTTGCCTCGGCGCGCGGCGAAGCGCTATTTTCCATCATCGCCCGCAGCGAATACGACCTGGTGGCGATGGTGCCGAGTGCCGATGTGGCAAAGCTGGCGGTCAACCAGCCTGCCACGGTGAGGATCGTCGGGGCCGGCGATGTCGAGGGCAAGGTGCGGCGGATCGGGCCGACCGTCGAGCCGAACGTCCAGCTCGGTCAGGTCTTCATCGGCATCACGTCCAACCGACGCCTGCTGATCAATGGCTCCGGGCGCGCGATGATCAAGACCGGACAGAGCTGCAATGTCGCCGTTCCGCTCAGCGCGGTGCAGTACGGCAGCGCCGGCACCGTGGTGCAGGTGATCCGGCGCAACCGCGTCGAGACCAAGCGCGTCGAAGTCGGGCTCATGGCCGCCGGCCAGGTCGAGATCCGCGAGGGATTGCACGAAGGCGACATCGTGGTGGCGCGTGCCGGCGCGCTGCTCCGCGAGGGCGACGCCGTGCGGCCGGTGACGGCCAGCGCCGAGACGAAGTAACGCTTGTAACGGACCCGTTGCGTCGATGCTGCGCGGAGAGCCCGGGCTGCCCTCGAGTCAGAGATCTCGGTTCAACCAAAAATTATGCCCCGGCCCACGGAGCATCATTTCATGATGCACTGTGTCCGAGGCATGGAAATTCAGAGATGTGCCCTAAAGCGCGACCGCTTTAGATGGATCCTCGACGCGCTTGAGCTCGTTGTTTGAGCATGATCTGCACGCAAACGCTTTGCGTTTGTCGCGCGGAAAACCGCTACGCACTTTGCGCCAACGCGGCCCTTCGGGTCCGGATCATGCTCTAGCCGCCGGCGCCGAGGCGGACTTCCTCGAGCAGCGAAGACGAAACCGTCGGGACCTGTTCGCCTTCCGAAGCGCGCGAGATCGCCACGCGAGTCTTGTTGAAGACGGCCTCGGCGCTGGCCTGCGTATCGAGGTTGTTGAGCAGCTCGGCGATGAGCACGCTGTACTCGCCCCTGGCATCGTCAACCAGCTTGCCCGGCGAAGCGGAGGACAGGATCAGCGCGTTGTCGGGTGCGTGGATCGGCGCCAGCCCGTGCGAGTAGGTGCGGAACCGGCGCTCATAGGGATTGCGGCGCGAGGCGTCGACCACCGCCAGCTTCGCGCGGGCGCCCTGCTCCTTCATCATGCCGAGGACGGATTCGATCGAGACGCCGTTGCGACGGACGTCGGATTCCTTCCAGATCGTGGCATCGACCGGGATCATGTAGCTCTCGCGGCCGGCCTGCACGCCATAGCCGCCGAAGAACAGCATGACGACGGAATCGTGCGTGATCCTGGACTTCAGCCGGGCAATCGCGCGAACCATGTCGTCCTTGCTCGCGTCCTCGACCATGTCGACGTCAAAGCCGTTCCGGCGCAGCGCGGCCGACAGCGCGCGCGCGTCGTTGATGGACTGGGTCAGCGGCGCATTGGCATCGGGGTAGTGACCATTGCCGATGACCAGCGCCAGACGGGAGGGTTGCTTGGCCCGGTCGGCGTTCTGCTCGGTCGATACCGCCTTCGCGGCATCCAGGGCCCGCATGTTGAGCGCAGCATGCGCGCCGATCGCCAGCGACACCGTGCCGACCAGCGCGGCCACGATGGCGATCGTCCGGCGTGAGATACTCTGCTGCGTTACATGCATCACGGTTCATTCCTGGTCAGGGCCGAAGGCGCGGCTTGCGTTAGTCGCGCGTGAGCTTCCTAGGGTTTCACGGGATGGACGCGGGTGTGCCGCGAGATTGCGTGCAATTTGCGGCGCCGCAACAAACAAACCCTTAACCCGATACGGCCGTCCCGGCAATACGCCGTCCCGATTTTCGGTTAAACCATTGAATAGATTCGACAATTCTGGGGTGTCGAATGGGCGATTTTTTCCACCTTTCGGTTCCGGTCCCGCGCGCTAGGATGCCTCCCGCCGGATTGACGCCGCCGTGACCTTGATCACATTTGTGTTCCTGCCGATAAGGGTAGCTTTTCAAGGACTTGCGCGGTCCGGGAGGGTTCCCTCACCGACCCCCAAATCCAGGCTGCGAAGCGCGCGACAAGGGATTTCATGAGCTTTCACTATTTCGCCGGGGCCGCCTACCGCGCGCTGACGGCCCGGAAGAACGGCCCTTCCCTGTACGAGGTATGCGACCCAGTCCTGCTGAACCAGCGAGGCGGCGATGCGCATCTGATCAAGTTCTACAAGACCGCGCTGGGTAATCCCGCACTTCGGGCGCTGCTGCGCCGGGCGGGATTGCCCGAGCTCTCCGACGGGGCACGGCTTTCGAACCTGCGCGAGGCGTTGATCCGCGCCCGCGACGACGCCGCCCCGGATTGGGAGACCATCGGCCGTCCCGTTGCCGACCTGCTCGACACCATCCAGCTCGAACATCCGAAGCCAAAGCCGGCACTGGCCAACGGATCGGCGCCACAGCTTGGCGACATCGAGAGCGTCATCCGCGCCTGCGGCGACCATCTGCTACGTTCCTACCGCACCAACGGCTTCATTCCGACGTTTGCGGCCTTCAACCTGATCGGCGATCCCGACCTGCGCGGCAGAGAGCTGATCATGGCGCTCACGGGCCTGAACTCGCGCGGCTACAAGAATTCCTCGCTCATGTTCAATCTCGCGCGCGTCTTCATCGCGCGCTCGAACGTGCGCAACCTCATCCATCCGCCATGGACCGGCATCGCCGAGCCGATGTGGGAGCCGGTGCAGATCCGCCACCGCTCGGCCTATTACGACGCCTTCTTCATCGAGGCGCTGCTCTCCTTTCTCGAATCCGGCCTTGCCTCACCGGGCGACATCGCGGCGGGCAAGCGCGCGGTCGCCGACATGGTCGACTTCTGCATCAACATCAGCCGCGAACAGGTGAAGACCGACGACGGCACACGCTTCGATGTAATCACGGCGCTGGCGCCGGCGCCGCATCCGCGCTTTTCGCGCTTCTTCGCGCAGATCAAGCAGGACCTCGGCTTCGGCATCTATGTGCCCGATTGCGATACCACCGCCTGCTCCTTCTCGGCCGCGACCCAGGCGGGATCGACCGATCCGATCCTTTCCCAGCCGCTGCTCGACTTCTACGCCACCTACCAGGTGCGCGCCGGCATCAACGAGCCGCGGGTCACGGTGCCGCTTAACGATAACATCGAGTACGAAGGCGGCGTTGCGACCTGGATCGACAACCTTGCGGGCGAGCGGCCCTATGGCAACGACCTCGACCCGACGCTCAATCTCGACGTCCTCGAGGTCAGCTTCCGCAACTTAAGTCGCTGGAAGGTGCTGGAGACGCCGCAGCGGCTCGCCACTGTCCACCGCATCATCGCCTTCCAGAAGCGCCTCGCGGCCAGCGGCGCGTTCGCCGACCCGCGCTCGCATATCTATTATCTGCCCGAGCTCTACTGCGCGTATTTCGGCCGCTGCTATGCTGCCTTCCGTGCGCTGCCGCCGGCGGCGCAACAGGCGATCGACCCGGGCGGCAGCTTCGAGCTGATCCGCGCCAGGGTGCTCGGCTATGTGCAGGACGAGTTGATCGCGCTCGAGATGAACGTGTTCGACGCGGCGCTGGCGCTGATCGCGCTCAGCCAGCTCGGCGCCGATCCGAAGACCTTCGCCCCGGCCCTGCACCGCATCGTCGGCCAACTCGGCGAGGGCGGCCGACGCGGCCCGTACCTGGCCTATGAATGGAACAAGATGAAGACACCGACTCGCATCCTGGTCGGCGGCCCCGAAGTTACCTCCGCCTTCGTGCTGATGGGCCTGGCATTGGCCAGACGGCGAATGGTTGGCGAAAGCGGATAGGATGGCGAGAAGAGATCGAGGAGAACCGATTCGCTGCTGGCTATTCGTCGCAATGACGCGAAGTTGAAAGCGCAAGGTGCTGCAGCCGCTGGTCTGCCGATCAAAATCAAATCACAATCGGCGCGTTGTCAGGAACTATCTTCATACAACGCGGCCCACATGTCCCGAGAACTCGTCCTGGCGATTTGCATCCTGCTGTCGCCCTGCATTGCCAACGCCACCGATGTCACCGGCACCGCCAAGATCCGTGAGGCCGACCAGGTCCAGATCGGCAATACCCGCATCCGGCTCGGCGGCATCGACGCGCCGGCCGTCGACCAGCTTTGCCTCAACACCAAGGGCGAGCGCTGGACCTGCGGAGTTGCCGCGCGCGACGAATTGATCAAGCACGCCGACAACAAGAGCTGGACCTGTCACACCCGCTCAGTCGATCGGCGCGGCCGCACGATCGCGCGCTGCGAGGTCGGCGGCGAGGACATCCAGAAATGGCTGGTGCGAAGCGGCTGGGCGCTGTCCTACAGACGCTTCTCGCACGACTATGACGCGGACGAGGCCGCGGCGCGCGAGGCCAAGGCCGGGATGTGGCAGGGCGCGTTCATCGCACCGTGGGACTGGCGCGTGCGCAACAAGAAGACGACCATCCTCGGCGCCATCAAGCCGCCGGAGCACGCCCATGCGATCCTTCTTGCCTCGGCTTCGGGACCGGTAGCACCCTCGCCCGACTGCACGATCAAGGGCAACGTCAACAGTGCCGGCGAATGCATCTATCACACACCGTCCAGCCGCTGGTACACGCAGATCAGGATGAAGATCTCTAAAGGCACGCGCTGGTTCTGCTCGGTGGAAGAGGCCGAGGCCGCCGGCTGCCGCCACACGCGACGATAAGGCTTTTCTTGCGCGGCAACGGCGCGTAAAAAGCCTCAAATACCTATCCAGCCTGTCAAGTTTCAGGGAAGAGCAACAATGACCGTTCGCGCGGGCAGGGAATTCTTGGCCATCCCCGGGCCGACCACTATGCCCGACGAAGTGCTGCGGGCGATGCATCGCCCGGCGATCGACATCTATTCCGATCAGATGATCAATCTGACCGACAGCCTTCTGCGCGATCTGTCGAAACTGTTCGCCACCAAGGGCAAGACCTACATCTATATCGCCAACGGCCACGGCGCCTGGGAAGGGGTGCTGAGCAACGTGCTGTCGCGCGGCGACAAGGTGCTGGTGCTCGAGAGCGGCCGCTTTGCGATCGGCTGGGGACTTGCCGCCGCGGCCATGGGCGCCGACGTCGAGGTCCTGAAGGGCGACTGGCGGCGCGCGATCCGTCCGCACGAAGTCGAGGCGCGCCTCAAGCTCGACAAGGAACACAAGATCAAGGCGATCCTGGCGGTGCAGGTCGACACCGCGTCGGGCGCCTACAACGACATCGAGGCGATCGCGAAAGCGATCAAGGCGGCCGGCCACCCGGCCTTGTTCATGGTGGACACGGTCGCTTCCCTCGCCTGCATGCCTTTCGAGATGGACCAGTGGGGCGTCGATGTCGCGATGTCCGGCTCGCAGAAGGGATTGATGACGCCGCCGGGACTGGGCTTCGTCGCGGCCAACGCGCGCGCGCTCGAGGTGCACAGGAAGGCCGGTCTGCGCACGCCCTATTGGGACTGGACCGAGCGCGAGGGCAGCGAGCATTACCGCAAATATGCCGGCACTGCGCCGGTGCATCTGTTGTTCGCGCTGCGCCAGGCCATCGACATGATCTTCGAGGAAGGCCTTCCAAACATCTTTCGTCGGCACCAGTTGCTTGCCGAAGCGGTGCGCCGCGCGGTCACGGTGTGGGCCGAGGGCCAGGTGCTCGGGCTCAACATCGCGGAGGCCGGCGAACGCTCGGACACCGTAACGACCGTGACCGTAGAGGCCGGCCATGATCCCGCGGCACTGCAGCGTTACTGCAAGGAAAAATGCGGCGTGGTGCTGGGCACCGGCATCGGCGATCTGCATGGCCAGGCGTTCCGCATTGCCCATATGGGCCATGTCAACGCGCCGATGATCCTGGGCACGCTGGGCGTGGTCGAGGTCGGCCTCAACGCCCTTAAGATCCCGCACGGCAAGGGCGGCATGGAAGCCGCCATCGCGTGGCTGGGCGAGCAGGTGAGCGCGTAGCCCGTCATCCGTCACCGCTCACCCCCAACCCTCTCCCCGCAAGCGGGGCGAGGGTGTGCACCGCTCACGCGGCTACGAGTATCAGCATCGTCGATAGGCCCTCTTCAATCGGCCGCATTCGATCCGATATAGAGGCAGCCTGACACAAGCAGGATCGAACGAGGATTCGACGTGACCGAACCAGCTATCGAGGCCATTTCCAGCCAGATCAACCCGCCGGTCGCGCCGCGGCGACCCCGTTCCTTTACCCGGCACGGCATCACGTTGAGCGATGACTATGCCTGGCTGAAGGACGAGGACTGGCAGGAGGTGCTGCGCGAGCCGTCGCGCCTCGATCCCGACATCCGCAAATACCTGGAAGCGGAGAATGCCTATACCGACAGCCTGCTCGGCCACACCACGCCGCTGCAAAAGAAGCTCGTACGCGAGATGCGCGGACGCATCAAGGAAGACGATTCCAGCGTGCCGTCGCCCGACGGGCCTTACGCCTATTTCCGCAAGTACCGCGAAGGCGGGCAACACGAAATGTTCGGCCGCATCCCGCGCAATGGCGGTGAGAGCCACATCGCGCTCGATGGCGATGCGCTCGCCAAGGACCACCAATATTTCCGGTTCGGCGGCAGCCGCCATTCATACGATCACAACCTCCAGGCCTGGAGCGCCGACACCAAGGGTTCCGAGTATTTTTCCATTCGCATCCGCGACTGGGCGACCGGCAAGGATCATCACGATGTCGTCGAGGAGACCGACGGCGCGGTCGTCTGGACCAGGGATTGCAAAAGCTTCTTCTACGTCAAGCTCGACGACAATCACCGCCCGCTGCAGGTGTGGCGGCATCGGCTGGGTACGGCACAGGCCGACGACGTGCTGGTCTATGAAGAGAAGGACGCCGGCTGGTTCACCCATATCCATGAGAGCACCAGCGGGCGTTTCTGCGTGATCGCCGGCGGCGACCATGAAACGTCGGAGCAGCACCTGATCGATCTTGCCGATCCGGACACACCGCCGCGCCTGATCGCCGCGCGCGAGAACGGCGTGCAATATTCGGTCGCCGACCGCGGCGATGAATTGTTCATCCTGACCAACGCCGGCGATGCGATCGATTTCAAGATCGTGACCGCGCCGCTTGCATCGCCCGAACGCGCCAACTGGCGCGATCTGATCCCGCACCGCGCCGGCGTCTACATCATCGAGCACGACCTGTATTCGGGACACCTCGTGCGGCTACAGCGCGAGAACGCGCTGCCGGAGATCGTGATCCGCGACCTCGCGACAGGGGACGAGCACAGTATCGCCTTTGACGAGACAGCCTATTCGCTCGGCACCATGGGATCGTACGAGTTCGACACGACGAACCTGCGCTTTTCCTATTCGTCCATGACCACGCCGTCGGAGGTCTACGACTACGCCATGGCGACGCGCACGCGCATCTTGCGCAAGCGCCAGGAGATTCCCTCCGGCCATAATCCGGCCGACTACGTCACCACGCGCATCATGGCAAGATCGCATGACGGCGCCGAGGTGCCGGTCTCGATCCTCCATCGCCGCGGACTCAAGCTGGACGGATCAGCGCCGCTGCTGCTCTACGGCTACGGTTCCTACGGCATGGCGATGCCGGCCTCGTTCTCGTCCAACCGGCTGTCGCTGGCCGATCGCGGCTTCGTCTACGCCATCGCCCATATCCGCGGCGGCGCCGACAAGGGCTGGGGCTGGTATCTCGAGGGCAAGCGCGAGAAGAAGACCAACAGTTTCGACGATTTCGCCGCCTGCGCCCGCGCGCTTTGCGATGCCGGCTACACCAGCGCGAAACGCATCGTCGGACATGGGGGCAGCGCCGGCGGCATGCTGATGGGCGCTGCCGCCAACCGATCCGGGGAATTGTTCGCGGGCATCGTCGCCGAGGTACCGTTCGTCGACGTGCTCAACACCATGCTCGACGACACGCTGCCGCTGACGCCGCCGGAATGGCCGGAATGGGGCAATCCGATCGAAAGCGAGAAGGACTTTCGCACCATCCTGTCCTACTCGCCTTACGACAACATCGCGGCCAGGGAATATCCCGCGGTTCTCGCCATGGGCGGATTGACCGATCCCCGCGTCACCTACTGGGAGCCGGCGAAATGGATCGCGCGGCTGCGCGCTACGATGACGGGCGGCGGCCCGGTGCTGCTGCGCACCAACATGGGCGCCGGTCATGGCGGCGCCTCGGGCCGCTTCGACCGTCTCGACGAGGTCGCGATCGTGTACGCGTTTGCGCTGTGGGCCGTGGGATTGGCCGACAAGGCAGAGGCCTAACGCCCGCTTGGCGCAGCTCCGCCCGGAACGAAGCGCATCAATTCAATAGATCGCCGGTTCGCCGACCGGCGCGCCGAACGAGGTCTCCAGAAAATCGAAATCGCAGCCGTCGTTGGCCTGCTTGATGTGGCGCGAGAACATCCAGCCATAGCCGCGTTCGAAACGCCGCTCCGGCTGTTTCCATGCGGCGCGGCGCCGCGCCAGCTCGTCTTCGGGTACGTCGAGGCTGATGGTGCGTGCAGCCACGTCCAGGGTGATGCGGTCGCCGTTCTCCACCAGCGCCAGCGGTCCGCCGATGTAGGATTCCGGGGCGACATGCAGGATGCAGGCGCCGTAGCTCGTGCCGCTCATGCGCGCGTCGGACATGCGCACCATGTCGCGCACGCCCTGCTTCACCAATCTAGTCGGGATCGGCAGCATGCCCCACTCCGGCATGCCCGGCCCGCCTTGCGGCCCGGCATTGCGCAGGATCAGCACATGATCGGCGGTAACGTCGAGATCGGGATCATCGATCGCCTTCTTCATGGACGGATAATCGTCGAATACGAGGGCAGGCCCGCTGTGCGCGAGAAAGCGCGGATCGCAGGCGGAAGGTTTGATCACGCAGCCGTCGGGCGCGAGATTGCCCTTGAGCACGGCGAGCGCGCCTTCCTTGTAGATCGGGTTGTCTACAATGCGGATCACGTCGTCGTTGTAGACTTCGGCGTGCGCGATGTTCTCGCCGAGGGTCTTGCCGGTGACGGTGAGGCAATCGAGGTGGAGATGTTGCCGGATACGGCTCATCAGTCCCGGCAGGCCGCCGGCGTAGAAGAAGTCTTCCATCAAATAGGTGTCGCCGCTCGGCCTGACGTTCGCGATCACGGGCACCTTTCGGCTCGCCTTCTCGAAATCGTCGAGGGAGATGTCGATACCGGCGCGGCGCGCCTGCGCGATGACATGGATGATGGCATTGGTCGAGCACCCCATCGCCATGGCGACCGCGATGGCGTTCTCGAAGGCTTTGCGGGTCTGGATTTTCTGCGGGGTGAGGTCCTCCCAGACCATCTCGACAATGCGCCGCCCGCACGCCGAGCTCATGCGGATGTGGCCGGCATCCGCGGCGGGGATCGAGGAGGCGCCGGGCAAGGTCATGCCGATCGCCTCCGCGATCGCGGTCATGGTGGAAGCAGTGCCCATGGTCATGCAGGTGCCGTAGCTGCGGGCGATGCCCGCCTCCATGTCGACCCAGTACCTGTCTGAGATCTTTCCGGCGCGCCGCTCGTCCCAGTATTTCCAGGCGTCGGAACCCGAACCGAGCGTCTTGCCCTTCCAGTTGCCGCGCAGCATGGGACCGGCCGGCAGATAGATCGCCGGGATGTTCATGGAGGTCGCACCGAGCAGCAAGGCGGGCGTAGTCTTGTCGCACCCGCCCATCAGCACCACGCCGTCGACGGGATGGCTGCGCAGCAGTTCCTCCGCTTCCATGGCGAGCAGGTTGCGATACAGCATCGTGGTCGGCTTCAGGAGCGATTCCGACAGCGACAGCGCCGGCAGCTCAATCGGAAAACCGCCCGCCATCAGCACGCCGCGCCTGACGTCCTCGACGCGCGACTTGAAGTGCATGTGGCAGGGCTGGGCATCAGACCAGGTGTTGAGGATCGCGATCACCGGACGATCCTTCCACTCGTCGGGCGCGTAGCCCATCTGCATGGCACGCGACCTGTGCCCGAAGGAGCGGAGGTCATCGGGCTTGAACCAGCGCGCGCTGCGCAGCGTCTCCGGCATTTTCTTCTCGGTCATGGCACCCCTCGCGAAAGAGCCAAGGTCATCTCACGGCAAATCCCCGCGGTGCAAGTCTGTTGCAATTTGTGGGGCGCGCACAGCAGCTCTCCGACGGTTGCATCCAACCGCTGCACAGGGCCACGGTTGTGCCGGCTGGGCGAGCGGGCCGGCGACGAGCTGACCGTCGCCGCAACTTCCGCCAGCGCTTGCGGGCGGGCCCGAATTGGAGTGAAACTCCCACGCGGCAAGTTTTGCAGAGATGTCGGATCAAGAGTTCATCATCGGGCTCGGAGCATTGAAATCTTGGCCAACATCCTGATTGTGGATGACGATGTCGCGGTACAAGCGACGATCCGGCTGGTGCTGGAACGGGCTGGACATCGCGTGACGACAGCCAGCGACGGCAAGAAGGCAATCGAGCTGTTCGAAACCGGCGCATTTGACCTGATTTTTCTCGATATTTTCATGCCTGGAATGGACGGATTGGAAACGATGCGGCTGATCCGCCGCCAGCAGCCGGGCATTCCGATCGTTGTCATTTCGGGCCGTCCGATTGCTCCCGACGGCTATTCCGAGCCGGATTTCCTTGCTATGGCCACCAAGCTGGGTGCGATCGCGAGCCTGCAGAAGCCGTTCAAGCCGGCTGCGCTGCTTGCTGCGGTTGAAACGAGCCTCGCCGCCGCGGAACCGACGAAGTCGGGCCCGGGCACGACGCTCATTACATGACCCTCAAGCAAGCCGTTCGTCGCCGGCCGAAACGCGGAAACGACACCTTGTCTCTATGAGGGCCCGGATGAAGCTTGCCACCAAACTAGCCGTTGCAATGATTCTGCTGGTTGCGGTCACGGTCGCCGCCGTCGGCTGGGTGAGCTCTCGCAGCCTGGAACGGGCGCTGCTGCCGCGGGTGGTTGACCGGATCGAAGCCCAGTCGCAGCTTCTTGCCACCGAACTCGAATCCTACGTCGCCGGCGCACGGGGCGACATCGCAAGCTTTCGTTCGACTGCGCTGAACAGCCTGATACAGGCACATCTCGCCGGCGGCCGCGACCCCGTCGAGAAGACGACCGAAAAGACCTGGCACGACCGGGTCGCGACACGCCTTGTGGCCATGGTCGAAGCCAAGCCCGCGTATGCCGCGTTCCGCGTCATCGGCCTCGAGGACGGCGCGCGCGAGATTGTCCGCGTCGATCGCTCGGGAAGCAGCGGCGCAGTGCGGGTCGCACCCGAAAGCGAACTCCAGCAGACGAGCCAGCAGGCGTTTGTCACCGAGACGGGCCGCATGTCTCTCGGCGAGATCTACGTCTCGCCGCTCACGCTCGAACAGGACCGCGTGCAGGGCGCGATGCCCATCATCCGGATCGCCACCCCGGTCTTCGCACCGGAGGGTAAGGCGTTCGGTATCATCGTCGTCGATGTCGACATGCGTGCGGCATTCGAGCGGGTCCGCGCCTCGGTCCAGCCGGGTGAACAAGTCTACATCGTCGGCCGCGACGGCGACTATTTGGTTCACCCCGATCGGGCCCGCGAATTCTCCGCGCACTCGGGCAAGACCCAATGGCAGAACGATTTCCCGTATTTCGCGGCACTCGTGGGAACGCAGCAGAGCATCGGAGAGGTCATTGATGACCGCGATGGACGCCTGGCCGGCGCCGCGCTCGCCTCGACCCTTCTTGCCGGCAAGGAGTGGATCGGGGTGATCCAGGCCGCGTCGAACGCGAGCTTCATGGCACCGGCGCTGGCCATTCAACAGATCAGCGTGGCCGTCGGGCTGATCGCGGTCCTCGGCGCGGCCGTGCTGGCAGTGCTGCTGGCGAGATCGCTGACTCGCCCGATAGGGCAATTGACCGCGGCGGTGGACAGCGTCGGGCGCGACGATGAAAACCCCATTCCCGTCGATGCGGCTGGCGAGACCGGCGTACTCGCACGGGCTTTCGCCCGGATGATGGAGGAGACCAGGACGAAAACCGCGGCGCTGGAGCGCGAGATACTTGAGCATCGCATGACCGAAGCCGCGCGCGATCACCACGCGAGGCGCGAGCGACTGTTCAGCGCCGCCGTGCAATCGTCGGCCGACGCGATCGTCACAAAGAGCCTTGATGGAACCATCACCGGCTGGAATCCGGCCGCCGAACGCCTGTTCGGGTATAGGGCCGACGAAGCGGTTGGCAAGAGCATCCATCTCATCGTGCCGCCCGAGAGAATCGCTGAGACACAGGAATGTCTGCGTCGCATCGCCAACGGCGAGCGCCTTGAACCTCACGTCACCGTACGCTTGCGCAAGGACGGCAGCCGGGTCGAAATTTCGCTCAGCGTCTCGCCAATCAAGAACCCGTCCGGGCAGATTATCGGCGCGTCGAAGATCGCACGCGACATCACCGAATCCAGGAGGACGGAGCGGGCGCTCCAGCGCGAGATCGAGGAGAGGCGACGGATCTTTGAGAGCTCGCAGGACCTGATCCTGGTCCTGGATTCGCACGGTGCCGTGGTGCAGGTCAGCCCTAGCTGCCAAGTCATCCTCGGCCATCGGCCGGAGGAAATGATCGGCCACGCCTGTATCGAATTCATCCAGCGCGACGACATCGACATGGCGCGCGAGGATCTGCGCGCCGCCCGTCGCGGCATGCGCTCCAGAGCCTCCGACACGCGATTCCTGCACAAGGACGGCCATCCGGTGAAGCTGTCCTGGCTCGGCTCGTGGTCCGAGCCGGTCAAGCGTTACTTCTTCGTCGGCCGCGACATGACGGAAAGCCTGCTGGCCCAGGAAAGCCTGCACCAAAGCGAGCACCTGTCGCGCAACATCATCGAGACCGCGCTCGAGGCCTTCGTCCAGGTCGACGACAGTTTCAGGATCCTGAACTGGAACTCCCAGGCGGAAAAGATCTTCGGGTGGCCGAGATCGGAAGCGCTCGGCAAGGAGGCCATCGAGCTCATCGTCGCGGAGTCTGCTCGCGAGACTGTAAGGGCCGAACTGTCGAGAACCGTCCACGACGAGGCAGGAGAGGTTCTCGGTCGTCGCCTAGAGATTACGGCAAGACGCCGCAACGGGAAGGAATTCAGGGCGGAAGCCAGCATTACGGCGCTGAGGCGCCGCGACGGCATGCTGTTCAACGGTTTCTTCCGCGACCTGACCGACAAGATCGCCGCCGAAGAGAGGATTCGCCACTCGGAAAAGATGGAGGCCCTGGGCCAGCTGACCGGCGGCGTCGCGCACGATTTCAACAATATCCTGACGGTCATCACCGGCACGATCGAGATCCTGGCGGATGCGGTAGCCAGAGAGCCGCAGCTTGCCGCCATCACCAGGATGATCGACGAAGCGGCTGCGCGCGGCGCCGAGCTCACCCAGCACCTGCTTGCCTTCGCGCGCAAACAGCCGTTGCAGCCACGCGAGATCGACGTCAACCACCTGATCGTCGACACTGCCAAACTGCTGCGCCCGACTCTCGGCGAGCAGATCCAGATCGAATCGGTCTTCGAAGCCCCGACTTGCGTGGCAATCGTCGACCCCAATCAGCTGACGACGGCAAGCCTCAACCTGGCGCTCAACGCGCGCGACGCCATGCCGGACGGCGGCAAGCTCATCCTGGAGGCCGGCTCCGCCTATCTCGAGGGCACCTATGCGGCGACCAACGACGTTCGGCCCGGACAGTATGCGGTGATCGCCGTCAGCGATACGGGCTCCGGCATTCCGCCAGCCATGCTCGACAAGGTCTTCGATCCCTTCTTCACCTCAAAAGGTCCGGGCAAGGGTACCGGCCTTGGCCTGAGCATGGTGTACGGCTTCGTGAAGCAGTCCGCCGGGCACATCAAGATCTACAGCAAGCCGGGTCACGGAACCACGATCAGGATGTACCTTCCGGCGGGCCAGAGTGCGGTCGGTACCGAAGACGACATTTCGCCGCAGGCAATCGAGGGCGGAAGGGAAACGATTCTCATCGTCGAGGATGACAGGCTGGTGCGCGAGTATGTGCTGACCCAGCTGCATTCAATGGGCTATGTCACGCTGGAAGCGGCAAACGCTGCGGAAGCCCTGGAGATTGTAGGCGGCGGCAAGCAATTCGACCTGTTGTTCACCGACGTCATCATGCCGGGCGCGATGAACGGCCGCCAGCTGGCGGACGAGGTGAAGAAGATCCGCCCCGGATTGAAGGTATTGTACACGTCCGGCTACACCGAAGACGCCATCATCCATCACGGCCGGCTCGATTCGGGCGTGCTGCTGCTGCAAAAGCCCTATCGCAAGTCGGACCTCGCCAGGAGTATCCGCAAGGCGCTGGACGGCTGAGAGCGGCACAGCGAGGACGGCGCGCATCTGCCATCGCTTTAATGGCGCGCTGCATGCGGCGCGCCTTGCGCCGCGCTGCTTGCCTTATCAGGAAGCGCGCTGCGCGGCCGTCATCACGATCCGGATCAGATCGGCGGCGTTGCGGGCGCCGAGCTTCTTCATGATGTTCGCGCGATGATCCTCGATGGTGCGCGGGCTGATGCCGAGCGCGCGGCCCGCCTCCTTGTTGGACGCGCCGGAGGCGAATTGTTCAAGCACCTCACGCTCGCGCCGCGTCAGGGGCTCGCGTCCCGGAAAATGCAGCGAGCCGAATTTCGGCGCCGCATGTTCGGCCTGCCGCTTTGCATAAGCCCCGATCGCCTCGTTCAACCGGGCCACGATCTCGCTGCCACGAAATGGCTTTTCGATAAAGTCGAGCGCGCCGTTCTTGATGGCGCTGACCGCCATGGCGATATCGCCCTGTCCGGAGATCATGAAGATCGGCGCGGGATAATCTTCGCCATGCAGTTCCTTCAGGATGTCCAGGCCGGATTTGCCGGGGATGTGAACGTCGAGAAGAATGGCCGCAGGCGTCCGGGTCCGCGCCACCGAGAGCAACGCAGCGCCGTCGGCGAAACAGATCACCTCATAGCCCGCCGCCGACAGCACCATCGACAGAGTGTCGCGAACGGCCTGATCGTCATCGACCACGAAGATCTCGCCACGTGAGGTTTTCTCCGACATTTCAACCATCCTGAGTGCCGTGGAGCAGATATGCCCACACCGATCGCGCATGTCCTGCGGCGAACATCACGCTCACCGTATTTGTACGGGAGGTGAACTCAACCGACAAGTAGCCGAAAGAGTCCCAGGCCGTGAGCCGGAGAGAAATATGCAGGCAGAGCGCGGGACTCGTCATCGTCACCGCTCGGGATCGCGATGACAGCGAACATTTGATCCTTGCCCGATTTAAAGTTCCTGATCGAGCAGGTCGCAAGCAGCATCGCCCGGCTTGACCAGGCGATCCGGTCGGAGACTGTGTCGGAAAATCAGGACAGCTCCACTGCCATGATCCTGGACGATGTCACGCCCGGCTATCGGCCAGCAAGCGCGACCCTCAATGCCTGCAAGGCTGAGCTTGAGTCCGCAATGCAGTCGCTCCGCGACGCCGGCGTGCCTGAAGATGGAACCGAGATGGAGCTCGTCCTGACCCTCTAGGGTAGAAGACGAGGCCGAAGTTCAGGTGCGGTGGCGCTCAGCCACCGCGTCGACGGCGACGCCGCCCCAGGTGTGGATGGCGGGCAGCCCCATCGCCGCTTTGCCGAGATTGGCAAGGGAAATGCGCAAGGCCGCCAGATCCAGCGGCTTCGGCAGGCTCTGGAGCTCCACACCGAGCGATCGCGCATAGCTACGCGCCGCGCTCCGGCGGGAGCCTTCCATGCCGCTTACGACAATGACGGCGCCGGCGTATTTCGCCTCGGCCATTTCGCGCAGGACATCAATGCCGTCTCCATCCTCCAGCACGAGGTCGAGCGTCACGCAATCGAAATGCGCGTTCTTGATGAGGCTGATGGCCTCGGCACACGAAGCGGCGACGGTCACCTCGTGGCCGGCTTGCGTGGCGGCGACCTTGATCAGGCTTCGCTGGGTGGCGTCGTCGTCGACCACCAGGAGCTGGAGGGGCTGTCGTTCGGCGGCATCGGCTGAGTTCGAGCGGACGAGAGAAGAACGAGTGCTGGTGTGCATTGCTGGCCCTAACGGGTTGGTCGAAGCAAGAATGCACAGCTCGCGCTCAAAGCGAGTAAAACGAAGCGGCGCAATTCCAGCGGTCGTCTTTAGAAATTGTGCAGGATACCAAAAATGCACACCACGATACCGCGGCGGCCGGCGCGATCTGGCCGCGCCACCAAAAGTCCATTCAGCCGAGCAGCGCGTCCTGTCCAGCCATACCGGATCGTTTCTTCTTATTCTTGCCCCTCAGGAACTGGATCTCCATTTCCGAGCCGTTGACCCGGACCAGTTCGCAACGGCGGTAAGCGAGCCCCGTGGAAGACAGGAGGAGGAAGAACTCCTTGAGATTGAGTCCCTGAATGGAGCCTTCCACGGTGAGCACGGCGTCATTATCGGAGATGGCGTTGAGCTTGCAGTCGCGGCGCCACGTCCCGTCGATCCCCATGATGCAGACGTCATAGCCCCGACTGAACGTCACCCGTTCGGTACCTTTGGTTTCTTCGGTCATGTCTCAAGGCCCCGCGACTGCCATCCTGCCTGCGCCGGCCGCAAACGGCCGCGCGGGCATTGCGGCCCGGGCGCCGCTAGGCCGGTACAAGCCGCGCCGGTCAGGAACTGGCTTGAAGGTGTCCGTCAATCCGACCACCGTTTCCGCCGCGCCGAGCACCAGAAAGCCGTCCGGCTCGATCGCCTTGGCGAGGCGGTTGAAGACGTTCACCTTGGTTTCCTGGTCGAAATAGATCAGCACGTTCCGGCAGAAGATGACGTCGAAGGTGCCGATTTGGGAGAAGTCATGCAGCAGGTTGAGCTGCCGGTGCTGAACCATCGCGCGCAACTCGGGATTGATCTGCCAGGATTCTCCGGATTGCTTGAAGTACTTGACCAGCAGCTGGATCGGCAGGCCGCGTTGCACCTCGAACTGACTGTAGATGCCGACCTTCGACTTCTCGAGCACCTCCTGCGAGATGTCGGTGGAAAGAATCTCGATGCGCCATCCGGTCAGCGCGGCCCCCATCTCCTTGAGGCAAATCCCGAGCGAATAGGGCTCCTGCCCCGTCGAGCCCGCGGCGCACCAGATGCGAAGACTCTTGCGGCCCGCGCGCGCGTGCAGGAGCTCGGGCATGATGGTTTCGCGGAAATGGTCGAACGGAACCTTGTCGCGGAAGAAGAAGGTCTCGTTGGTGGTCATTGCTTCGACCACGCTGGTGATCAGAGCCGACGACCCGCCCTGCAGCTTCTGCACGAGTTCGCTGATTCCCGACAGGCCAATCTTGCGTGCGACCGGCAGCAGACGGCTCTCGATCAGGTATTGCTTGTCGGCGGACAAGTCGAGGCCGGACTGATCCCTCAAGAGCTTGCGCAGATATTCATATTCAAGAGGGGTCACGGGTGGCCTCGTGGAAACACTTTCAGAAGATACTCAGGCGAACGCAGCCGTTGCGGGGGAGACCAGCCCAACCTGAGCGAACTTGTCAGCGATGATGTCCTTGTCGAAGGGCTTCATGATGTATTCATTCGCCCCTGCGCTGAGCGCCTGGGCAATGTGCGCCACGTTGTTCTCGGTGGTGCAGAACACGACCTTGGGTTCTTCGCCGCCGGGCATGCGACGCAGATGGCCGAGGAACTCGTAGCCGTCCATGACCGGCATATTCCAGTCGAGCAGGACCGCATCCGGCAGCTTATTCTTGCAGAGCTCCAGCGCCTTCGAGCCGTCCTCGGCCTCGATGACCGCGAAGTCCATGCTCTCCAGAATGCGACGCGCGATCTTTCGCACCACTCCGGAATCATCGACAACCAGGCAAGTCTTCATGGGAGTTCCTCCAAGTGCGTTTTGCCGGCGCTAGGCAGCCATCGGCGTCTTGTGCTCCAGCTGAAGGACGCGATCGACATCGAGGACGACCATCAGCTGGCCGTCGAGCCTGTGGACGCCCCCCGCGAACTCGGCCATGCGCGGGTCGAGATTGACGGGGTTTTCCTCCTTGTCCTCATCCGCAAGGCGGAGGACCTCCCCGATCCGATCGATCAGCAGCCCATAGGACTCCGCGCGCAGATCGACGCCGATCGCCATCGGCGGCTTGCCGCCTTCGGTGTCGGGAAGACCGAGGCGGGCGCGCATGTCGATCACGGTGACGATGCGGCCACGCAGGTTCAAGACCCCCGAGATTTCTCGCGAAGCCAGCGGCACCCGCGTCACCCGCTCCGGGATGAACACGTCCTGAACGCGGGAGATGGGCAGGCCGAACAATTGTTCGCCGATCATGGCGGTGACGTATTCGGACATCGTGCCCTCGGCGCCTTGGCTCCTGCTGCTCATCAATCAAGCCCCCTTACGCCCGCCCGGCTGATCTCGACCGCGATGGGGCGCATCGATGCCACGCGGAAGGAATTGAACGACACCGGTGCGACCGCTTGCGAGATGCGACGGATGTCCACTTCTCGACCGATAATCATCCTGTTTCACGGTCCGGTTAATTTCCTGTTCCGTTCAAATACGGAGGTTAAGAACGCGGGTGGCTCCCGGCGGCACGAGCCGAGCAGACTGCCGACGCCGCGAGGGCCCGGATTTGCGATGTACTTCGCGCTCCGAACGATCGGCGGTCGCAGCCGATGGAAAGCCGCAACGAATGCCCGGGTCGGACCGAACTGCCTTCGACACCAGGCAACTCCGGCTTGCGCAAGGACCAACCGTTCGCTTCTGGCCAAGTTGCTTTAGGGTGAACGAGTCCTTAACAGCGCCACGGCTCTCCCAACGTCGCCACGCGAAGCCGCAGCGGCAGAAACGGCTTAAGCGGACCGTAACGGAGAGGGCGTAGGCATTTCAGACAGGATCGGACGGACCACTCATCCACACCATGGCTCACCCGGCTCAACTTGCTGCATTACCGCCTGCCCCGCTCGACGCGCCGGCGGACGTCGAGCCGGCGTTCGATCCGGCAGCGTTCGAAGAATTGACGTCCGAGGTCGGGCGAGAGGGCGCCGCGGAAATCGGCGAGGTATTCAAGAGCGAGACCGAAGCCCGCCTGCAGCGATTCCGCCTGATGTCACCCGGTCAACAACGAAGCAAGGTCGAAAGAGAAGCCCACTCGCTGAAGAGCGCGGCCGGCAGCGTCGGCTATCGTCGCCTGGCAAAGCTGGCGTTGCAGCTGGAGATAAATGCGGCGCAGCTGACCGGGTCCGAATATCTCGATCTTCTTGAACAAATGGATGCGGCTTTCGCTGCGGCAATGACGCAGGAAGAGCACCGCTGAGCTTTGCGAAGAGCCGGTAGGCCGCTGCGATCCCGAACTGCACGCTTGCGGAAAAAGTCCAGCCGTACTTCTACGGTTCGGAATTTTCACCCATGGCTAATCCTGCGTGACCGATAGTTGCGCGAGGACCAGGAGGGTTTCATGTTTACTTATGAAACAGCGGATCAGAAAGAGGTCCGGCGTTTCCGTATTGCGCAATTCAACGGCAGGCCGGCTACGGTCAGATGCGGCGAGAAGACGGTGACCGGGTTTGTGCGTTCGGTACAGGAACAGGACTCGAGCATTCCGTTGCGCTGGATCATCACGATCATCCCGAGCCCGCCGAAGGAATACGGCCGTGACTTGCGGGCCGCTGCGCGCGTTCGCCCTTTCGCCGACGACTATTGCTGATAGCGCGTCGCTCCGGCTTCGACCGCGGCGGCAGGCGATCAGTCGATCGGATGCAACAGCGCGGCGCGGACCAGATCTGCCGTATTGCGCGCACCCAGCTTGCGCATGGCCTCGGCCCTGTGACTTTCAAAGGTCCTTGGGCTGATGCGCATCCGCAGCGCACCTTGTTTGTTGGAGTAGCCCTCGCTGATCAACCTCAGCACCTCGCGCTCGCGTTTGGTCAGAGGCCGATGACCCGGGGCGGATGAGACGACAGATCCGGCGGCACGGCTACTGGCTGCACCGGCTTTCGTCTCGTCTGCCGTGTTGCCGTGCTTGTGCGCACCAACGATCTGCTTGACCAGCGCGCAGACCCGCTCGGTCTGGGCCAGGGCGTTGTCCACCACGTCCTGCAGATAGGCCTTGTCGCCGGTGGCCGCGAGCAACCGGTCACTGTGATTCTTGATCTCGCCCATATAAAGCAGGAGCGCGGTCAGGGGTCCGTTGAGTTGGCGCGCAATAGCGGCAGAGGTTTCTTCCGCCACCCGTGCGCGCAGCGCCTCCAGTCGCGCGACTTCCGACTCGTCCCGAGGAGCAGCGCTTTCGCCCGCGCGCGGCGCGCGCGAATCGACGGCAGATTGATCTCGATGCCCCATGTCCCTGATTCTTAATAGAACCGGGCTCGGTCCGCGCTCTCATTCTTGCTCCGTAAGATTACGGAGGCATCTAACAAGGCGCACCACCCAGCCAGCTTAGGCACAATTTTTGCGCGTATCCACGCGAAGCGGCGCCCCTGGCGGTTGCAATAGTGCCGCACTGCAGCTGTTGCGACGCATACGCAAGAATTGGCAACACCAGATCAGGGACTTGCCGTCGCGCTTACGAATTAATTAACGGCGGCTTGCTTTTCTAATCAACTGTCGCGAGCGCGCAAATGCCTCAGTCAACCGGCGATCAGCCGATTCGGAAAGTTGCACAAGCTGCGTGCCATGGTTGAAATCGGCCAAGTCTGGGATTTCCTGCAGAAGCTCTCGCCGCTGATGCGGAGCTGCCTGCTCAGCGAGCTCGAAAGGCTCGAGCTGTGCGGCGTCGATATGCCGGGCTCGGCTGATATCCAGGCTCGGCTGCGCGCGGAATTCCGCAAGGATGGATCGACACAAGACCGCGCCAGCACTCCGTCGCGTTACTTCTTCGCGCCACTAGAACACCTGCTGGTGGATGGGGCCCCGGAGAACGCCAATACGGGGCGCATCGCGCGCAGTTCGCTCGCCCCGATCTGGGAATGGATCTGTCGCGATTTGCTGCCTACCATGGCAAGCGACTACATCAAGGCCATCAACCAACAGATCACTGCCAACAACGACAAAGAGGCGCTCAAGGTCGCCTCGGCCTTTTACACCAAGGTGGTCAAGGTTCTCGACCACGCACTCGCTTCGCCTGACGGGATAGAAACGATCCGCAGCAAGCTCGCAAAATATACCGCGTCCCGTACCGTTGTGGACGACGTGGCAAAGATATTCTTCGCGCTGCGCGCGCGCGACGCCCTGGCGAAGTTCACTCAGCAGTTGCCGCCGAAGATCAACAAGTTCAACGAAGGCGAGATCGCCAAGATCACCTCGCTCCTGGATTCGCTCAAAAAGGCCGACCCGGATGCGCTTCCCTTCGCGCTGACGCTGGTAGCAAAACGCCTGAAGGCGCCATGGCAGCTGATCCGTCTCGCCACGAAGGCATCGCGCAGCAAGAATGCAGCCGATGTTGCCGCAACTCCCTATGCAATTGCCGTCTCGATGGCGCTCGACCAGCTCGAGGACAAGCGCCTGGCGTTGCGGATTGCGCTGAAGAACAATCGCCCGGTTGTTGCACAAGCGCTGCTGATCGACATCTACGATACGGAATACGCGTTGCGGGTTCGCATCGACCAGCTCGAATCATCGCCCTGGGGAGAGCGCCTGCAGCAGACTATGGACTCGATCGCAGTGCTTGTCGAAGCCGAGGTCAGCCGCTTCCCCGAAGAGGTCGGTCATATCCTCGACTCACGCCGCCTGCGCAGCCATGAATCGCTGAAGGGCCGGCTCACCTACCTGGCATGGAAGGGACGCGATGCCGTCCAGGGCGGCGCGATCTATTGCCGGAAGCTGATCGGTCAGCACTGACGTCCACCGCGACATAGACCGGACCCGTACGGCCGGATCGAGCTCTGTCTAGAGGCGCTCTGCGCGCTCCAGTACGAGAAACCGGTCGAGAAATCGACCGGAGAGCACGAACCAGAACCACCAGTACACTTTCCGCCGCGTCGTCATGGAACCGATCCTCAACAGGAGGTCACTTCGAGCTCGCGACGCATAGCGCTGTTTCCGTGCGCCGCGTGTGACATGACTCACATTCCAGGCGTTTAACGCAGGCCAGCGCCGCGCAAGAAAGCCGAGCCGGGCTCCGCAGGTGTATCGACAAATAATTCCTGAGCTTGGCGGGACGACGCCACAGGAGAGGCGCCGTCCGATCCCACGCCGACGGCATCGGGCAGGTGATCAGTATTGGCTGCCCGCCTCGCAACTGCGCGAGGTCAGTCGCATCCTCGAGCACACGGCCTGGGGATTCACACTGGGTTCGATGCGGGCTTTGACGAAGGGAGATCTGGCAGAGCACGAGAAACGCGGGAGCGAGATTAACGGTGGTTGATCGCGCGGCTCACGAGGCTGCCATGGAGTTGGCCAAACGGTAAGCGCCTGACAATCGCCTGCACTGTCCAGCGGTTACATGCCCCTCGTCCACTCCGTCCGGCCTGTCTGATCAATTCTGCTGCAAATTTTTGCGCATACTGCGCGCTTTAACGTTACCGGAATAATTCAATTGCGGCACGACGCTCACCACATTTGAGCCTGCCTCGCCGCTCACAACGTTGAAAAGCGGGAGAGGTGAGCGATGGACAACGGACTAAGCGCCGGAACACGAATCGTGAGCTTCGGTCGCCGAAAGGTGACGGCTCGCGCCTGCATCGCCGACAGCAAGAAGCATCTCCGCGCGTTCCTCAGCGATATTCTCGAAGATCTCGGTTTCGTCACCTGCGAATGCGCGGGGATAGACGAGCTCGGGACCATTTTGGAAACCGAGATTCCCGACCTCGTCCTTCTTGGCATCGCGGTGGACGGATTGCGACCTGCGAGATTTCTCGAGACGTTGGTACGCCACGACTACGGCGGAAAGATTCTTGCCATCGGCGCCCCCGACTCGATCGTCGTCAAGGCGGTGAAGCAGGTCGGCGAGGAATATGGCCTTGCCATGCTGACGCCACTTACGACGCCGTTCGACGCCGAGACATTGCGCGACCGCGTTGCGCTGCTGTTGCCGGAGGAGCCCGCGCCAAGTCCGGCCCTGCATGTACAGGAGGCACTGCATGCCGGCTGGCTCGAACTGTGGTTCCAGCAGAAGATCGACGCGCGCAGCCTGGTCCGCGCCGGAGCCGAAGCGCTGGTGCGGGTGCGGCATCCGACCTGGGGCGTAATTCCGCCGGCCTTCTTCATTCCTGCGGAGCACGATCCGCATCTGCTCGATCTGTCGAAGTTCGTGGTCGAACGGGCGATTCAGGATTGGCATTATTTGCTCGACCGGCAGAACCCGACCGATATTTCGATCAACCTCCCGACTTCCTTCCTCAGGAGCCGTCAGGCCGTACGGGATCTCTGCAATAGTGTGCCGCGGCACCCAGCCTTCGGCGGGCTGCTGATCGAGATTGACAGTGCCGAAGCGCTCGAAAACCTGCCTCTGCTTGTCGAGATCGCAAAGCAGATGAGCCTGCACAATATCGGGCTCTCGATAGACAACGTCGGCGCCGATTGGCCGACGCTGGCAGGACTCGATTTCTTTCCCTTCGTCGAACTCAAGGTCAATCGACAGTTCGTCACCGGTTGCGGCCATGATGGATTGAAGCGGGCTGTTTGCCGCCAGATTGTCGAAATGGCCGCCAGTCACGGCGCCCGGGTTGTCGCCGAAGGGGTCGAAAGCCACGCCGATCTGGTCACCGCCAATGAAGTCGGCTTCGATGTGCTGCAGGGCCACCTATTCGGCAAGCCGATGGCACTGAAAAAATTCGCCCGGTCGTCTTTGGCTTGGCCATTGCTCACGCCGAAGTGAGCCATGCGGCGCATTGCAATGCGAGGATCCGCCCTGCGCCGCGCCAACACCGACATCCCCGTCAGACGGTCCGGCCGCCGTCGACCGGCAGTTCGACGCCGGTGATGAACTCGGCTTCGTCGGAAGCGAGATAGAGAGCCGCGTTGGCGATGTCGGCGGGGCGCGACATCCGCCCGAGAGGAATCGTGGCCAGGAACTTGGCGCGATTTTCCGGTGTGTCGGGCATGCCCATGAATGCCTCGAGCAGTCCGGTTTCTCCGATCACGGGGCAGATGGCGTTCACGCGGATCTTCCACGGTGCCAGTTCGACTGCGAGGGATTTCGAGGCCAGGTTCACGGCGCCTTTGGTCGCGTTATACCAGGTCAGTCCCGGCCTAGGGCGCAGGCCGGCGGTCGATCCGACGTTCAGGATGACGCCGCCGCCCGCATCGCGCATGACCGGCGCGGTCACGCGGACGAAGTGGAAGATCGACTTCACGTTGACGCGGAAGATGTGATCGAAGGTCGCTTCGTCCACTTCGAGAATCGGCCTGTTCTTGTGGGTGGTGCCGGCGTTGTTGACGAGGATGTTCGGCGTGCCAAGCTTTGCCTTCGTCTCGTCGACGACGCGCTGAACATCGGCTGCCGCCCCGACATCCGCCGTCAGAGCGATCGCACCCTGGCCGATCTCCTTGGCCACGCGCTCGGCGGCGTCGCCGCGGATGTCGACAACGGCGACTTTCGCGCCCTCCTGGGCGAATCGCTTTGCAATGCCCTCGCCAAAGCCGCCACCGGCTCCCGTGACAATGGCAATCTTGTTCTGTAGCCTCATGATCCTATCCTTCCATCTTTCTTATCCGGCCTGCCCAAGCGGGCCGGCGGCTCGTGGCCGACGCCAGGCCAGACGTCATGTTCAGACGTCATGTCAGACGCCGTGCCGGATCGTCACGGTCTTCAACGCGCCGAAGCCGTAAAGCGCCTCGAAGCCCTTTTCGCGGCCGTGACCCGAGCCTTTCATCCCGCCGAACGGCAGCTCGATTCCGCCGCCGGCGCCGTAATTGTTGACGAACACCTGGCCTACCTGGATCTTGCGCGAGAGGCGCATCGACCTGCCGAGATCGGCAGTCCAGACACCGGCCACCAATCCGTAAGGCGTGCAGTTGGAGATCCGCACCGCATCTTCCTCATCGCGAAAGCGGACCGCCACGAGAACAGGTCCGAAGATTTCCTCCTGGGCCAGGACATGGTCGGGCGGCACGTCTCCGATCAGCGTCGGTTTCACGTAATAGCCACCTTCCGGCAGATTGGTGCCGAAGGAGCCCTCCGCCAGGACCTTCAGGCCGTCGCGTCGTGCAATATCGAGATAGCGCTCGACCCGCGCCTTCTGCGTCGCATTGACGACAGGCCCGAGATCGAGGTCCTGGCTCGCCGATCCCACCCGTGTTGCCTTGAAGCGCTCGGCCAACTGACCGGTGAAACGCTCGTAGACGCTATCTTCGATCAACACTCGGGAGCCGGCGCTGCACGTCTGCCCGGCATTCTGCACGATGGCCTTGACGATGATGGTTCCCGCTTCGTTGAAGTCCGCATCCGAGAACACAACCTGCGGGGACTTTCCGCCAAGCTCGAGCGTGACAGGAATCGTGTTCCGGGCCGCCGCCGCCTGCACCAGGATGCCGACCTCACGCGAGCCGGTGAAGCTGATGTGGCCGATGCCCGGATGCGCCGACAACGCCGCGCCGGCTTCTTCGCCGAGACCGGTGACGACATTGAAGACGCCGGCCGGGAACCCTGCCTCTTCCGCGAGCCTCGCCAGGCCGAGAGCCGTCAGGGAGGCGTCCTCGGCCGGCTTGAGAACAACCGCGTTGCCCATGGCGAGCGACGGCGCAACCGAACGCCCGAGCATCTGAAGAGGATAGTTCCACGGCACGATATGAGCCGTCACCCCGTGCGGCTCATAGAACGTCATGACCGTGAAGCCGTTCTGGAAGGGAATCGTCTCGCCGTGCACCTTGTCGGCGGCGGCGCCGTAATACTCGAAAGAGCGGGCGCAAGCCGCGACGTCACCGCGCGCCTGGGTTATCGGCTTGCCGACGTCCTCACTCTCCATTTTCGCCAGGTTTTCGGCATCACGGCGAATGAGTTCGGCCATCTTGAACAGGAGACGGCCTCTGGAAACGGCATCCGTCTTTCCCCATGCGCCTTTGACGGCGGCATGACCCGCGGCAACGGCGGCGTCGATTTCCTTGGCGCCGCCGCGTGCGATCTCGGCCACTTTCGAGCCGTCCGAAGGATTGATGACCGGCAGGGTGGCGCTGGGAGCGACCCAACGCCCTCCGATGTAGTTCTGATGCACGTCCATTTGCGCCCTCCGTTCTGGCGGCCCCTAACTTTCGGCCGCCGCTATTTCGCCGCGCTCGACCACATACGTCGCTTCCACAAGCGTCGTCTACCGCCCTTTGTACACCCGCCAAGGCCGAGATCACATCGGTATGGATCTCCGAGGAACGTCGACGGGCGCTGGTATTCACAGACCTAGAAAAACGCCTTGTTTCGGGGAAGCGATGAATGTCCCGGCGAAGGGACGCCGCCCCATACTAGCGAAAGTCGGCAATCACCGTTCTTCGAAACGTTCTCGGCTCATGCGCCACGGCTTGTGCGCGCGCGTGTTCCCTACCGTGCGCGCGGTTTTGTTGCTAAGCGACCGTTATGAATGGGGCGCGGCGCGAAAAGACGATTGGCTTCCTCTGCCTTGGCGTGGCGGCTTCCGGTTGGGCGTTCAACTGGCCTTTGATGAAGCTATTGCTGCAAGAGTGGCCGCCGCTGTTCGCGCGCGGTCTCGCCGGCGTGGCCGCCTCGCTCATCCTCGGCATCATGGCCGTGAGCCAGCGGCAATCGCTCAAGGTCCCGCGCGAGGCCATCCCCAGGCTGTTATTCTCCTCCTTCACCAACGTCGTCGCATGGATGGGCCTTGGCACCATGGCGATGAAGTTCGTCACCGTCGGCGAAGGCGCCCTGATCATC
Source organism: Bradyrhizobium sp. (assembly GCF_016213215.1). Lineage (GTDB taxonomy): Bacteria > Pseudomonadota > Alphaproteobacteria > Rhizobiales > Xanthobacteraceae > Bradyrhizobium. The sequence continues at coordinate 30,138 of NZ_JACRAW010000164.1, read as the reverse complement.
TACACCATGCCGATCTGGGCGATGCTGTTTGCCTGGCCTTTCCTGCATTTGCGTCCGACGGTCCGGGACGTCATTGCGCTTGTCCTGGGCATGGCGGGCGTCACTCTGATCTTGGGAGGGAGCGGCTATGCATTCGACGCCGGCAAACTCATCGGCGTCGTCCTTTCGCTCTCCTGTGCGATGCTGTTCGCGCTCGGCAATGTCCTCAACCGGAGTCCGCTGCCGATGCCGCGATTGGCGATTGTGGTGTGGCAGGTCGGCCTCGGCTGTCTCGCGATGCTGATTCCCGGCATCCTGTTCGAGCGGCCGAACTATGCGGCGATCTCACCGCTCGGCGTCGCCTGCTTCGTCTACATGACGCTGGTGCCGATGGGTGTCTGCTATCTCGCCTGGTTCGAAACCTTGCGCCGCTTGCCGACGGTGTCGGCTTCGACCGGCATGCTGCTCGTACCGGTTCTCGCCATCATCGCGGCGGCGATCGTTCTCGGCGAGCCCTTGGGAATGAGAGAAGTAGCGGCAGTGGCACTCACGCTTGGGGGCGTCACGTTGGCGCTGCAAAGAGCATGAGGTCGCGCGCAATGGGGGCACTTCCTCGGCCGGCTCCTCGAGCCGAGCCGTCTGAAGCACCGGCTATCCCGAAAGCGCCCGTTTGCGCTTCTTCCTCGTCGGGACCGGCAAAGGGGCCTGAGTTTTCACGTCCTCGGCCTCCTTGGCTTGTCTCAAGGCGCGCAGACGTTCCATGTTCTTGCGAACGGCGATTGCCCTTTGCTCGATATCGGCCATCGCTCGCGCGCCTTCTTCCGAGGCCTGACGTTGCCGGTTGGCGCGCGCAATGCGTTCAGGGGACAGTTCAGCTGATTTCTTGCCGGCCATCTTGTCATCCCAATCCGCAACAAAGCAAAGCCCGCTCAATCCCCGGATCGAGCGGGCAGCATCGCCATTTCAGTACATCCGTGAAACGGCGCGAACGGCTCAAGCCAGCGACAGATTTTCCGCGCTTACCTTGCCCCGCATCTTGTCGGTTTTGAGGTCGAAAGTGACCTTCTGGCCCTCGGCGAGGCCGGAAAGACCCGCCCGTTCAACAGCGCTGATGTGAACGAACACATCACTCCCGCCATCGTTCGGCTGGATAAAGCCAAAACCCTTCTGACCGTTGAACCACTTGACAGTACCTGTCGGCATATTCTTCTCCAAAGCATAGTTCGCGTGATCGTCACGCGAGTTCAGATTCAACTGGTCGATGTCTTCGGGAAGGAGCCCGCAGGCGCATTCAAAAAGGCACAGCGGCTAATCGAATGGTTGCAATCTATAGGTTCCGCTAGCAGATTACAAGTGCAGGAGGTAAAATCTGCTTCAACGCGGGCACATGAGACCGTTCGCCTCCGTCCTCAATTACCAGATTGCTGCGGCGCAGAATCCGCCTCCCGGACAGTCTTCATCTCCGCCGGGACGGTGCCTGAACAAACCTTCCGCGCTCCTGACTGCAACGGGCCCGCTGCAGGAAGAACTTCGACAGTTTGCGCCGACAATTGACGGGGCAACACGCGTGCAGAGTTTCGCCACAGACAATAATGTCGAGCAGGCGCTTCTAGCATTGAAGAAGATGATGCAACGCGAAGGCGTCTTCAGAGAAATGCGCCGGGCTGCAACGTTCGCGACCACCGGCGGCACCTAATGCGATGTTGACCGCCTTTGGCAGGCAGAATGTGGAAGTGTCAGGAAACCGCCCCAAATCGCGCCGCACCTTAGCCACAGCGGTCGCGGGAGATTCGGAGCTCTATTCTCTCGCCATTGCCATCAAATGAGCGCAGTCTTGGGTCGAGTGCAATATGGAGACCTGTCGTGAGAGGCAACATCTTCAACAGCAAAGGTATCCACGTTGCCGTCGTGGATGGCCAAACCATTCTCGATCTCAACGGTCAAAAGCTCTACGAGCTCAAGGGGACCAAAATTTACCGGCTCTCTGGTGAATTGGTCGGACACCTAAATGAAGCGAGCGGCACGGAGAGGCGGCTTGATCGGTCTACCGATCGACTGTTCTCGACAGGGAGCACCTGATGCGAAGGGAGAGTGGCTGGATGCCGCTTTGACGTATTGGGCCTCTTTTGGCATTGCAGGTTCGGCGGTTGGATTGTTGCCACGCAATAGTGGGTTGATGCCGGTGAACTGAAACAGGGCATAGGCGTTAACCTAAAAGACTGGGAGCTTGAGAAGGCCAAGACGGGACGATGCCCGCAAAAAGGCTTGGCGACGTCAATCAGGTCAAGAGTTTCCCTGTCGGGGATGCCGCAGAAACTACCCAGAGTAGGCTGCTTCTCACTATCCCGATGAGGGCCCCTGTCGGTGGCCGCACCAGCAAGACGTCCGCGGCGCTAAGTCGAGTCGCGGTCGAAAGGAGTAAGCAAATGAGCGGTTCTTTTTCAGAGCGAAAGACACAGTCCCCGGCGGAGCGTGAAGCCCAGAAAGCGTTCAGACAGCAAGATGCCAAAGAAGCCTTGTCGGAGTATCAGCGCGCCCAAAATGCATTCCGTGAAAACTTTCAACGGCTAAAGGCCGAGCGATTGGCGCGCGAAGCAGCGTCGAATGATATTCCCCGAAGCGGGAAGATACCCCCCAAGTCGGCGCGTCGGCGCATTCCCTAGGCTTCCGACGAATGGGCACGCCTGGTAGATCAAGTTCCGTCAGCAACCGAACGCGCCGTCCGTAATGGGCAGGCAGACTCCGCTGAATCGGTTGAAAATGACTCCCTATCGGACATTGGCAGAGTTAGTCCTGGAGGCGTTAGGGGAGTTGGCGGTGGCTGTTGGCGTCCCACCGCGTTCCTGCGATAAAATGTCCGCCGGTCTCGCCTTCCAACTCGCTTCAGTTTCATCGTGAGACGGGGTTTTCTCCGGCGATTGCGCGGTCCAGGGCGTCGATCAGCGCTTGAATCTCGACGAATTTGTTGCGTGCTCGCTCGGCCGTGTCACGCTCAAATGGAGCGGCCAGCACTTTCGCATGCGTGTCTCTGTCATCAATCATGCGATCACGGGCTTTCTTCAATGTTTCAAGTCGCTCGCTCATCTGGGCTCCTCTGTCAATAATCTTCTCGATTGCAACCACGGACTTAGTCGAAGGCAGCCGGAAGCTCGCCCTTCCGGAAGAAGACTGTAGGCTCATCGTCGTAGTCGCCCATTTCGGGGTCGCCGGTGGACGAGAACGCGACGACGGCGAGTTTGCTCAATGCCAGTCTCTCCGCTGTCCGGAGGGCGCCACTTTCCGATTTGCAGACGATCGGAGAGTCCGGCTTCAGATTTCCGCCCTTGCCGGCGTTGAATGCCTGCACGACGTAGGTTGTTTCGCGGGCCATCACGATTCCTTCGACCTGTTAAGAAACACGGTTGACGTCAACGATTGCGAAACCCGCGCTCAGCGTTGCATCGCTTCCATGAGCGCCGAAATCTTGATGGTCGCGAAATTGGAGAAGGTGTCCGACACGGCATATGGCAAGATGATCTGGCCGTTGTGCCTCATCGCACCGCACGTGTAGACGACGTTAGGGACATACCCTGCGCGCTCGGATGGCTCAGGCCGCAACAGCGGCTCACGCGAACGCGCCAGCACCTTGGAGGGATCGCGCTTGTCGAGCAGCGCCGCGCCGATCGAGTATTTGCGGACCGGGCCAACACCGTGCGTTAGCAGCAGCCAACCTTCATCAAGTTCGATCGGCGACCCGCAATTGCCGATCTGGACGAACTCCCAGGGAAATTGCGGTTTCAGAACGGCCTGACCGCCTTCCCATGTGTAGAGGTCGTCTGAATAGATCAGATACAGGTTCTCATTATCCTGCCGCGCGATCATGGCATACTTGCCGCCAATCTTGCGCGGGAATAGGGCCATGCCCTTGTTGCGCGCCGCAGCACCCCGCAAAGGCGCCAGTCGAAACGATACGAAATCACTGGTCTCGATCAATTCGGAACGGATCGCGCGTCCGTTGTAGGCAGTATAGGTCGCGTAGTAGGTTTTCCGATCGCCATCGATGAATTGGACAAAGCGCGCATCCTCAATGCCGTTCGATTGGGATTCGGTAACGGGAAAGATGACGCGCTCGCTGAGGTCTTCTTCGGGTTTGAAAATCAACTCGACACGCTCGCCGTCCGGCCCGGATACGCGATGGCAAATCCGGGGAACCGACGCGAGGCGAGCCGTCGGATCAACGGTCAAGCTGCCGTCGGCTGCGATTGTTCCGGTTCGAAACGTCAGTGACGACACATGCCCTTCGCCTATGGCACGGAGACTGAGAATGTAGCGCACGCCGCCCTTCGGTGCATCCGATTGATCGGGGTGCGGCACGATGCTGGGGTTAAACAAGGCAGAGGCTTCGAACGAATACTCATTGAGAAAATAGGCGCCGATCAGCTGGCGCTGGATCTTTGAGAAGACTCCGTGCGCTGCGAAAGCTTCTTCCATCTCATCCGCGCGGGCCTCGAACCTCTCCAGAAGGTTACGATGTCGACCCTGGAAATTATCCAGGACGTCAGCAAGCTGAGTGGCAACGGCTTCTGAATCGAGTGCGAAAACCCGGTCGACGATATGATTTGCGCGCAGTTTGTCGGTCGGGTTCAGATCGCGCGGTTCAGTCGCCGGCTTGAACGGCCGCACGATTACCCGCGCGGGGTCGGGGCGCAGATGAAGCGCCTGCCGGTTCAGGAAGGTAGCTTGTGACACGGTGTCCTCGGCTCGCTGGCTTAGAAGGTGAAATCAGGCGCCCACAGCGCGCAAGGAAGTGGGCTTTATCAGGCTGGTGTTGACGCGCGCAAGCTGGCGAATCTCCGCAAGTCCCAGCAGATAGCAGACAACCGACTCGCCCCCGCGGTTTTCGTTGGCGCGATCGGGGTGCAATCCATCGCGGCAACTCCCGGTGTGCGGATCGACCAGCGCCACTGACAGATCATTGCTGCCGAGAAACCAGGCGAAGGCGCGAGTCGCCATGGCTTTCCACTCTGCATCGCCGTCCGCGCGCCACGCCGTAAGGCAGGCAGCGATCGTCGCCGTTGCTTCCACCGGCTGCTGATCGAAGGCACGGGGATGTTGCCGCTGTTCGCCGAAGCCAGCGGTGCCGACCGGCCGGAAATGACCTGCCGTTGTGGTTTGTTGCGTCATTAGCCAGCGCAGAGACCTCGATCCGGCATCGAGGTAGCGCGGCGTCTGCGTCGCCATGCCGGTCAGCATCAATGCCTGCGGCAATCGCGCGTTGTCGTAAGCCAGCCCTTCCTCGAACCACACCCAGTCCGGCGTCTCGACCGACGCCAGACAGGACATCAACCTGTCGGCAAGAGAATGCCGGACTTCCTTGGCGTGGAGATCGTCCGGAACTGCAGCGCAATAGGCGTCCAAACCCAGCAGCATGAACGCCCACGCTCGGGGTGAGCGAAAGCTCTCAGCGGTCGACAATGCCTGGGCGAACAGATCAGTAGCCCACCTGCGCCGCGACGGGCTTGCGTCTCTGCGCGCGGACTCACCCAAGGCCCATAGAGTTCGCCCGTGACTGTCTTCGGAGCCCCTGTCTTCAAGCCAGGTTCGATTGAAGCCCATGAAGTTGCGAAATTGCCGGGTCTCGGGGTTCCATGCATGCTGCACGAAGGCTGCAAAGCGAGCCGTCAAGACTTCCGATAGGGGCTGTTCGCCCGGATTATTGAGGGCGCAGGCCAGCAGCAATGCTCGGGCATTGTCGTCGACGCAATAGCCGTGCGAACGATCGGGCACCGAATGCACCGCGTGCTGGAACAGGCCGATATCGTCGCACATCGACAGGAAATGGCCGATTTGCATGTCAGGCGGCGCGGGGCCACGTGGCTCCGGCGAGCCCGTGTCAGCGCGCGCAAAGACCTTAAGCCGGTGACCCTGCCGCGCATTCTCGAACACGGACATGTAATGCTCGGCCGTGCGTTCCCACGTCATCATTCGGCTCGCAGCATAGGCGCGCCGAGACATCGCCTGCCGGCGAGCGTCGTCGGTGAGCAATTTTGCGATTTCGCTGCCGATCGCCCCTGCATCGCCGAAAGGGACCAGAACCCCGCATCCGTCAGCAAGCAGCTCGCGTGCGTGCCAGTAAGGCGTCGAGACGACCGGCTTCCCCAGTCCAAAGCTGTACGCCAGGGTTCCCGACGTCATCTGGGCCTCGTTGAGATACGGCGTGACATAGACGTCGCACATTGAGATGAATTCGAGCAGCGTGGCCAGATCGACGAACCGGTCGAGGAACACCACGTTGTTGTCGATTCCAAGTTTACGCACCCGCGCCATCAGGCCCTCGCGATAGGCCTCGCCCTGGTTTCGAACCAGATTGGGGTGCGTTGCGCCGAGCACGACGTACACCGCATCCGCGCAGCGTTTCAGAATTGACGGCATGGCGTCGATCATGACTTCGATGCCCTTGTTGGATGATAGCAGGCCGAATGTCAGAATGACCGACTTTCCCTCAAATCCGAGCCTGGCCTTCGCCGCATCGGACCCGACAAATGCGACATCGGGAATGCCGTGGGCGATCACCTCGATGTTGTCATCCGGCACCAGATAGACGTCACGCAACAGCTCGCGGCCCTTGTTGGCCATCACCACGACTTTCGACGACGCATCGATGATGCGCTCCATGACCGCGCGTTGCTTGGCCGTCGGATTGGCCAGCACGGTATGGAACGTCGTCACCACCGGCATGGTGAGGCGCGACAACAGCACGAGGATATGGGCACCGGCTTCGCCACCGAAAATCCCGAACTCGTGCTGGAGGCACACGGTGTCGAACTGGCCGGCATTCAGGAAATCTGCGGCGCGCGTGTATTCTTCGATATTGCCGTCGTTGATCTGAAAAGCGACCGCCGGAGGATAATCATAGGCTTGACCGCGATCGGTCATCGCCACGATGCAGGTCTCCAAATCCGGGCGTGAAATCGATATCGCCTTCTGCAGGTCGGTCGTAAAGGTTGCAATTCCGCATCGGCGAGGCAGCGAGTTGCCGATAACGGCGATACGGCGGAGCGGCGTCATGTCTGTGCCTCGATAATCTTGCTTGATTTCGGAGAATGCGCGGCGGCGGACGTGCCGGCAGAATTGATCGTTCGTCCTGCGCAATCCTGCAGCAGGGACGCAATGGGATCCGGTCCCGGATAGGCGATCAGGCCGCTCATCCCGTCCGGACCAACCTCGATGCCGGAGCTATCGGCCTCAACAAAGATCACGTCGCCGACGGTCGTATTCGTCAGCCCGATGCGCCCGTTCCCCTCAATTACAAGGATCCAGGTTTCTCGATCGGTGTCGAGTGCCCAATGCGAATTCGCCTGAAGATCGATCCGCTCGAGTACGAAATGTGGGCTCGCGACGAGAACGCTCCGAGTGTCGGTGAGACGTCGTGGACCCGATTGAGTTTGGGGCGGCCCGGCATCGGAAGCGGCCACGGCGCTATCTTCGTGCAGCTCGCGGTGCCGGCCAAAATCGAACAGGCGGAATGTCGTGTCGCTGCGCTGCTGGATCTCGGCGAGCACTATGCCGGCGCCGATGGCGTGGATTGTGCCGCCAGGGACGAAGATGATGTCGCCTTTCGCAACAGGACGCCATTGCGCGAGAGCGGCAATCGAGCCGTCCCTGATCGCTGCGCGCAATAGTTGCGTCGTGAGATGTCGCTTTAGTCCCAGCGCAACCCGCGCGCCCGGGGCTGCCGAAAGGATGTACCACGCCTCGGATTTCCCGTTCGGCAAACCGATTGAGTGCGCGAATTCATCATCTGGATGAACCTGGATCGACAAAGGTTCGCTGGTAAACAAGAGCTTGAGCAGCAAGGCGGAGCTTGGTGCATCTTTGTCGACGCGCTGAAACCACAATTCCCCGACCGGGTCGCCAGAAACATCAATGCTGCTCCATGGACTGAGATCGGCCATCCCCCACGGTTTGCGCGCAACCTGCACGGAGGCATGTTCAATGGCCATCAATGTCCTTACCCGTGACGCGCATGTCGACGCGACATGCCGTTGGTCGATACTGTCGGTACGATCTGGCGTGGCTAAAGTGTCGCGCTCGCGACAGGCGCTGTTACAGCGATCCGATTACATCATCTATCAGATGGCTACTCAGGCGTCGGATAGCAACCTTTGCGCGTTCATAAAGTCTGTCGCGCCTCATTTGCAGAAAATACGCGGAATGATTGAGCGATGAACGAGCTTCCAGGCATCGCTTGCGACATCAGAGGCTTGCGTCGATTTCGATATGTTCGTTGCCGGATGTGGCCTCCTCTTGTTGACAATCGTTGTCTGGCTCAAGTCAGCCTAGGGAATGTCGGCGGCAAAGGCTCTCGCACGAGCTCACTTAGATCCAGGGTCTCGCCGCTTTTCTCGATGTCCGAGACCAGAACCTCGACGAAGGGATGCTGGCGGTTCACCGGGCGCCTCACAATTCTACTCGCGTCGCCGACCAACTTCGATGTCAATCAGGACAGATATGGAAGCACAAGCGTCGCTGCGAAATACAAGCTGCTATTGCATGGCCATAGCGGCGCATGGCGCTACGCTCTATTCGGCCGCCCTCCGTATCGGCCGCTAACTCCCGCGAGTCGTTCGTCTCGACTCTCAGCAACCGCGACAGATATTTCTTAGCTTCGCTGCGGTTCGGGCGTCTTCCGCAATGAACGGGTCTTTGTATGCAGCCCGCGATGCGTCGTTTTCGACTGCGGCGGGCTTCTTCGCTTTCGGAGGAAACGCAGCATCATAACAGGCGAGACGTCCGCCCGTGCTCTCGATCGCGCGGCAGTCCGGCTCTCCGGCGAGAGCGCCTTGCGCGAATGTGCCGAGCGCCAACGCGACAAGAAGCGTCTTCATGCAGTTGCCTTTCCGGGCAGCGTTCACGGCGGAGTATCCGATAGGGACGACGTTAACAGGATCTCGTTCTTTCCGTCCGAGAGCGAAGATGGGCTGGAGTATGGGCTGCCAAACAGCCAACTTGAGGAAGCGCTGATAAATAAGGACTTTTCGGCCAGAATGGCGGAGAGGGAGGGATTCGAACCCCCGATAGGCTTGCACCTATGCCGCATTTCGAGTGCGGTGCATTCAACCACTCTGCCACCTCTCCTAAGGGGCCAACAAGGGTGCGAAGCACCTGTGGTCGGGCCGTGTTCTAGGCGAGGATGGCGGGTCAGACAAGGGTGCGAGCACGAAGAACCACTGCCAGCCCCGGACAACAGCTCATCGAGCTCCGCCTGCGGCGCCGTTCCCGATGGCCCGCGCAGGCACCGCGGGGTGGGACCGCCAGACGCGGTATAAAAGCTGGCGGTCCCGTGCCGCATCATTAAAATTCTGGCCGGGAAGGGCGGCTTCGCCGGTCAGGTGAGGCGACCAGCCGACGGTAGCAAGTCGTTCGCAATGGGCAACGCAAACCCAATCTTAACCTAACCAGTCAAGGTTACTCCTCCTTGGGTTGCCTGACCTTCCTCTCCTTCTTGCCGTTCTTGCCGTTCTTCTCGTCCTTTTCGGCTTCCCTGCGCCGGTTGGTAAATCGCGCATTGCCGAGTCCGGTGCCGATGGTCAGCACGCCCCAGCGCAGAACGTCCTGCATGAACGGCACCTCGGAAAGCCCCTGCACCACGCCGTCATTATGCATGACGATCGCCGTGTCATGTCCGCCGATCTGCGGTATGCCCTCGGCGAGACTCGCGGGCAGGTTGAACCTGCGGCTCTCCCAATTGCCCGGCAGGTTTTGCGCCCCTTTTTCGATGGAGCCGTCCTCGTTGATCACCCCCGGGCAGGCGATTCCGATAAAAGGCGCGAGCTTGAGTCCCTCGGCATTGGCCTGATCGATCAGGCCTTTAAGCATTTTGACAAGCCGTTTTACCGCGGCTTCGCGCGTCGGCTCGTCATCGGCATGGCGCCACAACTCCGATTTCCACACTGCGGCCTTGGAGAGGTCGTCGGCCTTATCGAAGCGCGTTTCGACGACGCCGCAACGAATGTTCGTGCCGCCGATATCGACCGCGAGAATGCTGTCGTGGGCCTCGAAGATCCATGACGGCGCCAGATGCAGGGCCCCGATCAGCCCGGCTTCGTCCGGATGGAAACGGATCGGCAGCACGTCGATGGCGAAGCCCTCGGACTTCAGGATGATTTCGGCCCGCGCGATGGCGAGTTCTCCCAGCCGGCTGTCGCGAAAGCCCCCGCCGACGACGATCCGCTCAGTCTTCGCCCAGGCCTTGGTCTTGAGAAAGCGCCGCGTGACATAGGCGAGTTCCTGCGCAAACTCCTCGATCGCGCTGTGCACGACGGCGGAGGCCTCCGTGTCGTCGCTGATCAGGATGGCATCGAGGATCTTCTTGCTGATGTTCTCCGAGGGCTCGTCGCCGAAGGGGTCCTCACCGGTCTTGCGCAGGGGTTTGCGCCACCGTTCGAGGATCTCCCGGAACGCGCCCTTGCTGGCGCGGTCGCCCAGGAAGCCGTCCTCGTCCTTCAACTCTATGTTGAAACTGTCGATGTCGACCGACGGCAGGCGGCTCGCGCCGTGATGCGCGATACCGGTCGAAAGTGCCAGTTCTTCCGCCATGGGTACCCTTGCCCCCTTGGATGCGGGGGGACAACGGCGCCGGGACATCGTTGGTTGCAGCATGAGGACGATATTCCGACAGCGAGCCGGGCGGGCGAAGATCGGCCAAATCCTTCGAATTTTGGGCATTTTCAACCCGGTTTTCCTTGACTCGGGCTGTTTCGCCGCTATAAGTCCCCGATCCGGCGCGGGAGCTCTCGCGCCGCTTGTTTTTGCGCGGGCCGTTGGATGGAACCCGTCCCGCCCCGCGCAGAAATCGCAACCCATAGCGACTGACAAAAAGCCGACCCGGGGGTCAACCCGAGGCCGGGATCGAACACGAAGGAATAGAACGATGTTCGCAGTCATCAAAACCGGCGGCCGGCAGTACCGCGTCGTTCCGGATGATGTACTTGAGATAGGCAAGATCGCCGGCGATGTCGGCACGATCGTGCAGCTGAGTGAAGTCCTGGTGGTCGGCGGTGACACGCCGGTGCTGGGTACCCCGACGATCAAGGGTGCGTCGGTTGCGGCAGAGGTGCTGCAGCACAAGCGCGGCCCCAAGGTCATCGCGTTCAAGAAGCGCCGCCGCAAGAATTCGCGCCGTAAGCGCGGCTATCGCGACGAGCTCACCGTGCTGCGCGTCACCGAGATCCTGACGGATGACGCAAAGCCTTCGGTCGGACCTCGTCCGAAGAAGGAAAAGGTGGCGAAGGACGCGACCGCGGAGAAGTGATCACGCCAATTCACGAATTGATGCGTGAGAAGAATTGAAATGATTCCTTCAAGGAATTGATCTAGAGATACGAAGAGTTTCGGAGACGGGCCATGGCTCACAAAAAAGCAGGCGGTTCATCGCGTAACGGCCGTGATTCCAAGGGCAAGCGCCTTGGCGTCAAGGTGTTTGGCGGCGAGCGTGTGATTCCCGGCAACATCATCGCGCGTCAGCGCGGCACGACCTGGCACCCCGGCCTTAATGTCGGCATGGGGACCGACCACACCTTGTTTGCGAAGGTCGAAGGTCATGTCGAGTTCCATGCCAAAGCCAACGGCCGCACGTTCGTATCGGTTCGTCCGATGACGGAGGCTGCGGCCGAGTAGACGGTGGATCATCGGAGTCCGCCGGGTCCTGACCAACCGGCGGAGTCCAGAATAGGGCTCCAAGGGGAGGCGGGAAACCGGCCTCCCCTTTTCATTTGACCAAGTTGTTGACGGAGCCCGACATGTTGCAGGACCTTTCGACCCCGACCTGGCGCGAGGCGAGATCCAACATCCTCGAGACCGAGCGCTTGATGCTGCGCCGGCCGACGCTGGCCGACGTCAAGGTCATCGCGCGTCTTGCCAACGACCGTCGCATTGCCGAGAACACCCGTCGCCTGCCGCATCCCTATTCGCAGGATCATGCGGTGGATTTCGTCCGCGCGACCGCCCACTGCCGCGAAACCGTGTTCCTGATTGAGCACGACAACGCGCCGATCGGCTTAGTCGGCCTAGACACTACCGATCCGGAAGCGCCGGAACTCGGCTATTGGCTGGGGGTCGAGTTCTGGGGTCGCGGTTTCGGCACCGAAGCCGCGCGTGCGGCGATCGACTTCTTCTTCGAGGAATTCGACAACGACCATCTCCACGCGGGCGCGCGCGTGACCAATCCGGCCTCGCGCAACATCCTGGAGAAGTGCGGCTTCCAGTGGAGCGGCGTCGAACTGCATCGCTTCGAGGCGCTGGGCTCGTCCACGCCGGTCGACCGCTTCCGCCTCTCGCGTGGCGTCTGGTCCTCGCTCAAGAGCTGGGGCAATTCGACGCGGCGAGCGCGCTAATCCTCTCAACAACATCGTCCCCGCAACGGCGGGGACGATGAACTCACACCGGCGGACTGACCTGCGTGTCCTCGCGGCCGAGGTCGCGCTCGCGCAGGAAGATGTAGAGCCCTGCACCGATGATGATCGCAGCGCCGATGATGGTGGCGGCCGACGGCACGTCTGCGAAGACGATGAAACCGAAGATCACCGCCCAGACGATCATCGAATATTGATAAGGCACCACGACGCTGGCCGGCGCCAGCTTCAACGACCGATTGACGCAGAACAGCGCGGCCACCGACGTCAAGCCCGCCATCGCAAACAGCGCGAGGCTGCCCGCGGTAGGGGTGACCCAGTGAAATGCGGACAGGGCGGCGCCGAGCAGGAACGTGCCGGCGAATTGCGTCGATGCCATCACGATATCCGGCGTCGCGCGCAAATGGCGCGTGATCAGCATCAGAAGCGCAAAGGACAGGCTGCCGCCGAGCGCGATCAGGGCTGGCCAGCTCACCGTCTGCGTCGACGGACGCAACGCGATCAGGACGCCGCAGAAGCCGACCAGGATCGCCGTCCAGCGCCGCCAGCCGACATGTTCGCCCAGCATGATGGCCGACAGCGCGGTCACGAAAATGGGACCGGCGAGATAGTAGGTGATGACGTCCGCGAGCGGCAGGTAGACGGTGGCGAGAAAGAAAGCTGCGACTTCCACGGTCGACAGCGCCACGCGCAGGAGCTGAAGCCAGGGGCGCTCGAGGTGAAAGAATTCGGCGCGCTGCTGCCAGATGATCGGCGACAGCACGGCCAGCGCCGCGCAGGCGCGCAGGAACAGAAGCTGGCCCACCGAATAGGTCGCGACGATGAACTTTCCCATCGCGTCGCCAAACGAGAACATGAAGATCGACAGCAGCATCAGCGCGATGCCGGCGAGCCGCGCGGAGCGTTCATCGTAGCTGGAGACTCTTGCGAAGAGAGACATTGATCGATCTGCTCGAAGACCCCGTCATGGCGAGCGAAGCGACGCATCCAGAATCCCGACGCGGCGAGAATTCTGGATTGCTTCGTCGCTCGCGCTCCTCGCTATGACGGAAGGAGGGCGAAAATCCAGTCCAGACTGTTGTGTCCGAAGCTGTTTTAGCGACGCAGCCGCACGGGACAAGCCTGTATCTACCGATTTGAACGGATTGTCGCGGCACGAACGGCGCGATATCGATAGCTCATCGCTCCCCGGAAAAGCCACCTTCATGACCGAGTTCGATCCCGCGCAGCACCGCATGATCCCAGAGCAGCGCTGGTTCGAGGATTTTGCCCTCGGCGAGCGCTTCGTCCTGCCGGGCCGCACCATGACCTCGGCCGTGTTCGCCGCGTTCCAGACCGCGAGCGGCGACACCCATCCGGTGCACTACGACCTCGAATATTGCCGCGCCCGCGGCATGCCGAACCTGCTCGCGCACGGCTTCCAGACGCTGATCCACACCGCGCCCGGCGCGGGGCTGTTTCCCTTCCTGGTTGAGGAATCGCTGGTCGGGTTCCTGGAGCAATCGAGCCGCTTTCTGAAGCCGGTCTTTGCCGACGACACGATCTATCCCGCGCTCGAAATCACCGAGCTCGTGCCCGGCCGTTCGACCGGGGTCGTGACGATGCGCAGCACGGTTTTCAACCAGCGCAAGGAGCTGGTGCTGGAGGGGATGCAGAAATTCCTGATCCGCCGCAGGCCGGCGTGAAGGCACAGGAAAAGAAGCCGATTGCAGGAACTCTTGTCCGGCCCTGCCCGTCCGGGTAGGTTCCCATCAACACAATCTTGGCGGGAATATTGTCATGCCGATGATCGGTTTTGAAGCTCGCATTACGTCATGGCCTTCCGGCAGTCGGCCGATGACGTGGCGCGACCTGCTGCTTTTCGTCGGATACCTGCCGTTCCTGGTCTCTGCCATACCGGCCCAGGCGGATCCGTCCGGGACCGCGTCGCATGGGCTGGCCGTCGTCATTAACGAGACCCCGTCCAATGCAATGGGTGAGCGGCATCCGGGCTCGGTGTCGTGGCGCATCGATCGCGCCAGGACCGCAGGGCGGCCGGATGAGCTCGTCATTCACGCGGACATCGAGATTCCGGACATGAAGATGACCGCGATGTTGGATATCCGGCGCAATACCGACAAATCCCTGCCGGCCAGCCACGTTATGGAAATGAAGTTCACGCTGCCGCTCGATGTAGCAGGCGGCAAAGTGATTAGCGCGCCCGGCGTCATGATGAAATTCACGGAGCGAGCGCGCGGTACTCCGCTCAGCGCTCTTACTGTCAAGGTTACCGAGGGCTTCTTTCTAGCTGGCCTATCGAACGTCGACGTGGATCGCGCGCGCAATCTCCAACTCCTGAAAGAGCGAGCGTGGTTCGACATTCCCATAGTCTACGCCAATCAGCACCGTGGTATAGTGGCGGTCGAGAAGGGATTTCATGGCGAGGACGTATTCAACGAAGCAATGACCGCATGGGAGCAATCGAAGTGAGGGGGGACGGTAGTGGCCCAGGCGGCCCGAAACGCCACGCCGGATTCACAAAAGGCCGAAAATTAAAGCTTTTCGCTAATGTTGCCGGCATTGCGGGTTGCCGCACCGACCGCCCTGCCCTACCTATGGCCCATGAAGTTCCTTGACGAAGCAAAGGTCTATGTCCGCTCAGGCGACGGCGGCAACGGCTGCGTGGCGTTCCGCCGCGAGAAGTTCATCGAGTTCGGCGGACCGTCCGGCGGCAATGGCGGCCGCGGCGGCGACGTCGTGATCGAGGCCGTCGACGGGCTGAACACGCTGATCGACTATCGCTACCAGCAACACTTCAAGGCCCAGAAGGGCGGAAACGGCATGGGCAAGGACTGCCATGGCGCCAATGGCAAGTCGATCGTGCTGAAAGTGCCGGTCGGCACGCAGGTGTTCGACGAGGACAGGGAAACGCTGATCCACGACTTCACCAAGCTCGGCGAGAAGTTCGTGCTGAGCGAAGGCGGCAATGGCGGCTTCGGCAATGCGCATTTCAAGTCCTCCACCAACCGGGCGCCGCGCAACGCCAATCCCGGGCAGCCCGGCGAGGAGCGCTGGATCTGGTTGCGGCTCAAGCTGATCGCCGATGCCGGCCTGGTCGGCCTGCCCAATGCCGGCAAGTCGACCTTCCTTAGCAAGGTCAGCGCGGCGAAGCCGAAAATAGCTGATTACCCGTTCACTACCCTGCATCCGCAGCTCGGAGTCGTGAACGCCGATGGGCGCGAATTCGTCCTTGCGGACATTCCCGGGCTGATCGAGGGCGCCCATGAAGGTGCGGGCCTTGGTGACCGGTTCCTGGGTCATGTCGAGCGCTGCCGCGTACTGCTGCATCTCGTGGACGCCACGTCCGAGCACGCCGGCAAGGCCTACAGGACCATACGCAAGGAGCTCGAGGCCTATGGCGGACAATTGGCCGAGAAGATCGAGATCGTCGCGCTGAACAAGATCGACGCCGTGGATGCGGAAGAGATCAAGAAGCAGAAGGACCGCCTGAGGCGCGCCGCGAAGAAGACGCCGCTGTTGATTTCGGGCGCGACCGGTCAGGGCGTCAAGGAAGCTCTGCGCGCGCTGGCGGACGTGATCGGTGAGGCACCGGTAAGCGCCAAAGCCAAGAGCGCGGCCGAGATCGAGCCCTGGACCGCCTAGCCGACGCCGCGCCGACTCGTCTCGCGAAGCCGGCACGATGCCGCAGCATGCCGGCCTTCGCAGCCGACCTGCCTTGCGTCGGCCCTCGTCCTGCTGCAAAAGAGCATCGGCGCTTGCGGCTTTCAGCCTGCACCGCCGCTTCCCGTCATAAAGCCAGCGCGCCATGGTCCGCCCCGAACTCACCCAATTCCGCCGCATCGTCGTCAAGGTTGGCTCGGCGCTGCTGGTCGATTCCAATGCCGGGGAGGTGCGCTCGTCCTGGCTCGCGGCACTCGCCGACGACCTTGCCAAGCTGCACCATGAGGGGCGCGAGGTCCTGATCGTATCTTCGGGATCGATTGCGCTCGGGCGCAGCCGCCTGAAGCTGCCGCGCGGGCAGCTGAAGCTCGAAGAGAGCCAGGCCGCCGCCGCGGTCGGCCAGATCGCGCTGGCGCGCATCTGGTCGGAGGTGCTGGGCGACCACGGCATCCGCGCGGGGCAGATTCTCGTCACGCTGCAGGATACCGAGGAGCGCCGCCGTTATCTCAACGCGCGCTCGACGATTGCAAAGCTGCTGGACTGGCGCGCGGTCCCCGTGATCAACGAGAACGACACGGTCGCTACCAACGAGATCCGCTACGGCGACAACGATCGCCTCGCCGCACGCGTCGCCACCATGGCAAGCGCCGATTTGCTGATCCTGCTCTCGGACATCGACGGCCTTTACGACGCACCGCCCAAGAACAATCCGGGCGCGAAGCTCATCCCGGTCGTCGAAAGCATCACGTCCGAAGTCGAGGGCATGGCGGGGGATGCGGAATCCGAGCTGTCGCGCGGGGGCATGCGGACCAAGGTCGAGGCGGCCAAGATCGCGACCACCGGCGGCACGCATATGCTGATCGCATCCGGTACGATCGAGCATCCGCTGCAGGCGATCGCGAACGGTGGCCGCTGCACCTGGTTCCTGACGCCGGCCAATCCGGTCACCGCGCGAAAACGCTGGATCGCGGGCTCGCTGGAGCCGAAGGGCACCCTGACCATCGACGCCGGAGCGGTTGCGGCGCTGCGCGCGGGCGCGAGCCTGCTGCCCGCCGGCGTGATCCGGGTCGACGGCCAGTTCGCCCGCGGCGATGCCGTGATCGTGCGCGGCCCTGACACCCGCGAGGTCGGTCGCGGCCTTGTGGCCTACGACGCCGAGGACGCCGACAGGATCAAGGGCCGCTCCTCGCCGGACGTGATGATAATCCTTGGCATCAGCGGGCGGTCGGAGATGATCCACCGCGACGACCTCGTGGTAGGCGGGTCGCGGCACGGCGATCCGGCTTGAACCTCACCAATCCGGGCCTAGCATGGCGGCGGCCGCGATCGGCATCGGTACGTCAGCGTCTCTGATTGCTTCCGCTGTAGATCATATTAGATACTATTCGCAGCCAAATAAGAGGTCGGCAGGGCCAGGTATTACGGCGCAGTTAAACAATCCCCTCGGGGAAGCTGCAACGGCGAGCGCGCCCAATGAACCGTACGAAGTCATTTGCCACTCCGATCGTAGGCGCCATCGCCCCGGCTGACGCCGAGCGAGCGGTCGCCGTCCTCACCCTCGCCTTCGTTGCCGATCCGGTAACCCGCTGGACGTATCCCGACCCAGCGCAGTACCTCACCCAGTTCCCGATCCTCGTGCGCGCGTTCGGGGGCGGTGCTTTCACGGAGGGGACCGCGCGTCATGTCGAGGACTATGCGGGGGCGGCGCTTTGGCTCCCGCCGGGCAAAGAGCTTGACCACGCGGCGATCGAGGCAAGCTTGCCGCCAGGTCGAGAGGGCGAGTTTGCCGCCGTCTTCGAAGGGATGGCTTCCTACCATCCGCAGGAGCCGCACTGGTACCTGCCCCTGATCGGCGTCGATCCGGCCCGTCATCGCAACGGCTACGGCGCAGCTCTCCTGCAGGACACTCTTCGCCGGTGCGATCAGGATCACGTTGCGGCCTATCTCGAATCCACCAATCCGGCCAATATCCCCCTATATCAAGGGCATGGCTTCCAGCTCCGGGGGACCATCCAGGTGGGATCGGCACCGCCGCTCTTTCCGATGCTGCGCCCCGCTCGCTGAATGATCCGGTCCGCGGGCCCGTCGGCGCCATGCCTCCGGCACCTCGCCAAACCTTCGATTTCCGTGCTAGGACATGACCTTATCGGAGGTTCAAACCGCCATGGCCGCGCCCCTCAAAGCCCTCGACGGCAACGCCGACCTGCAGGCCCTGATAACAGATCTCGCCGTTCGGGCGAAAACGGCGGCGCGGGTGCTCTCGCTTGCGCCGGCGGAACAGAAGAACCGCGCGCTGGAGGCCATGGAGTGCGCGATCCGCGCCAGCGCCTCGGCAATCCTCGCCGCCAATGCCGAGGACGTTGCGGAGGTGCGCGCCGGCGGCGCCACCAGCGCGTTCATCGATCGCCTGACGCTGACCAAGGCCCGCGTCGACGCGATGGCCGACGGCATCGCCATCGTGCGCAACATTCCGGACCCGGTCGGCGTCGTCACCGAGAGCTGGCAGCGGCCGAACGGCATGACCATCGAGCGCGTGCGCGTGCCGCTTGGGGTGGTCGCGGTGATCTTCGAGAGCCGGCCCAATGTCACGGCCGATGCCGGCGTGCTGTGCCTGAAATCGGGCAACTCAGTGATCCTGCGCGGCGGGTCGGACAGTTTCCGCTCCTGCCGCGCAATTCATGATTGTCTCGTGCAGGGCCTGCGCGAAGCCGGACTGCCGGAAGCCTCGATCACGCTGGTGCCGACGCGCGACCGCGCCGCGGTCGGGTTGCTGCTCTCCGGCCTCAACGGCTCGATCGACGTGATCGTGCCGCGCGGCGGCAAGAGCCTGGTTGCGCGCGTCGAGGCCGAAGCGCGAGTCCCGGTGTTTGCGCATCTGGAGGGCGTCAATCACGTCTATGTCGATCACTCCGCCGATCTCGGCATGGCTAAATCGATCGTGCTGAACGCCAAGATGCGGCGCCCCGGCGTCTGCGGCGCGGCGGAGACGCTGCTGGTCGATCGCGCCGGCGCAGAAAAGAGCCTGAAGCCGCTGGTTCAGATGCTCATCGATTCCGGCTGCGAAGTGCGGGGCGACGAGGCCGTGCAGCGCGCGGACAGTCGCGTGAAGCCGGCCACCGACGAGGACTGGGACACCGAATATCTCGACGCCATCATCGCCGCCAGGATCGTCGATGGCGTCGACGGCGCGATCGCGCATATTCACCGTCACGGCTCGCATCATACCGACGCGATCGTCAGCGAGGACGCGGCGGCTGCGCGCAAGTTCCTCAACGAGGTCGATTCGGCCATCGTGCTGCACAACGCATCGACGCAATTTGCCGACGGCGGCGAATTCGGCTTCGGCGCCGAGATCGGCATTGCCACGGGCAAGTTTCACGCCCGCGGCCCGGTCGGCGCCGAGCAGTTGACGACATTCAAGTACCGGGTCCACGGCACCGGCCAGACGCGGCCTTGAGATGACGCGGGGCGCGCCTTGAACGAAGCGTCAGCCGTGCCGATCTCGGCGGCACAAGCCCTTCCGCCTTATACGGACGGCATGCGCATCGGCCTGCTCGGCGGCTCCTTCAATCCGCCGCATCGCGCCCATCGCGCCATCAGCCTGTACGCGCTCAAGCGCTTGAACCTCGATCGGATCTGGTGGCTGGTCACCCCGGGCAACCCGCTCAAGGAACACGGCCGGCTTCGTGATCTGCAGCATCGCTTGGAAGCTGCGCGCGCTGTTGCCAACGATCCGCGCATCGACGTGAGCTGTCTCGAATCCGTCATCCGGACGCGCTACACTATCGATACGATCAACTACTTGCGCCGCCGCGCAAGAGGACTGCGCTTCGTCTGGATCATGGGCGCCGACAATCTCGGGCAATTCCACCGCTGGCAGGACTGGCAGCGCATCGCCGCCCAGGTGCCGATCGCGGTGATCGACCGTCCTCCGCAGAGTTTCCGGGCATTGGCGTCACCCGCCGCCCAGGCGCTTTCGCGCTACCGCCTGCCCGAGGGTGAAGCCGGAAGCCTCGCAGACCGGCCGCCGCCGGCCTGGATTTTCCTCACCGGACTGAAGCTCTCGCTCTCGTCCACCGGCCTGCGGAACCCCGATGGCACCTGGAAGGCGACTTAATGAGGAAGGCACGGAACACTGGAATATTGAAACCTTTAACCCCACATGGCTAGTATAGCCCGTGAGCGCCGAAGATTCGGTGCTCGCGATACAGCGAAAGGAATGGTCCCTGGCCACACCTGTATTGTCCAAGTCTGTTTTACCGAACACGCGTAAAACATCGACCAAAGCCGCCTTGAAGGCGCAGCCTGACGCCGACAAGACGCTGAACATGATCCTCTCCCGCCTCGACGACATGAAGGCGGAAGAGACGGTCACCATCGACCTCCGCGGCAAATCGGCATTTTCCGACTACATGATCATCACCTCGGGCCGGGCCAACCGGCACGTCGGCGCGATCGCGGAAAACGTCACGAAGTCGCTGAAGGAAACCGGCATCAAGAACATCCACGTCGAGGGCTCGCCCAATTGCGACTGGGTGCTGATCGATTCCGGGGATGTGATCCTGCACGTCTTCAGACCCGAGGTCCGCGAATTCTACAATCTCGAGAGATTGTGGGCTCAGGGCCCTGGAGCGGCGAAGGTCGTCTAGAGGCGCGGCCGATTCCGAATCGGCGGGCGCGCATGGTACGTTGCGCGGATGCGCATCGTCGTCATTGCGGTCGGCCGTCTGAAGCAGGGTCCGGAGCGGGAGCTTGCCGAACGCTATCGCGGGCGGTTTGACGATATCGGCCGCAAACTCGGCTTTCGCGAGCTCACAATTTCCGAAATCTCCGAAAGCCGCGCGCGCGATCCTGCCGCGCGGATGGCCGAAGAGGCGGCGACAATTTCGGCCGCAATACCCGACAGATCCGTCGTGGTTGCACTGGATGAGCGCGGCAAGAGCCTCGACAGTTCCGTATTTGCCCGGAAGCTCGCGACCTGGCGCGACGAGTCGGTGGGGAGCACAATTTTTCTGATCGGCGGGGCGGACGGACTTTCGCCCGAATTGCGCGCTAGGGCACAGCTTGCAATCGCATTCGGCTCCGCGACCTGGCCGCACCAGATGGTTCGCGTCATGCTTCTGGAACAGCTTTACCGTGCCGCGACCATCCTGGCGGGGCATCCCTATCACCGCGCCTGACAGCGCAAACGAGCACCGCTTTCGACAGATGCAACCGGCGCGGATCCTTTCCTCAAGCCCCGACAGGCCCGGCCCCCGTCTGTCTGCGGTCCCGCTTTCATTCGTGCTGCTGGCCGGATTTGCTGGCGCCGACCTCGTCGCGGCGCAGACGCCATTGCCCGCACCGCAGGCCGTGGCCGTCTCGCCAGAGGCGCTTAAGCAACGCGAGCAGGAACTCGAAGCCACCCGCGCCCAACAGAAGAGCGCCGCCGAATCGCAGACCAAGCTCAAGGCGGACATTGCCGCTCTCGGCCAGGACCGCAGCAAGCTCAACCAGCAATTGATCGACGTCGCGGCTCAGGTGCGCGGCATCGAAAGCAAGGTCAGCGACACGGAAGCGCGACTCCGCACGCTCGACGGACGCGAGCAGCGGATGCGCGACTCGCTCAATTCGCGCCGCTCGGAGATCGTCGAAGTGCTGGCGGCCCTGCAGCGCGCCGGACGGCGGAGCCCGCCTGCCCTGCTGGTGCGCCCCGAGGATGCGCTCCAGTCGCTGCGAACGGCGATGCTGCTTGGCGCGGTCGTGCCCGAACTGCGGGCGCGGGCCGAAAGTCTCGCCACCGACCTCGGCGAACTGGTGAACCTGCGCAAGCATATCGCCGGCGAGCGCGATCAGCTCGCTGCCGACCGTGACAAGATCAGGGGTGACCAGACAAGACTTGCGGCCCTGGTCGCCGAACGCCAGCGCCAGCAGGCTGCCGTCGAGAAGGATCTGGAGGCCGAAAGCGCCCGCGCCATTGCGCTGTCCAAGCAGGTCGGCGATTTGCAGAGCCTGATTGCCAAGATGGAACAGGACCTCAAGAGTGCCGCCAAGGCCGCCGCAACCGCCAGCCAGCAAGGCGCCCCGAACACAGTTAACGGCAAGCCCAATCTTGCCGCCTTCAAGGATCGCTCGAGGGTCAGCCCGGCTATTGCCTTCGCCTCCGCCAGGGGGCTACTGCCCCTGCCCGTTAACGGTACCAAAATCCGGGACTTTGGCGGTTCTGACGGGGTGGGCGGCGTACAAAAGGGCATTTCCTTGGCGACGAGGCCCAGCGCCCAGGTCACAACGCCGTGTGATGGCTGGGTGGTTTATGCCGGCCCCTTCCGCAGCTACGGACAACTCTTGATCCTCAATGCGGGGGGCGGGTATCATGTCTTGATCGCCGGGATGGAGCGTATTTCGGTCAACATCGGACAGTTTGTGCTTACGGGAGAGCCGGTCGCCACCATGGGGTCGACATCCCAGGTAGCTTCCATTCTCGCAACCAATGCGAGTCAACCCGTGCTCTACGTCGAGTTCCGTAAGGACGGCACTCCAATCGATCCAGGCCCATGGTGGGCGGCAAGTGAAGGCGAGAAGGTTCGCGGATGATGCGCAAGACTTCAGTAATTCTTCTCAGCGCGGCCACTGGTGCGGCATTGACGCTGTTCGTGACCCAGCCCCGTGCGGTGCTGATGGGATCGAGCGCCCGCGCCGCGACCGCGGACACGTATCGCCAGCTCAACCTGTTCGGCGACGTGTTCGAGCGTGTGCGCAGCGACTATGTCGAGAAACCCGAAGACACCAAGCTCATCGAGTCAGCGATCAGCGGTATGCTCACCGGCCTTGATCCACATTCGAGCTACATGGACGCGAAGAGCTTCCGCGACATGCAGGTGCAGACCCGCGGTGAATTCGGCGGGCTTGGCATCGAAGTCACGATGGAGGACGGCCTGATCAAGGTGGTCTCGCCGATCGACGACACGCCCGCTTCGCGCGCCGGCATCATGGCCAACGACATCATCACCAATCTCGACGACGAGGCGGTGCAGGGACTTACCCTGAACCAGGCCGTTGAGAAGATGCGCGGTCCCGTCAACACCAAGATCAAGCTGAAGATCATCCGCAAGGGCGCGGACAATCCGATCGAGGTGACGCTGGTGCGCGACAATATCCGCGTGCGCTCGGTCCGCGCCCGCGTCGAAACGGACGACATAGCCTATATCCGCGTCACCACCTTCAACGAGCAGACCACCGAAGGCCTGAAGAGGGAGATCACCAATCTGACGAACCAGATCGGCGACAAGCTCAAGGGCTACATCATCGACCTGCGCAACAACCCCGGCGGACTGCTCGAAGAGGCGGTCACCGTATCCGACGCCTTCCTGGAGCGCGGCGAGATCGTGTCCACCCGCGGCCGCAACGCCGAGGAGACCCAGCGACGCTCGGCCCATGGGGGCGACCTGACCAAGGGCAAGCCGATCATCGTCCTGATCAACGGCGGCTCCGCGTCGGCTTCCGAAATCGTCGCCGGCGCGCTGCAGGATCACAAGCGCGCCACGCTGGTCGGGACCCGCTCGTTCGGCAAGGGTTCGGTGCAGACGATCATCCCGCTCGGCAGCGGCAACGGCGCGCTGCGGCTCACCACTGCGCGCTACTACACGCCGTCGGGCAAATCGATCCAGGCCAAGGGCATCGTGCCGGACATCGAAGTGCTGCAGGACGTGCCGGATGAGCTGAAGTCGCGTACCGACACCAAGGGCGAGGCTTCGCTGCGCGGCCATCTGAAATCCGACGGCGACGAGAAAACGGGTTCGCAGTCCTACGTCCCGCCGGATCCGAAGGACGACAAGGCGCTGAAGATGGCCGGCGACCTGCTCCACGGCATCAAGAACAGCGCCTCGGTTTCCCCGACCCCGGGCAGCGACAAAGCCGGCAGCGACAAGCCCGCCAAGGCGGCAAACTAGGCCGTTGCGGCAGGAAGATTTCCCGAAAGGGCGGCCACCGGGCCGCCCTTTTTCGTCGGCCGCCGCTCCGAGCCCGCCAATCCCGGCCTGCCCCGGCGCGACCCGCCCGTGGTATCGTCCGTTGGGTTGATTCGGGACTGCGCATGTCAGACACGGCAGACGATCTGAGCGCCCCGCTCGGACAGGGCAGATTACGCCGCAGGCGACTTCTGCGCTCGCCGTTTAGCGGGATGCAGGTGCTTGCGTTGCTGCTCGGCCTGTTCCTCGCCACCTTCGCCGGGTTTGCGATCTTTAACGACAATCCGCTTGGCGGCGAGCCGATTGCAAGGATCACGGTGCGCCTGGACACGGTGACCGAGCAGAAGCCGTCCGCTCCCGACGAGCCCCAGGCCAAGGACGTTCGCAAGCAGGAGGCCCCCAAAGAGGCCGCGGCCGGCGAGCAGAAGACCATCACCATCATCGACGGCTCCAGCGGCGCGCGCCAAAGCGTGGTCATCGGCGGGGGCGACAAGGACGTCTCCGGCGCTCGCTCCGTGATGTCGGGGCTCGACCAGCGACTGCTCGAGAAGTCGCGCTACGGCATGATCCCGGTGACGGCAGACGGCCTCAAACCGTTCAACGTCTACGCCGCCGAGGCCGACCGCGCCAAGGCCGCGCGAATGCCCGTGGTCGCCATTCTCATCGGCGGGCTCGGTGTCGGCGCCGCGAAGACGACCGATGCGATCATGAAGCTGCCGCCGGCCGTGACCCTGGCATTCACCCCCTACGGCTCCGATCCCGGCAAATTGGCCGAGCGGGCGCGGGCGCAACGCCACGAGATCTTCCTGCAGATCCCGATGGAGCCCTACGATTTCCCGGACAACGATCCCGGCCCGCAGACCCTGCTCACCACGCTTTCCGGCGACCAGAACGTGGACCGGCTGTACTGGCATCTGAGTCGGCTGCAGGGTTATGCCGGGATCACGAATTTCATGGGGGCGCGCTTCATTGCCACCGATGCGGCGATGCAGCCGATCGTTCGTGAGGCGGCCAAGCGCGGGCTCGGCTTCTTCGACGATGGCGCCACGCCCCGCAGCGTCGCGCCGCAACTTGCGGTCGCCCAGGCGATGCCGTTCGGCAAGGGCGATATCAACATCGATGCCGTGCCAACCGCCGCCGAGATCGACCGCGCGCTGGCCAGGCTGGAATCAATCGCAAAAGAGCGCGGGGTCGCCATCGGCACCGCCTCGGCCCTGCCGATCTCGATCGATCGGATCGCCGCCTGGACCAAGTCCCTGGAAAGCCGGGGCACCATGCTGGTCCCATTGACAACCGCGATGCTGAAATCAAAATCCGGCTAGATCAACGGACTGGTACGGAAGCGGCCTGCGAGGGCCCGCCGGCCTGAGAAGACGCAAGAGGTTTTGCCGAATGGCGCGCTACGAAGACCTGCCCTACCGGACTTGCGTTGGCATGATGTTGATCAACAAGGAGGGCATGGTCTTCATTGGACGCCGCGCCGGCGGCGTCGAGCATGTCGACGACACCCACGTGTGGCAGATGCCTCAGGGTGGTGTCGATCCGGGCGAGGATACTTGGGAAGCCGCAAAGCGCGAGCTTTATGAAGAGACCAGTGTTCGCTCGGTCACGAAGCTCGGCGAGATCGGAGACTGGCTGACCTACGATATTCCGCGCACCGTCGCCGGACGAGCCTGGAAGGGCCGCTATCGCGGTCAGCGCCAGAAGTGGTACGCGATGCGCTTCACGGGCAAGGACAGCGAGATCGATGTCGCTCATCCGGGTGGCGGCAACCACAAGGCGGAGTTCGTGACCTGGCGCTGGGAGCCGATGAAGAACCTCCCCAATCTCATCATTCCGTTCAAGCGGCCGGTCTACGAACGCGTGGTCAAGGAATTCGCCTCGCTCGCCGGCGTCTAGCGTCAGATGCCCGAGGCACGGCCCTATCGCCCCAATGTCGGCATCGCGCTGTTCAATTCGGCAGGCGACGTGCTGATCGGACGTCGCTTCAGGGACGACGGTCCCGAAATCATCCTTCCCGGTCTTGAATGGCAGATGCCCCAAGGCGGGGTCGATGAAGGCGAAAACCTGCGCGAAGCGGCGATGCGCGAGCTGTGGGAGGAGACCGGCGTGCGAACGGCCGCCTATCTCGGCGAGACCGATTGGCTCAGCTATGAATTCCCGCCCTACCATGGCCCGCCGCACCGACTGGCGAAATTCCGCGGCCAGCGTCAGAAATGGTTCGCACTGCGCTTTACCGGGCGCGATGACGAGATCGATCCTTTGACCCCGCGCAATGGTCAGCCGGCGGAATTCGATGATTGGCGCTGGGAACGCCTCGACCGCGTCGCCGACCTCGTGGTGCCCTTCCGCTGCGAGGTATACCGGACCGTGGCGCGGAGCTTTGCGCACTTCGGACGATAAGCGTGCACCATCGTCGCGATCTTTATTGGACCCTACCGCGGCAGAATGCCGCTTCGCCAAAACAGGTGCCATAACGTTTCAGCGCCCGCCACGGAGTGACGAGCGCTGAATTCATTGCAGTTTGGTCCAGCAGTGGCGGGTTAGTGCATCGCCGTAGCGCTGAGCTGGGTCTGGATGCTCTTGTAGTGATCGAGCCTCTCGATCGCGTGGTCGAACTCGGAGCCTTCCTTCTCGGAAAGCTTGGCTTCCATCTCGGCGATCGTCTCGGCGAACTGCGCCCGATCAAGATCGTCCAGCGAGTGCGCGACATCGGTGAGCACGGTCAGGCCCTTGTCGGAGACCTCGGCAAGACCGCCCAGCACGATGATTCTCTCATGCTTGCCGGCGGTCCTGACCGTGAGGATGCCGGGCCGAAGTGCCGCAATGACCGGCGCATGCCCCGCCAGCACGCCGAAATCGCCCTCAAGCCCGGGGATATCGACCTGATCGACTTCGCCGGAGTAAGCGAGCTTTTCCGGCGAGACGAGATCGAAGTGGAAGGTGGCCATGGTCTTTCCGTTCTTTGCGCCGCCAGCTTACGCCGCTTCAGCAGCGAGCTTCTTGCCCTTCTCGACCGCCTCTTCGATGGTGCCTACCATGTAGAAGGCCGCTTCCGGCAGGTGATCGTACTTGCCCTCGCACAGACCACGGAAGCCCTTGATGGTGTCGGCGAGCTCGACGAACTTGCCGGGCGAACCGGTGAAGACCTCGGCGACGTGGAAGGGTTGCGACAGGAATCGCTCGATCTTGCGGGCGCGCGCCACCGTCAGCTTGTCCTCTTCCGACAGCTCGTCCATGCCCAGAATGGCGATGATGTCCTGCAGGGCCTTGTAGCGCTGCAGAACTTGCTGGACCAGACGCGCGGTGTTGTAGTGCTCCTCACCGACAACGAGCGGCGACAACATGCGCGAGGTCGAGTCGAGCGGGTCGACCGCCGGATAGATGCCCTTTTCCGCAATCGAGCGCGACAGCACGGTGGTGGCGTCCAGGTGGGCGAACGAGGTCGCCGGCGCCGGGTCGGTCAAGTCGTCGGCCGGCACGTAGATCGCCTGCACCGAGGTGATCGAGCCCTTGGTGGTGGTGGTGATGCGCTCCTGCAGCGCGCCCATGTCGGTGGCGAGCGTCGGCTGATAGCCGACGGCCGAAGGAATACGACCGAGCAGCGCCGACACTTCCGAGCCGGCCTGGGTGAAGCGGAAGATGTTGTCGACGAAGAACAGCACGTCCTGGCCCTGGTCCCGGAAGTACTCGGCAACGGTGAGGCCGGAGAGGCCGACGCGGGCACGCGCGCCCGGCGGCTCGTTCATCTGGCCGTAGACCAGCGCGCATTTCGAGCCTTGGCCGCCGCCCTTCTTGTTGACGCCCGACTCGATGAACTCGTGATAGAGGTCGTTGCCTTCGCGGGTGCGCTCGCCGACGCCGGCGAACACCGAGTAACCGCCGTGCGCCTTGGCGACGTTGTTGATCAGCTCCTGGATCAGCAC
Organism: Bradyrhizobium sp.; assembly: GCF_016213215.1. Classification (GTDB taxonomy): domain Bacteria; phylum Pseudomonadota; class Alphaproteobacteria; order Rhizobiales; family Xanthobacteraceae; genus Bradyrhizobium. The sequence continues at coordinate 2,235 of NZ_JACRAW010000164.1, read as the reverse complement.
GGTCTTTCCGACACCGGCGCCGCCGAACAGACCGATCTTGCCGCCCTTGGCGTAGGGCGCGAGCAGGTCCACGACCTTGATGCCGGTGACGAGGATTTCCGCCTCGGTGGACTGCTCGGTGTATTCCGGCGCGGGCTGGTGGATCGGGCGCCTGGCCTCTGCCTTGACCGGGCCGGCTTCATCGACGGGGTCGCCGACGACGTTGATGATGCGGCCCAGCATGCCCTCACCGACTGGCACCGCGATCGGCTCGCCGGTATCCGCCACCTCCTGGCCACGGACCAGGCCTTCGGTGGTGTCCATGGCGATCGTGCGCACGGTGGATTCACCGAGATGCTGTGCGACCTCGAGCACGAGGCGGTTGCCGCCGTTCTTGGTCTCCAGCGAATTGAGAATGGCCGGCAGAGGGCCTTCGAACTGGACGTCGACGACCGCGCCGATGACCTGGGTGATGCGACCGATCTGGTTGGCTGCTGTAGCCATTTACTCTGTCTCCTTCGATCCGAATTCTCGACCACGGTCTGCTTGACCGGGATATTGCATAACCTGTGACCTGTGCCTTCCGCGTTCCTCAGACGGCCTCGGCGCCCGAGATGATCTCGATCAGCTCCTTCGTGATCATCGCCTGGCGCGTGCGGTTGTAGATCAGCGTCTGCTTGCGGATCATCTCGCCGGCGTTGCGGGTGGCGTTGTCCATCGCCGTCATCTGCGCGCCGTAGAACGAAGCGTTATTCTCCAGCAGAGCGCGGAAGATCTGGACCGCGAGATTACGCGGCAAGAGGCGGGTGAGGATTTCGTCCTCCTCCGGCTCGTACTCGTAAGACGTCGCCGCGGCGGCGCCGGTGGCGGGCTCTTCGACGACCAGCGGGATGATCTGCTGCGCGGTCGGGATCTGCGCGATCACCGACCTGAAGCGCGAGAAGAACAGCGTGCAGACATCGAACTCGCCGGCGTCGAACCGTGCCAGCACCTTCTTGGCGATGTCTTCGGCATTGGTGAAGCCCAGCTGGCGCACCGCGCGCAGATCCATGTGTTCCACGATCTGGTCGTCGAAAAGGCGGCGCAGCTGTTCGTAGCCCTTGCGGCCGACGCAGAAGAATTTCACTTCCTTGCCCTGGTTCATCAGGGACAGCGCGCGATCACGCGCAAGGCGCACGATCGCGGAGTTGAACGCGCCGGAGAGACCGCGCTCGCCTGTGCAGACCAGCAGCAGGTGTACCTGGTCACTGCCGGTGCCGGCGAGAAGCGCCGGAGCGCCGGGCGAACCCGCAGCGGCACTGGCGATGTTGTCGATCACGGCGGCCATCTTGTCCGCATAGGGCCGCGCCGCTTCGGCGGCAGACTGGGCGCGGCGCAATTTCGAGGCCGCCACCATCTGCATGGCCTTGGTGATCTTCTGCGTCGCCTTGGTGGAGGCGATGCGGACCCGCATATCTTTCAGTGACGCCATTCTTCGTTCACCCCGACGGTCCGGTCCCCTGGCCTGACCGCTAGCCTATCCATTCGTCACGCCCGACCCTGCGCCGGGCATTCACGTCTTGTCTGTGCCATGCGAGAAGGCGTGAGCGGCCGGGCAAGCCCGGCCACGCGCATCAAGCAAACGAGTTGGCGTAACCCTCGACCACCGCCTTGAGCTTGGCCGCGGTGTCGTCGGAGAGATCGCGGCTGTCGCGGATGGCATTGAGGATTTCGACGTTCTTGCCGCGCAGCAGCGACAACAGGCCGTCCTCGAAGGCACGCACCTTGTTGACCGGCATCGGATCGAGATAGCCGTTGGTGCCGGCCCAGATCAGGCAGACCTGTTCTTCCATCTTGAGCGGCGAGAACTGCGGCTGCTTCAAGAGCTCGGTCAGGCGCGAACCACGGTTGAGCAGGCGCTGGGTGGCGGCATCGAGGTCGGAGCCGAACTGCGCGAAGGCCGCCATTTCGCGGTACTGCGCGAGCTCGCCCTTGATCTTGCCGGCGACCTTCTTCATCGCCTTGGTCTGCGCCGAGGAACCGACGCGCGACACCGACAGACCGACGTTCACCGCGGGCCGGATACCCTGGAAGAACAGGTCGGTCTCCAGGAAGATCTGGCCGTCGGTGATCGAAATGACGTTGGTCGGAATATAGGCCGACACGTCGTTGGCCTGGGTCTCGATCACAGGCAGCGCGGTCAAGGAGCCGGCGCCGTTGTCGTCGTTCATCTTGGCGGCGCGCTCCAACAGGCGCGAGTGCAGATAGAATACGTCG
>NZ_JACRAW010000161.1 GCF_016213215.1 Bradyrhizobium sp. | reverse complement strand
CGCCCGCCTTGACCATCTCGACCAGCGAGGCGGGGCGCGATGCATTGCCCTTGCCGGCAATGCCGAGATTGACCGGGATGGCAACGAAAGACTGGATCATCCGCGCGATGTGCCACGGTCCCGGCGTGCAGGTGGTGGCAAAGGTGCCGTGCGAGGGCCCGGTGCCCCCGCCCAGCATCGAGGTCACGCCCGACATGAGCGCATGCTCGATCTGCTGCGGGCAGATGAAATGGATGTGGCTGTCGAACCCGCCGGCGGTAAGGATTTTGCCCTCGCCCGCGATCACGTCGGTACCGGGGCCGATTACGATGGTGACGCCCGGCTGGATATCGGGATTTCCGGCCTTGCCGATCGCGCCGATCATGCCGTCCTTGATCGCGACGTCGGCCTTCACGATGCCCCAGTGATCGATGATCAAGGCGTTGGTGATCACGGTATCGGCCGCGCCCTGTCTGCTGGTCACCTGCGACTGGCCCATGCCGTCGCGGATCACCTTGCCGCCGCCGAACTTCACCTCCTCGCCATAGGTGGTGAAATCCTTCTCCACCTCGATGATGAGGTCGGTGTCGGCGAGCCGCACCCTGTCGCCGGCGGTCGGGCCGAACATGTCGGCGTAGACTGAACGCTTGATTTTAGCAGACATCAAAAGCCCCGTTTGGAAATGAAGTACCTATAGGTGCTCACAGCGCGCTCCTCGCCAGCGCGACCGTTTCGTCGAACATCCGGTCCAGCACCGCGTTGACGCCGCGACAGCCGCTGACAACCTTCTCGGCAAAAGCGATATAGTCGGCGAGATCGTCGCGCTGCCTCTTGGTCGGCTCGGGCGCGATCCGCGCGCGGACGTTGCTGATCTTGTCGGCGATCTTGATCAGCTTGGCTCCGGCCGATTTCTTGGGCGCGTCCTCGACCTGCTTCTGACGTCGCTCGCCCTTTGACAAGCTCGTATCCTCGGTCACCTCGGTCACGAGATTGGCAACGCGCAGGCCGAAGCGTTGCGCGAGCTCGTCGTGGGTGGTTTCGGTATCCTCGATCGTATCATGCAGCCAGCCGGCCGCAACGAGCTCGGCGTCGCCGCCGGCGGTTGCCAGCGACAGCAGATTCGCGACCTCGGCGAGGTGGTTGATATAGGGCTCGTGGCCACGTCCCTTGCGCTGCATACCGCTGTGGCGGCGCGCGGCGAACTCGGCAGCTTCAGAGACAAGTCGGATCGGTGATAACATGGCAGGCTCCTTTCCCGCCTCAACCACGCCGCTGCAAGCTTCGTTCCCAGGCACGCTCTCTCCGTTCCCTCCCCCTTGCGGGGCCCGCAAGGGGAAAGGGAGCGAGACTATTGTGCTCACCTCACAATAGATCATGGCACGCCTACACCGAGATCACAGTTTTCCCATCACCTCGCCGCGGAAGCCGTAGATGGTCCGCTTGCCCGCGAGCGCGACGAGCTGAACTTCGCGACTCTGGCCCGGTTCGAAGCGCACGGCGGTGCCGGCGGCGATGTCGAGCCGCATGCCTCTCGCTTTCTTGCGGTCGAACTTCAGCGCCGGGTTGGTTTCGAAGAAATGATAGTGCGAGCCGACCTGGATCGGACGATCGCCGGTATTGGAGACAGTCAGCGTCACGGTCTTGCGGCCGGCATTGAGCTCAATCTCGCCTTCCTGGATGAAGAGTTCACCTGGGATCATGTCTGTTCCTCATCATGCTCGACTGCGGATGGCCGGCGTTGTGCCGGCCATCCACTCTTACTGCTCGGTTCAAACCTCGTGGACCGGACCAATCCCGGGCATGACGGAGTTCGTGGAAGGCTGGTGCGTCTCACCGGATCGGCTCGTGCACCGTGACGAGCTTGGTGCCGTCGGGAAACGTCGCTTCCACCTGGATGTCGTGGATCATCTCGGGAATGCCCGGCATCACCTGGTCGCGGGTCAGCACCTCGGCGCCCGCCTGCATCAGCTCGGCCACCGTGCGGCCGTCGCGTGCACCTTCGAGAATGAAATCGGAAATGATGGCGATCGCCTCGGGATGATTGAGCTTGACGCCGCGCTCGAGCCTTCGCCGCGCCACGATGGCCGCCATCGAAATCAGAAGCTTGTCTTTTTCGCGGGGAGACAGGTTCATGCGAAATCTCTTGCCGTTTCATCTATCAAGTGAGCCACAACCGCGGCAGTGCGGTGCCGGTTCGTCCAAGCACCGTCATCATGTCGTTACGCAGCGCGGCGGCATCTTGGGCACAGAACCGAGCCATTGCAAAGCCATTCCAGGCGGATGTCCCGACCTCGCCGCGAAAACTCTCCGCTCCTTGCCGGATCCGTTCAATCACGGCCTCATCCCCAGGCACGATCAGGGCGGTGCCGATGGCGGCGCCGTCACCTGCGATAGCCGGACGCGCGAGCTTTGCGGCGATATCGCCCGAAAGGCGGACCGTCTCGGCGAACACCAGGCGCCCCCCGCGCGAGAGCCGCCAGCGGTCGACAAATTCGCCACCGTTCATGCGCTCGCCCATCGCTGCGCGGCCGAACACCACAATCTCGCAAAGCAGAAGCGAGGCCGCTTCATCGAGCTCGATATCGAAGCGGCGGGACACCCGCGCCCCGTCAAACAGGATGGTCTCCTGCGGCAGCCAGGAAAGATGCGCACCCGAGGCGGCTTTCAGGCCGATATGGATCCGCGCAGGCTGACCGGGCGCTCGGTAGACTTTCTCCGCCGCGGCAGTTGTGAGGGTAAGCCGCGCGCCCTCGCCAGCGGCAATCTCGATGTCGAACTGGTCCGCGCCGGCAACGCCACCCGCCGTGTTGACGAACACGGCCGACAGCCCTTCATCTTCCGGGGAGGGAAACCGCACGCGCAAAGAGCCCGATTCATGCAGGGATCCCCGACGCGTCACCCCCTCCTTAAGACGCACGTCGAAACGAACCGCGCCGCGCGCGCGATTGGCTTCGAAGATAGACGCTGAAAGTTCGGTCCGCATCCGCCCCCCACTCGGCCGCGGCGGCAGTTGTGGCCTACAGCGCCATCTGCCGACTGATTTCGCTCGGGTCGAGTTTGGAGCGATCGCAGGTATATTTCACGGCGCCGCGGTCCATGACTGCGAAACTGTCGCCGAGTTCGCAGGCAAAGTCGAGATATTGTTCAACCAGCACGATGGCGATGTTGCCAATGTTGCGCAGGTACGAGATTGCACGGCCGATGTCCTTGATGATCGATGGCTGGATGCCTTCGGTCGGCTCATCCAGCAACAGCAGCTTGGGCCGCATCACCAACGCCCGTCCGATTGCAAGCTGCTGCTGCTGGCCGCCCGAGAGGTCGCCGCCGCGGCGGCCCAGCATCGACTGCAGCACCGGAAACAGCGAGAACACGTCGTCGGGGATGAAGCGATCCTCGCGCTTGAGCGGGCCGAAGCCGGTCCTGAGATTCTCCTCGACGGTCAGCAACGGGAAGATTTCGCGGCCCTGGGGCACGAGGCCGATCCCGCGCCGCGCCCGCTCATAGGGTTTCAGGCCCGTAATCTCGCTACCGTCGAACGTGATCGAGCCTGAAGCGATCGGGTACTGCCCGACGAGCGCGCGAAGCAGCGAGGTCTTGCCGACGCCGTTGCGGCCGAGCACGCAGGTGACCTTGCCGGGCTGCGCCGAGAGCGACACGCCGCGCAGCGCCTGCGCCGCGCCGTAGTAGAGATTGATGTCCTTTACGTCCAACATCTGCGATCGCCGTCCGTTCTAGATCATGATGCGATTACAAGGAATTGCATCATGATCTCATCTCTTTGATTGAGCATGATCTTTTCGGAAGACCGCTTTCCACTTTTCCGGATCATGCTCTAGCGTCCCAAATACACTTCGATGACCCGCTCGTTCGACGAGACCTGGTCGATAGTGCCCTCGGCGAGCACCGAGCCTTCGTGCAGGCAGGTCACCTTCACCCCGAGTTCGCGGACGAATGTCATGTCATGCTCGACCACCATGACCGTGTGGTCGCGATTGATCTCCTTCAACAGCTCGGCGGTCTGGTGGGTTTCGACGTCGGTCATGCCGGCGACCGGCTCGTCGACCAGCAGCAGCTTCGGATCCTGCGCGAGCAGCATGCCTATTTCCAGCCATTGCTTCTGACCGTGCGACAGGCTGCCGGCGAGGAGTCTGCGCGCGTCCGTCAGGCGGATGGTCTCCAGCACGCGATCGATGCGCTCCGCTTCCGCCTTGCTGCCGCGCCAGAACAGCGTGCCCCTGACGCTGTGATCGACGTTGAGCGCGAGCAGCAGATTGTCCTCGACGGTCTGGCTTTCGAACACGGTGGGCTTCTGGAACTTGCGACCGATACCGAGCTCGGCGATGCGAGTCTCATCGAGCCGGGTCAGATCGGTGACGCCGTCGAACAGCACCGTGCCCTCGTCAGGCTTGGTCTTGCCGGTAATGATGTCCATCATGGTGGTCTTGCCGGCGCCGTTGGGGCCGATAATAGCGCGCATCTCACCGGGCTCGAGCGTCAGCGACAGGTTGTTGATGGCGCGAAATCCGTCGAAGGAGACGTGTACGCCGTCCAGGTACAGCAACGCGGAGGTGGCGCGGTTGTCCATGACGTTCATCGATCACTCCGCAGGTTCGCTGACGCCGTCTTCGCGCGCGGCGCTTGCCGCGTTGGCCTCAACGCGTCGAGCCTTCCACGGCTCCCAGAACGTGTTGAACGTGCCGACGATTCCCTTCGGCAGCAGCAGCGTCACGAGGATGAAGAGCGCACCCAGCATGAACAGCCAGTAGGGCGCCAGCGGACCGGAGGTGAAGACGGTCTTGGCGTAGTTGACGACGACCGCCCCCAGCGCCGCGCCGACCCGAGTGCCCCGACCGCCGACCGCAACCCAGATCACCGCCTCGATCGAGTTGCCGGGGGCGAATTCGGATGGGTTGATGATGCCGACCTGCGGTACATAGAGCGCGCCTGCGACGCCCGCCATGCAGGCCGACACCGTGAACACGAACAGCTTGTAGGATTCGACGCGGTAGCCCAGGAACCGCGTGCGCGATTCCGCGTCACGGATGGCGATCAGCACCTTGCCGAGCTTGGAGGTCACGATCGCCCGGCAGATGAAGAACGCGAGGATCAGCGCAAGGCAGCTCAGGCCGAACAGGGCGGCGCGGGTGCCGTCGGCCTGCACGTTGAAGCCCAGAATGTCCTTGAAGTCGGTCAGGCCGTTGTTGCCGCCAAAGCCGAAATCGTTGCGGAAGAATCCGAGCAGGAGCGCGTAGGTCATCGCCTGAGTAATGATCGACAGGTACACGCCGGTGACGCGGGAGCGGAATGCCAGCCAGCCGAAGCAGAACGCGAGCAAGCCCGGAACCAGTACTACCATCAGCGCAGCGAACCAGAACATGTCGAACCCGTACCAGTACCAGGGCAGGTCCTGCCAGTTCAGGAACACCATGAAGTCGGGCAGGATCGGATTGCCGTAGACGCCGCGGGGGCCGATCTGCCGCATCAGATACATGCCCATCGCATAGCCGCCGAGCGCGAAGAACGCACCGTGCCCGAGCGAGAGGATGCCGCAATAGCCCCAGATCAGGTCAATGGCGAGAGCAAGGATCGCGTAGCAGACGTACTTGCCCCACAGCGCCACCAGATAGGTCGGCACCTGCAGGAACGATCCCGCCGGCAACAACAGGTTCGACAGCGGGATCAGGATGCCGCAGGCGGCAACGATCGCCAGGAACAGCGTCGCGCCACGGTCGAGCGATCGGGTCAGCACGTGGGGCGTCATGCTTCCACCGCCCGGCCCTTGAGCGCGAACAGGCCGCGCGGGCGTTTCTGGATGAAAAGAATGATCAACACCAGGATCGCGATCTTGCCGAGCACGGCGCCAGCGACCGGCTCCAGGAACTTGTTGGCGATGCCGAGGCTCAGGGCGCCGACCAGCGTGCCCCAGAGATTCCCGACACCGCCGAACACCACGACCATGAAAGAGTCGATGATGTAGCTCTGGCCGAGATTGGGGCTGACATTGTCGATCTGCGACAGCGCGACGCCGGCGATGCCCGCAATGCCCGAGCCGAGGCCGAACGTCAGCGCATCGACACGCGAGGTCGCAATGCCCATCGAGGCCGCCATGCGGCGGTTCTGCGTCACGGCCCGCATCTCAAGGCCGAGCGCCGTGTAGCGCAGCATCGCGAGCAGGATGGCGAATACCGCCAGCGTGAAGCAGAGGATCCACAACCGGTTGTAGGTGACGGTGATCTGACCGAGCTCGAACGCGCCGCTCATCCAGGATGGCGCGCCCACCTCGCGGTTGGTCGGACCGAACAGGGTGCGCACCGCCTGCTGCAACACCAGCGACAGGCCCCAGGTGGCGAGCAGGGTCTCGAGCGGGCGGCCGTAGAGGAAGCGGATGATGCTGCGCTCGATCAGGACGCCGACGCCGCCGGCGACCAGGAACGCGAGCGGCACGGCGATCAGAAGCGAATAGTCGAATGCCCCGGGATAGCTGGTGCGGATGACTTCCTGCACAACGAAGGTAGTGTAGGCTCCCAGCATGACCATTTCGCCATGGGCCATGTTGATGACACCCATGACGCCGAAGGTGATGGCGAGTCCGATCGCCGCGAGCAGCAGCACCGAACCAAGCGACAGCCCGTACCAGGCATTCTGCACTCCGGACCACATCGCGAGCGAGCTCTGGATCGAGGAGATTGCACTCGCCGCGGCCTTCGACACGGTGGCGGGCTGATCGCCGCCGATGCCCGTCAGCAGCGCCAGCGCTTCCTGGTCGCCGCGCGCCTTGATGGTGGCGACGGCCTCCAGCTTGTCCTGCTCGCTGGCATCGGACTTGAACAGGATGATCGCGGCGCGCGCTTCGCCGAGCGCGGTCTTGGCCGCCTTGTTGGTCTCCTTGGCCAGCGCGCTTTCGACGACCGGCAGCGCCGCCTCTTCATGCGACTTGAAGACGGACTGCGCCGCCTGAAGACGGGTGGCAAGGTCAGGTGAAAGCAGGGTCAGCCCGCCGACCGCCGCCTCGACGCCGCGCCGCAGACGGTTGTTGAGCCGAACGGCGCTGGCACTGTCGGGAACGCTGGCGACCGCTTCGCCGGTGATGGCATCGATCGACTTGCCGTCCGTCCCGGTGACATAAACCTTCTTGCTGTCGGGATCGGCCATCAGGCGGCCGTCCTGCAGCGCGCTGATGATGGGATGGGCGAGCGGATTGCCCGAGCTTGCAACCACTCCGATCGCCTCTTCGGTGTCGGAGAAGTCGTCGTTGGCGAACTTGGCGACTGCATCCTCGAACGCACCGGCGAACGCCGGCACCGCGTAGGCGGTCAGCAGCAAGGCAAGCGCGAACGTGCGAAAGCGATCGAGCAAATTGGCGAGCACTGGACGACCCCGGCGGAATTGGCTGGAGAAGGCGGCGGCACCGCCGCCCTCTCCGATCGTGCAACTACGTTCGGATCAGGAGCCCGAACCGAGGCACTTGTTGGTCTTGACGTTGAAGTTGCCGCACTTCTTGCCGACCCAGTCGCCGATCAGGTCCCTGGAGCCTTCCAGCTCCTTCGACCACGCATCGCCGGGGACGAGGTCCTTGGTCTTCCAAACCACGTCGAACTGGCCGTTGCCCTTGATCTCGCCGATGAACACCGGCTTGGTGATGTGGTGATTCGGCAGCATCTTCGACACGCCGCCGGTCAGGTTCTTGGCTTCGATACCCGGCAGAGCGTCGATGACCTTGTCCGGATCGGTCGACTTCACCTTCTCGACCGCCTTGACCCACATGTCGAAGCCGATGACGTGCGCTTCCATCGGATCGTTGGTCACGCGCTTCGGATTCTTGGTGTAGGCCTGCCAGGCCTTGATGAACTTCTCGTTCTCGGGCGACTTGATCGACTGGAAGTAGTTCCAGGCGGCGAGATGGCCGAGCAGCGGCTTGGTGTCGATACCGGCGAGTTCTTCCTCACCTACCGAGAACGCGACCACCGGAATATCGGTCGCCTTGATGCCCTGGTTGCCGAGCTCCTTGTAGAAGGGAACGTTGGCGTCGCCGTTGATGGTGGAGACCACCGCCGTCTTCTTGCCGGCCGAGCCGAACTTCTTGATATCGGCCACGATCGTCTGCCAGTCGGAATGACCGAATGGCGTGTAGTTGATCATGATGTCTTCCTGCTTGACGCCTTTCGACTTCAAGTAGGCTTCGAGGATCTTGTTGGTGGTGCGCGGATAGACGTAGTCGGTGCCGGCCAGCACCCAGCGCTTCACCTTCTCGTCCTTCATCAGGTAGTCGACGGCAGGGATCGCCTGCTGGTTCGGCGCGGCGCCCGTGTAAAACACGTTGCGCTCGCTCTCCTCACCCTCGTACTGGACCGGATAGAACAGGATGCTGTTCAGCTCCTTGAACACCGGGAGCACGGACTTGCGCGACACCGAGGTCCAGCAGCCGAACACGACGGCGACCTTGTTCTTGGTGATCAGCTCGCGCGCCTTTTCGGCGAACAGCGGCCAGTTGGAGGCGGGGTCGACGACGACAGCCTCGAGCTTCTTGCCGAGCAGGCCGCCCTTCTTGTTCTGCTCGTCGATCAGGAAGAGGACAGTATCTTTCAGCGTGGTTTCGCTAATGGCCATGGTGCCGGAGAGCGAGTGCAGCACGCCGACCTTGATGGTGTCGTCGGCGGCCTTGGCGCCGGTGAAAGAAGCCAGACCGAGTACCAGTCCGGCGGTCGCTGCCAACCAGCGACGGCGGCTGAACGGCGCCGCTATATCGTGAGTAGATTCAGTACGCATGAGATATCATCTCCCTGACGCAGGCGTGAAAACGCTGCGAACGGCCCCACGGCCGCCTGCGGTTAAGAGAATCGCAAGAACCGTGCCATGGCTCGGGCCTCATGCAACCCATTGAGCCGACAAACTAATTACGGTTTTTGCGAAGAGTTGGCGCGCTTTGTTTGCCTACTTCTTGAGCTAGCGAAATGTATGCGCATGCGGCAGGCTGTATAATTCTTGAGCAGAATCGCCCTTGTGTCTAAGATTTTAGCAGTTTGAGTCGTCCCGCTTTGCCACTGTTTTGCAACAGCGCTTGCGATGCAGCTTCGACCTTGAAACTGCCGCCTTCCTGTTCCATATGACACTTACGAGCCCTTGCGAATCAAAGGGTCACTGCGAGCCGCGTGTTCTGAGCCCCCCTTTGGGCCTCTGGCTTGCCCTTCAGCCAATGATCCGACGCCCCAAACACGCGGGTGTCCGTGAATCCCTCGCGCGCGCCCCGCGACGATGCCGGGCGCCGCGTTCGTTATGGAAAGAACCCATCTTTTGACTTCCTTTTCGGATTTCGGCCTTGCCGATCCCCTCTCGCGTGCGCTTCGTGAAGAGAACTATCTCACCCCCACCCCGATTCAGGCTCAAACCATCCCGCTGGCCCTGGCCGGCCGCGATGTCGTCGGCATCGCCCAGACCGGCACGGGAAAGACGGCGGCCTTCGCGCTGCCGATCCTGCACCGGATTCTGCAGCACCGGACCAAGCCGCAGACGAAGACCTGCCGGGTCCTCGTCCTCAGCCCGACCAGGGAACTCTCCGGTCAGATCCTCGACAGTTTCAAGGCCTATGGCCGTCACATCCACCTTACCGCGGCACTGGCCATCGGCGGCGTACCGATAGGCCGGCAGGTGCGTTCGGTCATGCCGGGAGTCGAGGTCCTGGTGGCCACCCCTGGCCGCCTGCTCGACCTTGTGCAAAGCAACGGCCTCAAGCTCAGCCAGGTCGAGTTTCTCGTGCTCGACGAGGCCGACCGCATGCTGGACATGGGTTTCATCAACGACATCCGGAAGATCGTCGCCAAGCTGCCGATCAAGCGGCAGACCCTGTTCTTCTCGGCCACCATGCCGAAGGACATCGCCGAGCTCGCCGAGCAGATGCTGCGCGACCCCGCCCGCGTCGCCGTTACCCCGGTCTCGTCGACCGCCGAGCGCATCAACCAGCGCATCGTCCAGGTCGACCATTCGGCAAAGCCTGCCTTCCTTGCCCAACTGCTCAAGCAGGAACCGGTCGATCGTGCGCTGGTGTTCACACGCACCAAGCACGGCGCCGACAAGGTGGTGAAAAGCCTTGCCAAGGCCGGCATTGCCGCCCACGCCATTCACGGCAACAAGTCGCAGAACCATCGCGAGCGGGTGCTCGCCGCCTTCCGTTGCGGCGAAGTGCGCACACTGGTCGCCACCGACATCGCCGCCCGCGGCATCGATGTTGACGGCATCAGCCATGTGATCAATTTCGACCTGCCGAACGTCCCAGAGACCTACGTTCACCGCATAGGCCGCACTGCGCGTGCCGGCGCCGAGGGCACCGCGATTTCGCTGGTCGCTGGCGCCGAGGAGCTTGGCTATCTCCGCGACATCGAGCGACTGATCCGCATCGCCCTGGCGCGCGAGGATCGCCGCACGCCCGGCAGTCGGGAAGCAGCTCCTGCCCCGGCGCAACACCGTGCCGGCCGTCCGCCGTCGCGAACGCATGCACCGCGGTTCGGGGAAGCCGGATCGAACACGAAAGGCTCGAACGCGAAAGGCTCTCGCCGACGCCACCGTTCTGGTGGTAATATGCCCGCTTCACCAACCGATCGGCCGGATCAGCGTCCTGCGCATGGCGCCGGCAAGCCTGAAGGGATACAAGGCGTTGCCTTTTTGCGCCGTGAGGGCCGCAGCCGGCCGAACCGCAACCCACGTTCGCACTAGCCGTCTATCGATCTGGAGATAACCATGGCTAAGGAAGAGCTGATCCAGTTCGAAGGACTGGTCACAGAAATCCTCCCCGACGCACGCTATCGCGTGCAGCTGGACACCGGACACGAGATCGTCGCCTACACCGCAGGCAAGATGAAGAAGAACCGGATCAAGACCCTCGCGGGTGACCGCGTGACGGTGGAAATGTCGCCCTACGACCTGGAAAAGGGCCGGCTTATCTTCCGCCACAAGGACGAGCGCCCCGGCGCCGGCGGTCCGCCGCGGGGAGCGGCCCAACGTGGGGGCCAGTTCCGTCGCAGGTGAGCGCATTCGGGCTTTAAGCGAATCACGACGCGCGCGGGAACCGTCGCATCGCAATGCGACGGATCAAAAAATCGTGCACGTCAGGATTGTTTTGAAGGCCAGCATCCAATATTATAGGGTATCGATTTTCAGCCGGACGACATTAGCATCCACCGGTACAGCCGGTTCAGACACGCTGACGACCCTTCCAAAAATTCGATCTCACCAGCCCACGCGAGTGGGCTTAGACCTAGTATATCTGAGAAGGGACTACCCCCAGTGAGCATGGGAACCGTAAAGTGGTTTAACGCAACCAAGGGCTATGGCTTCATCCAGCCGGATGACGGCGGCAAGGACGTGTTCGTCCACATCAGCGCCGTCGAGCGAGCCGGTCTCGGAACGTTGCGCGAAGGCCAGAAGATCTCCTACGAGATCGTTGCGGACCGCCGTTCCGGCAAATCCTCGGCCGACAATCTCCGCGCCGCCAGCTAAGAGCTCCGGGCTTGCCCGGCTCTCCCCGAACACCAAAAGGCCGTGCGACAGCACGGCCTTTTCATTTGGACCGGCGATTGGCCGGGCGCCGGACCTCACTTGGTCGTACAGGCAGTATCGGGACTGTAAAAGACGCAGGTCGACTGGCGCGGACGGGTATAGGCCACGTCGCTCAAGTTGATTTTGGTCGTCAGCACGATGCCGGCCATCGGGCTGTACTCGTAGCTCACCTCGCTGAAGATCAGATAAGTTCCTGCGATCGCGAGAGAAGAGGGAATCGTCACGATATCGCTGGGCGCACGCGGCGTGGCGGCGCCGTTGCCCTTACTCCATTGCACGCGGGCCTGCAGGGTGTCGGGGTCGATGTACAGTTCGGAGATCCTGGCTTTGACCGGAGACGTCGGATACGGCGTCATGATTCCGGTCGAGGCGGCGAAAAAATTGGCCATGTCGTCGGGGCTGACCGACGTCGACTGCGTGGTGAGGTCCGAGAGGGTGCGCGCCATCAGCGTCACCTTGCGGTCGACGGCGACGGCCGAGGAGAATTCGACCGTGCCGAAGAACATCACCAGCATGAGCGGCACGATCACCGCAAATTCCGTTGCGGCAAGTCCGCTTCCGTCCTCGATGAAATCGGCTGACGAGAGCTTCGCTCGACGCCACAATTTCGCGATCGCTTGCATCGGTCTGCACTCTGATTCAGGGAGTTGGGGGCGGAGATGGGGGCGCCCCGAAGGGCTCGTTCTTGAAGGCTGCAGTGGCGGCCAGAAGACGCTTGCTGCCCGCCAGATTGGTGATGTCGTAGCCGAGCCCGGTAACGAACAGCGGCCATTGATAGAACACCCGCACCACGACGATGTCGCCGGCGTTGCCCGGGTTGTATTGCATGTTGGTGTCGAAATTGCCGGCGGCGTCGATATGACTGTTGATGACCACCGACGAGAACGAGGTGCCGTAGCTCTGCACATCCACATAGATCTTGTCGCAGTCAAACAGCGCGGGGATCTGGCCGCAGACATAGGTCTTGAACTGCTCGGCCGTGAACGATCCGGTCTGGGCCTGACCCGTCAGGATCATTCGCGCTGAATTCTGCGTCACCGTCTCCAGCACCTGGCCTGCGAAGAAGACGATCGCGGTCTCGATGATCGCAAACAGGAGGCCGAAGAACACCGGCGCGACGAGCGCGAACTCGACGGCGGCCGAACCGTGACGGTTGCGGCGGAATCGGCGCAGGGTGTTGCCGAACGATAGTCTTGAAGGTGCGGGCGACGGCATCAATGGAAGTTCCCCGGCAGCGATCATCTCAGGCAACAACTAGCCGAAACTGATTGTTTAAGTGTTTCCCCAAATAGAACCGCGCGGACCCGCCCGGTTAAGGAAGCATTAACCAACCCGGCTGCGGAGATAGGGTCACGAGCCGCCGGGCGCGCTGGCGCGCGGCGGACCCGATCGAGCCGCTAGTTGGTCTTGCCAGCCGCGGATGCAGCGTTGCCGCTCGCCTGGCTGCTGAGCGAACCCGCCTGATCCATGGTGTTCTTGAAGTAGGAATCACCGTCGCCGAGGGTCACGCGGCGCTGGCAGATCGGCATGCAGCTATAGGACTCGCGCTCGACACCGCGATAGACGGTGACAAGGCGGTCCGTCGGGCCTTCGACCTGGATGATGCGGTCGACCAGCACCTCGCCGGCGCGATCGAGCGCAATGAAGTTGGTGGCGCCATAGCCCTTGCCGGTCACCACGATCATGCCGCCGGGCTGCAGGGTGACGTCCGCGATCAGCGGATTCCCGACCACAATCGTGGCTACCCGGCCCGGCAACCGGACCAGCTTCGCCTGGTCGACGTTGACGGCAATGGCATCCGGGCTGGCTTCGGCAAGGCCGGCTGCCGGCGAAAGGAGGATGCCGACCGTAAGGAGGCATCCCAGACAGGCGTGCATACGGCTACGCAGATACTCGAACAACATACTCTACCTCGGGACGTGGATTAGCCGGCATAAGCGATACGCAGCGGAGCCGGCGCCCGACCTTGGTAACCTGACGCCAATTCATGAAAGAACCGCAAAGAAAACCGGACGCTTTGCAACAGCAAAGCGCCCGGCCTCGTGTAGACGATGCGGCTAGCGCCGGTACGGGAAGGCCATTTGCCCGATGATTTCGGGCGGCATGGTGGCTTCGTCCCTGCCATAGACCTGCGGCAACTCGTTTTCCGGCATGTAGTAGGTCCCGAACATCAGATCCCAGATCGGAAACGAACCGGCAAAATTGGTGTTGCCGCCCTGGGTAAGCGGGGTGTGGTGCCAGCGATGGAAAACCGGCGTGGCAAACACGTATCCGAGCGGTCCAAGCGTCCAGTTCACATTGGAGTGGACAAAGGCCGAATGGAACGTGACGAAGGGCCCGACCCAGACCAGGACGTTGGGCGAGATGCCCGCCATCAGCAGGACGACGTCAACCGCGACGGTCCCGAAGAACAGGTTGATCGGGTGAAAGCGCGCAGCCGAGATCCAGTCCAGTTCGACCGCGGAGTGATGCACGGCGTGATACTTCCAGTACCCGCCGCTGTGAAAGAGCCGGTGCAGCCAGTACAGCATGAAATCCGCCGCGACGAGATACACGACCGCCTGTAGCCACAACGGCATCTGCGACAGCGGACCATGGCCGTTCTCGTAGAACGCGATCAACTCGTCGGCGTCACGGATATTGAACAGAGCGGCGGCGCCAACGATCAGCAATCCGATCCGCATCACGCGGGCAAATACCGGGACAAAGAACCAGTAGCATATATCGGTGACCAGTTCGCCTTTGCGCCACCACGGCATCATATTCGGATTGCAGGCCCAATAATGCTCGAGCACCGAGAAAACCAGGGCCAAAACGATCGTGATGGGAACGATCTTCATGATCGTCTCGCCCATCATCATTGCGACTTGTAGGGGTAAATCCAACATGGCTGCCTCTTGAGATCCGCCAGATCGGTGACGCGTACTCCTGGATGTTTAAGGGACAATGAAATGTGCGTTGTCGACCAACCGTAGGCCTACGAGCACGCATGGAAACGAATTGCAGCGCTGCATTAGTGCGGAATTTACTGTGCTCCAAAGCATCGCTCCAAGGCGCACGAACAAATTAACGGCAGCGAAATGAGCGGGGCGACATGGTCGGCCCGATCATCCGGGGCCTTTGCGCTTGCAGCCCCTCCTTTAGAGTAGCGTTGCGTATGCGTAGACCCGATGTCAGGTCAGAGGCGTTGGTGGGCAGACCGGAGGATACGGTCAGCCCGGCGCGCCTGGTGTGCCTCGCCCTGCTCCTTGCGCTTGTTACGCTTGCGACACGGATTGCCAGTATCTGGTGAGACTTCAGGTGGGAGTTTCCGGCTGCGAGTCGGGAGCAACGTTTCCCGTTTGTTTATTTCCGGCGGCTAGAGTTCGGCGACACTTCGAATTTCCGCCACTGCAAACCATTGACCGCCCATGATCCTCGACCTCGCGCGCCTTCTGCTGTTTCCGGCTCTGATGGCGTTCGCCGCGGCGAGTGACCTCTTCACCATGACCATCTCGAACCGGGTGTCGCTCGCCCTCGCGGCCGGCTTCTTCATCTTGGCGTTCGCCGGCGGTATGGCGCCCTACGATGTGCTGCTGCATGTCGCGTCCGGCGCCGCGGTGCTCACGGTGGCCTTCGTCTGCTTCGCGATGGGCTGGGTCGGGGGCGGCGATGCAAAGGTCGCCGCCGCAGTGGCGCTTTGGTTCGGCTTCGCGCACCTGCTGAACTACCTGCTCTACGCGTCCTTGTTCGGCGGCGCCTTGACGTTGCTCCTGATCCAGCTCCGGCAATGGCCCCTGCCCTATGGGCTGGCCGGGCAGGACTGGCTGGTTCGGCTGCACGCCAAGGAGAGCGGCATCCCCTATGGCATCGCGCTCGCTGTGGCCGCGTTGCTGGTCTATCCGGAAACGGAATGGGTGAAGGCGATCGACCTCGCGCGTCTCGCCATTCGCTAGAACTGCCGCATAAACCTTGCGTTAAGGCGATTTAGATACGCCTCATTAACCATGCTTTGACGAATAGCTGGTCAACTGCCATCACGGCGGCGGCAGCGTCGCGGTGTGATTGTGGAAAGTGAAGCGTATGAATACCGCACGCATTGGCGTCCTCTCGGTAGCTATCGTCGCCGGCGGCATTGCCGCGTACCTTGCGAGCGGCACCGACGACAAGAAGCCGGCCGCGGTCGAACCGGTTGCACAGCTGCCGACTGTAGACGTCCTTGTCGCGAGATCGGACATCCCGCTTGGTCAGACGGTCAAGCCCGGGGACATGCAATGGCAAAACTGGCCCGCCGCGACCGCAAGCAGCACCTTCATCCGCCGCAACGAGCGCCCCGACGCAGCGAACCAGATCGCCGGCTCGATCGCGCGTTCGCCCTTCATCCAGGGCGAACCGATCCGTGAACAGAAGCTGGTAAAGGCCGAGGGCTCAGGCTTCATGGCCGCGATCCTGCCCAGCGGCATGCGCGCGATCTCGACCGAAATTTCGCCGGAAACCGGCGCCGGCGGCTTCATTCTGCCCAATGACCGCGTCGACGTGATTCTTTCCAAGCGGGAGAAGAATCCGGATCGCACGGACGGCGGACCCGACATCGTCAATTCCGAGATCATCCTGTCGAACGTTCGCGTTCTCGCGATCGATCAGGCGCCAAAGGAAAAGGACGGCCAGAACGCGGTGGTCGGCAAGACTGTGACGCTGGAGTTGAAGCCGGAACAGGCCGAAACGCTCGCCCGCGCCCGCCAGAGCGGCACGCTGACGCTCGCGCTGCGCAGCATCGCCGACGCCAAGGACAACAAGATAGAGGATCACGCGCCACGGCGCGGCGAGACCGTCGCGGTCATTCGCTACGGCATCCTCAGCCAGGCAACGGCACAAAAGTGACGATGGGGCACGCGATATGAAGAGCAGGGTCAACGGGGCAAAAATGCGGACTTTCCTGGTCCGCGCCCTGTCCTTTTCGGCGGCGACCGCGCTGACGCTCAATCCGGCGTTGACACCGGTCGTCGCAGGCGATTATCGCGCGGCGGCGCCCATCGCCGCTGACGGCCAGATGAACGCGCGCTTCCTCTCGCTCGGCGTCGGCAAGTCGTTGGTGATCGACTTGCCGCGCGACATCAAGGACGTGCTGGTCGCCGATCCCAAGATCGCCAACGCGGTGATCCGCTCTGCGCAGCGCGCCTACATCATCGGCGCCGCGGTGGGCCAGACCAACATCGTGTTCTTCGATTCCGCCGGCCAGCAGATCGCGGCCTACGACATCGCGGTGAAGCGGGACTTGAACGGCGTGCGCGCCGCTCTGAAACAGGCGTTCCCCAACTCGGATATCCATATCGATGGCGTCGCCGACGGAGTCATCCTCACCGGCACCGCAGCCACCCCGATCGAGGCGCAGCAAGCGGGCGATCTAGCCGCGCGCCTTGCGGGCGGTGCCGACAAGGTCGTCAATTCGATCGTGGTGCGCGGGCGGGACCAGGTCATGTTGAAGGTGACGGTCGCCGAAGTTTCCCGCTCCATCATCAAGCAGCTGGGCATCGACCTCAACGCCAGCCTGAGCTACGGCACGGCGGTGGTGAACTTCAACAATTCCAATCCGTTCACCGCCTACGGCCACGCGTTGGTCAGTGGCAACGCCACCACGGCATCCTTCGGCGCCACGCCGTCGGTGCAGGCAACGCTGCGCGCGATGGAAAGTGCCGGCGTCGTGCGCATGCTCGCAGAACCGAACCTGACGGCGATATCCGGAGAGTCGGCGACGTTCATCGCCGGCGGCGAATTCCCGATTCCAGCCGGTTATTCCTGCGATCCCACGACGCACGTCTGTACCACCCAGATCAGCTTCAAGAAGTTCGGCATCTCCCTGAATTTCACCCCGGTCGTGCTGACCGAGGGCCGCATCAGCCTGCATGTGATGACGGAAGTGTCCGAGCTCTCCAACGACAACTCGATCACGTTGTCCCAGGCGGTCACCTCCTCGACCGTGAACTCGCTCACCATTCCCTCGATCAAGACCCGCCGCGCCGAAACCACGCTCGAAATTCCCTCGGGCGGCGCGATGGCAATGGCCGGCCTGATCCAGGAAAATACCAAGCAGGCGATCAACGGCTTGCCGGGGCTGATGCAGCTCCCGATCCTCGGAACGCTGTTCCGCAGCCGCGACTACGTCAACAGCCAGACCGAGCTGATGGTTCTGGTGACGCCCTACGTGGTCCGCGCCGTGGCGCAGAAGGATCTGTCGCGGCCTGACGACGGCTTCGCGGCGCCCTCGGACCCACAGGCTGGTCTCCTCGGCAACATCAACCGAATCTATGGCGTACCCGGCCGTGTCGAGCCGGCGCGGGCTTACCGCGGCACTTACGGCTTCATTACCGACTGAGGCGGAACGGGGACAGAACCGATGACCACAAGACCACCCCTCGATCGCAAAGCCGCCCTTCGCGCCGCAGGCGCGCTTGCCGGCGCGGCGATTGCGCTCGGCGCCTGCACGCACACCAACGACGTCGTCGCCACCAACAGCATTCCCGACGATTACAAGCAGCGCCACCCGATTGCGATCCAGGAGGCCAACCAGTCCATCGTGGTCTTCGTCGGCCACGCCCGGGGCGGACTGACCGCCACCCAGCGCGCCGACGTCATGGGACTCGCGCAAACCTGGCTGCGCGAAGGTACCGGCGCAATTCAGGCCGACCTTCCGGTCGATACGCCGAATGCGCGCGCAGCCGCCGGCTCCATGCGGGAAATCGAATCGCTGCTCGCGGCCGCCGGCGTGCCGCCGCGCGGCGTTATCGTGCGCCGCTACCGGCCGGAAGATCCGCGTCTGTTGCCGCCCATCCGCCTCAGCTACTCCAAGATCGCGGCGGTCGCCGGACCGTGCGGGCTGTGGCCGGAGGACCTCGGCCCTTCGATCAAGAACAAGAGCTATTTCGAGAACAAGCCCTACTACAATTTCGGCTGCGCCTCGCAGCGCAATCTCGCCGCGATGGTCGACAATCCGTCGGATCTCGTGCAGCCGCGGGCTGAGACACCGCCCTACACGGTGCGCCGCACTGCCGCCTTCGAGAAATATCGGAAGGGCACGACGACCACCACTCAATATCCCGAATCCGACAAGGCCAAACTCAGCGATACCGGCAAATGATCAGCTACGCCCGCCAGCCCACCGAAGAGCAGCCGCAGGCCGCCCCGCCGCCGGTCGAGGAGCATATTGCGCCCGCGCCGCGCGTCTCGGTTCAGGCGTTCTGCGAAACGGTGGAGACTGCGGCGGCCGTGCAATCGGCCGGCGAGGACCGCCGCCTCGGCAAGGCTCACCTCAAGCTCCAGATGGGCGGAATGGCGGCCGCGATCGAAGCCTATCGCTCCGCGCCGACGCCGAATGTCATCGTGCTGGAAAGCGACGGCCGCAACGACCTGCTTGCCGGTCTCGACCAGCTCGCAACCGTCTGCGATGCCGGAACCCGAGTGATCGTGATCGGCCGTATCAATGATGTCGGCCTTTACCGCGATCTGGTTCGCCGCGGCGTCAGCGACTACGTGCTCGCGCCGGTCACGGCGCTCGATGTTGTGCGGTCGATCTGCAGTCTGTTCTCGGCGCCGGAAGCCAAGGCCGTCGGCCGTATCCTCGCGATCGTTGGCGCCAAGGGGGGCGTCGGCGCCTCCACCATCGCCCACAACGTCGCGTGGGCGGTCGCGCGCGACCTCGCGATGGATTCCGTGGTTGCCGACCTCGACCTCGCGTTCGGCACCGCCGGGCTCGACTACAACCAGGATCCGCCGCAGGGCATTGCCGACGCCGTGTTCTCGCCGGACCGGGTCGATACCGCCTTCGTCGATCGCCTGCTCTCGAAGTGCACCGACCATCTCAGCCTGCTGGCGGCGCCGGCTACCCTCGACCGTGTCTACGATTTCGGTATGGACGCCTTCGACGCCATCTTCGACACGCTGCGCACGACCATGCCCTGCGTCGTGCTGGACGTCCCTCATCAATGGTCGGGCTGGACCAAGCGCGCGCTGATCGGGGCGGATGACATCCTGATCGTCGCCGCGCCGGATCTTGCCAATCTGCGCAACACCAAGAACCTCTATGATCTCCTGAAGGCGGCGCGGCCGAACGACCGCCCGCCGGTGTACTGCCTGAACCAGGTCGGAGTTCCGAAGCGGCCGGAAATCAATGCCAGCGAATTCGCCAAGGCGATCGAAAGCGACCCGATCGTCACCATTCCGTTCGACCCACAGGTGTTCGGCGCTGCCGCCAACAACGGCCAGATGATCGCGGAAATCTCCGCCAATCATCGCACGATCGAAATGTTTCTCCATATCGCGCAGCGCCTGACCGGGCGCAGCGAGACCAAGAAGGCAAAATCTTCATTCCTTTCTCCTCTGATCGAGAAGCTGCGGAAAAAGTAGCCCGCGGCATGGAGCAGTGTTGTGTTCGGTAAGCGTAGCGGAACAGACCTCGACTTTCGGGCTCCCAAGCCCGGTGGCGCGACGCCGGAACCGGCGCCCACCCCGGCGCCGAGCGTTTCCCGCGCGTCACCTCCCGCAGTGTCATCACCGCCGCTCGCGCCGGCCAAAGTGATGGCGCCTCCGGTCATGGAGAGCCGCCGCTCCGACAATTACTACGAAGTGAAGGCTACGATCTTCGGCGCTCTGATCGAGGCGATCGACCTCGCTCAGCTTGCCAAGCTCGACGCCGAGTCGGCGCGCGAGGAAATCCGCGACATTGTCAACGAGATCATCGCGATCAAGAACATCGTGATGTCGATCGCCGAGCAGGAAGAACTGCTCGACGACATCTGCAACGACGTGCTCGGTTACGGTCCGCTCGAGCCGCTCCTGTCGCGCGACGACATCGCCGACATCATGGTCAACGGCGCCAACACCGTCTACATCGAAGTCGCCGGCAAGATTCAGCGCACCGGGATCCGGTTCCGCGACAACCAGCAGCTCCTGAATATCTGCCAGCGCATTGTCAGCCAGGTGGGCCGCCGGGTCGACGAGTCCTCGCCGATCTGCGACGCGCGCCTCGCCGACGGCTCGCGCGTCAACGCCATCGTCCCGCCGCTGGCCATCGACGGGCCCGCACTCACCATCCGCAAGTTCAGGAAGGACAAGCTGACGCTGGATCAGCTCGTCAAGTTCGGCGCCATTACGCCAGAAGGCGCCGATATCCTGCAGATTATCGGCCGCTGCCGCTGTAACGTGCTGATCTCGGGAGGTACCGGCTCGGGCAAGACGACGCTTCTGAATTGCCTGACGAACTACATCGAGCACGACGAGCGCGTCATCACCTGCGAGGACGCCGCCGAGCTTCAGCTGCAACAGCCCCACGTGGTGCGCCTGGAGACCCGCCCGCCAAACATCGAAGGTGAAGGCCAGGTCACCATGCGCGATCTCGTACGCAACTGCCTGCGTATGCGCCCAGAGCGCATCATCGTCGGCGAAGTCCGCGGACCGGAGGCGTTCGACCTGCTGCAGGCCATGAACACCGGCCACGACGGCTCGATGGGCACGCTGCACGCCAACAATCCGCGCGAAGCGCTCTCGCGCTGCGAGTCCATGATCACGATGGGCGGGTTCTCGCTGCCATCGCGCACCATCCGCGAAATGATCTGCGCTTCCGTCGACGTCATCATCCAGGCGGCCCGACTGCGGGACGGCTCGCGGCGCATCACGCACGTCACCGAGGTGATGGGCATGGAAGGCGACACCATCATCACCCAAGACATCTTCATCTACGACCTGATGGGCGAGGACGCCAACGGCAAGATCATCGGCCGGCACCGCTCGACGGGCATCGGACGGCCGCGCTTCTGGGATCGCGCGCGCTACTACGGCGAGGAGAAGCGGCTCGGCGCCGCGCTGGACGCGGCCGAAATGGCCTCGAAAACCTAAAGGGAGCGTGCCATGAAACTGCAAACGCTGGCGCTCGCCTTTCTCGCCACCACCGCCGTCGGCGGCGTCGCCTGGGTGTTCCTCTATCCGTATCTTTCCGGCGAACGGAAAGCGGAGAACAGGCGGGCATTCATAGCCCGGTCCGAGCCGGTCGCCGTGCGGCAGGCCGAGAAATCCCAGCGCTCGCGCCGCGAACAGATCGAGGGGACGCTCAAGGACCTCGAGGCGCGACGCCAGAAGGAGCAGAGCGCTCCCCTCAGCGTGCGCCTGACCCAGGCGGGGCTGGACTGGACACCGCAGAAATTCTGGATCGTATCCGGTGTGCTTGCCGTCCTTTTCGGATTGCTCGCCCTGTTCGTCGGCGGCGGACTGATCGCTGCCGGCGGGCTTGCCTTTGCCGCCGGCTTCGGCCTGCCGCGCTGGGCGCTCAACTTTCTCAGGAAGCGCCGCGAAGCCAAGTTTCTCGCCGCGCTGCCCGACGCCGTCGACATCATCGTTCGCGGCATCAAGGCCGGCCTGCCGCTGTTCGAATCCATCAAGGTCGTCGCCGCCGACTCGCCGGACCCGCTGCGCAGCGAGTTCCTGGCCATCATCGAGACCCAGGCGATCGGCATGCCGCTCGGCGAAGCCTGCGCGCGGCTGTACGACCGGATGCCGCTGCCGGAGGCGAACTTCTTCGGCATCGTCGTCTCGATCCAGCAGAAATCCGGCGGTAACCTCTCCGAAGCGCTCGGCAACCTGTCCAAGGTGCTCCGCGACCGCAAGAAGATGAGAGAAAAGATCCAGGCGATGTCGATGGAAGCCAAGGCATCCGCCGCCATCATCGGCTCGCTGCCGCCGATCGTGATGTTGCTCGTCTATCTCTCGACGCCCCAGTACATCTCGCTGCTGTGGACCCATCCGACCGGCCAGTTGATGCTGGCCGGCTGCGTGGTCTGGATGACGATCGGCGTGCTCGTCATGAAGAAGATGATCAATTTCGACTTCTGAGGGTGTGGCATGGTTGAGTTCCTGATCGCGAAACTTCACGACGTCCGCTTCATGACCATGCTGCTGGCGGCGATCGCCGCCAGCGCGACCGTCTATACGCTGGTTATGCCGCTCTTTGCCGGCGAAGGACTAGCCAAGCGCATGAAGGCGGTGGCGAACGAACGCGAACGCATCCGGCAGCGGGAACGCGAGCGGATGAACAAGAACGAGAAGGTCTCCCTGCGCCAGACGCCGAAGCAGTTCGTCTCCAAGATAGTCGAAGACCTGAACCTGACCAAATGGCTCGCGCAGGAGGCCGCCCGCGAGAAGCTGGTTATGGCCGGCTACCGCGGTCACGCCCCATACGTCACCTTCCTGTTCGCCCGCGCCGTCGCGCCGATCGCGCTTTTCGGTGGCGCTGCGCTGTACGTATTCGTGGTCGCGCATCTTGATAAGCCGCTGCCGCTCAAGATCGGCATCTGCATCGCAGCGGCCTATCTCGGCCTTCAGGCGCCGATGCTGTTCCTGAGGAATGCGATCTCCAAGCGCCAGCTCTCCATCAAGCGCGCCTTCCCCGATGCGCTCGACCTGCTGCTGATCTGCATCGAGTCCGGCATGTCGGTCGAGACCGCGTTTCGCAGGGTCGCTGCCGAGATCGTGACCCAGTCGATCGCGCTGTCGGAGGAACTGACGCTGACGACGGCCGAGCTGTCCTACCTGCAGGACCGGAAGGTCGCCTATGAGAACCTGGCGCGCCGCACCGGGCTAGAAGGCGTGAAGTCGGTCTGCCTGGCGCTCATGCAGGCGGAACGCTACGGCACCCCGCTGGGCCAGAGCCTGCGCGTGATGGCGCAGGAAAACCGCGACATGCGGATGAACGAGGCCGAGAAGAAGGCGGCCGCGCTGCCCCCCAAACTGACCGTCCCGATGATCCTTTTCTTCCTGCCGGTCCTGTTCGTCGTCATTCTCGGACCGACCGGCATCAAGGTTTCGGAGCTGCACTGAGAGCTGGTGCGATCCGCCGCAGGTTTCGGGCGGCGGGTCAGTCGGAAGTCACCGCTCAGTTGGGTCGGTTAAGCGCTGCCACGGGCGTCTTGCCCGGCGCCCGCGGGCTATCCTTGCGGCTCAGCATGTCCCTCAGATAGGCGACGTTGGCGGCCGCCTCGTCCGGCGGCAGGTCGGCCTTCGCAATCTGCTCGGCCTCGGCGAAACGGCCCTGAAGGCCGACCACCAGCGCGAGATTTTGCCGCACCCGCGCATCGGCGCGCGTGCTGCCGTGGGCCTGCCGCAGCGCCTGTTCGGCCTTGGGCAGGTCCCTTGTCAGCATGTACGACATGCCGAGATTGGACAGGACCGAGGGTTCGTCCGGCACGATCTTCAGCGCGCTGGCGTAGTAGCGGCGCGCATCCTCGTGCCGGCCGAGCTGATCGAGCGCGGTGCCCTGCACCGACAGGATGCGCCAGTCGGGGCTGTCAGGCGAGTGGGCCTTGGAAAGCACGTCGAATGCCTGCTGGAAATTGCCGTTGTCGGCCAGCGCGCGGCCATAGGCCGCAAGCAGCGCCTTGTTGCCGGGATGGGCGATGGTCGCCTTCTCAAGGACCGCGGCGGCCTGTGCGCGCTGACCGTTGGCGCGCAGTGCCTGGCCGTAGGCCAGCGCCACGTCGGGATCCTTGGGGTTGGCTCGGTAACGCTCGCCATAGACTTCCACCGCGCGAGCCGGATCCGTCGGGGCCGTGTCGGCCCGCGGCGTGACGGATCCTGTGATGTCGGACATGGTCTGGCAGCCGCCGAGGCTTGTGCCCAGAACCGCGATCAGGGCCGCGGATGAAAGAAGCCGGGCTAGGCTTAACTGCTGACGCATGACGCTCTGACTCTGGGGCGATCGAACCGAACGCGTCAGCAATAGACTGTTAACCCTAACGCCCGGTTAATTGCCGGTCCGCATCGCCGCCCAGCCGCACGGCCCCCCGCGGACGCGCGACCCGGCTGAGAGCCTCGAGCGGGGACGATCAGTATTCGAGGGCTAGGCGCTTTCTCACCTCGTCGAGTCGCTTGTCGATAGCGTCGAATCTGGCATGGACGGCGCGGTCGTGGAGATAGAAGATGTAGCCTCCGGCGAGGAAACCGAAGATCCAGTGGTGATGATCGATATAGGCAAGGATCGCCTCGATCGCATGGCCGATGAACGCGACCACGTCCCACAAAGCTTCCATTGTTTCCTCCCGACGCACCTGGTCCTGACGTCCGACGTCGCGCCCTTCCCGGCAAGCTTAGCCTGGAACCTAGCACGGCAATTTGCCTGCGAGTAGCAGCTGCGCTTTTGGCCGCGGCGAAGCCGATTGCGAGCTTGCGAAAACTCTGCGAAGTCTCTTGCCTGCTTCGCGCCTGATCCTTCGACCCCCAGTTCGAGCGACCCTATGCCTTCCGTGTTCGAGACCGCGCCCGGCGTCTCCGCAATTCCCATCACTTTTGTGACCACATCATCATGGGAGGTATTGCGCGAAACCCTGCCGCCGCAGGCCGGGCAATTCGCCGTCGCGAGCGCCTTTGCCGCCAAGCCGGGCGCCTGCCTGATACTGCCGGCCGGCGACGGGCAGATCGCGCAGGTGCTGTTCGGCCTCGAGGATCCCGGCGCCAGGTCACTCGACCTGTTCCGGCCCGGCCAGCTGCCCGGGCTGTTGCCGCCGGGCACCTACCGGTTCGCCAACGCGCCGCACGATACCCGGCTGGCCGCGCTGGCCTTTGCGCTCGGCAG
Source organism: Bradyrhizobium sp. (assembly GCF_016213215.1). Taxonomy (GTDB): domain Bacteria; phylum Pseudomonadota; class Alphaproteobacteria; order Rhizobiales; family Xanthobacteraceae; genus Bradyrhizobium. The sequence continues at coordinate 2,672 of NZ_JACRAW010000161.1, read as the reverse complement.
CTACCGGTTTTCCCGCTATCGCAAGTCCGATGCCCCGGACCTCAGGCTCGTGCCGCCGGACGGCATCGACATCGCCGAACTGACGCGGATCGCGGACGCCGCCATGCTGGCGCGCGATCTCATCAACACGCCATCGAACGACATGGGGCCGGAAGAACTCGCCGCCGCGGCCCAATCGCTGGCCGGCTCTTTCGCGGCGAGCTTTCGCTGCGTTATCGGCGATGACCTCATGCGCGAGAACTTGCCGCTGATCCACGCGGTGGGGATGGCTTCGACCCGCGCTCCGCGGCTGATCGATTTCACCTGGGGCAATCCGGCTCATCCCAAGGTGACGCTGGTCGGCAAGGGGGTCTGTTTCGACAGCGGTGGACTCGACCTCAAGCCTTCGAGCGGCATGCTGCTCATGAAGAAGGACATGGGCGGCGCCGCCAACGTGCTGGCGCTGGCGAAGATGGTGATGCAGGCAAGCCTCAAGATACGGCTGCGCGTTCTCATTCCCGCCGTGGAAAACGCCGTCTCCGGCAACGCCTTCCGCCCGCTCGACGTGTTTGCCTCGCGCAAGGGGCTGACGGTGGAGATCGGCAACACCGACGCGGAGGGCCGCCTCGTGCTCGCCGACGCGCTGGCTTTGGCCGACGAAGAGGCGCCCGACCTCCTGATCGATCTCGGCACGCTGACCGGCGCGGCCCGGGTCGCGCTCGGTCCCGATCTGCCGCCGTTCTACACCAGCGATGAAGCTCTGGCGCAGGACGTTGCGCGCTGCGCGACCGCGGAGAACGATCCGCTGTGGCGCATGCCGCTCTGGCCCGCTTACGACAGCTGGCTCGATTCCAGGGTCGCCAACGTCACCAACGCACCATCGGGCACCTTCGCCGGTTCGATCACCTGCGCCCTGTTCCTGCAGCGTTTCGTCGAGCAGGCCAGGAGCTGGCTGCACGTCGACATCTTCGCCTGGACGCCGTCGGCCAAGCCGGGGCGGCCGGAAGGCGGTGAGTGCCAGGCGGCGCGCGCGATCTACAAACTGCTGAGCGAGCGCTATGGATGATCCGCGGCTCACCCCGGCGCGAGGCGACATCGCCGCCGGATATCTCGAGGGCAAGGTCAAGGCCGATCGCTTCGTCACCGGCGAGGAGTTCGAAGTGACGGAAGCCATCGCCCCGCTGCGCGAGCGGCCGTCCTCCGACGCCATGCTGATGACGCAGGCGCTGCGCGGCGAGCGCGTCACGGTGTATGACCGCAATGGCGAAGGCTGGGCATGGGGCCAGCTTGCGGCCGACGGCTATGTCGGCTGGCTGCCCGACGCGGCGCTCGCGAGGCCTCTCGCGACACCGACGCACAAGATCGTTGCGCTGCGGACGTTCGTCTTTCCCGGTCCCTCGATCAAGCTGCCGCCTTCCGACACGCTGGTCATGGGATCGCGCATTGCGGTGACGCGCGAACAGGGCGCCTTCATGGTCACGCGCGAGGGCCACTATCTGCCGACGATCCATGTCGCCGGCCTCGACCATCGCGAGCCGGACTTCGTTGCCGTTGCCGAGCGTTTCGTCGGCACGCCGTATCTATGGGGCGGCAAGAGCAATCTCGGCATCGACTGCTCGGGCCTCGTCCAGCTCTCATTGAATGCCGCCGGAATTGGCTGTCCGCGCGACAGCGACATGCAGCAGGCCGGCCTCGGTCGCGCGCTGGAGCGAAGCGAGTTCGACAAATTGCAGCGCGGCGACCTGATCTTCTGGAAGGGGCATGTCGCGATCGTTCGCGATGCCAGCACCATCGTTCACGCCAACGCGCATCACATGGCCACCGTGATCGAGAACACCAATCAGGCCATCGAGCGGATCAAGAAGGCCGGCAGCGAGATCATTACGGTCAAGCGGATTTAGCGGAGCCACTTGCCAGACATGATTTCGCATTCTCGCGCTTTCAACACCGTCATTGCGAGGAGCCATAGCGACGAAGCAATCCAGACTGTCACTGCCGAGGCAGTCTGGATTGCTTCGCTTACGCCTTCGCTCCTTCTTCAGCGAAGTCGCTCCCAACGACGGCATTGACAGTCCCGTCATCCTGAGGCGCTCGCGAACGCGAGCCTCGAAGGATGAACGGCCAAGGATGAAGCCGGGCAAATCTCGCTCCTCGCAATGACGGCTCTCAATTCCTCATGCTGAGGAGCGCTTTGCGCGTCTCGAAGCATGAGGCCCTGCTGGTGCGCCTCGCCCTTCGAGACGCCGCGCAAGCGCGGCTCCTCAGGGTGAGGGCGATACATGGTCAGTCGCGGTGACGATCCTGTTCGAATGTCAAACAGCCGAGGGGATGTGGGTCCGCATTCTCGCGGCGCTTTGCGCCCGAGTTTTGCTGCACTTTCCCGCCCGCTTCATGGAAGAGGGCGCAGGGAAGGCCGGGTGCCGGCTGGCACCCGCGGTCCGTGCGCGAAACGCACACGGGTTGGACCACAGGGCAGCCGAGAGCATCCCGGCCTTCCCTGCGCGGTTGGTTTTAACGGCTTATGTCGTGATCTCCCCGGTGAGACGAGCTCTATTGCCACCGTCGCCGCGCGGATGTTTGGCGCTCACACCCGGTCGGGTGAAACACCTCCGCAGGCTTGACGCCAGCTTCGGGCGCCAGGACCACACGATTTCGCCGTCCGCGGACATCCTCGCTCTTCTTTCGAAGGCTGG
>NZ_JACRAW010000023.1 GCF_016213215.1 Bradyrhizobium sp. | reverse complement strand
TGCTCAGGCATAGCTCGGAGGCGTCAAGCTTGCGTTGTAAGGGCCGTGGCGGTCCCCTATAAAGCCGGGCGGACATTCTGGCCGGATCCTCCGGCTGCCGAGGAGACTGTCGATGCCATGGAAGAATCAGGGCGGAGGCCCATGGGGCTCGGGCCCGAAAGGGCCGTGGGGCTCCGGTCCGCAACCCGGTGGCCCGAGGCCGCCCGATCTTGAGGACCTTCTGCGGCGCGGGCAGGACCGCCTGCAGCAGCTTCTGCCGGGCGGCTATTTCAGCGGCATCGGTATCGCGCTGATCGTGGTCGGGGCGATCGCGATTTGGCTTGCGTCGGGCTTTTATCGGGTGCAGTCCGAGGAACTCGGCATTGTGCTGCGTTTCGGCCAGTATGTACGCGACGCCGAGCCCGGGCTGAACTACCACCTGCCGTCTCCGATCGAGAGGGTTCTGCTGCCGAAGGTGCTGCGCGTGAACACGATCTCGATCGGCATGTCGTTGATCGACGACCCGGCGCGGCGCGGTCGCACCATGCGGGATGTGCCGGAAGAAAGCCTGATGCTGACCGGCGACGAGAATATCGTCGACGTGGATTTCACGGTGCTGTGGCGGATCAAGCCCAAGGGCGCTGCCGACTATCTCTTCAACATCCAGAATCCGGAAGGCACGGTGAAGGCGGTCGCCGAAAGCGCCATGCGCGAGGTCATCGGCCGCTCGAACATCCAGCCGATCCTGACCGGCGCGCGCACCACCACCGAGCAGGGCGTGCACCAACTGATGCAGAAGACGCTCGACAGTTACGGTTCCGGCATCCAGATCACCCAGGTGCAGATGCAGAAGGTCGATCCGCCGGCCCAGGTCATCGATAGCTTCCGCGACGTGCAGGCGGCGCGCGCCGACCTCGAGCGCCTGCAGAACGAGGCGCAGACCTATGCCAACCGCGTGATTCCGGAAGCGCGCGGCCGCGGCGCCCAGATCTTCCAGGCCGCGGAAGGCTACAAGGAGCAGGCGGTGGCCGAAGCCAAGGGCCAGAGCGCACGATTCCTGAAGGTGTACGAGGAGTACAAGAAGGCGCCAGACGTCACGCGCGAACGCCTCTATCTCGAGACGATGGAGCGCGTGCTTGGCCCCTCGGAAAAACTGATCTACGACGGCGGCGCCGCGGGGCAGGGCGTCGTGCCCTATCTGCCGCTCAACGAATTGACGCCGCGTAAGCCGGCGGCACCTGCCACTACCGGCCAGCAGCAGAGCGGAGGCAACCGATGAAGTCTCCGGTCACAGGAGTTGTTTCCCTTATCTTGGCGCTGTTGGTGCTGATCGTGGCTTACAGCTCGGCCTTCACCGTGGACCAGACCGAGCAGGTGCTGGTGGTGCGGTTCGGCGAGCCGAAGAGAGTGGTCACCGAACCCGGGCTGAACTTCAAGGCGCCCTTCATCGATACGGCGATCAGAATCGACAAGCGCATTCTCGATCTGGAAAATCCGTCGCAGGAAGTCATCGCCTCCGACCAGAAGCGCCTGGTGGTCGACGCCTTCGCGCGCTACCGCATCAAGAACGCGCTGCGCTTCTACCAAAGCGTCGGCTCGGTCCAGGCCGCCAACCTGCAGCTCACCACGCTGCTGAACGCATCGCTGCGCCGCGTGCTCGGCGAGGTCACCTTCATCGATGTGGTGCGCGACGAGCGCGAAATGCTGATGAACCGGATCCGCGGCCAGCTCGATCACGAGGCCGAGGGTTACGGAATCCAGGTCGTCGATGTCCGCATCCGGCGCGCCGATCTCCCCGAGCAGAACAGCCAGGCGGTGTACCAGCGCATGCAGACCGAACGGCAACGCGAAGCGGCCGAGTTCCGGGCCCAGGGCGGCCAGAAGGCGCAGGAGATCCGTTCCAAAGCCGATCGCGAAGCAACCGTGATTATCGCCGAGGCCAATTCGGCCGCCGAGCAGACGCGCGGCGCGGGCGATGCCGAACGCAATCGGCTGTTCGCGGAAGCCTACGGCAAGGATCCGGATTTCTTCGCCTTCTATCGCTCGATGAGCGCCTATGAGCACGGGTTGCGGAGCAGCGATACCCGCTTCCTGCTGCGGCCGGATTCGGACTTCTTCCGGTATTTCGGTAACCCGTCGGGCAAGCCGCAGCCGGGCGCTGAGGCGACGGCCGGGGCGGCAAAGCCCTAGCCCGGTCAAAAAGGAAACGGGGGCGACGTCCAGGTCGCCCCTTACCAACCAGGAACAGCACAAGGGGAGGTTCCAATCCGATGAGGTCCATTGCGTTTGCCGACTTCCTCATCGGCTTAGGGATTCTGTTCGTGCTGGAAGGCGTCATGTTCGCGGCCGGTCCCAACTGGATGCGCAGGGCCATGAAGACCGCCATGACCTCGCCGGACTATGTCCTGCGGGCGGCCGGCATTGGCTCGGCGGTGATCGGCCTGATCTTGATTTGGGTCGTGCGGCGCCACACCTGAGGCACCAACGTCATCGTGAAGCGTTGATGTCTGTTTTTCGCCGTATTGTCCGGCTTCTCAGGCCTTGAGCCGTGAAGGTCCGTGCTTGCGCCCTCGGCCCGTTCGAGCGCAGTGTGGGGCAATATTTCTCGACGACTCTCTGGAGACAACCGAATATGACCGCTACCCCTGCCTTGACCCGCCGCCTGCGTCTCGGGCTGGCCGCGATCGTCCTTGGCGCCGCGAGCGCGGTCGTCTCGCCGGCTTTCGCACGCGGGCCCGAGGGCATCGCCGATGTCGCCGAGAAGGTGATCGGCGCGGTCGTCAACATTTCGACATCGCAGACCGTCGAAGCGAAAGGCGACGGCCGCGGCGCGACCCCCCATTTGCCGCCGGGCTCGCCGTTCGAGGAATTCTTCGACGACTTCTTCAAGAACCGCAGGGGACCCGGCAGCAAGGGCGGAGAAAAGAACGGCGAACACACACCGCGCAAGACCAACTCGCTCGGCTCGGGCTTCATCATCGACACCTCCGGCGTCGTCGTGACCAACAATCACGTCATCGCCGATGCCGACGAGATCAACGTCATCCTGAACGACGGCACCAAGGTCAAAGCCGAGATGGTCGGCATCGACAAGAAGACCGACCTTGCCGTGTTGAAAATCAAACCGCCGAAGCCGCTGACCGCGGTCAAGTTCGGCGACTCCGACAGGCTGCGGCTGGGCGACTGGGTGGTCGCGATCGGCAATCCGTTCAGCCTCGGCGGCACGGTGACGGCGGGCATCGTCTCGGCGAAGAATCGCGACATCTCCTCCGGTCCCTATGACAGCTACATCCAGACCGATGCCTCCATCAACCGCGGCAATTCCGGCGGTCCGCTGTTCAACCTCGAAGGCGAAGTCATCGGCGTCAACACGCTGATCATCTCGCCGTCCGGCGGTTCGATCGGCATCGGTTTTGCGGTGCCGTCGAAGACGGTCGTGGCCGTCGTCGACCAGCTCCGCCAGTTCGGCGAATTGCGCCGCGGCTGGCTCGGGGTGCGCATCCAGGCCGTCACGGACGAGATCGCCGAAAGCCTCAACATCAAGCCGGCGCGCGGCGCGCTGGTTGCGGGCGTCGAGGACAAGGGCCCGGCCAAGCCCGCGGGCATCGAGCCCGGCGACGTCGTGGTCAAGTTCGACGGCAAGGACATCAAGGATCCGCGGGATCTGTCGCGCGTGGTGGCAGACACCGCCGTCGGCAAGGAGGTCGACGTCGTCATCATCCGCAAGGGCCAGGAGGAAACCCGCAAGGTCACGCTCGGGCGCCTGCAGGATCCCGAGAAGGTGCAGGCCGCGATCAAGACCACCGAGGAGCCGGCGGAGAAGCCGGTGACCCAGAAGGCGCTCGGCCTCGACCTGGCGACGCTGAGCAAGGACCTGCGCACCCGCTACAAGATCAAGGACAGCGTCAAGGGTGTGGTCGTCACCAGTGTCGATGCCAAGTCGGATGCCGCCGAGAAGCGGCTCTCCGCCGGCGACGTCATCGTCGAGGTGGCGCAGGAGGTGGTCACCAGCGGCGCCGACGTCCAGAAGCGCGTCGACCAGTTGAAGAAGGACGGCAAGAAATCGGTCCTGCTGCTCGTCTCCAACGCCGAGGGCGAACTGCGCTTCGTGGCGCTGAGCGTGCAGTAGGGTCAGAGGCCGCAGCTCACATCACTGTCATGCCCCGCGAAGGCGGGGCATCCAGATGCCGAGCGGAACGCACGTGGACATGCGGCGGTTCGTTGCCCTCGTTCGAATAGAAGAACGCGCGATAGGATCGCCAGCGCAGGACCGTCGGCATTCGAACTATCCCCCCACAAACTCCTCCCGCCGGTACCCCTGCGCGTAGAGCAGCGCGGTGAGGTCGCCGTGGTCGATGCGGGCGGCTGCCGCTGCCGAGACCGCGGGCTTGGCGTGGTAGGCGACCCCGAGGCCGGCTGCCTGGATCATGCCGAGATCGTTGGCGCCGTCGCCGACCACCAGCGTGTCGACGTCGTCGAGGTTCAACGACCTGCGCAGCTCGAGCAGCGTGCCGAGCTTGGCGGCGTGCCCCAGGATCGGCTCCCTGACCTGCCCGGTGAACCTGCCGTCCTGCACCAGGAGCTCGTTGGCGCGGTTCTCCTGGAAGCCGATCCTCTTCGCGATCTCGTTGGTGAACAGCGTGAAGCCGCCCGAGATCAGGCACGTCCAGGCGCCGCTCGCGCGCATGGTCATCACCAGTTCCCGGCCGCCCGGCGTCAGGGTGATGTGACGGGTGAGGACTTCGTCGACGACGCCGACCGGCAGGTCTTTCAGAAGTGCAACGCGCTCGCGCAACGCCGGCTCGAAGGCGATCTCGCCGCGCATCGCGCGTTCGGTGATATAAGCGACGTGCGCCTTCAGGCCGGCGAAGTCGGCGAGCTCGTCGATGCATTCCTGCCCAATCATCGTGGAGTCCATGTCGGCCAGAAAAAGTTTCTTGCGCCGGAAAGCGGAAGGCTGCACGACAATGTCGATCGGCAAATCGCCGCGCACCTCGCGCAGGCGCCGCTCGATGGCGTGGAGGGCGCTCTGGTCGGCGATTTGGGCGGTGAAGGGAATATCGATGGCCACCTCGTCGAACAGCCAATGCCCCGGGCCGGCCTCGGGCAGCACGGCGCGCGCGCCTTCCACGATCGTCGAGTCGAGCGCGGGGTTGGCGGGATTGCAGATGAGGGTGGCGACGAGAGACATTTTCAGGTGAGCTCGGAAAGGCAAGAGAGCAAGGCCGTGCTTATCGCAGGGCCGACCGCCAGCGGCAAGTCGGCGCTGGCGATCGAACTGGCGCAAAGAACGGGCGGCGTCATCATCAACGCCGATTCCATGCAGGTCTATCGTGACCTCCGCATCATCACCGCGCGGCCTTCGCCGGAGGAAGAGGCGCTCGTTCCGCATACGCTCTACGGCTATGTCGATGCGGCGGTGAACTTTTCCGCAGGGTCCTGGGTGGTGGATGCAGGAAAGGCGCTTCTCGAGGCGCGCGCGCAAGGGCGGTTGCCGATCTTCGTCGGCGGTTCCGGGCTCTATTTCAAGGCTCTGGTTTCAGGCCTTTCCGCGGTACCGCCGATTCCGGCCGAGGTGCGCGAGAGCGTGCGCGCGCGGCTAGATCGCGACGGTGTCGAGGCGCTGCACGCCGAACTGGCGCGGCGCGATCCGGCCGCCGCCGAGCGCCTGAAGGTGAGGGATCGCACCCGCATCGCCCGCGCGCTGGAGGTCGTGGAGGCGACCGGGCGCTCGCTGCTCGACTGGCATCGGGAAGGCCTGCCGGCGCTGCTGCCGCCAGGCGAAGTCAGCGCGCTGTTCATGGCGCCGGAGCGCGAGGCGCTGTACGCCCGCATCGACGCGCGGTTCGATGCCATGCTGGCTTCGGGCGCGCTGGACGAAGTGGCGCGCCTTGCCGCGCGACGGCTCGATCCGCTGTTGCCGGCGATGAAGGCGCATGGCGTGCCGGTCCTGATCCGGCACCTTGCCGGCGAGATCAGTCTCGAAGAAGCGGCCGCGATCGGCCGCGCCGACACCCGCCAGTATGCCAAGCGGCAGTTCACCTGGTTCCGGCATCAGTTGCCGGAGTTTGAATGGGTGAGGCCGGAGGAGGCGGGGGGATGGCTCTCCGCTGTCGTTCCGGGGCGCGCGTAAGCGCGAGCCCGGAACCCATAACCACAGGCCGTCGTAAGTGGCGCATCACGGCCACACCTTCGCACCACACAGGCGCTTGTGGTTATGGATTCCGGGCTCGCGACTTCGTCGCGCCCCGGAATGACAGGGGCTGACGGCCACCGCTTTTGCAGCAGCGCAGCAAATTGCCTCTCGCCGAACGACCACAATGCAGCTAAACTGCCCAAATCGCGCGAAACCCACACGGCGCCTTGACTTCCAGCCGCCGGCAGCTATAACGCGCGCAACCTTTGGGAAGCCGGGCGCCGTCCATGCGTAACATTATTACCAAACTGCTTATTGCCGTAGTACCCAGGCGCATCGCCGGGGATGGCTAGCGGCCATCCAAATTCAGGCGGTGCGCACGGGGCCTCTTCGGGCCCTTTTTTATTTCCCGAACCACTAACCGAAAAAGCCGCTGGCAACAGCGCATCCGGAGCAAGCCATGAGTGACAAGAGCCACGATCCGAACCAGATGACCGGCGCCGCGATGATCGTCCGCGCCCTGATCGATCATGGCGTACAGCACATTTTCGGCTATCCCGGCGGCGCGGTGCTTCCGATCTACGACGAGATCTTCCAGCAGAGCGAAGTCCAGCACATCCTGGTCCGGCACGAGCAGGGCGCCGGCCATGCCGCGGAAGGCTATGCCCGCTCGACCGGCAAGCCGGGCGTCGTGCTGGTGACCTCGGGCCCCGGCGCCACCAACATGGTGACGCCGCTCGCCGACGCGTTGATGGATTCGATTCCGCTGGTCTGCATCACCGGCCAGGTGCCGACGCATCTGATCGGCAACGACGCGTTCCAGGAATGCGACACCGTCGGCATCACCCGGCCGTGCACCAAGCACAACTGGCTGGTGCGCGACGTCAATGATCTCGCCAAGGTGCTGCACGAGGCCTTCTATGTCGCAACCAGCGGCCGGCCGGGCCCGGTCGTGGTCGACGTTCCCAAGGACGTGCAGTTTGCGACCGGCACCTATCACCCGCCGCGCAAGTCCGACGTGCACGTCTCCTACACGCCGCGGCTGAAGGGCGACGCGCAGCAGATCCGCAAGGCGGTGGCCCTGCTCGCCTCCGCCAAGCGCCCGGTCATCTACAGCGGCGGCGGCGTCATCAATTCGGGACGAGAGGCTTCCAGGCTGTTGCGCGAACTGGTCGAGGTCACGGGCATTCCGATCACCTCGACGCTGATGGGGCTGGGCGCCTATCCGGCCTCGGGCAAGAACTGGCTCGGCATGCTCGGCATGCACGGCACCTACGAGTCCAACATGGCGATGCACGGTTGCGACGTCATGCTGTGCGTCGGCGCGCGATTCGACGACCGCATCACGGGAAGGATCGACGCGTTCTCGCCGGGATCGAAGAAGATCCACGTCGACATCGACGCGTCCTCGATCAACAAGAACATCCGCGTCGACGTGCCGATCATCGGCGACGCCGGCAGTGTGCTGGGCGATCTCTTGCAGGTGTTCAAGGCGGAAGCCAAGAAGCCCGACATCAAGGCGTGGTGGCAGGAAATCGCCAAATGGCGCGCGCGCAACTCGCTCTATTACAAGAAGAGCAACGACATCATCATGCCGCAATATGCCATCGAGCGCCTGTTCGAGGCGACGCGCGGCAGGGACGTCTACATCACCACCGAGGTCGGCCAGCACCAGATGTGGGCGGCGCAGTTCTACGGCTTCGAGGAGCCGCACCGCTGGATGACGTCCGGCGGGCTCGGCACCATGGGCTACGGCCTGCCGGCCGCGGTCGGCGTCCAGGTCGCCCATCCGGACAGCCTGGTCATCGACGTCGGCGGCGACGCCTCGGTGCAGATGACGATCCAGGAGCTGTCGACGGCGGTTCAGTACGAATTGCCCATCAAGGTCTTCATCCTCAACAATCAGTACATGGGCATGGTGCGGCAATGGCAGCAGCTGCTGCACGGCAACCGGCTGTCGCATTCGTACACCGAAGCGCTGCCCGATTTCGTCAAGCTTGCGGAGGCCTATGGCTGCGTCGGCATCCAGGCCATCAAGCCGTCCGATCTCGACGGCGCGATCCATGAGATGATTTCGGTCAAGCGCCCGGTGCTGTTCGATTGCCGCGTCGCCTCGCTGGAGAACTGTTTCCCGATGATCCCGTCCGGCAAGGCGCACAACGAAATGCTGTTGCCGGAGCAGGCCAACGACGAGGCGACCGCGTCCGCCTTCGCCGCCGGCAAGGCATTGGTGTGAGGTGAGCGTCGACCATGTTTGACCTGAAGCAGCTCGAGCGTGCGCACGAGATCGTGGGCCAGGCGGTGCCCGCGACGCCGGCGCATGCCTGGCCGCTGCTCGGACAGCGGCTCGGGACCAGCGTCGTCGTCAAGCACGAGAACCACACGCCGATCGGCGCCTTCAAGGTGCGCGGTGGGCTCGTCTATATCGAGCGGCTGAAGCGCGAGCGCCCGGATGTGCCCGGGATCATTTCGGCGACGCGGGGCAATCACGGCCAGAGTCTGGCGTTCGCCGCCAGCCGTCATGGCGTGCCGGCGGTGATCTACGTGCCGCGCGGCAATTCGGTCGAAAAGAACCGCGCGATGCGCGCGTTCGGCGCCGAGCTCGTGGAACACGGCGAGGACTTCCAGGCGGCTCGGGAAGAGGCCGAGCGCCGCGCCCAGTTTACCGGCCTGCACATGGTGCCGTCGTTCCACCCGGACCTCGTGCGGGGGGTGGCGACCTACGCGCTCGAATTGTTCAGGGCGGCGCCGGACCTCGACATTCTCTACGTGCCGATCGGGCAGGGCTCCGGGATCTGCGGCTGTATCCTCGCCCGCGACCTGCTCGGTCTGAAGACCGAAATCGTCGGCGTGCAGTCGACCGAAGCGCCGTCCTACGCGCTGTCCTTCGCCAAGGGCACCATCATTGCGACCGCAACCAGCAACACCCGCGCCGACGGCGTGGCGACGCGCATTCCCGATCCGGACGCGTTTGCGGTCATCCGCAAAGGTGCCTCCCGCATCGTGCAGGTCACCGACGAGGAGATCGCCGCCGCGATCCGGGCCTACTGGACCGACACCCATAACCTTGCCGAAGGCGCCGGCGCCGCCGCGCTCGCCGCCGCCATGCAGGAGAAGAGCCGGCTGCAGGGCAGGCGCGTCGGCCTGATCCTGAGCGGCGGCAACATCGATTTTGAGCTGTTCCGGACGTGGGTGATCGCCGATGCGCCTGCAGCCGACAAGGTGGTGGCCTGATGTGCCGCCTGTTCGCAAACGCCTTCTTCACCTCGCCCCGCTTGCGGAGAGAGGTCGGATCGCATCGCCGATGCGATCCGGGTGAGGGGGACTCTCCGCGAGTCCGTCTCTCACCGCCCCTATGGAGAGCCCCCCTCACCCCAACCCTCTCGCCGCAAGCGGGGAGAGGGAGTCTGACCTTTTCGGGATAAGCAAAATGAACCAGCCCGCAAACCAGCCCGCATCCGCCTATTTTATTGAAGATCGTCACGATCCCAGCGAGACGCACACGCTTTCGGTGCTGGTGCAGAACGAGCCCGGCGTGCTTGCGCGCGTCATCGGGCTGTTCTCCGGCCGCGGCTACAACATCGAGAGCCTCACGGTGTCCGAGACCGAGAGCCAGAAGCATGTCTCCCGCATCACCATCGTCACGACAGGCACGCCGATGGTGATCGAGCAGATCAAGCACCAGCTCGACCGCATGGTCCCGGTCTATCGTGTCGTCGACATGACGCTGACGGGCCGCGCGATCGAGCGCGAGCTTGCCATGGTGAAGGTGCGCGGCGTCGGGGAGCACCGGGTGGAGACGCTGCGCCTTGCCGATGCGTTCCGCGCCCGCGTCATCGACGCCACCGTCGAAAGCTTCGTATTCGAAATCACCGGCAACACGTCCAAGATCAATCAGTTCATCGACCTGATGCGCCCGCTCGGTCTGGTCGAGGTGTCGCGCACCGGTGTCGCCGCCATCGCGCGCGGGCCGGAAGGGATGTAGCCATGCTGGCGCGCGACTGGTTCTACAACGAGCGCAATCGCATCGGGCTCGATACCGCGGTCGCCTCGATCTACGACCATGGCGAGGATGCCGACCTGCGCGCCCGCTCCGCGCTGAAGATGCTGGGGTTGCAGAGCGGCTGGCGCATCGCCGACATTGGCTGCGGCAACGGCGTGCTGGCGACCGAGGCGGCGCTGATGGGGGCCGAGGTCGACGCCATCGACATCTCGCCGGCCATGCTGGCGCTCGCCGAAATCTACGCGCGCGACCGCAAGGCGCGCGTCCGCACCCGCTCGGCGGGCCTGCTCAGCTTCGCCTACGAGCCCTGCTCCTACGACCTGATCGTCAGCGAGTTCACGCTGCACCACCTGCCGGATTTCTGGAAGGCGGTGGCGCTGGCGCGCATCCATCGTGCGCTCAAGCCCGGCGCGAGCTTCTATTTGCGCGATATCGTCTACGTCTCGATGCCGGACGGCGGCGAGCGCGACGTCGAGCAATGGGCCGACTTCCACATAAAGAACCATGATTTCGCGCGCGACAGCGTCGTCGCCCATATGCGCGACGAATACTCCACCTTCGGCTGGGTCATGGAGCGCATGCTGACGGACGTCGGCTTCGTCCTCGTCTCGGCCGACTATCATGCCCCCATGCACGGCACCTATCTCCTGCGCAAGCCGACGCCCGGCGAACAGAGCTGAACAGGGCGAAGATGTCAGAGCCGCTCCTGTTCGCGTTCATCCTTTTCGCGGTGGTGATGTTCTTCACCCCGGGGCCCAACAACATCATGCTGTTGTCCTCCGGACTCACCTACGGCTTCCGCCGCACGCTGCCGCATATGGCCGGGATCATCTTCGGCTTTGCCTTCATGGTCGCGGCGGTGGGCTTCGGGCTCGGCACCGTCTTTGTCGCCTATCCGGTCCTGCAGACGGTCCTGAAATATGCCGGCGCCGCCTACCTGATCTATCTTGCCGTCGGCATTGCGCGGTCCGGCCCGGCCCAGCCGGGCGAGGACGCCGGGCGCGGCCCGATGACCTTCTGGGGCGCGGCCATGTTCCAGTGGATCAACGCCAAGGGCTGGGTGATGGTGATCGGCACCATCACCGCCTATGCCGCGATCGCCAGCTTTCCCTGGAATATCCTGATCCAGACCGCGATCAGCCTGGTGATGGGAGCGGGCTCGACCGTGGTCTGGGCCCTGTTCGGCACCGCACTGCGCCCCGTCCTGACCTCGGAGCGCCTGGTGCGCGGCTTCAACCTTGTGATGGCGGCGCTGCTGTTGGCCTCGCTTTACCCGGTATTCGTGGACGCATGATGCCACGCTTTTCCATGCAGAAACGGGTTTCCCCTGTCGGGGAAAATGCTCTAGACAACGCCCGAAATCCGCAATTTTCACCCCGGAATACGTGAGCAACGGCCGACTCAGGCCCCTTTTAGAGGAAACCACCATGCGTGTTTATTACGATCGCGACGCCGACCTGAACCTGATCAAGGGCAAGAAGGTCGTCATCGTCGGCTACGGCAGCCAGGGCCACGCCCATGCCCAGAACCTGCGCGACTCCGGCGTGAAGGAAGTGGCGATCGCGCTGCGCAAGGGCTCGGCCTCGGCCAAGAAGGCGGAAGCCGCCGGGTTCAAGGTGCTCGAGGTGGCGGAAGCCGCGAAATGGGGCGACCTCGTCATGATGCTTACCCCGGACGAGCTGCAGGGCGACATCTATCGCGAGCACCTGCACGACAACATGAAGAAGGGCGCTGCCCTGGTTTTCGCCCACGGCCTCAACGTCCACTTCAACCTGATCGACCCGCGCGCGGATCTCGACGTGCTGATGATCGCGCCGAAGGGCCCCGGCCACACCGTGCGCTCGGAATATCTGCGCGGCGGCGGCGTGCCCTGCCTGATCGCGATTCACAAGGATCCGTCGGGCAATGC
>NZ_JACRAW010000160.1 GCF_016213215.1 Bradyrhizobium sp. | reverse complement strand
ATCGACTTGCCGAGCGAGGTCTTGCCGACGCCGGGAGGCCCGACCAGGCACAGGATCGGTCCGGTCAGCTTGTTGGCGCGCGACTGCACCGCAAGATACTCGATGATGCGCTCCTTGACCTTCTCCAGACCGTAATGGTCGCCATCAAGGATCGTCTGCGCCGCCTCAAGGTCCTTCTTGACCTTGGACTTCTTGTTCCACGGAATCGACAGCAGCCAGTCCAGATAGTTGCGCACGACGGTCGCTTCCGCGGACATCGGCGACATCTGGCGCAGCTTCTTCAGTTCGTGCTGCGCCTTCTCGCGTGCTTCCTTGGACAGCTTGGTCTTGGAGATCTTCTCCTCCAGATCGGCCAGCTCGTCGCGACCTTCGTCGTCGCCGAGCTCCTTCTGGATCGCCTTCATCTGCTCGTTGAGATAATACTCGCGCTGGGTCTTCTCCATCTGGCGCTTGACGCGCGAGCGGATGCGCTTCTCGACCTGCAACACCGAGATCTCGCTCTCCATCAGCCCGAGCACCTTCTCCAGGCGCGCGGTGACCGAGAGCGTCTCCAGGATGCCCTGGCGATCGGCGATCTTGACGGCGAGATGCGAGGCCACGGTGTCGGCGAGCTTGGCGAAATCGGTGATCGCCTGCACGACCCCGACGACCTCGGCCGAGATCTTCTTGTTGAGCTTTACGTAGCTTTCGAAATCCGACACCACCGAGCGCGACAGCGCCTCGGCCTCGACGGACTTGGCATCGGTGTCGGCGAGCGCGACCGCGGTCGCCTCGTAATAGTCGGAACGATCCGTGTACTTCTCGACGCGCGCGCGCTCGAGCCCTTCGACCAGCACCTTCACGGTGCCGTCGGGCAGCTTGAGCAGCTGCAGCACGCTCGCAAGCGTACCGGTTTCGTAGATCGAATCCGGCGCCGGATCGTCATCAGAGGCGTTCTTCTGCGTCGCCAGCATGATGAGCGCGTCGTTCTTCATCACCTCTTCGAGGGCACGGATCGACTTCTCGCGACCCACGAACAGCGGCACGATCATGTGCGGAAAGACGACGATGTCACGCAGCGGAAGCACTGGATAATCGTGGGCTTCGCCGTGGACGATCGATGGCCGGGGTTTAGGGCTAGTCATGGCCTGTTCCTTTTGTTTTGCCCCCTTGCACGCAGCCCACCAAAGCGCAGCCACCACAAGGTGCCGAGATGATCCGTGAACCGCTTGATCCTCATCAAGTTTCGAAGCGATTTCGCCGGATCGTAGCTGAGGCGAATCTGGAAAGATAATCCGCCGCCCGACATTAGGTGGCTATGATGGCAGGGGGTGTCAAGCCGTTGAAATATTCACGCCATTTGGCGTTGGCGTCGTGGGGAAAACGACACAAAGAGGGCTGCGGGAACTATTCCGCAGCCCATTTTTTCGAGAGTCGATCGGCAAACCAGCCGCCCGTCAGGCGCTGGCGCTGCTCTCGACTGCGCGGTCGGAGCGATCGGCATAGATGTAGAGCGGGCGAGCCGTGCCCTCGACGACCTCGCGCGAGATCACGACCTCCTCGACGCCTTCCAGGCCCGGCAGGTCGAACATGGTCTCGAGCAGGATCGCTTCCAAAATCGAACGCAGGCCGCGCGCGCCGGTCTTGCGCTCGATCGCCTTGCGGGCAACCGCGCCAAGCGCCTCGTCGGCGAAGGTGAGCTCGATGTTCTCCATCTCGAACAGCCGCTGGTACTGTTTGACCAACGCGTTCTTCGGATCGGTGAGGATCTTCTTCAGCGACGTCTCGTCAAGATCCTCCAGCGTCGCCACGACGGGCAGACGGCCGACGAACTCGGGGATCAGGCCGTACTTCAACAGATCCTCCGGCTCGACATGGCGGAAGATTTCGCCGGTACGCCGATCTTCCGGGGCCAGCACCTGCGCGGCGAAGCCGATCGAGGTGGAACGGCCGCGGGCGGAGATGATCTTCTCAAGGCCGGAGAAGGCGCCGCCGCAGATGAAGAGGATGTTGGTCGTATCGACCTGCAGGAACTCCTGCTGGGGATGCTTGCGACCGCCCTGCGGAGGAACCGAGGCCACGGTGCCTTCCATAATCTTCAGCAGTGCCTGCTGCACGCCCTCGCCCGACACGTCGCGCGTGATCGACGGGTTATCCGACTTGCGGCTGATCTTGTCGATCTCGTCGATATAGACGATGCCGCGCTGGGCGCGTTCGACGTTGTAGTCGGCGGCCTGCAGCAGCTTCAGGATGATGTTCTCGACGTCCTCGCCGACGTAGCCCGCTTCGGTGAGCGTCGTCGCATCCGCCATCGTGAACGGCACGTCGAGAATGCGCGCCAGCGTCTGCGCCAGCAGCGTCTTGCCCGAGCCGGTCGGCCCGATCAGCAGGATGTTCGACTTCGCAAGCTCGACGTCGTTGTGCTTGGTCTGGTGATTGAGCCGCTTGTAGTGATTGTGGACCGCGACCGAGAGCACCTTCTTGGCATGGCTCTGGCCGATGACGTAATCGTCCAGCACCTTGCAGATTTCCTTCGGCGTCGGAATACCGTCGCGCGACTTCACCAGCGAGGACTTGTTCTCCTCGCGAATGATGTCCATGCAAAGCTCGACGCACTCGTCGCAGATGAAGACCGTGGGACCTGCAATCAGTTTGCGGACTTCATGCTGACTCTTGCCGCAGAACGAGCAATACAGCGTGTTCTTGGAGTCGCTCGTGCCGACCTTACTCATTCAAATCTCCGTCCGCGGTTCGATCCCGTCCGCCCCGATCGTACCATTCAGGCACATCCGCCGTCGCAGTGTTGAGATAGAGCAAATTCTGTACCAAAAAAGACCCTGCGCGTTGCATTCCTTGAGAATCACGGTTCTTCGATTCCCCACGATCCTACCCGATCGCGCCTAGCCAACCATGCTGTCATCCGACTATCAAGAATTCGCTAATCGGGCCGCCGCTGGCTACCCGTGACAATACCGTGATTTCGGGCATTGGCACCGGGGGGAGCGGTGGAAATCGGCTGGGCGTTGCGCGATTACCACGGCAAAACCGGCACGAAACCGGAACTTTCCGCGTCCGGAGGAACGCAAGTCGCGCGCGTGCGCCCCGCGAACGCGCCCGTTAACGTGAACAGCGCCCTTATTGATCCCGCAGACTTAGGTGGTTTTCACCGGCGCCGGCTCCTCGGCGCGCTTGGCGATGACCTTGTCGACCAGCCCAAAATCCTTCGCCTGGTCGGCGGTCAGGAACTTGTCGCGTTCCAGCGCGTCTTCGATCGCCCTATAGGTCTGGCCGGTGTGCTTGACGTAGATCTCGTTGAGCCGCTTCTTCAGGTTCAGAATTTCCTGCGCGTGCAGCATGATGTCGGTTGCCTGGCCCTGGAAGCCGCCGGAGGGCTGATGCACCATGATGCGCGAGTTCGGCAGCGTGAAGCGCATGTCCTTCTCGCCGGCGGCGAGCAGGAGCGAGCCCATCGAGGCCGCCTGCCCGGTGCATAGCGTCGACACCGGCGGGCGGATGAACTGCATCGTGTCGTAGATCGCAAGGCCCGATGTTACCACGCCGCCCGGCGAGTTGATGTACATCGAGATTTCCTTCTTCGGATTCTCCGCCTCGAGGAACAGAAGCTGGGCGACGATCAGGGTCGACATGCCGTCCTCGACCGGTCCGGTCACGAAGATGATGCGCTCCTTCAGAAGCCGCGAGAAGATGTCGTAGGCGCGCTCGCCACGGTTGGTCTGCTCGACCACCATGGGCACGAGTTGCATATAGGTTTCAACCGGATCGCGCATGAGTCACCCAGAATGGTTGGCCGGGACGAACATCCGATAGAGGCTTTGGGATTGCCGGACGCGGACGCAGGTCCCGTGATGCAGGACGAAAGGACAATTCACAGATATACGCCAATTCCCCGGAGGCAAGACCGGAGTGCTGTCAGGCTTAATCCATCTCGTCAGTTGAAGCTGATTCGCGATAGCCGGCCCAGCGACGGCTCCCGCCGCCGGCCTCCTGTCGCCATTCATGCTTAACACAAGGCTTCGTCAGGCCGCGGTCTTTTCCGCGTCCTCTTCTTCCTTGTAGAGTTCATCGCGCGAGACCTTCTTTTCGGTCACGCTCGCGAGCTCCAGGATGAAGTCGACGACCTTGTCTTCATAGATCGGTGCACGAAGCTGGGCCAGGGCGTTGGCGTTGTTGCGATAAAAGTCCCAGACTTCCTTCTCGCGGCCCGGCATCTGGCGCGCGCGCTCGATCACCGCGCGGCTGACTTCCTCGTCGGTCACGGTGATCTTGTTCTTCTCGCCGATCTCCGACAGCACGAGCCCGAGCCGGACTCTCCGATCGGCGATCTTGCGATACTCTTCCTGGGCCGCCTCCTCGGTGGTGTTCTCGTCTGCAAAGGTCTTGCCGACGGAATCCATCTCGGCCTTGATCGAGTTCCACATCAGGTTGAACTCTTCGTCGATCAGCGAGGGCGGCGCCTCGAAGCGATGCGCCTCGTCGAGGCGATCGAGCAGCGCCCGCTTGACCTTCTGGCGCGTCGCCACGGCGTATTCGGCAGCCAGGCGATCGCGCGCGGCCTGCTTGAGCTTGTCCAGCGATTCAAGGCCGAGCGTCTTGGCGAATTCGTCGTCGATCTTGGCTTCCTGCGGCGCCTCGATCGCGGTTGCGGTGGTTTCGAACTCGGCCGGCTGGCCGGCGAGCTTCGCGTTGCCGTAGTTCTTGGGGAACGTGACCTTCAGCGTTCGCGTCTCGCCGGCGGCAATGCCGATCAGCTGGTCTTCGAAGCCGGGAATGAAGGTCTTCGAGCCGACCACGACCTGGATGCCCTCACCCGTGCCGCCCTCGAAGGCTTCTCCGTTGACGGTGCCCTTGAAGTTGACGGTGACGCGGTCACCGGACTCGACCTTGGCGCCCTCGCCCTTTGGCGCGTAGGAGCGGTTGTTGTCGGCAATGCGCTGAATCGCCTCATCGACATCCGCGTCCGTCACCTCGGCGACGAGCTTCTCCACCGAAAAGCTCTTGAAGTCGGCAAGCTGGATCGGCGGCACGACTTCGATCGCAACCGTGTAGGTCAGATCGGACTTGCCGCTGAGGAGATCCTCGACCTCCTTCTGCTCGGTCGGCATAGTGATCTTCGGCTCGCCCGCGAGGCGGAAGTTGCGCTCGGTGAAGATCTGGGTGTTGGTGTCGCGAATGGTCTGGTCGATGGTCTCGGCCATCACGGAGCGGCCATAGACCTTCTTCAAGTGGCTGACCGGCACCTTGCCCGGACGGAAGCCGTTGATGCGCACCTTGTCCTTCAGATCGACGAGCTTGGCGTCGGCCTTGGCATCGAGGTCAGCAGCGGGAACGCTGATCTTGAATTCGTGCTTCAATCCCTCCGAGAGGGTCTCTGTGACCTGCATGGGCGTCCAATCTTCGCTTCGTTGGGACCCGGCGAGGCGCGCCAGGACCTGTTATGATCAATTCGGTTCGGCGCGCGGCGGAAAAGCCTTGCGCCGGTGTTTTGACAGACCAGCCTCCTCGCGGATACCCGTGAGGAAACAGCTCGTCCAGTAATCCTCGTGCAAACGCCGAAAGCGCTTGGTGCGGGCGGAGGGACTCGAACCCCCACAACTTTCGTCACTGGAACCTAAATCCAGCGCGTCTACCAGTTCCGCCACGCCCGCTGATAGCATCAAAGTGTCCGGCCGCGATGCCGCGGGCGGCGGGCTTATAGCAACGAGCCCGCTCCTTCGCAGCAAAAAAATGGCCGCTTGAGGCTCCGCTCAGGTAAGCATTGCCCCCGGACATATCCAGCCAACACGGGTCCGCACCGTCTTGAAGATGAAACCCTTTCCTGTGTTCAACCGCCGCGAGGTGATGGCCGGATTGGGAGCTGCGGCCCTCTGCCCCGCCTCGGGCGTCGCAGTGCCGCAGGCGCCGGCTCCCCTGGTCCTTGAGGCCAGGGTCGGCACGATGACGCTGCGCTCGGGCCAGCCCGCCACGCCGGTTTGGGAGCTCTCACCCTCAACTCCAGACAACGGCGTCCGGCTGAGACGGGGCGATCGGTTCGAGTTGAGCTTAAAGAACAACCTTAAGGTCGCGGCCGCGCTCGGCTGGCATGGCCTTGATGGCGCTGCAGCTGCCGAGCCGCTCGCCGCCCGGCGGCCCACCGCCCCAGGAGGACAGGAAAGCCTTACGATTTCAATGACTCACGCCGGAACCTTGACAGCAGATCTCCGGCTCCTCGAGGACGGTACGGGACTGCCGGCGCGGCCTCTTCCGCTCATCGTCGGAGAGAGCGAACCGGTGGTGGTGGACCGCGACGAGATCATCCTGCTCGAAGACTGGCGGCTATCGGCCGAGGGAGCGGCGCAGGTCCCCGGTGCCGCCGCACCCGACTCCCCGCCGCTCTACACGGTGAATGGACAGATGATGCCCGATCTCTCCGTGCGGCAGAACGAGCGGCTCAGGCTTCGCTTCATCAACGGCTGCCACCGCGCTGTCGTCGCCATCAAAATCGAGGGCCACGAAGTTGTGGTGATGGCCCTGGACGGCCAGCCCGCCGAACCCTTCCTCGCCCGCAACGGTGCTCTGGTGCTGGCACCTGGCGGCCGCTGCGACACCTTCATCGATGCGACGGGCCAGGCGGGTAGCGTTTCATCGATCCTCCTGCACGACGGCAAGGAGGCACGGGTGGTAGCGCGCGTTGTGACTTCGAGCGAGGCGCCGCTCCGTCCTTCCCGGTTGCCGCCGGCACCGCCGCTCCCCTCCAATGGCCTGCCGGAGCAGCTCGACCTAAAAGGTGCCCTGCGGGTCGATGTGGCGCTGGCAGGCGCCCCGAAGGACTGGGTCCGCCCGGCAGATTTCTCCGCCTCGGCGCCCCCTGCCTTTCGCGTCAAGCGAGGTCGCGTTGTCGTGCTCGCCTTGAGCAACCGCGCCGAGACGACGACGATCTTCCACCTGCATGGGCATCATTTCCGCGTGCTGGATCGGCTCGACGACGGCTGGAAGCCATACTGGCTCGACACGCTGGCGATCGAACCTGGCCAGACCCAACGCATCGCCTTTGCAGCGAGCCATGCCGGACGCTGGCTGATCGAGAGTTTCGCTGCCGCATGGGCCGCGCCACGACTGGTGCGATGGTACGCAGTCGAGTGAGGCGGCATCTGGATTTGCCGGATGCCTCAGTACGAGATGCCGAACTCGTCGTAGATGCGCCGGTGCACCGCCGGCAGGGTTTCGGACAGGTCCTCCGCGATCAGGCCGGGCCCGGCCTCAACCGCTGCCTCGCCATGCATCCACACGCCGATACTTGCGGCCTCGAAGGCGGGAACGCCCTGCGCGAGCAGCCCGGCAATGATCCCCGACAGCACGTCGCCCGCGCCGGCGGTGGCGAGCCACGGCGGGGCGTTGGCTGCAATCGTCGCGCGGCCGTCGGGCGCTGCGACGGTAGTGTCCGGTCCCTTGACCAGGACGACGGCGCCGCAACGTTCCGCCGCCGCGCGCGCCCGCTCGAGCTTGGAGCGGTTCGGGTGCTTGTTGCTGAGGTCGCTGAACAGGCGCGGGAATTCGCCTTCATGCGGCGTCAGCACGACCTCAAGATCATGCGAGGACTTGATCGATTCAAAAAGACGCTCGGGACAAGCGGCAAAGCTGGTGAGCGCGTCCGCGTCGACCACGAGATGCCGCTGCGCCGACAGCGCGGTATGGACGAAGTCGCAGGTGCGCTCGCCGACGCCCGCGCCGGGACCGATGATGCAGGTGTTGTAGCGTTTATCGGTCAATAGCTCGCCGAACTCGACCGGCGTATCGACGGCACGGACCATCACCGCAGTCAGAGCCGACGCGTTGACGATAAGCGCATCGCGCGGCGATGCCAGTGTCACGAGGCCCGCGCCGGCCCGCAACGCGCCGCGCGCCGCCATCCGCGCCGCGCCCGTCGCGGCAACATCGCCGGACAGCGCCAGCACGTGGCCCCGCGCATACTTATGGGCGTCGACGTGCGGCACCGGAAAGGACCTGCGCCAGACTTGCGGAAGGTTTTCGAAGGCCTGCGGCTTGATCTCGTCCAGAACCTGCACGGCGATGCCGATATCGGCAACGCGCACCCGGCCGCAGTGCATGCGGCCCGGCAGAAGCAGATGCGCGGGCTTCTTGCGAAAAAAGGTGACGGTCTCCGTGGCGTTGACGGCCGTCCCCATTACCGCTCCGCTCGTGCCGTTGATGCCGCTCGGCAGGTCGACGGCAAGAACAGGCGCCCCATTGGCATTGATGGCCTCGATCATCTCGCGCGCCTCGCCCTCCACCTGTCGGCTCAGACCGGCGCCGAACAGCGCGTCGATGATCAGCGCGGGCTTGCCGATCGCCTGCGGATTGAACGGCAGCACCGGGTGCTTCCAGCCACGCGCCGCCGAGGCCGCATCGCCCTGGAGGCTCTCCCGCTCCGACATCAGAATCACGGAAACCTCGCGTCCCTGCGCTGCCAGTTCGGCTGCAGCGACAAAGCCGTCGCCGCCATTGTTCCCGGGACCGGCAACGACCAGGATCGGTCCCTCCTCGACCAGGTCGATTGCCGCTTCGGCAACGGCCTGGCCGGCGCTCAGCATCAGGGTGAAACCCGGCGTGCCGGCTGCGATGGTGAGCCGGTCGGCTCGTTCCATTTCGGCGTTGGTCAGAACTTCCATGCCAATTCCCTGGTAAGAACGCCTGTTCCTGAGGCAGTTTCCCGTACCGCCCCCCGCTCATCCGACCTCAAATGCCTGCCAAATGGACGGTTTGCCTATTTTGTAACCTTCGCTATCCTGGACGGGCTGGACTAACCCTATCCGAAATGCTTGTTAAAAGGCTGATAACGCTCCCAAATCAGGGTACCCAATAAACTGGCATAGACCCTGCTTCCGAGGAAGCCGTTTCGATTCGTCGCGCTCACACGCATTCACAGGTGTGGCCGGCTACCGCCGGGCTGGTCAGGCAGGTCCGAAAGCTACCCTTGCGCATCATGCGCATTCTGATGAGAAGTTGCTAATTTGACGTGGAAAGGCCGGGAGGCGCCCAGTGAAGAAGATTGAAGCCATCATCAAGCCGTTCAAGCTCGACGAGGTGAAAGAGGCGCTGCAGGAAGTCGGACTCCAGGGCATCACGGTTACGGAAGCCAAGGGATTCGGACGTCAGAAGGGCCATGCCGAGCTCTATCGCGGCGCCGAGTACATCGTGGACTTCCTGCCGAAAGTCAAAATCGAGATCGTAATCGGGGATGACCTGGTCGAGCGCGCGATCGACGCCATCCGCCGCGCGGCCCAGACCGGTCGGATCGGCGACGGTAAGATTTTCGTCTCGAATATCGAAGAAGCCATTCGCATTCGCACCGGGGAATCCGGACTGGACGCGATCTGAGCGAGCCGATCCGGCCCAGGGGTTCCGCGTTCGACTATATTGTGTTGCGCCTTACCCAAGGCTATTGAGCTAGCCGCGGTCGCACCGCCGCCGGGTCGCTTCGATCGTGCCACCACCACACGACTATAAGGGTTAGCCAAAAGGGGTATTCATGAAGACCGCCAAAGACGTCCTGAAATCCATCAAGGATAACGACGTTAAATACGTCGACCTGCGTTTCACCGATCCCCGCGGCAAGTGGCAGCACGTCACCTTCGACGTCGGCATGATCGAGGAAGACACGTTTTCCGAGGGCCTGATGTTCGACGGATCCTCGATCGCCGGCTGGAAGGCGATCAACGAATCCGACATGTGCCTGATGCCCGATCCGGTGACCGCGACGATCGATCCGTTCTTCGCGGAGACGACCATGATCATCGTCTGCGACGTGCTGGAGCCGACCACCGGCGAGCCCTACAACCGCGACCCGCGCGGCATCGCCAAAAAGGCCGAGGCGATGGTCAAGTCGATGGGCGTCGGTGACGTCGTCTATGTCGGCCCCGAGGCCGAGTTCTTCGTTTTCGACGATGTCCGCTATTCCGCGAACCCCTACAACACCGGCTTCAGGCTCGATTCCGTCGAGCTGCCGACCAATTCCGACACCGAATATGAGGGCGGCAACCTCGGTCACCGCATCCGCACCAAGGCCGGCTACTTCCCGGTTCCGCCGCAGGACTCGGTGCAGGACATGCGCTCCGAAATGCTCGGCGCCATGGCCAAGATGGGCGTCAAGGTCGAGAAGCACCATCACGAAGT